>DASYRM010000205.1:0-18867 GCA_036004405.1 Vicinamibacterales bacterium
TCTGTTCACACCGTCAGGGCCTGGGTTGCTGAACGTCGACTCACGCATCTTCGTCTCGGTCGAGCGATTCGCATTCCCGCGGCGGAGATTCGGCGAGTGATCGACGAGAGTACGATTCCGGCCAAGAGGTAGACCATGCTGTATCGGCGCGGTGGCGTGTGGTGGTGGAAGTTCGCGTTCGCCGGCCGAACGTTTCGGGAATCCGCCAAGACGACCTCTAAGGACGTCGCCAGACGAGCCGAACTCAAGCGGCGGCGGGAGTTGGAAGAGGGCTACCACGGTCTGAAAAGGCGATCTGCACCAGAGAGCTTCAGCGTCGCGGCGGCAAAGTGGCTCGAGTTGAAGAAGCCCACGATCTCGGCGAAGAGCTACATCATCGAGAAGACCAACCTTGGTCACATCAAACCAGTCCTCGGCAAGCTACTCCTCTCGGATGTCAGCGCCGATGACATCGCCCGCTACCAGACGCAGAGGCTCAAAGAAAAGGCCCGTCCCTACGGAGACAAGCTGACGAGTCCGAAGACCGTAAATCTCGAAGTCGGGACCATTCGGGCCATCCTTCGACGACACCGCCTGTGGGCGAACTTGCAGCCCGATGTTCGGCTTCTCTCCACCAGAGACGACGTGGGACAAGCCCTGTCGACCGAGGAAGAGAAAACGCTCCTTCATGCTTGCTCCCTGAGTCGGTCACGTTCGCTGATGCCCGTTGTGCTCCTGTCGTTGAACACCGGAATGAGGTATTCGGAGCTTCGACTCCTGAAGTGGACACAGGTTGACCTGGAGGCCAGAGCTATCAAGGTCGGAAAAAGCAAGACCGAGGCTGGCGCTGGCCGAGTCATTCCTCTGAACAGCAAGGCGAGCGAGATTCTCCGCTTCTGGGCTGAGGCATTTCCGAGACGAGCCCCGGAACACTACGTCTTCCCATCGGAGCGATACGGCGCCGGCGGAGACCAGTTCGAGGTAATGGTCTTCGACACCGACCCGGAGAAACCGATGACGTCATGGAAGGAGGCCTGGGAATCGGTCAAGAAGAATACCGGCCTCTCCGTCCGGTTCCACGATCTTCGGCACACCTGCGTGACCAGGATGCTCGAAGGTGGAGCGCCCCTCTCGGTCGTCGCCTCCATCCTGGGTTGGAGTCCGGCCACCACGGTGAGGATGGCCAAACGCTACGGCCACATCGGGCAGGTTGCTCTACGCAAGGCCGTTGAGATTTTGGATGAGAAGCCGAAGAAGACCGGACGGTCTACAAAGCGGGGGCACAAAATCGGGCACACTCAACCCGACACTGGAGAGCGTGCCCCCTTAAAGCATTGAAAAGTTTGGCTCCTCGGGCTGGATTCGAACCAGCAACCCTCCGGTTAACAGCCGGATGCTCTGCCGTTGAGCTACCGAGGAATAGAGGCGAGAGTGACCGGCAGCCTGACGGCCGCCGGTCGAGCGAAACCTTAGGATCTTAGCAGAATTCGGCGCCCGGGTCTGAAGACCCGGGCCCACGTACGGACGGCCGGAGCCTTACTTGGGCGTGTCGATGGAGATCTTCTTCAGATCATCCATCTTGTCCGACAGCGCCGCGGCGCCCGCCGGATACTTCCCCTGGCTCAGAAGGTACGCCATCAGGTTCGACGCCTGCTCCGGCGTCAGCGTCCCGGGCGCAGTGGCGGGCATCGAGGTCTGCGTCTTCTCGAACAGATCGCCCACCGTCTTGCCCTGCCAGTTCGAGAGGAAATCCTTGCCCGCGAGCGGCGGCATGGGGCCGCTGCCTTCGAGGTTGTCGCCGTGACAGGCGGCGCAATTCTCCTTGTATACGGCCTCGCCCTTGGTGGCCTGCTCCGCCGAATACACGCCCTCGTTGGTCGACCGCGTCGCCTGGGCTCCTACCGTCACCGTCAGCGCGGCAGCGAAGACGCTACCCGCCAGCACCATCGAAATCGAAGTCTTGTTCATAGCCGTGCTCAATGGTACCCGGTTTTTCGACCAGGTGGCCAGAGCCCACCCGTTTACGGGAGCCGTCCTCATCCGTCCAACCAACCAAACGCCAGCTCGACGGATATGGTCGGGCCGGCACACTGCTCATGGCTGCACGCGGCTCCCCTCGACGCCATGGGCCCGGACCATTCGCAGGTCGATAGGAGGAAGAGATGAGGAGAGCACGCATGCTGCCGGCGCTTGTCGCCGCCGGTTGGATTGCCCTCGGGGTCACGCCGGCGATGGCGCAGGCCGTCGCGGACGGCGCGGTGGAAGTGCAGCCGGATCGGCCCGAGCGTCGGGAGCGGCCGGATCGACGCGACCGCCGCGATCGGCGCGATCGCCGGGAACGGCCCGATCGGCCTGACCGTCCGGACCGTCCGGATCGGCCAGACCGTCCCGAACGCCCGGAACGTCCAGAGCGGCCGGAACGCCCCGAGCGCCCCGATCGTCCCGAGCGCCCTGATCGGCCCGAGCGGCCGGAACGGCCGGAGCGCCCGTCGCGTGGCTGACAACGTGAAGGGCGGTCTACAAACCGCCCTCTACGTACTCGTCGGGCTCGCGCTCGCCAACCCGGCGCAGGCGCAGACGTGGCAGGTGGGGACGGCGCCCAGCTTTCTGACCGGCAGCTACGGCACCGGCGCAGACACCGACATCTTCTACGCGCCGGTCACGGCCAAGCGGCTGTTCAAGGACGGCGACGTCGCGCTGGTCGTCCCGTATCTGTGCGTCACAGGCGCGACGGACGTCACGATCGTCGGCGACTCGGCGATTCGCACCGGCAGCACCGGCGTTCGCGACACGGCGGCGACGAGACCGGCGCGCGGCAGCACCGCCACGACGCCAACGACGACACCCGCGACACCGGCGGTCACGGTTCAACGCCGATGCGGCCTTGGCGACGTGGTGCTGCGTGGGCGCTACTACCTGCTCGACGAACGCGCGTGGTTCCCCACCATCGCGGTGCGGGCACACGTCAAGACGCCGACGGCGGACGCCGATCGGGGGCTGGGCACCGGACGTCCCGACGAAGGCGTCGGCCTCGAGATCACGCGATCGGTTGGCGGCGGGCTTTCGGCGATGGCCGACGGCGGCTACACCGTCATCGGCCGGCCCGAGGGCGTGGAGTTCAACCGACCGTGGTGGTACGACGTCGGGCTCGGGCAGGATCTCGCGCGCGGCGCGGTGAACGTCAGCGTGTTCTTCGAGCAATACCAGGCCATCGTGCCGGGCCTGCCCAACGCGCGCGACATGCTGGCGGCGCTCACGCTGAAGGGCCGCGGCTGGCAGGCGCAGCTGGCCGCCCAGTTCGGTGCGAGCGACGGCGCCGCCGAGCGCGGTTTCACCGTGGGGATCAGCCGGCGCTTCTGATCGCATGAACGGCGCACGGGACGACGCGGCACTCGTAGAGGCCGCCCAGGGCGGCGACCAGGGCGCCTTTGGTGTGCTCGTCGCCCGGCACGCGGCGTCGGTCCTCAGCGTCACCACCCGCATACTTGGCCAGGCGGATGCTGAAGACGCGGCGCAGGACGCCTTCGTGGCGGCCTTCACCGCCCTCGCCGGTTTCAAGCACGAATCGAAGTTTTCCACCTGGCTGTATCGCATCGCGGTCAACAAGTGCCGCGACCGGCTGCGCGCGCGCCGCGCGTTCGATGTGTCGCTCGACGAAGAGCACGACGACGGGTGGGAGCCGCCCGACGACGAGACGCCGCAGTGGGAGCTCGAACAGAGCGAGCTGGCAGAGGCGATCGAGCGCGGCATCCGTGAGCTGCCGCCGCTCTACCGCGAGTCGTTCGTGCTCCGCCATGTCGAGGGGCTGGGCTACGAGGAGATGAGCGCCATCCTCGACACGCCGCGCGACACGGTGAAGATGCGGGTCTACAAGGCGCGCGGTCTGCTGTGCCGGGCGCTGGCGCATTTGAGCGGGGCATGCCGATGACGAACGAACACCTCCCCGAGGCGGGCCTGAAGGCCCGCAACTACGAACTCGCGCAGCGCTTCGTCGATCAGGAGCTCACGCCTGCCGAGCGCGAGTCGTTTGCCGACCGCATCGGTCGCGACGGCGGCCTCCGCCGCCGGGTGATCGCGCTGCAGCACGTGGCGGAAGCAGGCCAGCGGATGGCCCGACCCGCGGCATCGGCGGCGTTCGTCGCAGGCGTGCTCGAACGGACGTCGGCGGTGACTGCACCGTCCACGCGTGTCTCACGCCTCGCTTGGTTGTGGACTCCGCATGTGATGCAGTGGAATCTGGCGCAGGCCGCTGCCGTCGTCGTGCTCGCGGTGGCCGCCGGCTTCGGCGTCGCCCGCGCCATCGACTCGCGCCAGGCCGCCACCTCCGCGACGGCGACGGGGACGGCGCCGGTGTTGGTGCGTCTGGTCGTCCTGCAGCCCGACGCGCGCAGCGTGCACGCGGTGGGCGACTTCAACGGCTGGGACTCGACGCGCACGTCACTGCAGCAGGTCTCCACCGGCGTGTGGAGCGTGACGCTGCCGCTCACGCCCGGCCGCTACGAGTACATGTTCGTCGTGGATGGCCAGCGCTGGGTGGGGGATCCAGCCGCCGTCGAGCAGGCCGACGACGGGTTCGGGGCGCGGAACGCGGTGCTCGAAGTGCTGCCGCCGGGGGCGCCGCTATGAGGAGAGATGCCTTCCCTACACTACCTTCTCCGCCTTCTCCGCCTTCTCCGCCCTCTCTGCCTCCTCTGCCTGGTGGTGTCGGCGTCGTGTGCTGCCCGCGCAGACCTGACGCCGCTCGTCACCCGGGCGGGCGTCCGCTTCTCGCTCGACCAGACGGCCGCGGGCACGGTGGCGGTGGCGGGCACGTTCAACGGCTGGTCGGCCACCTCGCATCCGATGTCGCTCGACGCGTCGCGGCGGCGGTGGACGGCGATCGTGGCGCTGCCGCCGGGCGAGCATCTGTTCATGTACGTAGTGGACGGCGCGTGGGTGACGCCGCCGCGGGCCGCCGACTACGTGGACGACGGCTTCGGCGCGCGCAACGGCGTGGTGGTAGTGCCATGAGGACTTCTCTGGCCGCGCTGGTGTGCGCCCTCGTGCTGAGCGCCGTGCCGTGTCTCGCGCAGGGCATCGCGGCCCCCGAGCGCGAGGCGATTCTGCGGCTCGCGGCCGATCGCGGCATCGCGGCCGACGACGCCGGCGCGTTGCTGCGTCCGGTGGAAGACGCCGGCACGAAGGGGCTGCCGGTGGCGCCGCTGGCCAACAAGCTGCGCGAAGGGTTGGCCAAGGGCGTCGACCCGAAGCGCATCGACACGGTCGTGCGCCAGATGGCCGGACAGTTCAGTACCGCGGATGCGCTCATCCGCGAGTTGAATCTCGCCGCGGCCCCGGTTCGCGACGAACCGATCGTGCTGCTCGCCGACGCGCTCGCGGGCGGCGTGAGCGCCGACGAAGTGCGCGAGCTGCGGCGCCAGGCGCAGCCGGCAGGCTCGCCGCCGCTGCCATCCGACAGCCTCGCGGGCGCGGCCAAGGGCCTCTCGCTCATCAAGAGTGCGGCGCTGCCGGCGTCTGAGGGAACAGCGGTGATGGCGGAAGCGGTGCGGCACGGCTACCGCGCGCACGAGATGCTGGAAGTAGGGCGGCAGGTGAAGCGGCGCGAGCGCGACTATCGCGACGGCCACGCCAGCCTGCGCGCGTTGCGCGACGCGATCGCCCGCGGCGAACGGCCGGAGCAGATCTTTACCGCCACGCGGGCGGCCGGTGTCGAGCGTCCGGCGGCGACTCGGCCCGAGGCCCCCACGGAGCGGCCGGCGCGACCCGCCAGACCAGAGGCGCCCGTCAGGCCCGAGCGTCCCGAACGCCCGCAGACGCCTGGGCGCTAGCGCGGGCACATCTAAAAGATGTGCCCCTACAAGAGTGCCTCTACGCGGTTTTCGGTTTTCCGCGGCCGACGCGGCCTTTTTCGCCGCCGGTCCACCCGAGCTGAACGGCAATCCCGATGATGCCGAGCAGCCCCCACGCCACGGGCACCCAGCGCTGGCCGGGTGCGGGATCGAACGGGACCACCGTCCACACGCCGCTGGTCGAGGCCGAGACGCCGAGCTGCTTCCCGGCCAGGCCGATCGCGCCGTGAATGATCATCAGCGCGCCCGCCACGCCGGATCCGACGATGACGAAATACCGCTGGAGGTAGGTCGAGAGGACGGCGCCGGCCACGGCAAACAGCACCACCGCCACCACCGGCGGCTCGCGATGCGCCAGCGAAAACGCCACGTTGGCGGCCACGGCCCCGAACGCGGCGCCCACCAGCGCCACGCCGATGTAGTAGGCGGTGTAGAGAATGAACGCGCCGATGAGCCCGCCGGCCACGCCGGCAATCAACATCGGCATGCGGTCGCTGACGCCGAACACCGAGCTCGCGGCGGCCGCGCCCAGCACGAAGCCGACGATGGCCAGCGACGTGCGGAACAACTTCCGGCCGAAGAAGCACACGACAATGCCCCCGAGCAGCAGCAGGGCGGCCGCGGGCAGCTGATCGACGGCTTGGACCACGTTACCGATCGCTCCTCATCAAAAGTCGCGACGCCCTTCCATCGCTCTCGTCATCGTGACCTCGTCGGCGTACTCGAGGTCGGATCCGACGGGGATGCCCATGGCGATGCGCGTGACGCGGACGCCGAGCGGCTTGAGCAGCCGCGCCAGGTAGAGCGCGGTGGCCTCGCCCTCGACGGTGGGATTGGTGGCGAGAATCACCTCTTCCACGGTGCCGCTGCCCACACGCGACAGCAGCCCTTTGATCTTCAGGTCGTCGGGCCCCACGCCGTGGAGCGGCGACAGCGCCCCCATGAGCACGTGATACAGCCCTTTGAACCCCTGGGTCTTTTCCACGACGCTGACGTTCTGCGGCTCTTCGACCACGCAGATGAGCCGCGTGTCGCGCGTGGCGCCGGTGCAGTAGACGCACGGGTCGCTGTCGGTGATGTTGTTGCACACCGAGCAGTAGGTGACACGCTCCTTGACGTCGCGGATCGCCTCGCACAGACGGTCGGCGTCCTCGCGCGGGGTCTTGAGGACGTGAAAGGCCAGCCGCTGGGCGCCCTTGGCACCGATGCCGGGCAGGCGCTGGAGCTGTTCGACGAGACGTGTGAGCGGTTCAGGAAGCATTCAGGGCGCGGCGGCGCAGGCGCGGTTACGACAACCCGGGGATCTTGAGCCCGCCCAGCAGGCCCTGCATCGCCCCACCGAGGCGTTCGTCCACCTTGCGCTGCGCGTCGTTGAGCGCGGCGACGATCATATCCTGCAGCATCTCCACGTCGTCCTTCGACACCACGGTGGGATCGATGACCAGCGACTCCACCTGCTTGGCGCCGTTCATCACCACGGTCACCATGCCGCCTCCGGCCGTGGCTTCCACGCGCACCTCGGCCATCTGCTTCTGCAGGCGCTCCTGCATCTCCTTGGCCTGCCGCACCATGTCGACGATGTTCATGGCGGATTAAAGCTCCTCGACGTCTTTGATCTCGCCGGGGAACACGTCGAGCACGGCTTGCACGGCCGCCGATGCCATCGCCTCGGCCTTGAGATCCCGTTTGCCGTTCGACGACGGCGGCTCGGGGGCGTCCGCCGCCGGTTTGGCGCCGTTGGCGGCCGGCGCGCCGGTCTCCACCTGCACGGACAAGACCGCGATCTTCCGGCCGGCCACGCGCTCGGCGGCGGCTTCGATCCACGCGCGGTTCTGTTCGAGCTGCTCGCGCAGCGCCCGGTGCGTGGGCAGAAACGCAAACATCACCTTGTCGCCCGACAGCTCGATCGACTGCGCCTGGGCGATGACGGTGTTGTAGAAGAACGCCTTGCCGCTCCGGATCTCCGCCAGCAGCGCGTCCTTGAGTTGCGACGACGGCGTGGTGGCCGGCGAGCTCGCCGGTGCGGCGGCAGCTGGAGCAGGGGTACGTAGAGGCGAACTTTTAGGTTCGCCTGCCGCAGGCGCGGTACGTAGAGGCGGACCTTTAGGTCCGCCTGCAGATCCGCCGGCGGCCGGGGCTGCCGCTGCCCGTGGCGCCACCGGTGCGGGCAGCGCCGGACGTCCCGATCCCATCTGCTCGAGCAGATCGGCCAGCGGCACGAGACGGCGCAGGTGCATCCACTTCAGCATCGCCATCTCGAAGTGGTAGCGCGGATGCGCGGCCACACGAATGTCCTGCTCGCACTTCGCCAGCAGATCGAAGGCGCGCATGAGGTCTTCGCGCGAGAAGCGCCCGGCGAGCGCCGTCAGCCGCGCGCGCTCACCCTCGGCCAGGTCGCCCTCGCCGGCGCGGCCCGGATCGACCATGACCATCATGATGTCGCGCACCACGCGCGTGAGCTCGCGGCACACCAGCTTGAGGTCGTGCCCAGACTCCACGGCGCGGTCCGCGAGCGCGAACGCGTGCGGCCCGTCCTCGTCGGCCACCGCCTCGATGAGGTCGAACAAGAGATCGCGACCGACCAGTCCGAGCACGGTCGTGACGTCGTCGAGCGACACGGTCTGACCGGAGAATGCCAGCACCTGGTCGAGCGCGCTCTGCGCGTCGCGCATGCTGCCTTCGGCCGCGCGCGCAATGAGCGCGAGCGAGTCGTCGCCCACCTCGATCTTCTCGGCGCCGGCGATCATGCGGAGCTGGTCGACGATGGCCTTGGTGGCAATGGTGCGGAACTCGAACACCTGTGAACGCGACAGGATGGTGTCGGGGATCTTGTGGAGCTCGGTCGTGGCCATCATGAAGACCACGTGGGCCGGCGGCTCTTCGATCGACTTCAGCAGCGCGTTGAACGAAGGCGTGGAGAGCTGGTGCACCTCGTCGATGATGAATACCTTGTAGCGGTCGCGCACCGGCGAGATCGCCAGCCCGGCAATGACCACCTCGCGGATGTTGTCGATGCCGGTGTGGCTGGCGGCGTCGATCTCGAGCACGTCCATGTCGCGCCCCTGCGCAATCTCGACGCAGGCGTCGCACTCACCGCACGGATCGGCCGACGGCCCCTTCTCGCAGTTGAGGGCCTTTGCCAGGATGCGTGCGGTGGTCGTCTTGCCGCAGCCGCGCGAGCCCGCGAACACGAAGGCGTGCGCGATGCGCCCGCTCGCGAGCGCGTTGCGCAACGTACGCGTGGTGGCCTGCTGCCCGACCACGTCGTCGAAGCGCTGCGGGCGCCACTTCCGGGCGAGCACCTGATAGGACATTGGCTGGGTGGACGCGGTGGGTGTGCCCCACCGCAGCCCGGCGCACCTGCGTACACCTCAGGGTCTGTTTAGCGCTGCTGCCTTCCGGCCCTGACGCGGTTCGCAGGCTGAAGTTGCACAGGGTCCGGGCCGCGGTGCGGCTCACCCACTGCAAACCAGCAGTGTACTTCGTCGATTCGCCGCAGGCAAATGCCCCCTGGGATAAGAGACAGCGCGCGCCAAATGACACCCCCTCGCGCTCGGCGGAATCGCGTACGAACCGCGTGGACTTGCGTTTTCGACCGACTAGCGAGGGCGAATCCTTTTGCGCGCGAGGCTGCTGCTGAAGAACTTCACTCGCGTCCCAGGTCCGAAAGCGATTTCCGGTGGCGGCGTCAGTTCGCCTCAGGACGATCCGCGCTCTCGATCACAAGAACCTCGGCTTGAGCGCGAGCCGAGTCGATGCGCAGCCCCAGTTGTTCGGCGAGTGCCGTTGCAAGGGGCAGCGCGTCTGGCGACGCGGGTGTGGTCGACAAGCCATTGCTGGAGCGAGGCGGCAAAGGCCGAGCGAAATCGACCTCGAAGTCGTAGGCAACTGTGAGCCCGCTCGAGTCGGTGACAGCACGTTGCACATAGAACTGGAGACGTTGCGCCAACTGCGCGATCGTGGCGCCGGCTCCCGTCAAGTGAAGCGTTCCGTTGTCCCGCGTCTCGACTCGGATGCCACACCGCACCGGTGTCCGAGGTGCCGTCGGTCCCGTAGGTATCGGCCCACTCACGCAAGTACCGCTGGCTGGTTTGAGCATCGGACCCGGCTGCGCGCTACTCCCGACGCTCAGTACGAATATCGGCATCTCGCGCCTCTCGCGACGGGTGACGAGTTTGAAGCGAGTGCCAAGAAGGGTGCGCACCATCGCTGAAAGCTCATTCGGCAGTCGCTCGGCGCCCGCCCGTGCGTCGATGTCAAATCGTTCAGTGTCCATCCACCCTTCACCACCAACAATTTGAAACTCCTGCAGTTCGAACTGATACGCCGCCTGGATCAGAGCGCGGAGCGTGGCGTTGGACGCCAAGAACCGTCCGCCTGGCAGCAGCTGAATGAAGGTCGCATTGTCCCCAGAGCGATTCGGCTTCACCGACGCCACTTCGAAAGAGAGAGGCATCTGCGGCGGCGGGACCTGCGCAGCGATGCCAGCGCCTGTCAGTACGATGAATGTGGCGGCCGTCGCCGTCGCAACGGCCCCCAAACGGCTTCGAGCGCAATCGATGGCGACACCTGATCCGGACATGTTATAAACATAACATACCACGCGGGTCACCCCCGCGCACCTGTGAGACCGCGCGTCAGTTCTCGGTGGGAGTGCGATCGATGCGGTCGATGACAAGCACCTCGATCGGAGCGCGCTGCTGCCGCAGCTTCAGGCCGACCCGCGCCAGCGCGTCCGGAACGGCGACTGAGGATGCCGTTTCCGCCAGCCGCAGCGCTTCCGGCGAAACCACGTAACCGGCGGCGGCGACGGAGCGGGACATCAGGGCCTGGAAGTCTTCCGGCGTCAGCACGACGGCGACGTTGTACCGCCCTTCGAGCCCCGTCATGTCCAGGATCGGCCGATCGACGAACGGCGCGAGCAGATCGGCCAACGCCTTCATCGTTACGCGCGTGGCCTCGAACCGATTGCCGCCAATGGCAAACCTGCCCCCGTCGCCGAGATCGGTGACTCTCCGTCCTCCCTCCGGTCCGCTTTCGGCCGTGAACGGGCCAGGAGGCGGCGCTTCGTCGGGAAGCCGGACGAGCGGCGGGCCCTGCGGCGCGACCTCGAGCGCGTACACCGGGAGCTCACGCGGCTCGCGGTGTGCGCGAATGCGGAAACGTTCCTCGAGCAGCGCTCGGAGCATGGCCGGCACCTGCTGCAGGGCTGCGCCGTCGTCGGGCATCTTCGCGACGATGTCGAACATCGCGGTTCCCATCCACGCCGGGCCGGCAATCTGATGGTCGCGCACGCCGTACGCCGCCGCGATGTACGCCCGCAGCGAGCCGAAGATGAACCGCGCCTGCGTGGGACCAATGCGAACCCCCACGGGCCCGGCCGGCGGGCGAGCCGACGGCCTGATCGAGGCTACGTCGAAGCGTGGCGGCGCCTGCGCGGCACGGGTGACGACCGCCCCGGCGGCGAGGGTGGCCGTCGACAGAAGCATCGCCGTCCAGGTTCGAATCATCTCGGGGCGAGGTGTACGTCTGGAGGCTGCTGCGCGGCGATCGAATGAACCCTCTCGATTCAAGGCCGTCGACAGATTCTCGGGTCGACGGATCGGATCAAAAACCTGGGACCGTCTTCGGGGACTTCATGCCGGATTGCCCGGTCGACGTTTGGATCGGCAGGGATCAACGTCAACCCGCAGACGACCGTCGGTTTTGCGGCGACGCGTGGGTCTGAAGGCTGATTGAGCGTCGGCGTCGGCGTCGGCGTCGGAAACAGGAAGCGTGGCGGCGAGGGAGGCTTGCTCGACAGTGCGAACAGGTTCCCGAGAGGGTTCCCTTTGGGCCGCAAGCCATCCGTCGGCTGCTGCGCCGCGATCGAAGCCGA
This sequence comes from Vicinamibacterales bacterium, assembly GCA_036004405.1. GTDB lineage: Bacteria > Acidobacteriota > Vicinamibacteria > Vicinamibacterales > UBA2999 > DASYRM01. The sequence continues at coordinate 11,707 of DASYRM010000205.1, forward strand.
CCCGATGTGAACGACGGCGACGAACGCAACGATCGCAGTGATCCGCATTGGCGTCTCCTCGGCGCATTGTAAGCGGTATCCGCACTGAGCTTCACGCCAGCCCAGCTTCTATTGCCAGGCTGCTCCGCTATCGCCAGCCTGCCGCATCGGCGGCCCGTACGACGCCGAACCTCAGCGAAACGACTTCGGGAATCTCCTCGGTGTATATCGCCTTGTACATTACGAAGGTCCTCAGAGGCGTCAGGCTCTCGAGCGGGTAGGCGGCCACGAAGGCGACGTCGTCGTAGGGAAGCGTTGCGCCGAATGTCTCGAGCAGTTCTTTCGCCGGCTTCCACCACACCGGAGGCACCCCACCCCTGACCGTACTGAAGGGGACCCCGGCCCTCTCGACCGATGGCGGAGGCGTCCGAAGCATGGCCACACGTGGCCGCAGCGCGGCAAACTCCTCCGCCCGGCTCGGGTCGACCACGTCGCGGCCGTACCACCTGAACGCGATGTAGGCGAGCGGCTCCGTCAAAACGGGGTTCACGTCGGCCGCCTCGAGGTGCTCGCCCCGCGCCGCGGCCGCGTGCGACAGGAACGCGACGCGAAGGAACGGCGTGTACACGGCACCAACGACCACCGTGTTGTCTTCCCTGCCGGCGTGGCGTAGCAGATACGGCTGGGGATCGTGCGTCGCCCCGAACACGATGGCTTCCTCGATGGCGGCGCGCGTCAGGGCTCGGGGCGCCGCTTCAACCGTCGCCCAGTCGTGGCCGACAACGAGGGCACCGAGGCACGCCAGCACGGCAGATGCGTTGGCCATTCTCACTGCACCCTCCCCGCGTCGCGATCCTAACTCTTGACACCCGCGCGTCTATGTCTACACTGTAGACACATAACATGGCGGAAGTCATCGGCCACTTCGAACAGGCAGTTCTCGTGGCGCTCGTCCGCCTGGGGAGTGATGCCTACGGCCGCGCGATCCTGAACGAGGTGCAGAAGCGGCTCGAGCGCGAAGTCTCCGCCGGCGCAGTCTACGCGACCCTCGAGCGCCTTGAAGCGAAGGGCTTCGCGCTTTCCCGGCTCGCGCCGGGCACCGCCATCCGCGGCGGCCGCGCGAGGCGCTATTTCGTCCCAACCGCCACGGGCATCAGAGCCCTGAACGAGGCGAAATCGGCGAGCGACTCCCTCTGGCGCGGCCTCGCCTGGCCGCTGAAGGTGCGCACATGATCGACGAACAGGCCAACCCTCCGCGGCTCGCCCAGATGCTGTTGCACACTGCGCTGCGGCCTCACGATGCCGAGTCGACGGCGGGCGATCTGCTCGAGGAATACCGAGCGGTCAGGCGACCGTCGCTCGGGCGGCTTCGGGCCGACGTCTGGTACGTCCTCCACGTTCTCAGCGTTGCGGGGCGACCTGTCTGGCCGTTCGCCCTCGGGCTCGGCGCCGTCAAGTTGGGGCTCGCGGCGTTCATGCTGTTGCCGCTGTCGGGATGGAACCCGAGCCTCGTTCCGGCGCCGAATGTCTCGCTGCTCGATGCGCTGTTCTTCCTGGGCGCCGGCTACTCCGGTGCGCGTCGAACCGGCCGCGTCGCCACCGGCGTCGTCAACTCCGGCCTTCTCGGCCTGATCGACTTCGCGATGTTCGCCGCCTACGCGACGCTCGGGGTCCCGACGCTGTTCGCCTCCATCGTGGAGAAACCCTTCATCCTGGTCATCGGGAGCATCTTCCTCGCCATTGCCGCGTCGTTTGCCCTCACCCTCGGGGCGGTTGGCGCGGCGGTCGGGGCTTCGCGCGCGGAAAAGCTACCCAGCTAACGGGGCTTTGCGGCCAGGCAGTCCTGCGTCAACCGATCCCTGACGCTGGGCGGCATTCCGGTCGCCACCATGCGGCCGACCCGGCGATCCATATAGGCTGGATCCGCGCAGCGCGGATACGCGATCGGCGCCAGATGCATCGCGGCCGGAGGCCCAAGCGAGAGCAGGGCGTCGAAGTGGTCCTCCACGTTTGGGTGCGTCTTGAAAAAGGGGTCAGGTGGCTGCGGACCGAAGAGGTACTCGTAGGGGATCACTCCCAGCCGCGTACCTTTCACGAGCGCCAGACTTGGCGACGTCCAGGATGCCACGTCGGACTGAAACGATGTGAGATCCGCAAATGTGCTGCTGACGGCAAACACCCGCGCGCCGCTGGCCTCGAGAATCGCAACCATCGAGCGCCCCGGACGTTCGCTGCGCGCCTGCAGGTGGCCGTCACCGTAAACGATGAGCGCGCGCCGGTTGCGCGCCAGCACTTCCCTCTGGATGATGCCCGCCGGATACGAGTCGCGCTGCCGGAGCCAGGGGCGATAGTCGTCGAAGGTCTTGACCGTCGCCCAGTCGATCGGCGGGTCGCCCATCAGCAGGCGCACGCGGCGCGCGGGAGGCAGGGTCTGGTTCAACGTGCGCACGGCGCGGAAGAACTCGAGAAAGATCGAGCGGTCCCACACCGGTGTGGCCACGGCGCTGTTCTCGAGCGCCTCGCGAATCACCTCTTCGGATACGGCGTCGCCGCGCACGAACGCGTCCACGTCAGGCTGATAGCGCGCGCTCCCGCTCTCGACGACGATGTCGTTCACGACGGTGGCGAACCGTGGGTCGCGGATGAGCGCCAGCCGGAACGCGTGGCCGGCCGCATTGCCGTGAGGCCCCTCGCTGAGCGCCACGACCTCATGGTCTCGAAACGCGTCGAGAATCGCGGGAATCGGGTCGAGGCGCACGGCAGCACGGCGCGGCGGCTCTTGTCCACGCACGACGCCACCCAGTGCACTGGCGCACAAGAGGACGAACACTGCAGGCGAGCACGCGCGCATGGTGCTACGTGTATAACACAGTTGCGAGCGACGACGGAGACCGACGCGCGGTCGGAGGTTCTGCTAGGCGCGTCGAACATGACTTGCGCGGCGCGGGCCTGGCTTGCCCTCCTTCTGCCCGCCGCTCTGGTTGCGGCTGATGTCGTATCGGCTCAGCAGCCCGAGCGACTGGTCTTTGTTGCTACTGCCGACGGATTTACAGACACGTACGTGCCGGCTCCGGCGAGCGCGCTCTTCGCCTTTTTCCAGGGCGAAACGGTCCGTCTCGATATTCGGATCGGCAACCCGACAAAGCAACGCCAGCACATCGACACGACGGGGATACCAGCGACAGGCGCATTTCGGCTCGCGCAGGAGCCGCCCAATGGCGTTCCTGAGCTCACGTTCCTACCGCTCGGCCACGTGAATGAAGTTGGACCTCCCAAACCGGTCAACTGGGGATCGGTCATCGAGCTCGAACCGGGCATTGAAGTCAGGTGGCGCGCCACCTTCGCAGCAGAAGGCGAACCGGGTCTCTACCGATGGCGCCTCGAGCTACCGGCCATGCGGACAAGCGTACCCTTGGAGTTGAACAGCGATCGCGTGGATTACGAGTTGAGACCCATCCGCACGTTTGCGGACCGGGCGGAACTGCTTCGACGCCGAATGGTGTTCGCATCACTCGATGACGAACCGACCACCGAACGTGCCGCGACCGACCTGCTGGCGCTCTACCCTCAAAGCCACGAGGCACATCTGGTGCTCGGTCGTTTGTATCGAGACACCGGGCGGCGGCGTGCCGCGAGGCAGCACTTCGACACTGCCATCCGGCTGCTGAGCAGCAAGCGAGACCGGCTCTATCTCGACAACGTTCGCCCCTCTATCCGGGAGCTCGACCCCATTACTGCGCTCCGGGCCGAACGCGACGCCATTCGCTAGACCGCACCGTAAGCCACCGGCGCGGGATTGACGTCTGCATCGGGCGGCGGTAGCTTTGGGCCGTCCGGTTCCCTGTTTCCGTCTCGCTGGAGGTCCCCGATGAGCCGTTCCCGCTGGGTCGTCGCCCTCACCTTGACCGCACTCGCCGTCATGGTGACGCTGCCGTCGGGTCAAACCGCGCTGGCACCGAAGCCGCGCGCCGGGCAGACGCTGCCGCGCACAGCCGACGGACACCCCGACCTGCAGGGCTATTGGACCAACGATTCCTACACGCCGCTCGAGCGTCCGGCGGAGCTGGCCGGCAAGTCGCACTTCACGCCGCAAGAGGCGGCCGCGTTCGTACGCGCCCGTCTCGATCGGCTCGAGAACCAGTCTCGCACCGACGTCCACTACGACGACGCGATCTGGCAAAAGGAGAACTACACCAAGGAAGCCAACCTGCGCACGTCGCTCATCACGAGCCCCGGTGACGGGAAGCTGCCGCCGCTGACCGAGGAAGCCAAACGTCGCGAAGCGGCGGACGCGGCCCGCCGGCAGGGCCGCGGGCCCGCCGACAGCGTGCAGGACCGCTCGCTCGGCGAGCGCTGCATCACCTGGGGCAACGTCGGCCCGCCGATGCTGCCGCCCACCTACTACGCCAACTTCCAGATCCTTCAGACGGCCGACTACGTCCTGATCAGTCACGAGCTGATGCACGAGATGCGCATGATCCCGCTCGACGGACGGCCGCACCCGAGCGCGGGCGTGCGGTATCTCTACGGCGACGCGCGCGGGCGGTGGGAAGGCGACACGCTCGTGGTGGACACGGCAAACTTCACCGACAAGACGCCGTTCCGCGGCTCCCCATCGAACACGCGACAGGACATCCGGTCGAGCACCCGGCTTCACGTCGTCGAGCGCTTCTCGCGCGTGGACACCGACACGATCCGCTATGAGTTCACGGTAGAGGACCCGGGAACGTGGGCGGCCCCGTGGTCGGGCGAGGTGCCGATCCGACGCTTCGAAGGGCCGATCTACGAGTACGCGTGCCACGAGGGCAACTACGGCCTGCCCAACATCCTGCGGGCGGCGCGCGTCGCCGAGCGCCAGGCCGGCTCACGCTGAACGGGCCGCCTCAAGGCGGCCCCTACGTACGAAGGGCGGTCTACAGACCGCCCTCTACATACCGCACGCTACCGTCAGTCTCGATCAGCGCCGCGCGGGGCGCGTTGGGATCGATCCGTCCGCCAAGAATCTTGTAGAGGAACTCGGGATCGGTCGACGGCGGCAGCGTGAACTCCGTACGGATCGCGCGCACCGGCTCGTGCTTCGCGGCAAGTGCGCGCGAGGCCGCCACCAGCACGCGATACTCCGGCAGCCGGTGCATGGTGGTCGCAAATCCCAACCGCCACGGCACGGCGGCCGCCGCCACAGCGACCATCGCGATTCCCACCACGCGACCGCTACGCGTGCTCGCGGGCAGAGCCACCGCGAACGCGGCCGTCAGCACCGTGACTGGCATCACCGGGATGTAGTAGTAGTGGTCCAACGTGCCGAGAAAGAGCGCGTATCCCACGATTGCGAGCCCCTGCGGCAGCAGCGTCAGCGACAGCACCACCGGATCGCGCCGGTAGCGGACCGCGACGATGACGCTGCAGACGGCGAGCGCCGCCAGCGGCAGCGGCGTGTGCCACGGCTCCACCTCGATGTAGTTGAAGGCGCCGGCGAAACCGGCGAGGCTCTTGGCCACCTCGGGCTGCGTGCGGCCGGTCAAGATCTGGCCGATGCCGCCCGTCACCGCGCCCATCGCGGCGCCGCTGGACCGGTCCATCACGCGGTGCGCGAGATACGGCAACTGGAGCGCGAGCACGACCACCGAGAGCGTGGCAACGACACGCCGCATGCCGATCCAGTCGCGCCGCGCGAGCGGCTCCAGCAGCAGCGCCGCCATCACGCCGGCCGTGACGTAGACGGCACCGGTGTAGACCTGCACGGCGCACCACGCGAGCGCGACGATGGCGGCGACGCGGAGCGCTCCCTTGCGTTGCCAGTCGAGCAGGATCAGCGCGACGGCGGCCTTGCCGAGCGCCGACGCGATCGGCGACGTCCAGTCGATGGCGGAGAGCGCCACGTCGAAAGGCGCTGTAACGATCACGAGCATCGCCGCGAAGGCGACGCCTGGCGAGTCGAGGCGGCGTCCGAGCGCCACGAGCAGCAGCACATCGGCCCCCGACTCGATCGCGGCCTGCCCATAGCCGCCGGCATGTGGAAGGTTGTCGAACCAGGGGCCGACCGTGAGCCGGATGGCCCACATGATCCAGTAGTAGGCCGGACCGATGGTGTAGCCGCCGACGTGCGTGGCCGGTCCCACGAGCGGCAGCTCGTGGAACGGGCGCAGCGCGATGCCCCAGTCGCGAACCTGGTCGCCGAGCAGCCAGAAGTGCGACTCGATCCCGCGCACGCGGATCGCGAAGGCGAAGAGGAACAGCCCTGCCGCCGCGAGGTATTCCAGACGGCGAGGCCCTACCCGCCCCACCCGACCTATGAGGGAACGCTCCGCGGGCCGACCGCCGGTGCGTGGGTGTGCGATGACGGCATCCCGAGCTTCGCGACGGTGTCGCCCTCGAAGTCGAACTCCACCATCACCACCGGCTCCTTGCCCACCACCCAGCCGTCGTGCCCCGGCTCTATGACGACGATCTGCGGCGCCCGGTGCTCGATGACGCAGCCGTCGGGATACTCGATGTGAATCTCGCCGTGCACAAGGAAGCCCACGTGCGCGTGCATGCAGAGCTCGGTGCCGACCACCGGCTTCATGTCCTTCGACCAGCGGAACCCCGCCGGATAGATCATGCGCTTCACGCGGGCCGCGCCGGCCTTGCCCACCTCGAGCAGCACATGGCCGAACTCGCGTCGTTCCGCACCTTTGACGGGCGCGAAGATCTCGCTGGGCCGTCGGGTCGCAGATCGCGCGGCCTTCTTCCGCGTGGCCTTCTTCGGCGCGGCTGTCTTCCGCGCCGCGGTGCGGGCCCCGCGCGCCGGCGTCTTCTTCTTCGCCGCGACCGCGCGGGGCCTGGTGGTTCTACGAACGGAGCGTGTCGAACGCTTCTTGGCCATGTGTCCTCGCCGGCGGGGCCGACCACCTCCGCTAAAGCTACGGTGGTCCGCCGTAGCCTTGGCGAAGGCGGACGCTCCGCCTCTAGGAGAATAGTGGCGAGGATGCTAGCACGCTACGGATGTATGGGCTCCGGGTCGTTCTTGATCAGATAGGTCGCGAAGACTACACACAGACGATGTGCTACGAGTGCGCTGTCGCGCGAGAGCATCACGGCAAGTGGATCGCGGCCGCCTGTCAAGAGTAGTCAGTAGTAGGGGCCGCCTTCAAGCGGCCCGTCCCGCGGCGCGCTCGGCTCGCGGCCATCGCCTGTCGTATG
>DASYRM010000206.1:0-13214 GCA_036004405.1 Vicinamibacterales bacterium
GTTGCGGGTCGACACCGGGAAGGTGTGCGCGCCGAGGTTCTGCAGCCGGGGCGCCAGCGCGCCGCTGGGCGACGCACCCTGGGGTGCGGCCGCGTAGTGCACGTGTCCACCCGGCGGCGATTGTGCGTCGACCACGGGCGACACGATCGCTGCGGCAACGACAATGGCGGCGGCGACTCTCATGGCGTGAGTGTACGGCAATAGGATTGGGGCATGCCTCCCTTCTCGCTGGCCGACCCGCCCGTCCTCGCCTTCCTCGTCCTGCCTGTCGCGGTCGCCATCCTCTTCGTCTGGGGCACGGCGGCCGCCTGGCGGCGCACGGGTGCGGCAGCGTTCGCCGGCCGCGCGGCGATGAGCGCCGCAGCGGGCGCGCTGATCTGGATGGGGGTGACGCTGGCATTGGCGGACCGGGGCACGTTCCAGCGCTGGGACGCGACGCCGCCCCCCTTCGCGCTGCTCGTCGTGGCGATTGTGGCGCTCGGCGTCTCGATCGCGTTCAGCCCGCTGGGTGGCCGCCTCGCGCGTCTGCCCCTGTGGACGCTGGTCGCCGCGCAGGCCTTCCGTTTGCCCCTGGAGATCTCGATGCACGCGCTGGTCGGCCGCGGCATCATGCCGGAGCAAATGAGCTACAGCGGCCGCAATTTCGACATCGCGACCGGCGCCACCGCGCTCATCGTGGCCGGCCTCGTGGCCGCCGGCGTCGCCGGCCGCCGGCTCGTCACCGCGTGGAACATCGCCGGCCTCCTGCTGCTCGTCAACATCGTGGTCGTGGCGATTCTCTCGACGCCGCGCTTTGCCGCGTTCGGGCCCGATCACCTGAACGTCTTCGTCACGTATGCGCCGTTCGTGTGGCTGCCTGCGGTGCTGGTGCTGGCCGCACTGGCCGGCCATTTGATCGTCTTCCGAGCGCTGGCGCTGATCGCCTGCGCATTGGTATTCGTGGCGCCGCTGTCGGCCCAGCGCGATGAATTCAAGAGCGCACGTTTCGACGTCGCGTCGATCAAAGCGATCACCGTGTCCGACGCGATACTGGCCCGACGCTTCCCGTGCGCGCTTCCAGCGGTCGAACGGTCGGGAAATCGCATCCGCGTTTATGTGACGCAACTGTGCGGCCTGATCCGTGTCGCCTATGACGTGGGCGAGTACCAGGTTGCCGGGATTCCAGAGAATCAAGGAGTAGGCGAATCGAACTTCTTCGAGGTCGAGGCGCTCGTGGAGAACGCAGGGGCGCCGGGCATGGATGACATGCGGCTCATGCTTCGCACGCTGCTCGCCGAACGCTTTCAGCTGCAGGTCCGCCGTGAGCCTCTCGAGATGCCGGTCTTCGCGCTCGTCCCCGCGGAGACTGGGCCCAAGGTGACCAGCTGCTCGGATCCGAAGGCCTCCAGCATGTATGTCTCCGGGCGCATCGTGAGTTGCGCGCCGCCACTGCCGATGGCGCGGTTCGCGCAGTTTCTCAGCCGTGAAACCGGACGTATGGTGCTCGACAAGACAGGGCTAGCCGCCATGACGTTCGAGCTCCGCTGGCTCCCCGACACGGCTCAGCCGCTCCCCGACTCGCCGCCCTCGCTCTTCACCGCGATCCGGGAACAACTGGGGCTGAAGCTCGAGGCTCAGCGCGCTCCAGTGGACAGCGTCGTCGTCACTCACGCCGAGCGGCCGAGCGCCAACTGATACTTGTCGGCCTTGGGCCTTGGGCCTTAGGCCTTAGGCCTTAGGCCTTAGGTATAATCCGTCGCTTTGCGAACCGAGGTGTCATGAGCCAGAACCTGGAAGAAGTGTTGAAGGGCGCCGGCGGCCCCGTGCAGCTGCTGCGCAATTCCCAGATCGGTCCCTACGCGTTTCCGGTCGTCCGCCACGAGTTCACCAACTGGCGCGACGAGCAGCGCGCCTGGCGGGAGACGTGCGCGCTCTTCGACCAGTCGCACCACATGACCGATCTGTATGTGAGCGGCCCCGACGCGCTGAAGGTGCTCTCCGACCTCGGGGTCAACAGCTTCAAGACCTTCAAGGTCGATCAGGCGAAGCAGATCGTGGTCTGCAATCCGCGCGGCTACGTGATTGGCGATGCCATCCTCTTTTACCTGGCCGACCAGTCGTTCAACATCGTCGGCCGCCCGCCGGTGGCCAACTGGGTGCAGTACCACGTGGAGAGCGGGAAGTACAACGCCAAGGTCGAACGCGACGAGCGATCGGCGCAGAACCAGGGGCGCCGCCAGGCGTTTCGCTTTCAGATCCAGGGGCCCAACGCCATCAAGGTGATGGAAGCGGTGACCGGCGGGGCGGTTCCCGACATCCGCTTCTTCCACATGGGGGTCTTCCCTATCGCGGGGCTCAAGGTGCGAGCGCTTCGCCACGGCATGGTGGGTCAACCCGGCTGGGAGATCTTCGGGCCCTGGGAGCAGGGCGATCAGGTGCGCGACGCGCTGCTGCAGGCGGGCAAGCCATTCGGCATCCGCCAGGTCGGCGCGCGGACCTATCCGACCAGCACCATCGAGTCGGGCTGGATTCCGTCGCCGCTGCCGGCCGTCTACACCGGTGACGACATGAAGCCGTATCGCGAATGGCTCAAGACGACGAGCTACGAGGCGATGGCCTCACTGGGCGGCAGCTTCATGTCGGCGAACATCGAGGACTACTACCTGACGCCGCACGAGCTCGGCTACGGGTCGATCGTGAAGTTCGACCACGACTTCGTCGGCCGCGCCGCGCTCGAGGCGATGCCCGCGTCGCGGCGGCAGAAGGTGACCTTCGTGTGGAACGGCGACGACGTGGCGCGCACGCTCGGCACGCTCTTCCAGCCCGGCGCCAACGCCAAGTACATCGACCTGCCGCTCGCCAACTACGCCACGCTGCCGTTCGACAAGGTGGAGAAGGACGGGAAGACGATCGGCCTGTCCACCTACACGGCTTACTCGTTCAACGAGCGCGCGATGCTGTCGCTCGGCTGCGTGGACGTGGCGCTGAGCACGCCCGGCACCGAAGTGACGATTGTCTGGGGCGAAGAGGACGCCGGCCGAAAGCCCACGTCCGAACCCCACGTGCAGACACGCCTCCGCGCCACGGTTGCACCGGTGCCGTATGGCGAGGTGGCGCGCACGGCCTATCGGCCGGCGTAGCCACGGGCCGCCTGTGAAGGCGGCCCATGGACACGGGCTGCCTGAAGGCAGCCCCTACGACAGATGTTTCTGGAAGAACGCCATCGCGCGCTGCCAGGCGGTGGCGGCGGCGCTGGCGTCGTACTTCGCAGGGATCGGCAGGTTGAGCGCCGTCTCGTTCGCGAAAGCGTGCTGCGCCTGATACCGGTGGAACTCGTGCGGCACGTTGGCCGCCGTCAGCTTCGCGTCCAGCCCGTCGGCCTGCGCGATCGGAAAGAACGCGTCTTCGATGGCGAAGTGCCCCTGGATCGGGATGTGGATCCGGGTGGCATCGACGTAGTCGAGCGGCGGCACGCCATACCAGACGATGGCCATGTCGGCTTCCGGCGACGTCCCTGCCGTCAGTACCGTCAACGCGCCGCCCATGCAGAAGCCGGTCACGCCGACCTTGGGGCTGGTCTGCTTCAGGTACTGCACCGCTCCGCGGATGTCCTGGGTGGCGGCATCACCGAAGTCGAGGCCGGTCATCAGGTGTTCGGCCTCCTTGACGTCCAGGTCGGAGACCTTGCCGCGATAGAGGTCGGGGACGATCACGCGATAGCCGGCCTTGCACAGGCGATCGGCCACGCCCCTGATCTGATCGTTGACGCCCCACCACTCCTGGATGACGACAACGCCTGGCGCCGACGCGCCGGCCGCCGGCTCGACGTAGTACCCGTCACAGGTCTTGCCGTCCGGACGCGGATAGGTCACGGTCTGGCTCACGATGCGAATCCTTTCGTAGGTGGCTGCAGGCCTTCAGGCCGGCCTCAAAGCGCCGCAGTGTAGCATCGCGCCCGCGCCGACGGGCCGCCTGAAGGCGGCCCCTACGACCTCCCCTACGACGGAACGCGCGAGGCGCGGAAGAGCTCGTCGGCGGTGCTGAGGATCGTCCACCGCAGGCGCTGCGGATAGTCCTTCTGGCGCGCGAGGAACGCGCGGACCGTGGTGGCCACCTCGGGCGATCGATAGCCCCACAGCGTCCGCTCCATCCAACGCGTCGGGAAGAAGATGTCGCCTGTTCGCTGAATTTCGCGCAGCATCTCGAGCGCGGGCTGGACAAAGCGCTGTCCGTGCGCCGCGCGCAGCGGGTGGTTCAGATACTGCAGGCTGTCCTGCACCCACACTTCGCGCCGGCGGTTCTCCAGCAGCGTGAAGCGTTCGAATGATCGCTCGCGCTCGGCCGGATCGGCCGAAAGCGCCGGCATCACGAACGCGAGCCGATCCTTCCGGTCAGGATTCTGTGTCCGCGCCAGCTGCTCGTCGAGGATCGTCTTCCACCGCGGCACTTCGCGCACGGCCAGCTCCATCGCCAGCGTGATCTCGTCCGGTTCGGCCAGCGTGAGTCCGGGCACTCGCTCCTGGCGCCGCCACACGCGTTCGAGCCAGGCCAGCCCCTCGGGCGACATCACGGTGTCGCGATAGGCGTTGAACCACGCCGACTTCTCGCTTTGCGTCGCGGCGCGTGCCAGCCCCTCGCGCAGCACGCTCTCCAGACGGCCCGCGTGGGGCTGCCGCTGCGCGGGCGACAGAAACCGCCAGTAGATCCGCGCGGCATAGCCGAGGATGCGCTGGACGTTCTGCTCGTCGCGCTCGACAGGCAGCGCCCGCAGCGCCGTCTCAAACAGCGCGGGCGGCGGAATGGCGCCCTCGAGCAGGTTGTCCCAGAGCGTCACCCAGGCGCTGCCGCGCAGCAGCGGATCGGGCAGCTGCTCCACGTGGTCCACCAGGTAGGCGCGGCTCGCGTCGTCGAGGACGAACAGGCCGTACCCGAGGCCGCCGCCGTTCGGCAGCACGAAGCGAGGACGCTCGCGGCCCTCGACGCCTGGCACGGCCGCCGTCGCGGTGCGCATGTCCACAGTCACGCTCTTCACGTCGCCGTCATAACCGACCGACACGGAAAGCTGCTGCGGCCACACGAGACCGCGGCCCATGCCGTCGCGCGACGTCAAGGTAATCGAGGCGATGCGGTTGCCCGGGTCTAAAGACCCGGGCCCACGTACGCGGGTCGTGATGGTGGGGCGGCCGCGCTCTTCCACCCAGGCGCGGCTCCAGGCCGCCAGGTCACGCGGCGTCTTCGCGTCCAGCGTGCGCACGAGATCGAGCCACGTCGCGTTGCCGAACTGGTAGGTCTTGAGGTACTCCCGCAGCCCGTCGCGGAACGGGCCGGCGCCCATGATCATCTCGAGCTGGCGCATGACCACCGGCGCCTTGTCGTAGATGATCGGCCCGTACATCTGCCCCGCCTCGTCCAGGTTGCCGAGCACCTGGCGGATGGCGTTGGTGCCGTCGGTCCGGTCCACGCTATAGGCCGACGGATAGTGCGCCAGCAGGAACCGGAGCTGGTGATTCACGGTGGGAAACGACGGGTTCACGATCTTGTCCGCCATGAAATTGGCGAACACCTCTTTCATCCAGACGTCGTTGAACCAGCGCATCGTCACGAGGTCGCCGAACCACATGTGCGAGGTCTCGTGGGCGATGACGTTGGCGCGGTCGAGCATCTGGTTCTGCGTGGCCGACTCGTCGAGGAGCAGGCTCGACGCGTTGTAGAAGATCGCGCCGGCGTGCTCCATGCCGCCGAACGTGAAGGCGGGGATGGCCACGATGTCGAACTTCCCGAACGCGTAGGGGATCGCGGTGTAGTCCTCGAGCCAGGCCAGGGCGGCGGCGTGCTGGTCGAAGATGGCGTCGCGGTTGCGCGCCACCTTGGCGGCGTCGGTCTCGCGATGGAACAGCCGGAACTGCCGGCCGCCGCGCTCGGCGGTTTCCACCGAGAACCGGCCGGCGGCAAACGCGAACAGATAGGTGGGCAGCGGCTGCGTCTCGGCAAACACCAGCGACGTGGTGCCGGGCACGCGCGCCGCGTCGGCGGTGGTGAGGGTGGCGCCGTTGCTCACCGCCTGCCAGCCCGTGGGCACCGTCAGCGTCAGCGAGTAGCGCGCCTTCAGGTCCGGCTGGTCGAAGCAGGGAAACGTGAGCCGGGCGCGCGCCGGAACGAAGAGGGTGTACAGGAACTCGTCGTTCCGGTTGAGCGCGTCGTCGCCGGCCACGAAGTCGATCGACACGTAATGCGACCCGGCCGTGGCCGAGGCGATGACGAGGTGGCCGTTGACGAGCTCGTACGCCACCTCGTGGCCGTCGAGGCGGACGCCGCGGACCGCGTCCTTCGGCCGCGAAAAGTCGAGAACCACGCGTCCCAGCGCGGCGAGCGAAAAGCGCACGACGACGCGGCCGGCGACGGGAGTTGTCCGCGCCACCGGCACCTGCAGTTCGAGCTCGTAGCGCAGATCCCGTACGGCCGCGGCCCGCTCGCGCGCCAGGCTCTCGGAGATGCCGGGCTCGGGCGGTACTGCGCTGGACGCCAGCATCATCGCCAGTACGGCAGCCATCATGTGGTGACGATGGCATACAATTCGGGCCAGTGCGAGCGATCGGGCTCTCGTTGCTGCTTGCCCTGGCGGCGACCGGATTGCCCACCGGAAACCGCCCGGCCGCACAGCAGACAGCCACGGTACGGGGCCGCGTCGTCATCGACATTCCCCCAGGTGGACGGCGGCCCTCATCCGCGTATCCCTCCCGTGCGGTGGCACAGGCGCAGCTGGCGCCGCCGTCCGAGGTGGAGAACGTGGTCGTGTTCCTCAAGGACGCGCCGGCGCGTGCCGTGCCGCCCCGGCGCGCGGCCATCCGGCAGCGCGGCGAGACCTTCCTGCCGCATGTCATCGCCGTTCCGGTGGGGTCCACGGTGGACTTCCCCAACGACGACCCCATCTATCACAACGTCTTCTCGCTCTCGCGCGCGCGCACCTTCAACCTCGGGCGGTTTCCGCGCGGCGAGTCCCGGGCCGTCAAGTTCGACAAGGCCGGGATCATCAAGGTGTTCTGCGACATCCATTCGCACATGGCCGCCTCGGTCGTCGTGTTCAACCATCCGTGGTTCACGGTCGCCGACGCCGACGGCAGCTTCGAGATCGACGATCTGCCGCCCGGCAACCCGCAGATCACCGCGTGGCACGAACGCCTCGGCGACACCACCATCCGCGTGCGCACCGAGGGCGGGCGCACGGCCTCGGTGGAGTTCGTGCTTCCGGTGCCGGCGCAGTGAAGCGGCCGCCACGCCTCGTCACCCGAACCATGGGCGTGACCTTCATCACCGTCGCCGTCATTCTGTCGGTCGTCTTCACCGTGCTTCTGGTCGACGCGCGCGACCGCGTGCGCGCATCCGAGGCCGAAAAGCTCCAAGTCGGCGAACGCGCCTTCTCGCGGTTCGAGGCGCAGCGACAGCGCGACCAGCTCGTGGCTATCTCGGCGCTGTCCGAGAGCTCCAGCCTGAAAGCCGCGCTCGACACCTATTTCACCGAGCGTGACAGCGTCGCCTCGAAAGGCGGGGCCACCCCGGCTCAGGACGGCGCACTTCAGGAGACCGTGGCGCGCGAGGTGGAACGGTTGGCCTCGACCATCGGGGCCAACGTCGTAGCCGCGCTCGATCCGGAAGGGCGCGTGTTCGCGAGCGGCGGCACAGCCGCCGCCCGCTGGCCGGCGGGGCTGCAGGTGCGGCAGACCTCGAACTCGGCCAACAGCGGCATCGCCATCGTGCCCACCGGCGCTTTCCGCTTCTCGGGCGCGCCGCTCCTCTACGGCGACCGTCCGGTGGGATCGCTGGTCGTGGCCACCAGCCTCGACACGGTCTACGCCGAGGAACTGAGCCGGCTGGCCGATGCGGGAATCGTCATCACCGTCAACGACGTTCCGGTGGGCGGCACGGTGGGCGAGGCGCTCACGCGCGCGGTTGCGGCATCCTCCGGCGAGCTGCGATCGACGATGGCGCTCGGCGGTGAGGAGTACGCGATCCGGACACTGATGGCCCTGGGGGCGGTGCGCATCTACATGTTGTCGTCGATCGACGCCGTGGCCCGCGGAGCGACGCGCAGCGCGCTCCTCGCCCTGGGCACCATCGCGCTGTGGGCCTTCGTGCTCGCGGCCTTTGCCAGTCTGTGGCTGGCGCGCACCCTCACCGACCCGATCAATCGGGTGTCGCACGCCATTGCCACGATGACCGCGGCCCGCGATTTCAGCCGCACGGTGGAGCCGACCGGCAAGAGCCGCGAGCTCGATGCGCTGGCGGCAAGCTTCAACGAGCTGATGGGCGGGCTGACGGCGGCCGAGGCGGAGACGCGGGCCGCCTACCTCGGGACCATCCGCGCGCTCGCCGCCGCGCTCGACGCGCGCGATCCGTACACCGCCGGCCACTCGGAGCGCGTGAGCCAGACCTCGGTGGTGATCGCGCGCCAGCTGCAGCTTCCCGAGTCGGAGGTCGCCATCGTGCGCCTTGGCGCGCTCCTGCACGACATCGGCAAGATCGGGCTGGCCGACGACATCCTGCAGAAGCCCGAACCACTCACGGCCGACGAGTACGAGCAGATCAAGCGCCACCCCGCGCTCGGCGCCCGCATCCTGCGGCAGGTGTCGTTCCTCGAGCCGCACCTGCCGATTGTCGAGCTCCACCACGAGCGGCCAGACGGTCACGGCTATCCCTTCGGCCTCCGCGGCGACGACGTCCCGCTGGCGGCCCGCATCGTCCACGTGGCCGACGCCTACGACGCGATGACGAGCGCGCGCGCCTACCGTCCAGCGCGGCCGCCGGGCGCCGCGATGGCGGAACTGCACCTCTATGCGGGCACCCAGTTCGACGTGGACTGCGTGCGCGCGCTGCACGAGGCGCTGCGCGCGGCGCCAGCCGAGGCACGCGGAGTGCATGATGTGGCGAGCTGACCGCGCGCGCAGTCTGCATCTACCGGCCATGCTGCTGGGGCTGGTCGCGACGATGTGGGCCGCACCCGCCGCGGCGCAGCGGGTCGCCGCGCCGTCCTGGCTGACGCTCGATACGTCGGCCGACGTGGACCGCGCCGTGGACGCCAACGGCTCCACGACGGGCGGCGCGATCTTCGACGCCTACGTGGCGGCGCGCGTTGCGCCAGGGCTCGAGATCGTCACGCGCCCATGGGCGCAGCGTCAGGCCAGCGGCGAGTGGAACCGGCAGATCTGGCTGGCCGCCCTGCGCTACGAGCACAAGGGCCCGATCGGTGTGCGCGTGGAGGGCGGGCTGATCACGTCGCCGGTGGGCCTCTCGAACCTTTCCCTGCGGCCTCACCTCAACCCCACCGTGGCGCAGCCGTCGACGCTCTTTCAGGGGCTGCCGCCGCCCGAGGCGCTGAGCCCCCGCATCACGCTGCTCGGCGCCATCTACCCGCTCGGCGTCAGCACCACGATCTCGGGCACGCACTGGGACATGCGGGGCGCGGTTATTGACACCTCGCCGGTTCGCGCGCGGAGGACGTTCGGTACCAACCCGCCCCGCTTTACGAACATCGTCGTGGGCGGCGGCATCACGCCGATGGTCGGGCTGCGCGTCGGCGGCTCGATGACGCGCGGGCCGTGGCGCGCCGCGGAGGAGCTTCCCCTCAGCCCGTCGGACCGGATGGCCACGGTCGTGACCGTCGAGGCCGAGTGGGCGTTTCGCTACACGAAGCTGCAGGGCGAGTGGACGCGCGACCGGCTGGAGACCAACCTCGGGCACGCGGTGGAGTCGGGGTGGTACGTGCAGGGCCAGCAGACGTTGACGCCGCGGTGGTTCGTGGCCGGACGCGTGGAGCGGCTCGACGGACCGCCGCTGCTCGCGCAGCCGCTCGGCCCGCGTCAGACGTTCGCGGGCGCGGAGGAAACCGTGGGGTTCCGCATCACGCCGGAGATCACGCTGCGTGCGAGCTACCGCGCACGGCGCCTGTTCTCGCAACCGGACTACCTGCACCAGGCGATGGCGTCGGTGGTGTGGGCGAGGCGCTGGTTCTGACGTACGTAGAGGCGCACCTCTCAGGTGCGCCTGTCAGGCGGACCTGAAGGTCCGCCTCTACACGGGAAAGAACACGCGCTGGACGAACCAGTAGCTGCCGGCCGCGATCACGACGACGGATCCGGCCGTGGCGACGCGCGCGCCCAGCAGACTGCTGCGCCGCCGGACGGCTTCGAGAAGCGTGGCGACGAGCAGCACGATGGCGAGCTGGCCGATCTCGACGCCCACGTTGAACGAGAAGAGCGACCAGCCGAGGGCCTCGCGGGGCAGGCCGAACTCGCGCAGCACGTTCGCGAAGCCGAAGCCGTGCACCAGCCCGAACACGAGCGCGACCCAGGCCCGCAGATCGCGCCCGTCTCCGCGCACCAGGTTGTCGGCGCCCACGAACACGATGCTGAGCGCGATGGCCGGCTCGATGAGGCTGGGCGGCGGGGTGACCAGGTTGAGCGCCGCCAACGACAACGTGATGCTGTGGCCGATGGTGAAGAACGAGACGATCTTCAGCAGAGCGGTCCAGCGGCCGCCGAGGAGCAGCAGTCCGATCAAGAACAGGATGTGGTCCGGGCCGATCAGGATGTGGTGCACGCCCGACGCCGTGAACGTGCGCATCACCGCCACGGCGCCCTGCGTGGTGCCGGCGTAGTAGACGTATTCCTTGCTGTCCGCGTTGAAGATCAGCTGCTGTTTCAGCTCGCCGGCTTCGTAGATGTTGACGAAGGTCTGGTGCAGCGGGTCGTAGGGAAACAGTCGTGTCAGGACGGTCAACGAGCCGGGTTCCTCGTTGGCGATGCGGTACCTGAGCCGCAGCGCGGCGTCGTCGCGCAGCACCTCGAGACTGATCCACTGCAGATCGAGGCGGCGATCGTCGCTGCGCAGCGTGAGCCGCGGTTTGAGGATGGCGCCGAGCTGCTCACGGGTACGCTCGGCCACGTCGTTCTCGAGCAGCCGCTCGGGAGGAGTGATGCCGAGTTCGTGGGCGGCGTCGATCACGTGGACGACGAGCGTGCCCTCGATGCCGCCGTTGCGGAACACGACGTCGAGATAGCTGAAGGGCGAGGGGTGCGCGGCAGCGGGCCTGGGCACGGCCAGCAGCGTGGTGACGACGGCCGCCATCACGGCCCCGCGAATCGTCCGGCTCATGAACCGGGAGATCTTAGCAGCCGCCACCGCTAGTCCGCGCGCCCTGATGAAACGGGTCGTCGTGATCGAGGATCCAGGTTTCCTCGCCGGTCGGCCACGCCCGGGCGTCCACGTCGACGACGAGCGCCGGCCGGTCCTCGACCATCGAGCGCGACGACAGCCGCCCCGTGAGATGCGCGCCGCTCAGCCCTTCGTGCGTGAACGACGCGGGGTCGCCCAGCAGACCAATCGCGTCCAGCACCGCCATCACCGCAGCCGTGGCGCTGCCGCCTGGCGAGCAGTCCACGGCACCCTGCGCCGTCACGAGGACGGACCGCAGATGTGCCGCCTCGTCGCGCGGCGGCCCCGTGAACAACGCTCCGGCCACGCCCTCGATTGTGCGGTCGGCCGGATGCACGGCCGTGACGGCGTGGTTGACGGCGGCACAGACGGCCCGTCCGAGTCGCCGCAGTTCGGGCACATGGGCGTCGTCGATCGGCACGCCGGCAGACTCGCCGTCCACGAGGGCGTAGAACTCGCCGCTGAACGCGATGTCCACGGGCACCGTGCGGCCAGGCAGCGAGACGGGCACCCCCGCGGCATGCACGAAGGCCGGCACGCCACGCACGCGCACGTGTCCGGCCGCGGGTGTCCCCACGTGCGCGATCACCGTTCCGGCCGGCGTGTCGAACGCCAGCATCGTGACGCCGTCACCACCGTCGCCCGTGAAGATAAGACCGTGATCCACTGCCGCCGTCGCGGCGGCGATCACGCCGGGAAGCGCGAAACGCGGGCAACCCGCGGCGTCCAGAAACACGAGGCCCGCGTGCGCGTCGGCCGACGACGGCTCGGTGAGCAGCACCGCGCTCATGTCCACGTGTCCGCGCGGCGCCAGCACGAGGCCGCGGCGATAGCGGTCCGCGTGGCGCGCGAACCACGCGGCCTTCTGTGCCTGCGTGCGCCCTTGGGGCGACGGCACGCCATCGACGATGACGCGCACAGGTTGGCCGCCGACGTGGTACTCCAAGCTCTTCATTCGATCGATCACATCCGCACGCTAGCACGAGCAATGCTTCGCCTTGGAAGGATGGGAAATGGAGGTACGGCTCCGCATTGCTCGGGCAGTATTTAATTGCCCCGCCTCCGGCGGGGCGATCGGTGTCGGTGCCCTGTGGTGTCCCCCGCCGGGGACCTTCCTTCATTACGGATGCGGCGGAACAGCGGATTCTCGCCAGATCCGGCGCGTCTCAAGCTGGCCCGCCGCTTGCACAAGTGAGTGGCAACACCGGGGCCCACGAACCGGGCCAGGAGGAGATACACCCATGCGCGCAGCATTCTTGACACCACTCGTTATTGCCGCCGTGGCGTGCTCGACGCTCGCGCTTCCGGCGAACGCCAACGCGCAGTGGCGCGATCGCGACGACCGCGGCGTGAGCCGCTTCGGCGGCGAGGCCTACCAGCGCGGCTTCAGCGATGGCGAACGGCTCGGCGACGAAGACGCCCGTCGCGGGCGCGCGTTCAACGTCCAGAACCATCGCGAGTACCGGGAAGCCGATGCCGGTTACAACCGCAACAACGGCTCGCGCGATCGCTACCGCGACGAGTTCCGGCGCGGCTTCACCGAGGGTTATCGCAACGGCTACCGCGACGACGACCGCCTGGATCGCCGTGACAGCCGCAACGACCGCGGCTGGAACCGTGGCGGCATCCGCAACCCGGGTCAGGCGCGCGGCTTCAGTGACGGCTACCGCAAGGGCGTCGAGGATCGGCGCGCCAACCGTCGCTTCGAGCCGAACCGCTTCAAGGAAGTGCGGCAGGGCACCGCGCCCGGCTACAACGGCGACTTCGGCTCGCGCGAGCGCTACACGTTCAGCTATCGCGACGGGTTCCGCGACGGCTACGAGGACGGCTTCCGCAGCGGTTACGCGCGGCGGTAAGAGCTGAAGTCAGGCCAGCCGGGCATTCCGGCGCGCCTGGCGGAGGGACAGCGGGGGCTCATCAGGGTGGGCTCCCGCTGCTTTACTGTACGGGGGCCATCTAGTACCATTCTGAGGTTCTTCCTCGACCTGCCGGTATCGTCTAGGGGTCAGGACACGTGGTTCTCAGCC
>DASYRM010000207.1:0-10632 GCA_036004405.1 Vicinamibacterales bacterium
TCCCGGCGCTGAGCAGCCGGTTCAGCAGGTCGTAGCGCGGGGCGATGGCGTCGAACATGCCGGCAATGCGATCCGGCGACTTGTCGGGCGGCGCTGCGGCCATCGCGGCTCGAACCTCACCCGACATAGAGCGCCAGCGCCGTTGAAGCCAGATACACGATGCCCACGTAGCCGTTGAGATCGAAGGCACGCTTGACCTGCGACAGGTCGGAGGCCGACACCAGCGACTGCTCGTACACGAGCAGCGCGGCCACGAAGGCGACGCCGCCGTAGTAGAGCGCGGGCAGGCCGGCCGCGGCTCCGAGCGCGGCCATCACCGCCACCGTGGCGACGTGCATCGCGCGCGAGATGCCGATCGCGGCGGCGACGCCGAACCGCGTCGGGATCGAGCGGAGCCCATGACCGCGATCGAAGTCCACGTCCTGGCAGGCGTACAGGATGTCGAACCCGCCCACCCAGAGTCCGATGGCCAGGCCGAGGAGCCACGGTTCGGCGCTCAGGCCGCCGCCGGCCGCCAGCCATCCGCCCACCGGCGCGACGGCCATGGCAAGCCCGAGAAAGAGCTGGGTGTACGCCGTGACGCGCTTGGCGAGCGAATACCAGAAGACGATCGCCAGCGCCACCGGCGCCAGGACGCCGCACACCCAGCCCAGGCGCGTGGCGGCAAAGAGAAAGATCGCCGACGACATGAGCACGAAGACGACGCCCTCGCGCCGCGTCATCGCGCCGCGCGGCAGTTCGCGCATCGACGTCCGCGGGTTGAGCGCGTCGAAGTGCGCGTCCACCACCCGGTTGAACCCCATGGCGGCGCTGCGCGCGCTGACCATGCAGACGACGATCCACGCCACCTGCGTCCAGGAGAACGGCTGCGTGCGCCACGCCAGCAGCGCCCCGGTGAGCGCGAACGGCAGCGCGAACACCGAGTGGCTGAAGCGGACGAACGAGAGGTAGGTCGCGAGTCTGGTCATGCCTGCGGCGGCGGGAACGGCATCTCGCACCTCATCTCGGTAGTGAGGCCGGACAGCAGGTATTCTTCCACATCGGTCACGCCGCCCGGCACGCCGACGCTGACCAGCGCCGCGCGCTTTCCCGGCTCCAGGCTGCCGTAGTCGCGCTCGAATCCCAGGGCGCGCGCCCCGATGAGCGTGGCGCTCTCGAGCAGGCGCCGTGCCGGCACCTCGGGCGCCAGACGGCGCGCTTCGGCGAGCTCGCTGAAGAGATTCAGATCCGCCACGCTTGCCAGGCTGTCGGTACCGAACGCGACGGGCACTCCAGCGGCATAGAAGTCGGCCAGCGGCGGCTCGCCGGCACCGACATAGGCGTTGCTGCGCGGACAGGACACGAGCGTCGCTCCGATGTCGCGAACACGCGCGATGTCCGCGCCCGTGCACTGCACCCCATGGACGATCAGGGTCGCCGCGTTCAGAAACCCACGCTGCTGCAGATACGCGACCGGCGATGCCGCCGGCGGCTGCCACGCGTCGCTCCAGACGCCGAGCGTCTCGAGCAGGGCGCGCCACGGGCCCGTGCCATCGGCCAGGAGCTGCACTTCCTCCTGCCCTTCCGCCAGGTGCACGGTCGTCGGCGAGCCGTGGGCACGGGTGTCGCGACCGATGGCGTCGAACAGCGCCGGCGAGACCGAGTACGGCGCATGCGGGGCCACGCTGAATCGGATCTCGAGCCCGTCATCAGCGGCCGCCCGCTGCTCGGCGTCGACGCGGACGCGCGCCTCGGCCACGTGCGCGTCGGGTTGCGAACTGTTGAACCCCAGCAGCTCGTAGAACACGCGCGCCGCCATCCGCGACTCACGCAGCGCGCTCAAGACCCCCAGAGCGTTGCTGACATCGCCGAACAGCACGGTGCCGCTTTCCACCGCCTCGCCGACCGCTTCGGTGGCGCAGGCCTCGACCTCCGCCGGGTCTGGCGGCGTCTGGCGGGCGGCCAGCAGCGGCCGCACCCAATCGGTGAAGCGCGCCGCGCGCGGAATCCGGCCGCGCAGGTAGGACAGCTCCAGATGGGTGTGCGCGTTGACGAGGCCCGGCATCAGCACGCGGCGGCCGAGGTTGATCGCGCCAGGCGGCGCGGTCGGTTCGACCGCGACGATCCGGCCGTCCTCGATGGTGACCGAGCCGCCTTGGAGCGGCGGGCCGGCGATCGGCAGGACCCAGTCGGCCCGGATGCTACTGAGCAAGTCGGAGGGCTTTGCCGGTGCGGCTGCGCGCCGGATAGTTCTTCAGCTCCTCGGGCACCGAGGTGTCGCCCTCGGCGCGGGCGGTGGCGAGCGCCAGCATCCGCGGCACGTCGCGCTCGCGGAACACCGGATCCCCGAGGACTTCGTAGTGCATGTTGCGGCGCTTGGCCACGAAGCCCGCCGCTTCGACGTTGCTGACGATCTCGACCTCGTCCATGCAGTAGCTGGCCCCGGCCGCCCGCACGACGTTCTCCTCGATCATCACGCTGCCCATGTCGTTGGCGCCGTAGGCCAGGCTCAACTGCCCCACCTTGCCGCCCTGCGTCACCCACGACGCCTGCAGGTTGTCGAAGTTGTCGAGGACGATGCGCGCGATTGCGAGCGTCCGCAGATAGTCCACGCCGGTCGCTTCGTAGCCGCCGTGCTCGGTGTGCTCGGGCTGATAGCTCCAGGTGATGAACGCCGTGAAGCCGCCGGTCTCGTCCTGCAGATCGCGCAGCCGCAGCATGTGCTCGATGCGGTCTTCGTCGGTGTCCACCGTGCCGTACATCATGGTGGCGGTGGTGCGCAGGCCGGCCTGGTGCGCCTCGCGCATGATGTCGATCCACTCGTCGGCGCTCGCCTTCGAGTAGCAGTTGAGCGCCTTACGGACCCGGTCCACCAGAATCTCGGCGCCGCCGCCGGGGATGCTGTCGAGCCCGCCCGCGATCAGCCGGTCGATCACCTGGCGCGTCGTCAGGCCGTTCAGCCGTGAGATGTGCAGGACCTCGGGCGGCGACAGCGCGTGCAGCTTGAAGTCGGGATACTTCGCCTTGATGGTGCGGAACAGATCCTCGTACCACTGAATCGGAAGGTCCGGGTTGTGGCCGCCCTGCAGCAGCAGCTGATTGCCGCCCAGATCGATGGTCTCCTGGATCTTGGCGAGGATCTCCTCGAACCCCAGCACGTAGCCGTCCGGCGATCCCACCGTGCGGTAGAACGCGCAGAAGTTGCAGCGCGCCACGCACAGGTTCGTGTAGTTGACGTTGCGGTCGATGATGTAGGTGACCGTGCGTGACGGGTGCTTGCGGGCGCGGATGCCGTCCGCGAGCCACCCGAGCAGCATCGCCGGCGCCTCGCGATAGAGCCGCAGCGCCTCGGCGCGATCCACGCGGCCGCCGTCGGCGACCTTGTCCGCCAGCTGTTCGATAGTCACGTCAGAGCCCACGCTAGATTCCACCGTCAGAAGAACTCCACGTCGCGCCGCGGCGCCAGGCCGAGGGCGGCGGCGCGGTCCAGGAACAGCTGCAGCCCCGCCACTTCCTCCGGGCCAAGCCCGTAGCGCACATTATCCCTTAGGTAGATGGCGGCCCGGGCCGCCCGTGGCGGGTCGTCGGGGGCATATTCCTCGGCAATGGCCGGGACATTGGCCAGCCCCTCGTCGCGCGCCGCCTGCAGCGCCTGCACGTCGTCCGCGGTGAGCGCGCCCGCCCGCCCCGTCCAGGCCGCAAAGACGAACGGCAGTCCGGTCATGGCCAGCCAGGTCTCGCCGAGGTCGATCTTCGTGAGGCCCAGGGCGGCCGCATCGGCCTCGAGCGCGGGGTCGCCGATGAGGAGCGCCGCGTCATGCGTGGCGGTCATCGCCTCGAGACTCGGCCCCTGCGGCACGAACGCAGGCGCGATCTTGAACCAGTCGTGGCACAGCACCCGCGTGAGCGCCACCGAGGTGCGGGAACTGGTGTCGAGCGCGATCGTCCGGACGTCGGTGATCGGCTTCTTCGCGAAGATGGCAACCGAGGTGACCGGTCCTCGCGCGCCGATGCCGATCCCCGGCACGAAGCGATAGTCGGGTGCGTGCAGGTACTCGATCGACGGCGTGAGGCCGAGGTCTACCTGCCCCGCCTGCAGCAGGCTGGCGCAGACGGCCGGCAGGTCGTAGCGCATCGTCCAGCGGCCGGGATTGCGGTCGAGGGCCCAGGTGAGCGGCCTGGCATTGAGATACCCAACCGCACCGATCCGCACGCTCATGCGGTCGGTGCCGCGGCGCGACCGCCGCGCTCGACCGGCTCGAAGCCCGCCGCTTCCACGTTGCGGCGAATCTCTTCGAGCGGCGCGCGGCGCCGGCCTTCGGGCGCGTCATCCGACGCCGACACGCCGTCCACGTCGTCGGCGCCGAAGGTCAGGGCCACCTGCGCGAGCTTGGGGCCGTAGCGGAGCCAGTCCACCTGGATGTGCGGCACTCGAGGGGCCGCCAGACGCGCGATGGCCACGGCTTTCACGTCCTCGTAGCCGGTGGTCGGCTTGAAGGCACTCAGCGACAGCGGCAGCGGGTTGATCGACTCGATGATCGGGAAGCGCTGCTGCAGCGCCCCGATGGCGAGCCAGAAAGCGGCTGGACTGCCGGCATGCGGCTTCGACAGATGGAGACGGACGCGCTCGAAGCCGGCCTTGGCCATCGCTTCGACGGCGGCGGCCGGCTCGCCCACGGTGTCGAGCGCGACGACGGCCAGGCCTTCCAGCCCCGCGTCGCGCAGCCGGGTCAGCACGATGACCGGGCGCTCGTTGGCCGCGGCCGCGAAGCGCTCCACGTCGGTCCACGAGAATCCCGTCAATGCGCGCGACCCCGCCACCGCCCGGGCGCTGCCGATGGCGCTGAGCGCGATGTCGAGCGTGTCGGGGGCGCCGCTGATGCGCACCTCGCCCGCCGCTGGCGGCACCGCGTCGGCGAACGAACGGTCGAAGGCACAGACGGCGACGCGCACGTAGGTCACCCGCGCCCCGTGCAGGCGGCGCTTGAGCGCGTCGGCCAGCATGCCGGCCGGGAGAATGTCGGGGCTCGACGCGAGCGCTTCGACGACGGAGGGCTCGAGGTCGCCGCCGGCGACGATGTGGTCCAGATACTGATCGAAGGGGGAAGCGGCAATCATGGTTGTCCTTCTCCTGCGGCTCCTAACGACCGCTGCTCATCGCATCCGCGACGCGTGTCGCGAGCGTCAAGGCGTCGCGGCCGGCCGCCGCGGTGACGCTGGGGGCGCGACCCTCGACCACCGCGTGCACGAAGTCGGTGAGCTCGCGCCGCAGCGGCTCCTCGTCGGCGACCGTGAGGCGTCCGCCTTCGATCGAGGGGCGCCCGTCGCCCGCGACCAGACGGTACACCTCCACCTCCCGCGCGGCAAAGTCGATCGAGACGTACGACGCCCGCTGGAAGAACCGCGCCTTGCGTACGCGGTCGCGGCTGATCCGGCTCGCGGTCAGGTTGGCGATGCACCCCGAGGCAAACCGGAGCCGGGCGTTGGCGATGTCGGTCTTGGGCGTGAGCACGTTGACGCCCACCGCCTCGATGTCCACCACCTCGGAGCCGACCGCGGCGAGCAGCAGATCGAGATCGTGAATCATCAGGTCGAAGATGACGTCCACGTCGAGGCTGCGGTCCGGAAACGCCCCGAGCCGGTGGACTTCGATGAAGCGCGGGTCGGCGATATGCGGCAGTGCCGCCGCTACCGCGGGATTGAAGCGCTCGGAATGCCCGGCGGCGCACACCACGCCGCGGAGTGCGGCCGCGTCCACGATGCGCGTCGCGTCGGCCACCGAGCTGGCCAGCGGCTTCTCCACCAGCACGGCGGCGCCGGCGTCGATGCAGCCGACGGCGATCTCGGTGTGCGATTCGGTCGGGACGGCAATCGTCACGGCGTCGACGCGCCCTCGGATCTCGCGCCAATCCTCGAGGGCTTCCCCGCCGTGAATGCCGGCAACCTCGGCGGCGCGCCCCGGCGCCGTATCGACAATCGCCACGAGATCCACGCCGGCCATGTCCGCCAGCAGGCGCGCGTGATGGCGGCCCAGGTGGCCGACCCCGATCACCGCTACCCGGAGTGGCCGGCCCGCCGGGCCGGGGCGCAGGTCAGGCACGCGCCCGTCCGAACACCGCGATCTCACCGGCGTCGGCCGCCGCGAACACCGCGGGGCCGTCGAGCACCAGCGTCTTGCCGGCGTCAATCGACAGCGCGGTGGCGCCGGCCGCCCGCATCGCCTCGATGGTGGCAATCCCGATCACGGGCACGTCGAACCGCATGTCCTGCTTCGGCTTGGCCACCTTCACCACTCGAACGCCGTGGCCGGCAATCTGCCCGGCGCGTTGAATGACCTCGTCGGTCCCTTCCATCGCCTCCACCGCCACGATGGCGCGCGTCTTCACCGCGACGGTCTGGCCGACGTCGAGCCCCGCGATGGTGTCGGCGACGCGGTATCCCACGTCGAAGTCCTGGCGCTCGTCGTCGCTCGGGGCCCGCGAGGTCAGCACGCCGGCGCGCGCCAGCAGCGGCGTGAGGAGCGAAGTGGAATCGATCAGCTCGATGCCGCGGTCGAGCAGCAGGTCGGCGACGGCGCCAATCAAGCCGTCCGTGTTGCGGGAGACCAGCCGCGTCAGCACCGACAGGAACGTCATGTCGGGGACGATGCCGCCGCTGAAGATCTTGTTGTGTTTGACCTGACCGGCCAGCACGGCGTGAGTCACGCCAGCCTCCTGCAGCAGCCGGATGCAGGTCCCGAGCTGACCCAGCGAAATCCAGTGAATGGCCGCACCGTGGCGCGTGGCGGCGCCGTTCAGTTCGGGAAACGCCTCTTCCTTGGCCGCCACCACCGTCACCTCGTGCCCCTGGGCGCGCGCCGCGGCCAGGACGAGGAATGGAAAGGTACCGTTGCCGGCGATGAGCCCCAGTCGCATGCCGGCCCTACTCCTCCGCCACGAGCTCCTCGGCTCGCCGGGTCGGCCGCCGCAGGATGACGCCGCGCTTCGACGTGCGGATGAACTCGACGAGGGATCGCACCTCGCGGGCCGTGAGGCCGGGATCCTTCTCGATCGCGCCCAGCGCCCGGCTGGTATTCAGCTTCGATTGCAGCAGATAGCGATAGGCGCGTTTGAGCTGGCTGACGGTGTCGGGCGTGAAGCCGCGGCGCGACAGCCCGATGCTGTTGACGCCGAACACGCGCGCGGGCCGGCTGCCGATGGTGCGCGCATACGGCAGCGCGTCCTTGGTCACCACGGAATAGCCGCCGACGAACGCGTACGGGCCGACGCGGCAGAACTGGTGCACGGCCGACCCGGCGCTGATGTTGGCGAAATCGTCCACGCTGACGTGACCGCCCAGCGTGGCGTGCGGGCCAAAGATGGTCTCGCTGCCCACGTGACAGTCGTGCGCCACGTGGACGTAGGCCATGAACAGGTTGCCGTCGCCGATGCGGGTTTCGCCGCCGCCGCCTTCGGTGCCGCGGTTGATGGTGACGAACTCGCGAAAGGTGTTGCGGCGCCCGATGGTGAGCCGCGTCGGCTCGCCGTGGTACTTGAGATCCTGCGGGGCCAGGCCGATCGACGCCATCGGGAAGATCTCGGTCTCGTCGCCGATGGTGGTGATGCCGTCCACCACCACCGAGGCGCCGAGCCGGCAGCGCTCGCCGATGGTGACGTCGGGGCCGATGACGCAGTGTGGGCCGATGATGGAGCCCCGCCCGACGCGCGCCCCGGCGTGCACGATGGCCGTGGGGTGGACCGCCGCGGGGCCCGGATCGATGGCCAGCAGCAGCGTGGCTTCGGCCACGACGTCGTCGCCCACGAAGGCCGACGCCTGCACCACGGCCAGCCGCGTGCGCGATCGCTGCAGGGTGAGCTCGAGCCGGAGATGATCGCCGGGGACGACGCCGCGGCGGAACTTGCCGCCGGTGATGCCGCGCAGCGCCACGCGTGCCGTGGGCAGGCCGGTGTGCTCGAGCACCAGCGCGGCTGCAGCCTGCGACAGCGCTTCGATCTGCAGCACTGCGGGCATGAGCGGCAGCCCGGGGAAATGCCCCTGGAAGAATTCTTCGTTGACGGTGACCTGCTTCAGGGCGACCAGGCGCCGGCCCGGGTCGTAGTCGACGATGCTGTCAACGAGGCGAGAGGGATAGCGGTAGAAGTGGCGCGCCTGGAGCGCCGTCAGGTCGGGAGCCGCAGTGGCGTCGCGTGTCACGTGGTCACGAAAACGCCCGCCCTCGCTGACGCGACGGCGGGCAAGAACGGACCACCGGGAGCGACGGCTCCCGGCGGCGCCGAAAAGCTGAACACGCGCGGCGCTACTTTGCCGCGGGCGCGGCCGGCTTGGCCGTCGCGGGCGCCGGCGACGCGGTGTCGAGCGCCTTGATGATGTCGGAGGTCAGGTCCATGCTCGGATCGGCCCACACGAGACCGCTCTCGGTGGCGTTGAACACCATGTGGACCTGCTTCTCCTTGGCCACCTTGTCGAGGATGGGGTTCAGCTTTTTGGTGAACTCCTCCTGGAGCTGCTGCTGCAGCCCCTGCAGATCCTGCTGGGCATCCTCGGTGAAGCGCTGGATGTCGCGCTGCTGCCGTTCGACCTCGGCCTGCAGCTGGGCGCGCGCGGCGTCGTTCAGCACGCTGCCGCCCGACTCGAGCTTCTGCTGCACCGACTGCAGCGCCTTGTTCTTCTCGTTCAGCTCGCGCACCTTCTGGTCGTTGAGCGCCTTGACACGCTCGTTGAGCGCCTTGCCCTCGCCCGATTCGGCGGCGATGCGATCGATGCGGATGTAGGCGTACTTCAGCCCGTCCTGGAACTTGACGAGCGGCGCAGCCGGAGCCGCCGCCGCTGGTGCGGGGGCCGGGGCCGCGGGGCGCGGCGCGGCCGGCGCGGGGGCCTGTCCGGCGGGCCGGGCCGGGGCGGGCGCCTGCGCAAAGGTCTCGGAAGCCGCCAGCAGCATGCTGACCGCCAAAGCCGCGGCTAACACTCTCATCAACGTTGGTCCTTTCTCCTGCGTCCGGACGGGTCCTGCAGACCCGGCTCTACGAACGCGCGTCCAATGGACTGATGCCAATTTTACTCCAGCCGTACCTGCCAAGTAAGATCAACCGATTGCGCCTGCCCATGCGGGAGACACCTAACCGAATGCATTCTCTATTTCGCCTCCGGCCCCGGGGCCGCGTGCTGCGCGGGCTCTGCGGCCCGGCGCTGCTGGCCGCGACGCTCGCCGCCGGCTGCGGGTCCGACCCCATCACCAACCCCGATCAGACGACCCCGACCCAGGTCACCGAGACCTTCGAAGGCAGCGTGACGGTCAACGGCGCGGTGACCCAGCCCTTCGTCGTGCAGACGGCGGGCACGGTGACCGCCACGCTGACGGCCCTCGAACCCTCCGATGCCACCCTCGGCGTGAGCCTCGGCACCTGGAATGGCTTGGTGTGCACCGTCGGCGCGCCGACGCTCGCCAACGACAAAGCCACCGTCGGCGTCACGCTCACCGCCTCGGCGACGGCGACCGGCAACTACTGCGTGCGCGTCTACGACGCCGGCGCGCTGACGCAGGCCACTGCGTACCAGCTCACCATCACGCACTACTGACACTTGCCAGCTTAAGCCTTAAGCCTAGAACGTCGTGCCGACAGCGAAGCGGAACGTGGTCTGCTTCGCCGGCCGCAGGTTGTTGTCGAGCACCCCGCCCCGCTGCGGGTTGAACGAGTAGATCAGCCGGAACGGCACGTTCAGCACCGGCATGAAGAAGCGCAGCTCGAGACCCGTCGAGGTCTTGAAGGCGCTGGTGCGTCCGATGATCTCGGTGAACGTCGTCGGTGCGTTCGGATCGATCAGGCCGCTCGAGGCGAACGGATCGAGCAGCGGCGGCACGATCGATGTCGTCCGCGTCAAATCTTCCTTCCACAGGAACTTCTCGCCGAAGTTGCGCACCTGGCCGGCGTCGTAGAACGCCACGATGCGCACCTGGCTGGCGATCGAGAACATGTACTCCGCGTTGAAGAGCAGGCTCTTGTTGCCGCCGAGCACGATCGGCGACCCCGGCACGGTGGGACCGATCGAGCGGATGTCGTAGCCGCGCACGCTGTATTCGCCGCCGAGGAAGAGCCGCTCGAAAATCGGCAGCGAGGGCGCGCAGGTCGTGGCCGGCGGAATCACCACGCAGGAACTGTCGCCGAGCGGGGCGATGTACTCCGCCTGACCGCGGAAGCCGAAGGAGGTCTTCGCCGTGTGGCGGAAGAACATGATGCCCTCGAGGCGCGGCTTGTAGAAGTGGGTGTTGCCGCCCAGCACTGCCAGGTCCATCGACGCCGTGAGCCGGCGTCCGGTGGACGGGAAGATCGGGTTGTCCACCGTGTTGTGGACGAAGCTGGGCGTCACCTTGCTGATCGAGCGCGATCCGCCCTGTCCCACCAGCAGCGAGTCGTAGACGAACGGGTTGCGGCGCAGGATGTCCACCTGCGTCGGCGTCAGCGCCCCGAGATCGCCGACCGACGAAATGATCGAGCACCCCGTCGAGCGCAGCAGGCACGACTGATCGATGAGCGCCTCGTTGAGATCGCCGATCCGCGTGGTCTCGTACGAGTAGTTGAAGAACATCCGGCTGAAGTTGGCCACCGGGACCCCGAAGACCAGGTTGCCGCCCGTCGACTTCTGGGTGTAGTAGCC
>DASYRM010000208.1:0-3855 GCA_036004405.1 Vicinamibacterales bacterium
CCGAGGACACGGTGCCGACGCGCGCCTTCACGGGCCGTCTCGGGCGGTCGATTGCCACCGATTACGTGCGCGCGGCCGCGGCCGCCGGCGCGCCCGCGCCGGCGCCGTATCCGGTGCAGCGCGGATTGACCTCGGCCATGAAGGACGCGGGGGCGGCCGCCGGCGATCATCACCGCATGCAGGTGTGGGCAGGGCAGGCGGCGGCGATGGCCCGGCCCGTGCCCGCGGACACGTTCGCCGCCGATCTCTGGCGCGACGCCGAGCGCCATCTGTAAGCTAGCGAACGGGGGCAACATGCTGCGTCGCGTCGGGTTCGGAGTCCTGTGGGGATTCGTCGGCTATCTCTGCGGTGCGTTCGGGGGAGGCTGGCTCGTGTCGCAGATGTCGTCGAACACGTTCGATCGCGACGTGGAAGCCGCGATGACGGGCGCCTTCGTCATCGGACCGCTCGTCGGCATTCTGGGCTTCGTGATCGGCGCGTGGCGTGCGGGTCGTACGGCCGGCGGAGTGCCCTCGTGAATGAGCGCAAGACCTCGTCGAGCGCCAGGCGGCGGGCGCGGCCATGAGCCCGCGCGAGCTGCTGGCGTTCATGCGCACGCACCGCGTGGCGGTGCAGGCGTCGGTCGGCGCCGCGGCGGCGCCGCAGGCCGCGGTCGTCGGCATCGCCGTGACCGATCGGTTCGAAGTGGTGTTCGACACGCTGGGGTCGTCTCGGAAGGCGGGCCATCTGCGGAGCAACCCCGCCATCGCGCTCGTCATGGGAGGCCTGATGCCGGGTGACGAGCGGACGGTCCAGTACGAAGGTGTCGCCGACGAACCGGCGGGCGAGGAGCGCGAGCGCGTGACGGAGGTGTACTACGGCGTCTATCCCGATGGCCGCGATCGTCTGAGCTGGCCGGGCCTGACATACT
Source organism: Vicinamibacterales bacterium (assembly GCA_036004405.1). GTDB lineage: Bacteria > Acidobacteriota > Vicinamibacteria > Vicinamibacterales > UBA2999 > DASYRM01. The sequence goes on from DASYRM010000208.1 coordinate 912, forward strand.
TCCGCGTGCGGCCGCGGTGGATCCGCTACAGCGACTTCGGGCAGGCCACGCCGCTCATCGTCGAGTTCACCGCCGAAGAGCTCGCATTGTAAACAGGGAGCCGCCCGATGAACGCCGTGTCCAGCGACGACATCCTCGGCCGCATCCGCGCCAAGCGCGCGGAGGTCGATCGCTTTCTCGCCACTGCCGTACCGCGGAAGCGCCGGCTGCTCAACACGACGATCGTCGGCGGCAGCCTGGCGGCGGCGTTGACCGTCGGCCCGGCCGTCGGCGGGCAGCCTTTCACCGCATGGTTGACGATGGCGATGGGGCTCACCTCGCCCTCGTGGCGGCTGCTGTGCGGCGCCGCTTCGGCGGCCTCGATCATGGCCACGGTGGCGACCCAGCTCTTGAAGTCGAACAACATCGAGCAGAACATCGGGCGGGCGCAGAGCGCGCGCGCCAAGCTCGAAGTGCTCGAAACCAGCGTGACCCTCGGACAGCTCGACCCGCGGCAGGCCGTGACGGAGTTCCTCAAATGCGTCGAAGACGCGGCGTTTCTCGAGGCGTGATGCTGCGGCGCGCGCTCGTCATCCTCGTCGCGTGCACCAGCCTGTTCGGCGCGTTCGTGGCCGCCCAGGACCGCGAGCCCGCCGGGGCGTTTGCCACGCTTCCCGGCCGCCGGCTCTGGTACGTCGACACGGGCGGGACAGGGACGCCGGTGGTGCTCCTCCACGCTGCCAGCGGCAGCATCCTGATGTGGGAGCGCCAGCTGCCGGCGCTGCGGGCTGCCGGCTACCGCGTCATTGCCTTCGACCGTGTGGGGTGGGGGCGATCCGAGCTCGACGACGGCGCCGCGCCGGGCACGGCGGCCGACGATGTGCAGGGGCTGCTCGCCCTGCTGCGTGTAGAGCGCTTTCATCTCGTGGGCACGGCCGCCGGAGGCTTCGTCGCCTTCGACTACGCCCTGTCGTTTCCCGACCGGCTGCGCAGCCTGACCGTTGCCAACAGCATCGGCGGCGTGCAGGACGAGGAGTATCTGGCGCTGGGCCGGCGGCTGCGGCCGTCGCCGCAGTTCGACGCGCTGCCGGTGGAGGTGCGCGAATTGGGGCCGGTGTACCGCGCGGCCGACGCGGCGGGGACCGCCCGCTGGGTGGAGCTCTCACGGCAGAGCCGCCTGGCGCGCCCGCTGCCGTCGCCGCAAACGTTCAAGAACCGAGTGACCTTCGCGCGGCTCGAGACGATCCGCGTGCCGACCCTGCTCATCAGCGGCGGTGCCGACCTCTACGCGCCGCCGCCGGTGATGCGCCTCTTCGCCGATCACGTGCGCGGTGCCGAGACGATCGCCGTGCCCGACGCCGGCCACTCGACGTTCTGGGAACAGGCCGAGCTCTTCAACCGTTCGCTTCTGGCTTTTCTGCAACGATACTAGAAAGGGATGACTCACAACGCGCGCCTCTTCACCTTCATCGGCGGCAATGCCGGGCCGTGGGAAGTCACCTCGATTCGCGAAGTGGGCGGCGAAGGGCTCGAGGCCGTGGACCGGCTGCGCATCGTGCCCGGCGAGGTGCCGGCGGAGCAGGGCAGCGGGTGGGCGCTTCGTGGGGTGACCAGCCACGAGCGCTACGTGACCCGCGCCGAGAAGACGAGGCTGGTGGCCGCGCAGCCCGAGCTGGGCCGGCCCGAGGCGACCGCCGCGGCGTTCATTCCCATTCGCAAGTCCGCCGCGTGGTGGGCGCTCACCCAGGACGAGCGTCGCGAAGTGTTCGAAGAGTCGTCGGCACACATCCGCATCGGGCTCGACTACCTGCCGGCAGTCGCGCGGCGGCTCCATCACTGTCGCGACCTGGCGGAGAACCCGCCGTTCGATTTCCTGACCTGGTTCGAATTCACGCCTGCCGATGCGGTGCCGTTCGACGAGCTGCTGCACCGTCTGCGCGAAACGCCCGAATGGCGTTACGTCGAACGCGAAGTGGACGTGCGGCTGCGCAAGACGCCGGAATAGAGCGGAGTACGTAGGGGCAGGTCTTTAGACCTGCCCGGGAAGGATCGTGTGTCCATCCAAAACGATACCGACCGGCGCGGGCTCGAAGCCGCCGGAAGCGTCGTCCGTCTGACGCTCGAAGCGCTGGCTGCGGCGGTGTGCCCTGGAGTGACGACCGCCGATCTCGACGCCGTGGCCGCCCGCGTCTTTGCCGCGCACGGCGCCCGCTCGGCGCCCGCGCTCGTGTACGGGTTTCCCGGCACCGTCCTCATCAGCGTGAACGACGAGGTGGTGCACGGCGTGCCAGGCCCGCGGCGCATCGAGCGCGACGACGTCGTGAAGCTCGACGTGACCGTGGAGCGCGGTGGCTACATGGCCGATGCGGCGCGAACCGTCATCGCCGGGGACGGGACGCCCGCTGCGCAGCGCCTCGTAGGTTGTGCCGAGCGAGCGTTCGAGGCGGCGCTCGAGGTGGCGACCGCCGGCCGCAAGGTGCGTGAGATTGGGCGCGTGGTGGAGCGCGTGGTGCGGGCGGAAGGCTTCACGGTGATTCGCAGCCTCACCGGTCACGGCATCGGCCGCACCATCCACGAGCCGCCGAGCGTGCCGAACCACTTCGACCCGTGGCTGCAGGACGAGCTCACCGAGGGGCTGGTGCTGACCATCGAGCCGATCATCTGCGCCGGCCGCGAATCGGTGACGCAGGACGCCGACGGCTGGACCATGCGCACCCGCGACGGGAGCCTGGCCGCGCACCACGAGCACACGCTGATCATTACCAGCAGCCGCCCGGTGCTTCTGACGGCCGCCTGAGAGGCAGAGAGGGCGGAGATGGCGGAGCTCTCTGATCAGATGAAAGGGCCGTCGCCCAATCACAGCCGGAGATAATGCGAACGCTCAAAAACGCATGCTCCGGGCTGTGAAGTGGAGGACAGCCCATGGTTCGAGAGTATATCGGCGTTGATTTGCATAAGTCGTTCT
>DASYRM010000209.1:0-25633 GCA_036004405.1 Vicinamibacterales bacterium
CGCACCTTTAGGTGCGCCTCTACGTACGGTGCGCCAGCGCCGCCAGCGTTCGCGCGAGGACCGCCGTGCCGTTCGCAATGGCCGCCGGCGACGCATATTCGTCCGGCCTGTGACTCACTCCGCCGCGGCAGGGAATGAAGATCATGCCAGTCGGCGCGACGCGCGCCATGAACAGCGAGTCGTGGTAGGCACGGCTGATCATCGTGCGATGGCTCACGGCATGTGCCTGACATGCTGACGTCACCGCGCCGACGATCGCCGGCGCGCAGATCGCCGGCGGGTCGGCATTGAGCGTTTCGACCCGAACCGTGACGCCACGCCGCGCGGCAATCGCCTGGGACGCCTCGAGAATCGCCGACAGGACATCATCGCGCCGCGCGCGCTCGATGTCGCGCACGTCGACCTCGAGCGTAGTGCGAGAGGGCACGCTGTTGACCGCGCCGGGAAAGACGTGGCACACGCCCACGGTGCCGACGGTGTCGATAGAGCCGGTCGCGCGCGCGGCGGCTTCGACGGCGAGCGCGATCTCGGCCCCGGCGAGGAACGCGTCGTGGCGATCGGGCATGAGCACGGCGCCGGCGTGGCCGCCCTGTCCTTCGATGTGGATGCGCAGGCTCGCCGGGGCGGCGATCGCCGTCACGACCCCGATGTCGAGCTTCTCGGCCTCGAGCAGCGGCCCTTGCTCGATGTGCAGCTCGACGAACGCGGAGTAGGTGCCCTCGGACAGCCGCACCGAGGCCAGCGCGCCGCTGAACCCGGCCGCCGTCCGGCAGGCCTTCAGCGTGCCCTGGTCGGCATCGCGCAGCGTGTCATCCACCACCGGATCGAGCGCACCCGACAGCAGCCGGCTGCCGAGGCAGCCGATCCCGAATCGGGTTGGCTCTTCCGACGTAAACAAAACCAGCTCGATGGAGCGTCGCGGCGTGAATCCCCGCTGGAGCGCGCGGATCGCTTCGAGACCGCCGAGCACGCCAACGGTGCCGTCGAAGCGCCCGGCGTTGGGAATGGCGTCGATGTGGGACCCGGTCGCCACGGCCGGTAAGTCCGGCGACGTACCGCGCCATCGAGCGAACGTGTTGCCAACGGCGTCGGTCCTGACCGCCAGCGACGCCTCGGCGCAGAGCGACGTGACATACTCGCGTGCTTTCCGATCGGTCTCACCAAACACGACCCGAGTCACGGCTGGAGCCGGCGCGTCGGAAAACGCCGCCAGGGTGTCGAGCTCGCGCGCGAGGCGGTCCCCGTCGACCCGCAGCCCGTCGAGTCGCGCGGTGGGCATCATCGCGGGTAGCGATCCCAGTCCTTGTAGATCAGATACTTCGCCACCTGTTTGCCGATGGCACCGAACCACTGCGGGCAGTAGCGGTCCATCCAGATGAAATCGCCCGCCTCGACCGGATACCACTGCGAGCCGAGCCGATAGATGCCGCCGCCTTCGAGCATGAGCAGACCGTGTTCCATGACGTGGATCTCGACCGCGGGCAGTGCCGCGCCTGGCTCGAACGTCATCGTGTTGACGCGAAAGTCGAAGGCATTGTCGTCGGGGATCAGCGCGCGGACCGTGAGCCAGCGGTCGTCAGCGAGATGAGTGGGAGCCACCTGAGATTCACGGCCGGTGAAGCTGGCAGGGGGCCTGCCCCCGATTGCTTCGTACGGTTTCTCGATCACGGCGGCGCGGCAGGCGACCTCGGTCGACACCGGAGTGTCGGCGCCCGCGGCCACGTACGCGAAATCGCCCGCGCCGAGACGCGCCCCGCCGGCCGTGAGGTGACCGTCAAGCACGTAGACGAAACGCTGGTCGCCCGACGCCGCAAGAGACCCGCCGGGCTCGAACTCCGCGGTGTACTGCACGAACCGGGCGCCGCCGGCGGGGGAGGCGTGCACGATCGCCGTCGCGTGGCGCATGCCGGGCAGCGCCGCGCGGACGAACGTCTCGGGTGTCTGCAGGCGATGGTCGTTCGAATTGGCGCTGCGGGTGTGAATTGTCATGTCGCGTTGGGCCGCACGAGCCTGCCTTTCTCCTGATTGGTGATGCGTCCGTCGAGGAAGATGGTATCGCCGCGCCGCAGCGTCCGCCGCACGCGGCCGCGGAACGTGGCCTTGAGGTACGGGGTGATCTTGTGCCGCTGGTGCAGGTCCGACACCCGCAGCGCGTGCCGCTCGTCGAGATCGACGATCGCGAGGTCGGCGTCGCCGCCCACGGCCAGCCGGCCCTTGCGTGCGATCCGGAACCGCGTTGCGGGCTCGGCGGCCAGCAGCGACACGAGGCGCGTGAGCGGCAGGCCGCGGACATGACATCCGGCGCTCAGCAGCACCGGCAGCGTGCTCTGCACGCCGGCAATGCCGCCCCACGCCGCGAACACGTCGCCCGCTTTCAGGGCAGGCAGCGTGGGCGAGTGATCGGACGCGACGATATCGACGTGCCCGGCCTCGAGCGCCTCCCATAGCGCCTCCTGTTCCGCGGCCGCTCGCAACGGCGGCGCGCACTTGGCCACGGTGCCCAGCCGTTCGAGGTCGTCGTCCACGAAAAACAGATAGTGCGGGCAGGTCTCGATCGACACGTCCACGCCGCGCGCCCGGCCCGCGAGCGCTGCCGCGACGCCGCGGCCGGAGCTGACGTGCACGATGTGCAGTTTGGCGTGCGCGTCGGCGGCGAGCTGCACGGCGCGTTCGATGGCCTCGACCTCGGCGGCGACGGGACGCGAGTCGAGAAACGCGCGCGCCGTGCGCGCCGTCGTCTGCTGCGCGAGTTGCCGCACCATCTCGTCGCTCTCGGCGTGCACGGCCACCGGCAGGTCGAGGCGCGCGGCCTCGCGCAGGCCGTCGAGGAGCGTCGAGTCGTCGGCGCGGGGAAACTCCGGCAGACCGGAGTCGCACATGAACGCTTTGAAGCCGACGACGCCCTTGGCGGCCATCTCCGCCATCTCGGGAACCGAGCCTGGCACCAGCCCGCCCCAGAGGCCGAAGTCGGCGATCGACGCGGCCTCGAGCGCCTCGCGCTTGTGGTCCACTTCGCGGCCGTTGACGGTGCACGGCGTCGAGTTGAGCGGCATGTCGAAGAACACCGTCCCGCCGCCGGCGGCCAGCGCGCGGCTTCCGGTGGCGGCGCCTTCCCAGTCGGCGCGGCCCGGCTCGTTGAAATGCAGGTGCACGTCGATAACGCCGGGCAGCACCACCAGCCCGCGGGCGTCGATCTCGGTCTCGGCGCCCGGCAGCTCCTCTGCGATGGCGGCGATGCGGCCGTCCTCGATGGAAAGGTCGGCGTTCCGTTCACCGTCCGGCGTGATCAGCCGGCCGCCACGCACCACGATGCCGCTCATGATCGTTCCGCGCCCAGCAGATCGAGGAAGCGCAGTCCGGCGGCGAGGGCGGCCGCCACGTCGTCGTCGTGCACCGCCTCGTCGGGGTGGTGGCTGAGGCCGCCAGGACTCCGCAGGAACAACATCGCCACCGGCATCCGCAGCCCCAGGACCATCGCGTCGTGGCCGGCGCCGCTGACCACGTTCGAAGCGGAAATACCACTGTCGGACACCGCGCGTTCGAGGAGCGCCGTGAGGGCGATGTCCATGGCGAGAGCCGGCTCGTCGAGGCGGACCTCGTGGTGGAGCGTGAGCCCGCGGCGCGCGGCGATGTCGCGCGCCAGCGTCACGGCCTCGGCGGCAGCCCGCACGCGCGACGGATTGTCCCGATGGCGCACATCGAGGCTCACGACGCACCTGCCCGCGATGACGTTCGTGGCGTTGGGCTCCGTCTCGATCCGTCCGACCGTGGCCACGAGATCAGGCACCTGTGACGCCGCGCGCTCGACGGCGGCAATCCACTCGGCGGCGCCGGCCAGCGCGTCACGCCGCAGGTGCATCGGCGTGGTACCGGCATGGCCGGCGGTCCCGGTGAACGTGAGCATGACGCGGGTCTGTCCGGCAATCCGGCTCACCACGCCCAGCGGCAACCCGCGCGACTCGAGCACCGGCCCCTGCTCGATGTGGAATTCGAGATATCCGATCGCGTCGCCGGCGGCGGCTTCGGGGATGCGACTCGGGTCGAGGCCGTATGCACGAATGGCGTCGGCGACCGTGCAGCCATGGGGATCGCGGTGGTCGAGGATGTCGCGGTCGAGCGTGCCGGCGAGCGCGCGGCTGCCGATGTACGGCACGCCGAAGCGCACGCCTTCTTCTTCCGAGAAGCCCACGACCTCGATCGCAAACGGCAGGCGCCGACTGCCGAGCGACTCGACGAGCGCGATGCCGAGCATCACGCCCAGCACGCCGTCGAAGGCGCCCGCCCGCGGTACGGTATCGAGGTGTGAGCCCACGAAGAGGCGCGCGCCGCCGGCTGTGGCGCCGTCAGAGACGCCGCGAATGTTTCCCGCGTGGTCTACCGTTACCGCCATGCCCGCCGCTGTCATCCACTCGGTCACATGCGCGTGGACGTCCCGCATCGGCGGCGACAGGAAAGTGCGCGTCGTCACACCGGACGCCTCGCTGCACCCGGCCAGGACGCGACAGCGTCGAACGGCTTCGGTGGCGCGCGCGGCCACGGTGTTCACTACGACCCCCGGTAGACGCTGTAGCCGTGCGGGGCGAGCAGGAGCGGGATGTGGTAATTGCCGTCGGGCTCGGCAATGCCCACGCGCACCACGATGTCGTCGAGAAACAGCGGGGTGGGCAGGCCAGAACCCGCGCGGCGCAGGTAGTCCCCCACGTGGAACGTCAGCTCGTATGTGCCGACGTCGAGATGGTCGGCCACGAGCAGCGGCGTATCGGTACGGCCGTCGGCGTTGGTCACCGCCGTCGCCAGGCACGTGCGGCCGCCGTCGCCGAGCCGGTGCAGTTCGATGGGGATCCCGCCCGCGGGCCGGCCGCGGGCGGTGTCGAGGACGTGCGTGGAGAGGCGCGGCATTTAGCGAGGCTCCGCCCCGGACCGACGAGCATGTGGCTCCGCCTCGCTAAAAGCAGCGTCTTCTTGCCCGCACTTCGTGCGGGCGGGACGTCTTGAAAGGCCGTCGCCGACGTGACTCATCGCAAGGTTCATTGGCCTTTCAAGACGTCCGCGTCAGGCGCAAGCCGAGGCAGCCGTAGGGCGGGCGCGCGTCGGTATAGACGCCGAGCACGTTGCCCTGTTCGGCAATCGTATCCCACGTGCGGTTGGTGGCCTCGAGGTGCACCTCGCGGAGCGACGTCAGCTCGTGAAGCAGGGCGGTGCCAATCTTGTAGATCAACTGCTGGATACTGCCCGATTCGAACGCCGCGAACGTGTCGCGCACCATCTGACGCACCCGCCGCGTCGTCTGGCCGCCGTCGAATCCCGCGCTGGGATCCGTGTGCCGCCACTCGAGGTCGAGCCACATGTGCAGCGGCCGGTTCTCGAGATCGGGCAGCGTGGTGTACTCGTCGCGCACGAAGCCGCGAAAGGCGCTGCCGCCCAGGCGCAACAGCTTGAACCCCCGCAGTCCCGACACGGTTTCCACGATGGCGCCCGGCGCCGTGATCTCGGTGCGCGCCCAACCCCGTTCGGGGCCGCTCGGCGTGAACGCCGGTCCGCCCGGCACGCCCGCGTAGGCAATCTCCTCGGCCGACACCTGCAGCCCTTCGACCTGCGGATACTTTGCCAGGAAGGTCGTGGCGAGAAAGCGGCAGTAGGACTCCAGGTCGTGGCCGTCGAACCGCATCGTCTCGCGCTGGATGAAGTTCTTCATCGAGTCGGTGGCGATGAGGCCGGTGTTGTCGCCGGTGGTGTAGGTGGGCCAGAACGCGTCGCCATAGAGCAGCATCAGCACCTTGGCGCCGAACACCGCGCTGGTGCCCGCCGGCACACGCCCGTCGCGAGCGAGGCGATAGACGATGACGTCGCCTTTCCCGTAGTAGTTGCGCTTCCAGCCACTGGCGAACTGTTCCATGGTCTGTTCCGGCCGACCCGCCCACCTCCGCCAAGGCTACGGTGGGTCCGCCATAGCTTTAGCGAAGGCGGAAAGGTCCGCCTTTACGAGTGTTTCATGGGAGCAGGGTCTCGAGCCTGAAGCCCGCGATGCGCGCCACCTGCCGCAAGGCCTCGCTGAACTCCTCGTCCCGTGACGCTGTCAGGCGGCGTTCGAGCGCCGCCAGGATGTCGTATTTGGTGGCACCCTTGACGGCGAAGAGGAACGGGAAACCGAATCGCTCCCGGTAGTCCCGATTGAGCCGCCCCAGACGCTCGAACTCCGCCGGTGAGAGGCGGTCCAGCCCGGCTCCGGCCTGCTCGCCGGCGGAGGCCTCGGTCATCCGCGCGCGCGTCCCCAGATCAGGGTGCGCCCGCAGCACGGCGAGCTGGGCGTCCTTGGCGGCCCCCATCAGCGTGTCCACCATCGCCGCGTGCAACGCGTCGAGCGATGCGAACGGCCGGTGCTCCCACGCCCCCTCGGCCACCCACGGTGAGTGCTCGAACACGCCGCCGAGCGCGGTGACGAAGGTGTCCCTGGTGCCGGCGTTCAAGTCGGTCAGGGTCACAGTGGCGGTCATCGCGCCAGCGGCGATCCTGCGACGGGTTCACCGGCGCGATGCACTGTCTGGCCGGCGACGCGCACTTCGCGGATGCTCTCGGGACCGGCAAGTGTGAAGATGGCTGCCAGCGATTCCTCGAGACTCTGGACGCGCGACAGCACGTCGGCCAGCGGCGTCTCGGCCGGGGGCCGGACGTACACGAGGTCGGCCGCCTTGCCGGGCAGGAAGTCGCCGATCTCATCCCCGAGTCCCACCGCCTCGGCGCCGGCCTTCGTGACCAGGTAGCACAGGCGGGCCGGATCCAGGTTGATGCCGTCGGATGCGACGCGCTGCATCAGGTGCGCCTGCAGGCCTTCTTTCAACATGCCGAAGCCGGTCCCACCGCCGACGTCGGTGCCGAGCGCGCAGGCCACGCCGGCTTCCACGTGCCGGTGCAACGGGAAGATGCCGTTGCCGAGCGCGGCGTTGCTGCTGGGGCAGTGCGCAATCGCCGTCCGGCCCGCGGCCAGCCGCTCCAGTTCGCTGTCGGTGGGATGGACGTCGTGCGCGAGCACCGTCCGCGAGCCGGTGAGGCCGAACCGCTCGTAGACGGCGAGATAGTCCTCCGCCCAGGGAAAGAGCGCGGGCACCTCGGCAATCTCGGCCAGGCTCTCGTTGATGTGCGTCTGCACGCGGAGCCCGTCGTGTTCGGCCAGCAGCGTCCCGCACATCTCGAGCATGGCGTCCGACGCCGAGAGCGCAAAGCGCGGCGTGACCGCGTAGAGCAGGCGCCCGTGACGGTGGAAACGGCGAATGAGCTCGGTGCTGTCGCGATAGGCGTCGCGCGGCGACTGGTGCAGCTCGGGGCGCAGGTAGCGATCCGACACGACGAGACCGCTGATGACGCGGAGGCCGGCCGCGTCCGCGGCGTCGAAGAGCGCCGCCGTAGCCGGACCGAAATGCGACCCGAACACCAGCGCCGTGGTCGTGCCGTGGGCGGCGAGCGCCCGCACGAAACGATCGGCGGTGCCGGTGGCATAGGCCAGGTCGGCCATCCGCGCTTCTTCGGGCAACGCCACGTGCTCCAACCAGTCGAGCAGCGTGCGCCCGAGACCGCCGAGGATGCGAAGCTGGGGAAAGTGCACGTGCGTGTCCACGAAGCCAGGCAGCACGAACCCGCCGCGCCAGTCCGTGACAGGCGCTTCGGGGAACGCCTCCCGCACGCTCGCGAAGGCGCCGCTCTCCACGATCCGTCCGTCGCGAATCAGCAGGCCGCCGTCCTCGTGGGACACCAGCGCGCGGCCATCGCGGAACGCGTTGGTGGGGGTGTGGAAGAACGGAGCCCGCAGGAGCTCGACGGCCGTCACCGGAGGGCCGCGCGCACGGCGCGTGCCTGCGCGACCGCGAAGAAGACTCGTTCAGGTGTAGCCGGGCTGGCAAACGTCACGGCCGTCGGGCCGTGACCGAACGCGGCGGCCGCGTCGCGGATGGCTTCGCGCACCGAGAGGGCCAGCATGAGTGGCGGCTCGCCCACCGCCTTGCTGCCAAAGATCACGTCGGGCTGCGAGGCGCGCTCGAGCGTGTTGACCTCGAACACCTCGGGCAGCTCGGACCAGGATGGCAGCTTGTAGGTGGAGGCGCCGCCCGTGGCGACGCGCCCGCGCTCGTCCCACAACAGCTCCTCGATGGTCAGCCAGCCCACGCCCTGGATGAAGCCGCCTTCGATCTGGCCGCGATCGACGACCGGAGAAATGGAATCGCCCACGTCCTGGAGGATATCGGTTCTGAGCAGCCGATGATCGCCGGTGAAGCCGTCGATCTCGACTTCCGACACGGCGGCGCCGTAGGCGAAGTAGTGGAACGGCTTGCCGGTGCCCGTGGTGGCGTCGAAGTGGATCCCGGGGGTCCGGTAGTAGCCCTGCGCAAAGAGCGGCGTGCGCTGCAGGTAGGCGGCGTCGCAGACGGCGCCAAACGGCACCCGGCGCCCGGCGCCGGTGGCGGCGTTGTCGGCGAACCGCACGTCGGCCGGATCGCAGCCGAGCAACCCCGCGGCGACCGGCTGCAGCCGGCCGCGCAGCTGGGCGCAGGCGTCCAGGACGGCCGCGCCATTGAGATCGGTGCCCGCCGACGCGGCGGTCGGCGCCGTGTTCGGCACCTTGTCGGTGCGGGTGGGCATCAGCCGCACGCGATCCAGCGTCACGCCGAGGCCGTCGGCGGCAATCTGCTGGATCTTGGTGAAGAGCCCCTGGCCCATCTCGGTGCCGCCGTGGTTCACCTGCACGCTGCCGTCGCGATAGACCAGCACGAGCGCACCGGCCTGATTGAAGAACGTCGCGGTGAACGAAATGCCGAACTTCACCGGCGTGATGGCGAGCCCCCGCTTGACGTGGGCGGACCGCGCATTGAACGCGGCGACGGCCGCCCGGCGGTCGTCGAAGCGGCTCGTGTCCTTGAGCTGCGTCCAGATGTCGGCGATGCGGCCGGCCTGTTCGACCGGCTGCCCGTAGTGCGTGGTGTCGCCGTCGCGGTAGAAGTTGCGCTCGCGGACGATGTGCGCGGGCAGCGACAGGTCGGCGGCCGCGCGCGCGAGGATCTCCTCGATGACCAGCATGCCCTGCGGTCCGCCGAAACCGCGGAACGCGGTCTGCGACGTCTTGTGGGTGCGGCACACCCGGCCCACGGCCTCTACCGCGGGCAGATGGTAGGCGTTGTCGCAGTGGAAGAGCGCTCGCCACATGATCGGCTCGGACAGGTCCAGGCTCCAGCCGCCGTCGGAGAAGAGGGCCAGTCGCAGCGCCTGCAGGCGGCCGTCGCCGGACAACCCGGCCGTGTAGCGCGCGAGGAACGGATGGCGCTTGCCGGTAAGCGCCATGTCGAGGGCACGCGTCAGGCGCACTCGCACGGGGCGCCCAGTCTTCCACACGCCCAGCGCCGCCACCGCCGCCCAGACATTGGCCTGCACTTCCTTGCCGCCGAAGGCGCCGCCCATGCGCAGGCACTCGGCGATGACCCGGTGCTTGGGTACGCCGAGCACGCGGGCCACGATCTCCTGCGTTTCGGACGGATGCTGCGTCGACGAGTGCACTGCGACGCCGCCGCTCTCGTCGAACCAGGCGATGGCGCTCTGCGTTTCCAGGTAGAAGTGCTCCTGGCCGCCAATCGCGAGCTCACCGTCGAACCGCAGCGGGCTCGACGCCAGCGCCGTCATGTCGCCGCGCGCCAGGCGGAGCGGCTCGGTCAGGTAACTGCCTGCCTCGATCGCCCCCTCGATGGTGAGGATGGCCGGCAGCGCCTCGTAGCTCGCCTGCACCCGCGCCGCACCTTCCTGCGCGGCGGCGAGCGTGTCGCCAAGCACCCAGGCGACGGGCTGGCCGTGGAACATCACCTCGGCCGGGAACACCGGTTCGTCGTGGCGGATCGGTCCCGAGTCGTTCTCGCCCGGAACATCCGCGCTGGTCAACGCCGTGACGACCCCCGGCACGGCGAGCGCCGCCGTGGTGTCGATTGACGTCACGCGCGCGTGCGCATGCGGCGCCAGAACCGGCCAGGCATGCAGGAGGTTGGGAAAGCGCCCTGCCAGGTCGTCGACATAGAGCGCCTGCCCGGTCACGTGACCGCGGGCGCTCTCGTGGGCGACGGGACGGCCAGCCGCGCTCATGTCCGCGACTCCTCGAAGAACTTCTCGACGAGACTGCAGGCGACCTGTCGGCGGTAGTCCGCGGAGCCGCGCGCGTCGCTGATGGGCGCCAGCGTCCGCTCGAGTGCGCGCTGCACGCGCTCGACGGTCGCCGCGGTCCACGGCTGGCCGGCGGCGGCCTCTTCAGCCTCGATGATACGGACCGGCGTGGCCGCCACGCCGCCAAAGGCGAACCGCGCGCGCCGGACCCGCCCGTCGACATCGCGATCGACCGCCATCGCGGCGGCGACCGTGCTGATGTCGTCGAGCCGGCGCTTGGCCACTTTGTAGAACCGCAAGTGCTTCGCGTACGGTTGGCGAAGCTCCACCGCCGTGACGATCTCGCCGCGTTCGAGCGCGGTGCGCCGGTAGCCGGTGAAGAAGCTCGCGATCGGGATGGCGCGCCGCCCGTCGCGGCCGGCCACGTGGATGTCGGCGTCGAGCGCGAGGAGCAGCGGCGCCGAATCGCCGATGGGGGAGGCCGTTGCGAGGTTGCCGCCCAGCGTGGCGCGATTGCGAATCGACGGCGAGGCAAACAACGCGAACCAGCCGGCGAACACCGCCGGCGCGTCCGTCCACAGCCGTTCGAGATCGGCAAGGGGCAGTGCCGCGCCGATGCGGACCGAGACGCCGTCCTCGGTGAGCTCGCGTAGCTCGCCGATCCCTTCCAGGCTGATCACGTGCGACCAGCGCGTGCCCTTGAGGTTCGATTCGACGCCCAGGTCGGATCCACCCGCCACGATCGCGGCATCGGGCTGCGTCGCCATCAGCGCGAGGCACTCGTCGAGCGTCGTCGGCCGCGAGAACTCCGGCAGCCGCACCGCCTCGAGCCGCGGCGCCGGTTGCGAGAGCCGTTCGAGCCACGGCCCCGGCGGCGCCGGTCCAAGCGACAGCGCCGCGTCGCGAATTGGACGATAGCCGGTGCACCGGCAGAGGTTCCCGCCCATTGCCATCGGATCGCACGGCCCGACGCGGCCCGGGCGATACTGCTCCGCGAACAGGCTCATCACGAATCCCGGGGTGCAATACCCGCACTGCGAACCGCCCGCCGCCGCCATCGCCTCCTGCGCCGCGGTGAGCTCGCCTGTGCCGGCCAGCCCTTCCACGGTGTAGACCTCGTGGCCGGCCGCCTGTGGCAGCGACAGCAGGCAGCTGTTGGCCACGCGGTAGGCGCTCCCGGCACCTTCTGGCGCGACCACGATCACGGCGCAGGCCCCGCACTCGCCCTCGGCGCATCCTTCCTTGGCGCCGGTGAGACCGCGTTCACGGACGAAGTCGAGCAGCGTGAGGCCCGTCGACGGGGCCTCGACGCGTACGGGACGCCCGTTCAACACGAAGTCGATGTGAGGGACGGCGGCCATAGAGGCTAAAGGCCTAGAAGAGATGGTGCGCCACGCCAGGCCATCTGGCAACAGCTGTTGCACGCCATCGCGATACAGGGACTGCACAGCTTTGTAGGCTTCCTGGACACGTTCCACAACGCTGTGTCCGGCAGTGCGGCGGCGCGGACGAATTGGGCGGAGTTTCGCGCCATTTCCGCCGCTGGCGGTGCGCATCGTGGCGCCGGTCTTGCTACCGCGCGGGAAGAGCAAGCGTCCCGTCTCCGTCCGCTTCGTCCGCAGGAGGTATCCCGATGCGTCATGTGCTGTTCGTGTGGTTGGTCATCTCAATGGTTGCGGCCGCCGCGGCCCCGCCACTTTCCGCCCAGACCCAGATCACGACCGGTGTGATTCAAGGCACCGTCACCGACAGTTCGGGCGCCGTGGTGCCCGGCGTGACCGTGGAGGCGGTCAACGTCGAGACCAACCTCACCCAGTCGCGCGTGACTGGCGACGACGGCCGGTTCGTGATCCTGCAGCTGCCGTCGGGCCGTTACCGGGTGACGTTCACGCTGGCCGGCTTTGCCACCGTGGTGCGCGACGGCCTCGACCTCACGGTTGGCCAGAGCATCAACCTGACGCAGCAGCTGTCGGTGTCGAACGTCGCCGAGACGGTCACCGTGAGCGGCACGCCGGTGGTGGAGACGACGCGGGCGGCCACCGCCAGCACGCTCAACCAGATCACGGTGGAGAACACGCCGATTCTGGGCCGCAAGTTCGAGGATCTGCTCACGCTCACGCCCGGAGTCAGCGTGGTGCAGGGCGCCGACGGCGACGAGATCACCTTTGCCGGCCAGAAAGGCATCTTCAACAACATCAGCCTCGACGGCGGCGATTTCAACAACGGATTTTTTGGCGAACAGGTGGGCGGCCAGCGCGCGCCCATCGACATCACGCTCGATGCGGTGAAGGAGTTCCAGGTGATTGCCAGCGGCGCGCCCGCGGAGTTCGGCCGCACCGGCGGCGGCGTCGTCAACGTGATCACCAAATCGGGCACCAACGACCTGCACGGCAGCGCCTTTCATTTCCAACGGCTGAAAGGTCTCACCGGCACGCTGTCCGATGGCACCGAGCTCGAGGACTTTCACCGCGAGCAGTTCGGCGGCACGTTCGGTGGCCCCATCAAGAAGGACAGCGCGTTCTTCTTCGGCGCGCTCGAAGGCATCACGGGCGACTTCCAGCGCCCCGGCCTGGGCAGCGCCCTCGGCGCGCCCTGCCCGGTGGCCACGCCGACCGTGGCGGCCAACGAGGCGCTGATCAACAGCTCCGGCGAGTGCCAACGCGTCGCCCTCCTGAGCTTCTTCCAGAACCGCTTCGGGGAGAACGAGGCGCAGGCGCAACAGCATCCGATCCGCACGGTTGCGCTCCTGCTCAAGAGCGATGTGAACGTGACCTCGGCGAACCGCCTGTCGCTCTCCTACAACTTCAACCACTCGCGGAAGAAGAACGAGACCTTCGACGTGGCCACCTACGGCGCCTCGGCCAACGGCACCGAAGGCGATCCGGCACGCATCAACCTGCTCAACGCCAATTTTTTCACCACGCTGGCCAACAACGCCCTGAACGAGGCGCACTTCACCTACTCGCGCGAGACGCGCCCACGCACGGCGAACCCGTCGAGCGTCACCGCGGACACCGGCATGGGCTTCGGCCCGACCTTCCGCTTCGGCAACCCCTTCTTCCTGCAGCCGGGCGTCGACGAGTTGATCTGGCGGACGCAGATCAAAGACAACGTGTCGATGGTGAAAGGCGCGCACACCATGAAGTTCGGCGGCGAGTGGATGCACACGCTGAACGACCAGGTCTTCCGCGGCTTCTTCACTGGCCGGTATCTGTTCGACAGCGTCGCCGGCTTTCTGCGCTACGCGTCGCCGGCCGCTCCTGGCGGCTTCGGCCCCAACACGGTCGGCTGCTCCAACGGGAGCTACGTGACGCTGCCGGCCTCGTGCCCGGCCGGGACGAGCACCACGGGCGGTCCGCTCCTGTTCTATCTCCAGGGCGCGGGCCGGAGCGGCCTCGCCACTGACGCGGCGGGCGCCTCCGTGGTGAGCAACGAAGAGTTCTCGCTCTTCGCGCAGGACCAGTGGCAGGCGGCGCGGACGTTGACGGTGAACTACGGGCTTCGCTGGGACGCGCAGAAGATGCCCGAAACGGTGGACCCGACGACGACGGCGTTTGCCGCGTTTCTGTCGAACCCGCTCTTCCCGTCGGACGGCACCATCCCCGACCAGATGGCGATGATTCAGCCCCGTGTCGGGGCCACCTGGGACGTCTCCGGTGCTGGCAAGTCGGTCGTGCGCGCGTCGGCCGGCATCTACTTCGCGCGCCAGAACATGCTGTCGCAGGTCGGCACCGTCACCACCAACGGCCTGCAGCAGCAGACCATCTTCGCGAGCACCGACAACATCCGTCAGTTCGGTACCACCGCGCCAGTATGGCCCGGTGTGGTCACGCCCACGGCGCTGCCGGCGGGCGTGTTCCCGCTCTTCACCGGCGTGCGCGTGTTCGACAAGGACTACAAGAATCCGCGCGTCTACACCGTCACGCTGGGCTACGAGCAGGAGGTCGTGGCCAATGTCGCCGTCTACGCCGATTACACCCACGCAGCGGGTCGTGAGCTGACGCGGTTTCTGAACTACAACCACGGGTCGGCGTCGCCGCCGGTGACCGGAGCGACGTACGTGTACTCGGGCACGCCGTTCGGCCCGCAGCTCGACGAAGTGATGGTGACGACCAGCCGCGGCAAGAGCAACTACGACGGGCTGACGCTGGGCCTCCGCAAGCGCTTTTCCGACCGCTACCAGTTCGACGTCAACTACGTGCTGTCGCGTGACAAGGACGACGACTCGAACGAACGCGACCCCTTCGCCGATCGCAGCGTGAATATTTTCGACCTCGCGCTCGACTACGGCTACTCGGACCGCGACATCCGTCACAAGGTGAACGCGTTCGGATACTTCGAGCTGCCCGGGGCGTTCAATTTCGACGGGCGGATTCAGGGGCGCGGCGCGCAGCCGATGACCGCGAGCCCGCGCTTCCTCAACGGCGTCGATCGCGGCCGGAACACGCTGCGCAAGGACACGAAATACTTCAGCTTTGATTGGCGGCTGTCGCGACCCTTCAAGATGGGTGCGAAGGCGGCGATCGTGCCGATGCTCGAGATGTTCAACACGTTCAACAACGCCAACAACATCAACCCGCTGTCGACTCCGGCGCTCTTCGACTTCAGCGGGTTCCTGCGCACGGGAGTTGGCGACCCGCGGCAGGTGCAGCTGTCGGTGAAGGTGACGTTCTAGATGCCTCAGGCCTGAAGCAGCCCGGGCCCCGTTCGGGGCCCGGGCTCGAGCCGGCGTCGATCAGCGGCGGCTCTGGTCGTTCATGTCCTGCTTCCCTTGGTTACCCTTTTCCTGATTCGGTCGATCGCGATTGGGCCGATCCTGATCGAAGCGGGCGCCCTGCGGCGACTCACGATCGCGGTTGCCGGTGTTCTGCTGGCCACGATCCTGGCCCGGCATCCGGTGCTCGCGCTGCTGGTCTTCATGTCGTTTCTGGTCGGGCATGAGTTCCCTCCTCGATGCCAAACAACGCAAGCGATGTGCCCCGCGCCGCTGGTCGCTGAGCCGTTGCGCTTACCTGAAGCGCCAGAGGACGCGGTTTTGCAACCGGATGGAGTGGAGGTAGCGCATGACAAGTAGAGCTGCTGCAGCCCGGCCGTTGCGGTTTCCAGTGTCGCGAATCGCGGCGCGCAACCGACTCGTCGGTCTTCTCGCGGCGCTCGTCCTCTCGGTTACCGGCGCAGTCGTCGGAGCCGAGCCGGTCGGGGTTCGTTACACCGAAGGGCTGGTGCACGGCTTCCTCGTGCTGCGCACGCTCGACGGACGCACCATCGCCGACGGCGATCTCAGCCAGGTGGCGAACGGTGCGCAGCTGACGGCACGTGTAACGTTCCGGTTCCACGACGGATCGCTCCACGACGAGACGGCGGTCTTCACGCAGCGGGAGCACTTCCGGCTGGTGAGTTATCGCCTGGTGCAGAAGGGCCGGTCGTTTCCGCGGCCGCTCGAGATGTCGATCGATGCCGGTTCCGGGCAGGTGCGCGTGCAGTACGCAGACGACGATGGCGAGCAGAAGACGGAGGTCGAGCGCCTCGAGCTGCCGGCGGATCTGTCGAACGGCCTCATCTCCACACTGCTCAAGAACGTCCGGCCGGAGACGCCGATGTCGCTGTCATACGTGGCCGCGACGCCGAAGCCGCGTCTGGTGAAGCTGCAGATTGCCGCCGCCGCGCCGGATCGGTTCGCGACCGGGCGGCAGGGGCGCAGCGCCACCCACTACGTCATCAAAGTGGACATTGGCGGCCTGAGCGGTCTGATCGCGCCGCTCGTCGGCAAGCAGCCCCCGGACTCGCACGTGTGGATTCTGGGCGGCGACGTGCCCGCGTTCGTGAAGGCCGAGCAGCCGCTCTACACGGGCGGGCCCGTATGGCGGATCGAGCTCACCAGCCCGTCGTGGCCGCCCGCGCGCGCGTCGGCGCCCCAGAAGAAGAAGTAGGGCTACGAATCGATGCCCGGGATATTGCCGGCGCGCTCGCGGTAGTTCTTGAACGCCTCGTTCGTGAAGCGCTCGACCGCCGCCATGTAGCGATCGCTTGATCCGAGGTGCGCGGCGCCATAGCCGGCGTTGCGCAGCACGCCGTCGAGGTCGGTGGACGAGTACTCCACCCCCATCGACTGCGCGTAGCCGCGCAGCCGCCGCTCGAGCTCGGACACGTCCAGGCGATCGCGCAGGGTGACCTCGCGGTCGTTGTACGCGGAGTCCTCCGCGGTGAGGTCGTTGGAGAGCTGCTCGAGACCTTGGAGGCTGGCGTCCTTCCACAGGCTCGACGGC
Organism: Vicinamibacterales bacterium; assembly: GCA_036004405.1. Taxonomy (GTDB): domain Bacteria; phylum Acidobacteriota; class Vicinamibacteria; order Vicinamibacterales; family UBA2999; genus DASYRM01. The sequence goes on from DASYRM010000209.1 coordinate 16,398, forward strand.
GAAGTGGACGCCGTGGCCGCGGGCATCAGCTGCGTCGCGGTTGCGGTGGCCGGCGCGGGCGTCGACGTGGGCGTCGACGTGCTCTTGGCGCTCTCGCGAACCACGCGCTCGAGCAGGTCGACGAAGGCGGCCTTGATGTCCTTCTGAACCGCGGACCCACCTGGAATCTGGTTGACGAGGTTGTCGATGGCGGCCGTGTCGATGCCGTTGATCACTGGGATGCCCTCCGGCCGCAGCTGTCGCAACTCGAGTGCCCGGCTTGAATTGCACGGCACCGCGCACCACGGCGTGCTGGAGACAGGCTTTGTGATGTCGGCGTGCCGGCCAGGGGCACGAACCGGCGGCAGTCCTACTTGACGGGCCGCCTTCACTGAAGGCGGCCCCCACGACCCTACTTGACGGGCCGCCCGAAGGCGGCTCCCACGACGTACGACGAGAGGTGGTCGATCACGTCGCGGGCGTCGTCCTCGATCCCGTGAATGAAGGTGGATTTGCGGCGGCGCAGCACGGGCAGGCCGAGCGCGTACAGCCCCGGACTGTCCACGACTCCGCCGTCGTGGCGCAGATGGCCTTTGTCGTCGATCACCGGCACGGCCAGCCAGTGGTAGTCGGGACGGTAGCCGGTCGCCCAGACGATCGAACGGATGCGCCCGTCGCGCAGATCGAGCTGCAGCGGCGACGACTCGGGCACGCGCGTGGGCTCGAAGCGCTCCGGCGCGCCCAGGTCCACCTCGCAGGCGTGCGTCGCGGCCCACTCGTCGAAGGTGTTGAGGAGCCGCTCCATCTTCAGGTCGGCGAGCGCGAACAGGTTGCGCAGGCCGCCCGAGAAGAGCGCCCGCCCGTCGCGTACGGCCGAGAGCCGGCCGACGATCTGCACGCCGATCGAGCCGAGAGCGTTGAGGTCGAGCGTGGTGCGCTTCGGCGTGCCCACGAGCTGTGGCGACGGCAGCCGGCGCGCGCGCGTCAGATCGTCAATCTCGTCGTAGCGCTGGTTCCACACCCCCGATCGATCCATCCACCAGAGCACATCGCGGCCGCGGTAGGTACGGGGCAGTCGCACGTGTTCCCCGACGGAGATCGTGACGGGCCGCCCGGACTGATGGATCTCGGAGGCCAGCTGCAGTCCGGTGGCCGATGGTCCCACCACCAGCACGCCGCCGTCGGGCAGGTCGGCAGGGTTGCGGTAGTCGAAGGTGGTGAACTGGGCGATCGACGGCGGCAGCGCCGAACGCAGGGCCGGCACGCTCGGCCGGTTGCAGGCGCCGCTCGCAATCACCACGCAGCGGCCGTGCAGCTCACCCGTGCTGGTGACGAGGCGATACCCGTCGCCGTCGCGTGTGACGGACGTCACCGTGGTGCCGGTGCGAACCGGGGCCTGTGTCAGCGCCGCGTAGCGGGCGATGAAGTCGGCCACCTCGCCGGCCGTCATGTAGCCGTCGGGGTCGGGACCCTCGTAGGCGTGGCCCGGCAGGCGGCTCTGCCAGTTGGGCGTCAGCAGCCGAAGCGAATCCCAACGCTCGCGCCGCCACGAGTTGGCCACCTCGCCGCGTTCCAGCACGACATGATCGATCGACCGGTCGGCGAGGACGCGGGAGGCGGCGAGGCCGGCATGGCCGGCCCCGATCACGACAGCGGTGTGGTGCTCGATTACGCGACCTCGACGGTGACGTTCACCGGGTTGGTGATGATGTCGTAGACCGCCGAGCGCTTCTGCGACTGCGCGACGATGGCTTCGATTTCTTTGCGGGGTGCGTCGGCGTCGATCTTGAACGTCACCTTGATGTCGTCGTAGCCGTTGCGGACCTCGCTGTCCATCCCGAGGATGCCGCGGATGTCCATCTGGCCTTCGAGCTGCGACTCCACCGAGTTGAGCTGCACGCCGCGGTTCTGCGCCACGGCGGCGATGCCGGCCGTGAGGCAGCTGGCCAGCCCGACCAGGACGTACTCGATCGGCGTGATGCCGCGATCCTCGGCGGCGAAGATCTCCGGGTGATCGGCCTCGAAGCTCGTCTCGGTTTTGTGGGACTGCTCCTGGCCGAGGCCGAAGAAGCCCTTCACGTTGGTCTTGCTGTACGTGCCCGTCTGCCACTTGCAGGTCGCCCGCCAGGTGAACGCAGTCGCTCCGGGTGCACCCTTGAGTGCCTCGCGAGCGTCGAGCAGTGCCTGGACGTTGACGCCGTTGTTTGCCAATGCCATAGCCATGGCGATTCCCTCCCGAACATAACGCGACATTCCAGTGCCGACCCCGCACAAGGGGCGGTCGGGCGCGAAAGGCCCGGATCATATAACGCCCCGATTGACGCCGCTGAACCGGGGCTATGATGGCCCGCATGGCGACGCAGGCGGCCAAAACCGCGGGTTCGGCCGGGGTGGTCGAAACCCGGTTCCTCGATCTGCCCAAGCCGATCCAGCTCGACTGTGGTCGCACGCTGGCGCCGGTGCGCGTCGCTTACGAAACCTACGGCACGCTGTCGCCGGCCCGCGACAACGTCATCCTCGTCTGCCACGCGCTCAGCGGCGATGCCCATGCCGCCGGCATCGCCAAGGTCGCCCCCACCGAGAGCACCCGCGACGGCTTCGCCGCCGCCGATCGCGACGCCGCCGTGCCGAAGGGGCTCGGCTGGTGGGACGGCATGATCGGGCCGGGCAAGGCGTTCGACACCGACAAGTTCTTCGTCGTTTCCACCAACCTGCTGGGCGGCTGCCGCGGCACTACCGGGCCCTCGTCGATCAACCCGGCGACGGGGAAGCCGTACGGGTCCGACTTCCCGGTGATCACCGTGGCCGACATGGTGCGGACCGAACGCGCGGTGCTCGACGAGCTCGGCATCGAGCGGCTGGCCGCGGTGGCCGGCGGATCGCTCGGCGGCATGCAGGCGTTCGAGTGGGCGATCCTCTATCCGGATCACGTCGACGCCGTGGTGGCGATTGCCAGCACGCACGCGATCCGCGCGCAGGGCGTCGCGTGGAACGCCATCGCGCGCAACGCCATCATGGCGGACCCGGACTGGCAGGGCGGCCACTACTACGGCAGCGACCGCAAGCCCGACGCGGGCATGGCCGTGGCCCGCATGGTCGGCCACGTGACGTATCTCTCCGCGCAGTCGATCGGCGAGAAGTTCGGCCGCCGGCTGCAGTTCGCGGACGATATCCGCTACACCGTGACCGATCCGGAGTTCCAGGTGGAGAACTACCTGCGCCACCAGGGCGACGCGTTCGTGAAGCGTTTCGACGCCAACACCTATCTCTATACGTCGCGGGCGCTCACCTACTTCGATCTCGCGCGGCAGTACGGCAAGGGCAGCCTGGCCGAAGCGCTGCGCGGCATGCAGGCGCGCACGCTGCTCATCGCGTTCAGCTCGGATTGGCTCTATCCGCCGGCCGGGTCCGAGGAGATCACGGCGGCGCTGCGATCGCTCGGCAAGGACGTGGAACTGCACGTCATCGACGCGCCCTACGGTCACGACTGCTTCCTGCTCGAGGAAGCGCGGCAGACCCCGATGATTCAGAACTTCCTCGCGCGTCAGCTGGTCTGAGGCGACCGATCTGGAGCAGATTCCGATGGATTCGTCCCGCCGCCGCGAAGAGCCCCACCAGTTCGGATTCGACACGCGCCAGGTACACGCCGGCCAGCGGCCCGACCCGAACACCGGCGCGCGCGCCGTCCCGATCTACCAGACCACGAGCTACGTGTTCGAGGATCCGGAGTCGGCGGCCGCGTACTTCAACCTGCAGGAATTCGGCAACACCTACTCGCGCATCATGAACCCGACGGTGGCCGTGTTCGAGGAGCGGATGGCGAACCTCGAAGGCGGCAGCGGCGCCGTGGGGTTTGCCAGCGGCATTGCCGCGCAGGCTGCGGCGCTCTTCACGATGCTGCAGCCCGGCGACCATGTCGTGTCGTCGTCGGCGCTCTATGGCGGCACGGTCAACCAGTTCAAGCACCTGCTGCGCAAGATGAACGTCGCGCTGACGTGGGTGAACCCCGACGAACCGGAAGCGTGGCGCGCCGCCGTCCGCGACAACACCAAGGCGTTCTACGGCGAGACGATCGGCAACCCCGGCGGCAACGTGCTCGACATCGAGGCGCTGGCCGGCATTGCTCACGCGCACGGCATCCCGCTGATCGTGGACAACACGTTTGCCACGCCGTACCTGTGCCGGCCGATCGAGTGGGGCGCGGACATCGTGGTGCACTCGGCCACCAAGTTCATCGGCGGGCACGGCACCAGCATCGGCGGGGTGGTCGTCGAGTCGGGGCAGTTCAACTGGTCCAACGGCCGCTTCCCGGTGATCGCGGAGCCCTCGCCCGCGTATCACGGCCTGCAGTTCCACGAGACGTTTGGCACCTACGGCTACGTGATGAAGCTGCGGGCCGAAACCCTGCGCGACCTGGGCGCGGCGATGAGCCCGTTCAACGCGTTCCTGTTCCTGCAGGGTCTCGAGACTCTGTCGCTCCGCATGGAGCGCCACGTGGAGAACAGCCGCCGGGTGGCCGGTTTCCTGGCGTCGCACGACCTGGTCTCGAAGGTCACCTATCCCGGGTTGCCAGCCAGCCGCTATCGTGCGCTCGTGGACAAGTATCTGCCGCGCGGCGCCGGCGCCGTGTTCTCGTTCGACCTGCGGGGCGGGCGCGCGGCGGGGCAGGAGTTCATCCGCGGCGTGACCTTGTGGTCGCACCTGGCGAACGTCGGCGACTCGAAGAGCCTGATCATCCATCCCGCCAGCACCACCCACCGGCAGTTGAACGACGACGAGCTGCGCGCGGCCGGCGTCGGACCCGGCACCATCCGGCTGTCGGTTGGCATCGAGTCGGTTGACGATCTGCTCTGGGACCTCGAACGCGGATTTGCCCGGGCCGCGGCGCCCGCCGCCAGCGAGGCGGCGGTATGAGCGCGCAGGCCAGCGCGGCGCCGTTCGATCTCAAGCCTTATCAGGATCCGCTCACGATCCAGCGCGTGTTGAACCAGGCGAAGACGGTGGCGATCGTGGGGCTCTCGCCGAACGAGCTGCGGGCCAGCTACTTCGTCGGCTTCTATCTGAAGCGCCACGGCTACACCGTCATTCCGGTGAACCCGCGCGAGAACGGCATTCTTGGCGAGGCCTGCTACGCGCGTCTCGCCGATGTGCCGGTGGCGATCGACGTCGTCAACGTCTTCCGCGCGCCCGACGCGCTGCCCGGGATTGCCGCCGAAGCCGTGGCCGCCGGCGCCGGCACGCTGTGGTGCCAGTTCGGCGTCATCAACCAGGAGGGCGCCCGCGTCGCCGAGGCGGCCGGCCTGTCGGTGGTGATGGATCGGTGCATCAAGGTCGAGCACGCGCGCTACGCGGGGCGCATGCACTGGCTCGGGTTCAACACCGGGCGCATCACCTCTGTGCGTGGCGGCCTTCAATAGGAATCCATGGCCCAACTTCCGTCGTTTGCCACCCTCGCCAAGAGCTATCCCTACAAGCCACCAGGGTTGTCGCACCGGGTCGAACCCGTTCCGCGTGGCGCGACCGTGCTCGGCAACCGCGAGCTGATCGAGCGCATCGGCGGCCAGCTGCGGAAGACGCTGACCGCGCTCTACGACGACCTGGATCACATCAACAGCTGCGCCACGCGTATGAGCTGGTGCCTGAATCACGCCGGCGCGACGCTCGCGAAGACGACGCACGTGCGGACGCTGAAAGGCGGCGACGGCAACCTCTACGTCATCAGCGCCGACGAGATGATTGCCTACCTGCGTCTGACCTACGGCAAGCCGGTGCTGATCTTCGACGGCGCGAAAGACACCGACCAGGAGTGGCTGGGCACGGTGAAGCCGCCGATCAAAGGCATCTTCGGCTACGACTGGCAGGGCCCGATCGCCGAGTTCGGCGCGACCGGGCACGTGGACATCGGCCGCCTGCAGGACGCCGACGTGAACAACATCAGCGACATCGGCACCGGGGCGTACTTCAACGACGGCCTGATGCGCGTCTATTTCTGGAAGACGAAATGAAGGCCGCGCTCCTGCGCGGCCTCGGCGCCACGGCGCTGGTGGCCGCGTGCGCGCCGGCCGCCACCGAGACACAGGGCCGCGAAACGCCCGCGCAGGTGCGACGCATCATCGCGCAGGCGATCTGCCTCGCCGAAGCCTATCCGGGCACCGCCATCGCGGCCGACAGCGCCGGAGTCGTGGCCGTCTATCAGGGCGCACTTGGCACCGTCACGGCTCGCGACGTGGCGGCGGTGCGGGCGATGGCGAAGGAGGCGAAGCCGTCGGCGCCGACGCCGGTCGGCGATCGCAACTTCGCCATTGCCCGGTGCGTGCTCTTTGCCGAGCGCGTGGACGTGGCCCGGGCGCTCGGCGAGCGCTAGCTGCTAGGACAGTCCGAGCGGCCGCGCGCCGAGCGCGCGGCGCATGTGGGTCGCGCGGTAGGCGAAGAGCCGCCACGCCAGGAGCAGCGCGCACAACAGCGCGCTCACGAAGTACCACGCCATGTCGGGCACGCCGATGATCACGACGGCCACGCTGCCGGCCGCGAACATCAGCCCGGCGACGTCGCCGCCGACCGGAATCCGGGACAGGTTGATTTCAGGGACGTTCGTCTGCGGCGCATACGGCAGCGCGCTGGGGTGCCGCGTGTGCCAGCGGCGGATGAGCACGGCGGCCACGGCGCCGGTGATCGCGCTGGCCACGATGAACGCCTTGAAGAAGAGCCAGCTCGCCAGCAGGAGCAGGCTGACGAGCAGCACGAGGAACCGGGCGCCCTTCACGTCTCTCGGGGCGCTGACGAGCGGCCGTTCGGCCGGGGGCACTTGCCAGGTCGTGCGGGTCATGACGCCACCTCGCTTTCCTGTCTGACATATTGTACTACGACAGTAATACAAGTCAAGTTCCGCCCGGGGCTCTCATTCGGCCCATCTCCGCCATCTCTTCGCTCTCCGCCCTCTCTTCCCTCTCTGCCTTGTTTAGCCGTGCTGCCATTCCCGCAGGCTGCGGGACAGGAAGGTGATAGCGAGGACGACGACGATGGTGGCCATGCCGCCGACAATGACCGACGGCACGGTGCCGAACCACTGCGCGGTGAGGCCCGATTCCACGGCGCCCCACTGGTTCGAGCACGAGATGAAGAGGGCGTTGACGGCGGCCACCCGTCCGCGCAGCGCGTCTGGCGTGCGCATCTGCACGAGCGAAATGCGCAGCACCACGCTCACCGCGTCGAAGACGCCGGTGAGGAAGAGCATGAAGAAGGAGAGCCAGGCGGCCGTGGCGAGCCCGAACCCGATCGTCGCGACACCGAAGAGGGCCACCGAGACGAGGAGCACGACGCCGCCGTTCTTGGTGACCCCGTGGTGCGCCAGCCAGACCGACATCAGCCCGGCGCCAATGGCAGGGGCGGCGCGCAGCCAGCCGAGCCCCGACGCGCCCACCTGCAGGATGTCGGTGGCAAAGATCGGCAGCAGCGCCACGGCCCCGCCGAAGAACACTGCCAGCAGGTCGAGGCTCATCGCGCTCAGGATCAGCTTGTCGCGCCACACGAAGCGGAGCCCGTCGAGCGTGGCATGCCATCCGGCGGGACGTTCGGGGCCGCCTTCGGGCCGAGGCACGCGCAGCATGGCGAAACATCCCACCGCCGCGACCGACAGGCCCGCCTGCACGATGTAGACGCTCTCGCTGCCGTAGGCCGCGAGCAGCGCGCCGGCCACCGCCGGCCCGCCCACGGTAGAGAACTCGCGCCCGGTGCCCGACCAGGAGATGGCGTTGGTCAGGAGCTCCGGCGGGACGGTCTGGGGCAGGAGCGCCGAGTTGGCCGGCCACTGGAACGCGCGCGCCGACGCGCTCAGGAACAGCGCGACATAAATCGCCGAGACGCCGCGCCGCGCGCCGAGCGCCGCCAGCGCGAAGCCGAGCAGCGCCACGACCGCCTGCATCGAGACCGAGATCCCGCGGCGATCGTGACGATCGGCGACGCTGCCGGCTGCGAACGTGAACAGAAACACCGGAATGATCTGCACCAGGCCGACGTTGCCCAGCACCACGGGCGATCGCGTAGCCAGATAGAGGTCCCATCCGACGACGACGCCGAGCATCTGCGCCGCGAGGTTCGAGAGCGTGGTACCGGCGAGCAGGTAGCGGTAGTTGCGGGAGGCGAAGCTGCCGTAGGCCACGTGGTTGGAAGTGCGGATGGTAATCCGCGCCCTGTCTCAGAAATTATCGGCCCAGTCGGATCCCAACCTGATGTGCAAAAAACCCTGCATTCCCAGGCTTCTCCCAGGACTCTTAGCACGAGATGCTTCGTAAGATGCCGTTGCATCTTCTGGAGGTCGTTCGCAACTCATGTCAATACTGAGACGGCAGATTCGGCGCGACAGCAGAGAGTCCACGCCAACCGCGCTGGCCAGAACCGCACGCCGCGGCTCGCTCGACGATTCCCGCATCCTCACGTTCATCGATCTTTCCGGCAACGTCGTCGGCGTCGTCACGCAGCCTGAAGTGGATCCGCGATCCAGCGCTCCCAAGACCCGCGCGCCGCTCGGCATCATCACACTTCCACGCATCGAGCCGTAGGCTCGCTCCACGTCGCGTCCGCGTCCGTTCCCGAGGCTCAGAAGAGGAACGCGGCGGCAAAGACGGCGATCATCACGAACGCGAACGCGACCTTCACCGCGGTGCCGATGGCGAACCCGATCGTCGCCGCCACTCCGGCGCGGCCCGCCTGACGCACGTCTTTGGTGGCGGTGAGCTCGCCAATCACCGCGCCGACGAAGGGGCCCGCGATCAGGCCGGGCAGGCCGAAGAAGAAGCCGCCGAGTGTCCCGAGTGCCGCGCCCGCCATCGCGCGCCGGCTCGCTCCCAGTTTCTTCGTCGTCACCGCGGCCGACACGAAGTCGATGCCGTAGCTGGCCACGGCCATCACCGCGATGAGGCCGAGCGTCCAGCCCGAAACGTGGCGGAAGCCGTCGGCCCACGCCGCCAGCGCCAGGCCCGCAAGAATCAGCATGTGCCCCGGCAGCGCCGGCATCACGATGCCGATCAATCCGATCACGACCATCACCCCGGCAGCGATCCACAGCAGGACTGTCACGCGTTCAGCTTACGCCGGGTGGTCGGTTGCTTCGCCGCCAACTGAACGGCATACTCGCGCGTCTAACCGCCATGCGATATCTCACCCTGCCGGCTGGCGTGGCCATCGCGGTGGCCGTGTTCCTCATCGCCGCCCCGCGGCCGCAGGCCCAGAGCTTCGTGGCACCGGCTGGCGGCGTCGAC
>DASYRM010000210.1:0-33882 GCA_036004405.1 Vicinamibacterales bacterium
CTGCTGAACCGGCTGCTCAGCGCCGGGATCGATCGCTGGTGGCGCAAGCGTGCCATCGACTCGCTGGCCCTCACCGGGCGTGAAGTCCTCGTGGACGTGGCGACGGGCACGGCCGACGTGGCCCTCGAGGCGTGCGCGCCGCGCCGCGGCGGCGCCAGGGCGGCGCGCGTCGTGGGCGTGGACTTCGCGCGGGCGATGCTGGCGCTCGGCGTCGTCAAGGTGGGCGCCGCGGGGGAGTCGAGCCGCATCGTGCTCGTGCACGGCGACGCCATGAGCCTCCCGGTGGCCAGCGGCTCCGCCGACGCGGTGACGATCGCCTTCGGCATCCGGAACGTGCAGATCGCCAGCGTCGCCTGCGGCGAGATGGCGCGCGTGCTGAAACCCGGTGGCCGCCTGGCCATCCTGGAGTTCGGCGTGCCGCGCGTGCCCGGCCTGAGCGGCCTGTATCAGTGGTACTTCAGAGCGGTGCTGCCGCGAATCGGCCGGATGATCTCGGGGCATACCGGCGCCTATTCCTATCTGCCCGCTTCGGTCGGCAGCTTCACGCCGCCGGCGGAGTTCACGCGGATGCTCGAAGGCGCGGGCTTCGAGGCGGTGCGTGCCGACCCTTTGACGATCGGCATCGTCTATCTCTACACCGCCCGGCGCCGGTAGGCGCGGCGCGGGCGTCCGGACAGCGGTGCTTCCGTAAGTCCTTGCAAGGACGAGTGTTATAATTCACGCGGCGGCCCGTTGATACATTTCGACTTCGACGATCGGTACCAGGACGAGCTCGTCGTCGGGAGCGCAATCTCCCGCCGGGAGGGGACGCTGCTGTCGGTCGCCGTCCACGTGGCGGTGATCCTGCTCATCCTCTTTGGCGGCAAGCTCGCGTTCTTCCAGCCGAGCCCGGAGGAACTGGAGCGCCGGCGGCAGGAGGCTCTGCAACAGCAGCTCGAGCAGGAGCGGAACCGGCAGCGGTTCGTCTTCGTTCAGCCGCGGGTCGACATGCCGGCGAAAACACCGCCACCTCGGCCCGAGCTGAGCGATCTCGACCGCAAGGCAGCCTCACCCCAGGTCTCGTCGCAGCCCAACAACCCGCTGCCCTTCTCGAAGGGCAACTCGGCTGAACGGACGGAAGCCGCCCCGCCCGAGCGCGCCCGGGGAGAAGAGACGCCGGCCCCGGAGCCTGCGCCAGAACCGCCGAAGCAGGAAGCCCGGCTGCCCGAGGCCGACCGCGGGCTGCGCCGACCGATCGAGATGCCGAAGGCCGCCACGGGTGCACTCGGCAGCGCCCTGCGCAACTTGCAGCAGTACGTGCAGAACCAGACGTTCAACAACCCGTCGGGGGGAACGAAGGATCCAGGGCAGGCCATCCAGTTCGACACCAAGGGCGTGGAATTCGGGCCGTGGATTCGCCGATTCGTCCAGAAGGTGCGCAAGAACTGGTTCGTGCCCGAAGCCGCCTTCTCGTTCCACGGGCGCGTGGTGCTGCAGTTCAACGTCCACCGCGACGGCCACATCACCGACGTCATCGTGGCGCAGCCCTCGGACATCGACGCCTTCAACCGCGCGGCGTTCAACGCCATTCTGGGGTCGAACCCGGTCGAGCCGCTGCCGCCGGAGTATCCCGACGACAAGGCCTTCTTCACCGTCACGTTCTATTACAACGAGTCGCCGGTCAACTAGCGAGGCTCCGCCGGGCCCATGCCGACTCGCACGCAACAGCTCGGTCTCCTCCTGCTGCTCGCCGCGCTCGCCGTCTTCGTCGCCTGGCGCGTCGCATGACCGCTCGATGACGCCGCGTCCACGGGTCCTCGCCGTGCTGGGTCCGACCGCCTCCGGCAAGAGCGCGCTCGGCCTGGCGCTGGCGCACCGCTTGGGCGGCGAGATCCTCAACTGCGATTCCACCGCCGTCTACCGCGGCTTCGACATCGGCACCGACAAGGTGGCGCTGGCGGACCGCCAGGGCATTCCGCACCATCTCATCGACATCGCCGACCCCACCGAGGTCTACACCGCGGCGCAGTTCGCGCGCGATGCGGCGGCCGTCATCCGCGACGTGCACGCGCGCGGGCGACTGCCGATTCTCGTCGGCGGCACCGGGTTCTACTACCGGGCGCTGGTGCGCGGCCTGTTTCCCGGGCCCGGCGCCGACCAGCGGCTGCGCGATCGTCTCGATCAGCTGGCGGCGCGGCGGGGGCCCGAACGGCTGCACCGGCTGCTCGAACACGTCGATCCGGCGTCCGGGGCCCGGATTATGCCGCGCGATCAGAAGCGCATCGTCCGCGCGCTGGAGGTGTATTTCGCCACCGGCACGCCGCTGACGGCGCACTTCGCCGGCACGCGCTCGCTCATCGAGGACTGCGACGTGACCGCCGTGGCGCTGCGGCTGCCGGCGGAGGCCACGGCCGCCCGCGTCGCCCTCCGCGTGGAGGCGCAGTTCGCGCGCGGAGTCGTGGACGAGGTGCGGGCGCTGCTCGCCGCCGGCGTGCCGCCGCACGCGCGGCCGTTCGGCGGCCTCGTCTACCGTCAGATCATGGAGATGCTGCGCGGCGTGCGCGACGAGGCGGCCACGCGCGCGCTCATCGCGCAGGAGAACCGTCACTATGCGCGACGGCAGTTGATCTGGTTCCGCAAAGAGCCTACTCTTATCTGGTTCGACGGGCCGGGCGAATCGATCGACGTGCAGCGGCGGGTCGAAGACACGCTCGGACGACTCGAGGAGAGCTCACTGAATGACGCACGTGCCTGACTCACTTTCGTCGCGGCGTACGGTGGTGTCTGAGAGAGCGCTCGACGCGTTCGGCGAACGCGGAGCGGCGCCCAGTGTCCAGGACGTCTTCCTCAACAGCGCACGGCGGGATCGAGTGTCCGTCACCGTGCATCTGATGACCGGCGTCGCGTTCGACGCGCGCATCAAGGGGTTCGATCGCTACGCCGTCATCGTGGACGTCAGCGGCGCCGAGCACCTGGTCTTCAAGCACGCGATCGCCTTCATCGAGACGGCCCGCGCCGCCGTCAACGCGTTCAGCACTCCGCATTCTTGAGGCGCCCCGCCTTCACGCGCGTCATCCTGCTCGTCATCGACAGCGTCGGCATCGGCGAGCTGCCCGATGCCGCCGCCTACGGTGACGAGGGCAGCAACACGCTCGGCAACATCGCCGCCCAGGTCGGCCTGGCAGTGCCGTGTCTCCGGTCTCTGGGGCTTGGGCGCGTCGTGACGCTCGACGGCGGCCGGACCGACGCGGAGGGCACGCCGCGGGGCGCGTTCGGGCGCATGGCGGAGGCCTCGCCGGGCAAGGACTCGGTGACCGGACATTGGGAGATGGCGGGGGTGGTGCTCGACCGCCCGTTTCCGACGTTTCCTTCGGGATTTCCCGCCGAAATCATCGCCGAGTTCGAACGCCGGATCGGCCGCGCCACCCTCGGCAACGTGGTCGCGTCGGGCACCGAAATCATCGAGCGCCTGGGCGACGAGCACGTGCGAACCGGGCGGCCCATCGTCTACACCTCGGCCGACAGCGTCTTCCAGGTGGCCGCGCACGAGGACGTGATCCCGCTGGCCGAGCAGTACCGGATGTGCGAAGCCGCCTTCGACCTGGTCGGCCGCGGCCTTGGCGTCGGCCGCGTCATCGCGCGGCCGTTCGTCGGCCCTGCCGGCGCCTACAAGCGCACGGCGAACCGTCACGACTACGCGCTCGAACCCACGGGCACGACACTACTCGACGCGCTCACGGCGGGCGGGCACGACGTGGTGGCCATCGGCAAGGTGCGGGATCTCTTTGCCGGCCGCGGCATCACCCGCGCGCTGCCGACCGTGAGCGATGCCGACGGCATCGCCACCCTGAAGCGGACGCTCGCCGAGCTGGCCGGCGGCTTCGTCTTCGCGAACCTCGTGGACAGCGACACCCAGTACGGCCACCGCAACGACGTGGCGGGGTACGCCGCCAACCTCGAACGCATCGACGCCGGCCTGGCCGACGCGATGCACGGGCTGGGCCCGGACGATCTGCTCGTGGTCACCGGGGATCACGGCAACGACCCCACGACGCCGAGCACGGACCACTCGCGCGAGTACGTGCCGCTGCTGGTCGCCGGTGCCGGCGTCGCGGCGGGGCGCGACCTCGGCACCCGGGCCAGCTTCGCGGACCTGGGGCAGACCATTGCCGCAAACTTCGGCGTCGGCCCGCTGGCGCACGGGACGAGCTTCCTCGCCGACCTCGCCAGCGATACTCACTGAGGGCGAGACGGCGTGACCAAGAGCATCCGTGAAACGCTCGAGCAGCTCGAGCTCGACACGCTGGCCCCCGAGGCGGCGAAAAGCGCCGGCTCCCGCGGCCGGCTCCGCCCCGAGGCCGAGGACGACGTCCGCCCCGCGTTCCAACGCGATCGGGATCGCGTCATCCACAGCAAGGCCTTCCGCCGGCTGAAGCACAAGACGCAGGTGTTCTTCGCGCCGGCCGGCGACCACTACCGGACGCGCCTGACGCACTCGCTCGAGGTGTCGCAGATTGCGCGCACCATCGCCAAAGTGCTGCGGCTCCACGAAGAGCTCACCGAAGCCATCTCCCTGGGACACGACCTCGGCCACACGCCCTTCGGGCACGCGGGCGAGCAGGTGCTCGACACGCTCGTGCCCGGCGGCTTCCGCCACTACGAGCAGAGCCTGCGCATCGTGGACGTGCTGGAAGGCGACGGTCGCGGACTGAATCTGAGCTGGGAAGTGCGCGACGGGATCGGACGACATTCCAAAGGGAAGAACGGCTCGCCGGTCGGGCTGGATGCCGCCAAGCGCGCCGCCACCCTCGAGGGGCAGGTCATGCGCGTGGCCGATCTCATTGCCTACGTCAACCACGACATCGACGACGCGGTCCGGGCCGGCGTGCTGCGGGAAGACGCCTTGCCTCGCGAACCAGTGTCGGTGCTCGGCGCCTCGCCGTCGGCCCGGATCGCGCGCATGGTCAAGGACGTCGTCACCGAGACGAGCCGCGGCGGCCTGACGGAAATCCGCATGAGCGACCCCGTGCTCGAGGCCACGCTGGCCATGCGCGCGTTCCTGTTCACCGCCGTGTACGAGAACGAGACCGCGACCGCCGAGTTCAAGAAGGCGGCCGGCATCCTGGGCGGATTGTGGGAAAAGGTTCGCGAACGGCCCCGGGAGTTCCTGGACGCCCGCATCGTGGACAGCGAAGGGCTGGACACGGCCGCCAAGGACTTCGTGGCGGGCATGACCGACCGCTTTGCCGTCGCCCTTTACGAGCGCCTTTTCGTCCCGAGACCGTGGGTCGGCCCGTTGGCCTGGGACCAGCTGTAGCCGCCCGCCCACGCCCCCGCCCGCCCGAAGGGCGGGCCGCCCGCCGAAGGCGGGCAAGTCAAACGCTGAACACTGCGCGTAGCGAGGCAGAGCCTCGCTACGCTATAATCGAAAGTCTGCCTTTCGCAGGATCCTCGCGAAGGGGTACGTCCGATGCAGCTCGACCTCACCCGGTATCGCCAGCCGCTGACGCACGTCGTCAAGACGTTCAAGCCGGCCGAGGCCGGCGGGGAGGGCGAGGCGTATCGAGTCGTAGAGCCGGTCGAACTCGAGTTCGACCTGCACAAGGACAAGGATCGGTTCCGCCTCGAAGGCACGGTCCGCACGGTGCTGGAGCTCTCGTGCAGCCGCTGCCTCGAGCCGTTCCGCCTGCCGGTAGACGCCGCGATGAATCTGCGGTATCTGCCAGTGTCGGAGCGGTCCTCGGACGACGAGAAGGAAATCGCCGAAGAGGACGTGGACATCAGCTTCTACCAGGATGACCAGATCGATCTGACGGGGCTCCTGCGCGAACAGTTCTACCTGGCGCTGCCCATGAAGCCGCTGTGCCGGGAGGACTGCCGCGGGCTGTGCCCGCAGTGCGGGGTGAACAGGAACACGGGCACCTGCGACTGCGAAACCGGCTGGGAGGATCCCCGGCTGGCGCCGCTCAAGGGTCTCATCAAAGGAACATCGTAGACATGCCGAATCCGAAACGCCGTCACTCGAAGACCCGCACCGCGAAGCGCCGCACGCACGACGCGCTCACGGCGGCGACGACCGGGCTGTGCGCCCAGTGCAAGGAGCCCACCGCTCCGCACCGGATCTGCCCGCACTGCGGCTACTACCGTGGCCGGCAGGTGCGCGCGGTCGACGGAGAGTAGCTCCGCACCCGAGTGCTCCGAATCGCTGTAGACGCCATGGGCGGTGACCAGGCCCCGACCGTCGTGGTCGAAGGGGCGCTGGCCGCGGCACGCCATCTCGACGTCCGCGTCCTGCTCGTGGGACCCGAGGCCCGCGTGACGTCCGTGCTCCGTCTGCTCGCCGGCGGGCACATGGGCGCGCTCGAGGTCGTGGACGCCGAGGAGACGGTCTCGAACGACGAGCCCGCGACCCTTGCGCTGCGGCGCCGCCCGCGCGCCGCCATCCGCATTGCCGCCGAACTCGTGGCGGCCGGCGACGCCGATGCACTCGTCAGCGCCGGCCACACCGGGGCCACCGTGGTGTCGGCGCGCACCGCCTTCGGCATGATTCCCGGCGTCGATCGCCCGGCGCTCGCCGCGGTGATTCCCACCGAAACCGGCTCCGCCGTTCTCGTGGACGCCGGCGCCAGCGTCGAGTGCCGGCCGCCGCACCTCGTCCAGTTCGCCGTGATGGGTGAAATCTACTCGCGCCTCGTGCTGGGCGTGCAGCGTCCTCGCGTCGCGCTCCTCTCGATCGGCGAGGAGCCAAACAAGGGCAACGAGCTCACGCGGGAAGCGCACCGGCTCCTCAAGGGCGCGCCGGTGGGGTTCATCGGCAACATCGAAGGGCGGGAGATCTACACCGGTGCCGCCGACGTGGTGGTGTGCGACGGGTTCACCGGCAACGTGGTGCTCAAGACGACCGAGGGTCTCGTCGAGACCGTCGAGCGCCTGCTCGGCGACGAGCTGCGCGGCACCTTCACCAGCGAGACCGGATCGGTGCTCTCGCGCCGCGCCTTCCGGCGCCTGCGCCGCCGCGTGGACTATTCGGAGTACGGCGGGGCGCCGCTGCTGGGCGTAGCCGGTACGGCCATCGTGGCGCACGGACGCTCGTCGGCCAAGGCGATCCGCAACGCCATCGCGATGGCCGCCCGGCTGGCGTCGAGCGACATCGTGGCCCAGGTCACGCACGGCGTGGCTGTCGCGGGGGTGTCGTGAGCGCCCGCATCGCGTTCGTGTTTCCCGGGCAGGGGTCGCAGGCGGTGGGGATGGGCACGGCGCTCGCCGCGGCGTTCCCGGAGGCCGAGGCGGCACTTGCAGAAGCCGAGACCGCCTTTGCCGGCGCGGCAAATGGCGCGGCGAACGGCGTGGCGGCCCACGTCTCGCTTCGCGCCATGCTCGCCGATGGTCCCGAGGATCGACTCACGCTCACCGAGCACGCGCAGCCGGCGCTCGTGGCGGTGAGCGTGGCGGCGGCGCGCGTGCTGGCGGCGCACGGTATCGAGCCGGCGTTCGTGGCGGGGCACAGCCTGGGCGAGTATTCGGCGCACGTGGCGGCCGGCACGTTCTCGCTCGCCGACGGCGTGTCGATTGTCCGGCGGCGCGGCCGCTACATGCAGGAGTCGGTGCCGGTCGGCACGGGGGCCATGGCCGCCGTGCTCGGTCTCGACACCGCGCTCGTCGAGCAGGCGTGTCGCGAGGCGGCCGACGGCGAAGTGGTGAGCCCGGCGAACCTGAACGCGCCTGGGCAGGTGGCCATCGCCGGCCACGCCGGCGCGGTGGCGCGCGCGTCGGAGCGCGCCCGGGCGCTGGGCGCCCGCCGCGTGGTGCCGCTGGCGGTCAGCGCGCCCTTCCACTGTGCGTTGATGCAGCCGGCGCAGGCGCGGCTCGAACCGGAACTACGGGCCCTGCGCGCCACGGCGCCGCGCGTGCCGGTGGTGGCCAACGTGGACGCGGAGCCCAAGCGCGACGCGCATGCGTCGGTCGATGCGCTGGTCCAGCAGGTCTCGTCCCGCGTCCGCTGGGTGGAGGTGGTGCAGCGGCTGGCCGCGGAGGGCGTGACGCACTACATCGAGGTGGGGCCGGGCAACGTGCTCGCGGGCTTCATCAAGCGGATTCACAAGGACGCTCACATCGTGAGCTTCAGCAGTCCAGACCAGCTGGACGCGGTGCGCGCAGCATGTTCGAGCTGACCGGGAAAGTGGCCCTCGTCACGGGCGCGTCGCGCGGGATCGGCCGCGCCATCGCCCAGTCGCTCGCCTCGCAGGGCGCGCACGTGGTGGCGGCGGCGCGCGGCAGCAACGCCGACGGCACCGTGGAGGCCATCCGGGCCACGGGCGGATCGGCCACCGCGGTGAGCGCCGACGTCACCGACGCCGCGTCCGTCGAGGCGATGCTGGCGGCGGCCCTGCAGCACAATGGACGGCTCGACATCCTGGTGAACAACGCCGGCATCGCGCGCGATCAGCTGATGCTGCGGATGAAGCGCGCCGACTGGGACGAGGTGCTGGCCACCAACCTCACCGCCGCCTTCACGATCGTGCAGGCGGTGCTCAAGCCGATGATCCGCCAGCGGGGCGGCCGCATCATCAGCATCGGCTCGGTGGTAGGGCAGATGGGCAACGCCGGCCAGGCCAACTATGCGGCGTCCAAGGCCGGGCTCGTCGGTTTCAGCAAGGCGATCGCGCGCGAGGTGGCGTCCCGCCAGATCACAGTGAACGTGGTGGCCCCGGGGCTGGTCGCGACCGACATGACCCAGGAGCTCACCGACAAGGCGCAGGGCGACTGGTCGTCGCAGATTCCCCTTGGCCGAATCGGGACCGCCGAGGACGTAGCCGGTGCCGTATGCTTCCTTGCCTCGGATGAGGCGTCGTATATTACAGGGCAGGTTCTGGCCGTCAACGGCGGCATGTACACCTAGGGTTCGTGTGTCTAACGAGGAGATGTGATGGCAGTAGCAGACAAGGTGAAGAGCATCATCGTTGAGCAGCTCGGGGTCGACGAGGAAGAAGTGACGCCGGACGCCTCGTTCGTCGACGACCTGGGCGCCGACTCGCTCGACACCGTGGAGCTGGTCATGGCGTTCGAAGAGGAATTCGGCATCGAGATTCCCGACGAGTCCGCCGAGAAGATCACCCGCGTCAAGGAAGCCATCGACTACATCGAGGCGCACGCGAAGTCCAAGAAGTAACCCCTGCCATCCGGGACGCGCGTGGAGAGGCGGGTCGTCATCACAGGCATCGGCCTGGTGTCCGCGGTGGGCATCGGGACCGGCGCCACTTGGAACGCACTGCTGGCGGGCACTGGCGGCGTCGGGCGGGTCACGAAGTTCGACGTCACGAGCTTCGCCGCCCAGATAGCCGCCGAGGTCCGCGGCTTCGATCCGCTGCAGTTCGTCGACAAGAAAGACGTCAAGAAGATGGACGTCTTCATCCAGTACGCCATCGCGGCGGCGCAGTTTGCGATGGCGGACTCGGGCCTGCAGATCACGCCGGCCAACGCCACGAGCGTCGGCGTCTTCATCGGCTCCGGCATCGGCGGGTTCGCCACCATCGAGCGTGAGCACGAGACGCTGCTCACGAGCGGCCCGCGGCGCATCTCGCCCTTCTTCATCCCCGCGATGATCATCAACCTGGCCGCGGGCCAGGTGTCGATCCGCTTCGGCGCCAAGGGGCCGAACCTCGCCACCAGCACCGCGTGCTCGGCGGCGGCCCACGCCGTGGGCGAGTCGTTCGAGATCATCAAGCGCGGCGACGCCGACGCGATGATTGCCGGCGGCTCGGAAGCCGCGATCACGCCGATGAGCATCGGCGGGTTTGCGGCGCTGCGCGCGCTCTCGACCCGCAACGACGAACCGCATCGCGCCAGCCGCCCCTTCGACAAGGATCGCGACGGCTTCGTGATCGGCGAGGGCGCGGGCATCGTCGTGCTGGAGGAGCTCGAGGCGGCCCGCCGGCGCGGCGCGCGCATCTACGCCGAGGTCGCCGGCTACGGTTCGTCCGGCGATGCCTTTCACATCACCGCGCCCTCCGAGGACGGAGACGGCGGCGCCCGCGCGATGCAGATGGCGGTGCGCAAGGCGGGCATCGACCCCTCGGAGGTGGACTACATCAACGCGCACGGCACGTCGACGCCGTTCAACGATCGTCTCGAGACCCTGGCGATCAAGACGACCTTCGGCGAGCACGCGCGCCGGCTGGCGATCTCGTCCACTAAATCGATGACCGGGCACCTGCTCGGCGCGGCCGGGGGGCTCGAAGCGGGTATCACGGCGCTGGCGCTCCATCACCAGGTGGTACCGCCCACCATCAACCTCGACTGTCCGGACCCGGACTGCGATCTCGACTACGTGCCGAAGACGAAGCGCGAACTGCCGATGCGCTACGCGCTGTCCAACTCGTTCGGCTTCGGCGGCACCAACGTGGCGCTGCTGCTGAAGCGCGTCGAGGCCTGACCCCCAACACCATGAAGATTGCGGTCTGCATCAAGCAGGTGCCGACGCGGGAATGGCAGCCCCGGCTGACCGACGACCGCACCTGGATCCGCGAAGCCGACGCCAGCTTCGAGATGAACGAGCCCGACGCCTACGCGCTCGAAGAGGCGCTGCGGCTGCGGGAGAAGCACGGCGGGGAAGTCGTGGTGTGCTCGGCGGGGGCGGCGCGCGTCCAGCAGGTGATTCGCGAAGCGCTGGCCCGCGGCGCCGACCGCGGCATCCATGTGGACGACGCCGGGCTCGGCGCGGCCGACGGCTTCATGGTGGCCTCGGCCCTCGCGCACGCGATGCGCGACGAAGCGTTCGACCTCGTGCTCACCGGCCTGCAGTCCGACGATCAGGGCCACGCGCAGACCGGCGTGGCGCTGGCCGAGCTGCTCGGCATCCCGCACTCGACCATCATCATGGACGTCGAGGTGTCGGATGGGCGCGTGCGCGTGAAGCGCGAGCTCGAGGGCGGCTGGTTCCAGTGGGTGTCGATGCCGACGCCGGCGCTCCTGACGATTCAGAGCGGCATCAACCAGCTCCGCTACGCCACGCTGAAGGGCATCATGGCGGCGAAGAAGAAGGAGATCCGCAGCGTCGCGCCGCCGGCCGGCCTGACGCCGGGCCTCAAGATCGTGGGCCTAGCGCTGCCGTCGAAATCGAAGCAGACGGCGATGATCGCGGGGCCGCCGGCCCAGGCAGCCGCGGAGCTGGTGCGCCGCCTGCGCGAGGAGGCGCGGGTCCTGTGACCGCGAGGGCGCGATGATTCTCGTGGTCGCCGAGCAACGGGCCGGCGCGCTCAATCGCGCCAGCTGGGAGGCGGTGGCCTGCGCGCAGCAGCTCGCGGCCGGGGAGCCGATCGCGGTGCTGGTCGCCGGCGGCGGCGACGCCGCGCGGCAGCTGGCCGAGGCTGGCGTGGGCGAGGTGCTCGCCCTCGAGGACGCGGCGCTGGCGTCGTATACGCCCGACGCCCAGGTGGCCGCCGTGGCCGGTGCGGTGTCGCAGACCACGCCCAGCGTGGTCATCATGGCGCACACCTACCAGGCGCGCGACTATGCGCCCCGCCTGGCCGCGCGCCTCCGCGTGCCGCTCGTCGCCGACGTCATCGGCGTCAAGGGCAGCGGCAGCGGGGCGACGTTCCTGCGGCCGATGTTCCAGGGCAAGCTCGTCGCCGAGGTGGCGCCTCAGGGCACCGGCCCGGCCATCGTGACCTGCCAGATCGGCGCCTTTCGCGCCGACGCGGTGGCAAAGGGCGCGCCCGCCACCGTGCGGAGGCTCAGTGTCACGCTCGACGCGGCGTCTCGCCAGACCGTGGAGCCGCCGTTCCAGGAGGCGCGTCAAGCGGTGGATCTCGGCCAGGCCGAGCGCATCGTAGCCGTGGGCCGCGGTATCAAGGCGCAGGATCAGATTCCCGTGGCCGAGAAGCTCGCCGCGGCCATGGGGGCCGAGATTGCCGCCTCGCGTCCAATCTGCGACAACGGGTGGCTGCCGATGGACCGGCAGGTCGGCAGCTCCGGCCAGACCGTGGCGCCGAAGCTGTACGTGGCGCTCGGCATCTCGGGCGCCATCCAGCACCTGGTCGGCATGAAGGGCGCGCGCACCATCGTCGCTATCAACAAGGATCCCGACGCGCCGATCTTCGAGGTGGCCGACTACGGCATCGTCGGCGACCTGTTCGACATCGTGCCCGCCATGACCGCGGAGATCGAAAAGCAGTCACACTAGGACGGTGGAGCGAGAGACCCTCGACGTTGACGTCCTGATTGTCGGCGGCGGCCCGGCCGGGCTGTCCGCGGCGATCCGGCTGTCGCAGCTCGCCAAGGCCGGCGCGGGCGAGGCCCCGTCGATCGCCGTGCTCGAGAAGGCACGCGAGCCGGGCGCGCACCTGTTATCCGGGGCCGTGCTCGACCTCTCCGCGCTCGCGGAGCTGCTGCCGGAGTACCGCGCGCTCGGCGCGCCGCTCCTGACCATGGTCGGCCGCGAGCGCGTGTATTTCCTGACGGAGCAACGTGCGCTCCGCGCTCCCGTCATCCCGCCGCCGCTGGCCAATCATGGCAACGCCCTGGTGTCGCTCAACCAGCTCGGACGATGGCTGGCGGAGCAGGCCGAGTCCGCGGGCGTCGATCTCTTCACCGGCTTTGCCGGCCAGGAGGTGCTGCTCGACGGCCGCCGCGTCGTCGGCGTCCGCACCGGCGACCGTGGCCGCGGCAAGCACGGCGAGGAGAAGGCCACCTTCGAGCCGGGCGTGGACATCCACGCGAAGATCACGATCTTCTGCGACGGCGTGCGCGGCAATCTCACCAAGCAGCTGCGGCGCCATCTCGCGTTGGGGCAGGGGCGCGAGCCGGAGCAGTTCGCCCTCGGCCTCAAGGAGCTGTGGGAAGTGCCGGACGGGCGCATCGAGACCGGCACGGTGATGCACACCCTCGGGCATCCGCTGCGGCACGAGGAGTTCGGCGGCGGCTTCGTCTACGCGCTGCCGGATCGGCTGGTGTCGCTCGGCCTCGTGGTCGGGCTCGACTACCACGACCCGCTCTTCGACCCGCACGTCGCCTTCAACCGCTTCAAGCGCCACCCGCTCATCGCGCGCCTGCTCGACGGGGGCCGCCTCGTGCGCTACGGCGCCAAGGCGCTGCCGGAGGGCGGATGGCACACGATCCCGCGCGTGTACGCCGACGGCGCGCTCATCGCCGGCGACGCCGGGGGCTTCGTGAACTCGGTGCGGCTCAAGGGCATCCACCTGGCGATGCGCACCGGGATGCTGGCGGCCGAGACCGCGTTCGAGGCGCTGACGAGCGGCGACGCGAGCGCTGCCGGACTGGCGTCCTATCAGCGGCGTCTGGAGACGAGCGCGGTGCGGAAGGAGCTGGAGCCGGTGCGCAACGTGCACCAGGCCTTCGGCCACGGGCTGGTGCCGGGGCTGCTGTTTGCCGGCGTGTCGATGCTCACGCGCGGGGCGTGGCTGGGCGATCTACACGGCGCCTCCGGTCACACGCGCATGCGCACGCTGCGGTGGTACTACGGCATCGACAAGGCGAGCCCGGCCGCGAGCCGCGCCGTCCCGCCCGACCGCGTGCTGACCTTCGACAAGGTCACCAACGTGCACTTCGCCGGCACGGCCCACGACGAAGACCAGCCGTCGCACCTGCTGGTGCACACCGAGGTCTGCACGTCGATCTGCGGCACGGAATACGGGCATCCCTGCACGCGCTTCTGTCCGGCCAACGTCTACGAAATCGTGCGCGACGCCGGCGGCGCGCCGCGCCTGCAGATCAACGCGTCGAACTGCGTGCACTGCAAGACGTGCGACATCATGGACCCCTACGGCGTCATCACGTGGGTGCCGCCCGAGGGCGGCGGCGGGCCGCAATACACCGGCATGTGATGGCAAGCGACTGGCGCGCCTCGCGCTGGAAGCGTGTGCAGGCGGCGGCGATCGCCGGCGTCGGCCATCCGCTCATCGCCGCGCTCGGCGGCTCGCTCCGGTGGCGGGTGTCGGGTCTGGAGCACCTCGAGGCCATCCACGCCGCGGGGCAGCAGCCGGTGATGGCGTTCTGGCACGGGCGCATCCTGCCGGCGACCTACTATTTCCGCCGCCGTGGCATCGTGGTGATCACCAGCGAGAACTTTGACGGCGAATGGATCGCGCGCATCATCGAGCGGTTCGGCTACCGCACGGCGCGCGGGTCGACGTCGAGCGGAGGCAAGCGCGCGGTGCTGCAGCTGGTGCGCGAGATGAAAGCCGGCCGGCCGGCGGGATTCACCTTGGACGGGCCGCGCGGTCCGGCCGGGGTGGCGCAGCCGGGCGCCGTCTGGCTCGCGATGGCCACCGGCAACCCGCTGCTGCCCTTTCATCTCGAGGCCTCGTCGGCCTGGACCATGCGGAGCTGGGACCGCACGCAGATCCCCAAACCGTTCAGCACCGTGGCGCTGGCCGTGGGCGAGCCGCTCTACGTCGAGCCCAACGCCTCCGGCGAAAGGCTCGAAGCGGCGCGGCAGGAGCTGGAGCGCCGACTGGCCGCCCTCGAGGCCGACGCAAAAGTCCTCTTGACGGCTCAGGGCTCAAGGCTCAAGGCTCACGCAAGGAGAGGCTCATGACACGTGTGGCTCGGATCGTTCTGGCCATCTTCGTGGCCGCGGTTGCGGTCGTCGCTCAGTCCGCGCGCACTACGCTCGACATCTATCTGATCGACGTCGAAGGGGGCAACGCGACGCTCTTCGTGGCGCCATCGGGCGAGTCGCTGCTGATCGACACCGGCAACGGAAGCGCCGCCGCCGAGCGCGATGCTGGCCGCATCCTGGCCGCGGCCAAGGACGCCGGCGTCACCCAGCTCGATCACCTGATCACGACGCACTGGCATGGCGATCACTTCGGAGCCATGGAGTTGGTGGCGTCGAAGCTGCGGATCAAGCACTACATCGATCACGGTGGCAGCGTGGAACCGCCCGCCCCCGGCAATGCGTTCGTCCGCGAGGGCTATCCGGGGCTCTACGCCAAGGCGACGCACACGGTGGCCAAACCGGGGGACAAAGTCACCATCGCCGGGCTCGATTGGCGGATCGTTGCTTCCGGCGGGCAGCACGTCACGGCCTCGCTACCCGGGGCGGGCAAGCCCAACCCCACGTGCGCCGACTACAAAGCCGGCACGCCGGACCCGGGTGAGAACGCGCAGTCGGTTGGCAGCGTCGTCACCTTCGGCAAGTTCCGGGTCGTGCACCTGGGCGACCTGACGTGGAACAAGGAGTTCGAGCTGATGTGCCCGAACAACCCGATTGGCACCGTCGATCTGTTCGTCGTATCGCATCACGGGCAGGCGATCTCGAACTCGCCGCAGCTGGTTCACGCGCTGCATCCGCGCGTCGCCATCATGAACAACGGCACGCGCAAAGGCGGCCAGCCCGATGCGATGAAGGTGCTCCACTCGTCCCCGGGCCTCGAAGATCTGTGGCAGGTGCACTTCTCGCTGCTGAGCGGGCAGGAGTACACGGTGCCGGGGGCCTTCATCTCCAATGTCGTGGACGACCAGCAGGCGGCGATGCCGATTGCCCCGGCCGCCGCGCCCGCGCCGGGACCGGGCGCCGCGCCGCCGCCCGCCCACAACGGGCAGGCCTACTGGCTGAAGGTGTCTGCGAGCCGCGACGGCGCGTTCAGCGTCACCAACGCCCGCAACGGCTTCACCAAGAAGTATCCGGTCAGGTAGGCCGGGTAGGTCAGGTGGGTCGGGTAGGTCAGAAAAGAGCTTTCCCTACCTGACCCACCTGACCTAGTCGGCGTACTTGAACTCGAGAATCGCGCCCGGATTGGCGAGCACTCGCGTGCGCGTGCCGCTCGCGTCGATTGTCGTGCCCTCGTTGTCGGTGACGATGTAGAACGTCCGCTGGTCGGGCCCGACCGCGAGATCCCGGTAGCGGTTCGTCGTCTTGAAATACTCGCTCGGTCCGCCGCCGACGCTCTTGCCGTCGGGCGCGAGGTGCATCCGGTAGACGAGGCCGCGCAGCATCACCGGCAGCAGCAGCGACGTCTTCCAGCCGGGCACGCCCGTGTCGCTCGTGACGATGTCGAGGCTGCCGGGCGCGACGGTATTGCCCGGACGGCGCTGCGCTTCGGTCGCGGGGTCCACGGTAAAGAACGTTTGAATCGGCGGCTTGAAGTCCGGCGACTGAAACGTGTTCTCCGTCTGCTGTGGCACCGACGGCGGAATGGCGCCTCGCCCCTGCGGCGGCAGCGAGGCGCACGGCACGGGCGACGACGCCGACCAGTTGGCGTAGACGTAGGACTTCTCGTCGCGGTAGCCGGCGACGCGCGGCCAGCCGTAGTTGCCCCCGGCCTCGAGCAGATTGACCTCGTCGTCCACGTCCGGGCCGTGCTCCGACTCGTAGAGCCGTCCGCCCGGACCGAACACGAGCCCCTGCGGATTACGGTGACCGTAGGAGAAGACGTGGCTGCGGACGCCGCCGATCGTCGGGTTGTCGCGCGGGATGGCTCCATCGGGCGCGATGCGGAGGATCTTCCCCTGGTACGAGGTCCAGTTCTTCGCGGCGATCTCGGCCGCCGTCGGGAGGTCCTGCGCGTGATTCACGTTGCAGCGGTTGCCGCCGAAGTTGGCGCCCTCGTCGCCGAGACTGAGATACAGCATCCCGTCCGGGCCGAACTTCAGACGGCCGGCGATGTGGTCGTCGTATACCGGCAGGCCGGTCAGGACGTCCAGCGGCGCGCCCAGGCGTCCAGTCGCCTGGTCGAAGGAGTAGCGGCGGACGGCCATGCGGCGGACGAACGCCGGCCCGGGCGCGTCGTCGTAGGTAAAGGCGAGATAGACGAAGTCGCTCTGACGGCCGCGCAGCAGGTCCGGATGGAGCGCGAGGCCGAGCAGCCCGTCCTGCGTCACGCTCTGGTGCACTTCTGGCAGCACCAGCGCGACGTTCTGCGCGCCGTCGACAGGGTTGATGCGCAGCACGCGGCGACCGCGCCGCTCGGTGACCCAGAGCTGGCCGTCGGGACCCCACGTGATCTCCCACGGTGCGTCCAGCCCCGACGTCACGACGCGCATGGCGAAACGCTCGGGCGCGGCCGACCCTGACGGGTTCTGGGCCGCCGCTCCTGCGACGCACACCGCAGCGAGCGCCAGTGCGCCTGCGCTGAGAATCAGGCGGTTGCGCCCGCCGCGAGGAATGGCCATTACGGAACCTGCTGACCGTTGGCGTCGTGGTAGTGACCGTGCACGGGATCCCAGACGCGCACCGACGAGGTGCGCTCGGAGGTGAAGGCGGCCACGCCGGCCGCCACCGCCGCGAGCACGCCGATTCCGACGGCAATCATCAGCACGCGTCCGCTCTTCGTCGATTCGGACGTGAGGCCGTGGCAGCGCTTGTACTTCTTGCCGCTCCCGCAGTGACAGAGCTCGTTACGTCCGGTTTTGCTCATAAACGTTCCCTCTCGGCATGATCAGGAGCGCATTGTAGGAGAGATCAGCTCCTGGCGCGCACTCGGCCGGCAGCCCGGCGCAACGCGTCCCAGGGGCGCGAACGGGGCCCGTCACCCTCCGGCGCAAGGCGCAGCGTGACGTCTTGTCCGGAGGCTGCCTCCGCTGCCGGCGCGGCGACGTACCCGAGCTGTGCCGCGACCGCCTCGACGGCGGCGGCGTCCCCGCCATCCTTGAGCCTCACGAGGATCGCGCCCGGGCGGTGCGCCTCGAGCACGCCGGCGGCGCCCCGCAGCACCTCGTCGGCCCCCGAGCGCACGGCAATCCGGATCGCCTGGGGTGCAGGCAGCCGATGGCGGCGTACGACGTCGTCGAGCGGCTCGGCGCACACCGGTTGCGTGTAGCGATCGTCGGGCGACTCCCGGCCGGGACGCCACTCGCGGGCCCGCAGCGCGTGATGATCCCCGCCCGCATCATGAGGGTAGGTGAGCGCTCGCAAGCCGGTGCGCGCGGCGAGCGCCACCGGCAGCGGCACCACCGAGCCGGTGCACCCGTTCAGGATCAGGTTCTCGCACAGCTCGTGGAAGGCGGCGAAGCCGGGCTCGAACGCCACCACCACCGCGCCCCGTTGCATGGCCGCGAAAACGCTGCACGCGCCGGCGCCGGCGCCAATGTCGTAGAGCACGTCGCCAGGCGCGACCTCCGCGGCCAGCCAGGATTCGAGTGCCGGCGGCAGCCTGACCACGCCGCGCCGCGCCATCCGTCGGATCGATCCTGTCGCATAGAGCCGCGTGGCCGCATCGGGGGCGCCCAGCGGCAGCACGTCGGGACGCTGATCGGCGACGGGCACCGTCTCGTCGCCGGCCGGCTGCGAGTCGGCGTCGCCGGCCGCCTCGGAGGTCGCGGCCGCGGCCACTTCGAGTGTCCTGGCGCCGGGCGTCGTGGCGGCGGCGCGTTCCACCAGCATCCGCGCGAGCAGCGGCGCCACCGGACGGTCGCCCAGCGGCCGCAGGAACGCGCCGATGAAGGCACGAATCGACGAGGTGTCGGGTGGAGCGCTCACCGCGGCCGCCAGCTGCCCGGCGTGGCCGGCCAGGTCGGAGGCGTAGTGGACGAAGCCGCCGTGCTCGCGCAGCAGGTAGTTGAAGTGGATCGTGTTGGCCTGACCGTCGGCGGCCTCGTCGGTCGAGAGCACGGTGTACACCGGCCGGCCGGTGATGCCGGCCTCGAGCGCGGCGCTCGTGTTGAGCGCCACCACAGCGCGCGAGTGGTGCAGGCACTCGAAGAACGCCTGCGGCGTGCCGTAGGTCGTGCGGAGCACGAGCGCCGCGCGATCGTCGAACGGGCGCTGCACCCAGCCGGTGGCCTGACGCATGCCGGCCCACGTCACCGCCTCGGGCTCCGGAGGGGCGTCCACGAGCACGACGTCCGGGTGGGGCCTGACGATCACGTTGCAGCGGTCGAGCGGCGCCGCCGATGCGCGCAGCGCCGCCAGCCATCCGCGAATGAACTGCAGTTCGTGCGAGGCGATGAAGCGCGACGAGCAGAGATAGAGCAGCGTGGGACGTTCCGGATCCAGCCCCAGCGGCGCGAAGAAGGCCTCTCTCGACACGCGCGGCTCGAGCGCGAAGAACTCGTCGAACCGCGGCGCCCCGGCCACCACCACGCGATCGGCGGGGAAGTCGTGGAGTTCGGCGGCCTCCTGTCGCTGCCGCTCGTTCCACACGAACATCAGATCCGGCCACTCGTGCAGCGCACCCTTCGTGCTCAGGTTGTCCCAGCTGAAGAGGAGCATCCAGACGGGGATGCCCCGGGCCCGCGCCGCCTTGATGTAGTCGGTCTGGCCGGTACCGAAATGCAGACCCGGCGTGACCACCACCACGTCGGGGCGGTGGCGCGCGAGAAACTCGTCGTGCAGGCGGTCGGAAGGGATGGCGTGCTCGAGCTGCGCGAGCGCGCCGCGGACGCGGGCCCCGGCCGCGGCTCCGAGTGGGGGAGCTTCACCGCTCAGGGTCGCGCCGAGCTCGCGAAACAGCCGCTCGACGGCGCGGCGATGGAGCTTGGAGGCCGATCGGTACTCGGGCCGCGTGTACTGCGCCCAGTCGCGGACGGTCCGGATCAGCGGGGCCGCGGCGCGCCAGCCGTCCGTCCGCTCGTCGGGACACGGGACGAGGGAGAACCGCGCGTGACGGAGCCGTTCCGCCAGACGTTCGTCGCGCTCGGGATCGCGCTGCTGGAGCGCCAACGTCACGTCGTGCCCGAGCGCGAGCAGCTCGCCGAGCACCCCCTCGAACGTGTCCACGTTCTTCTTCTGCTTGGCGATGACGAGGAACTTCATCGACGCGTCTAGTGTCCCGGAGCCGAACTGCGGTGGCAAATATTTTCGGGGCGGCGCCCGGATCGCAAGGCGCGAAGAGCGAGCTTATTGGGCATAAGTAAGCGATGAGCAACGCAGCGAGGCGGGATGCCGCGCCGGAAATATGTCACCGCAGTTCGGCTCCTGGACACTAGGACGATATCATCGCTTCGTGCGATTGAGCGTGTTCTCCTCGTCCCGCTTCGCCGATCACGTCACCCCGCCCGGCCATCCGGAGCGGGTCAGCCGCGGCGAGGCCTTGCTCAGCGTGGCCGCGGACCTTCGCGCCGCCGGAGCCGACGTGATGGAGCCGCGGCGGGTGACCGACGAGGAGCTGCTGCAGGTGCATGACGGCGACTACCTGACGCTGCTGCGGGAAACCGCGGGCCGCGCCGTGGCGCTCGATCCCGACACCTTTACCTCGCCTGAGAGCTATGAGGTGGCGCGGCTGGCGGCTGGGGCCGCCGCCGGCGCCGTCGACGCCGTCCTCGAAGGCGAGGCGGGCACTC
The DNA here is from genome assembly GCA_036004405.1 of Vicinamibacterales bacterium. Taxonomy (GTDB): domain Bacteria; phylum Acidobacteriota; class Vicinamibacteria; order Vicinamibacterales; family UBA2999; genus DASYRM01. Next base: position 20,221 of record DASYRM010000210.1, read on the forward strand.
GCGCGTTTGCCCTGGTGCGTCCACCCGGCCACCACGCCGAGCGCGGACGCGCCATGGGTTTCTGCCTGTTCAACAACGTGGCCGTGGCAGCGGCGCACGCGCGGGCGCGCGGGCTGACCCGCGTGGCCATCGTGGACTACGACGTGCACCACGGCAACGGCACGCAGTCGGCCTTCTACGACGATCCGAACGTGCTGTTCATCTCGTCGCACCAGTTTCCGTACTACCCTGGGACGGGCGCCGCGGGGGACACCGGCAGCGGCGCCGGCAAGGGCTTTACGGTCAACCTGCCGCTCGCCGCGGGCGCCATCGACGCCGACTACGAGCGCGTGTTTACCGAGGTGGGCTTCCCGGTGCTGCGTCAGTTCGCCCCGGAACTGATCCTGATTTCCGCGGGCTTCGACGCCCACGCCGACGATCCGCTCGGCGGCATGCGGCTGACGGCGGCGGAGTTCGTCCGGCTGACGGCCGCGATCGGCGCCATCGCCGACACCTGCTGCGACGGCCGCGTGGTGGCGCTCACCGAGGGCGGCTACGATCTGAAGGCGCTCGCGGACTGCACACGCGCGGTCGGGTTCACGCTCGGCGGCGCCGCGCCGGATGCGCCGCCGCCCGACGGCGACACCGCCCGCGCCGCGGCGACCTGCGCCGCCGTCGTTCCCGGGCTGCGCGCGTACTGGCAGCTATAATTTCACGTGTAGGGGCCGCCTTGAGGCGGCCCGAGTAGCGATTCGCCAGCCTCCTCATGTCCGACTATCACCCGCAAGCCCTCGACTCGAAGTGGCAGGAGCGCTGGCAGCGCGCCCGCGCCTTCGAGGTGGCCGTCGATCCGTGGCGGCCGAAGTTCTACTGCCTCGAGATGTTCGCGTACCCCTCCGGCCACGCGCACGTCGGGCACGTCCGCAACTACATCATCGGCGACGTCATGGCGCGCACCAAGCGGATGCGCGGCTACAACGTGCTGCACCCCTTCGGCTGGGACGCCTTCGGCCTGCCGGCCGAGAACGCCGCCATCAAGAGCGGCATCCATCCCGAAGAGTCCACGCGCGCGAACATCGCGCACATGAAGGGACAGCTGCAGCGGCTCGGCATCAGCTACGCGTGGGAGCGGGAGCTGGCGACCTGCGACGCCGAGTACTACAAGTGGAACCAGTGGCTCTTCATCCGCATGTTCGAGAAGGGGCTGGCCTACCGGAAGAAGTCGTCTGTGAACTGGTGCCCGGTGGACAACACCGTGCTCGCCAACGAGCAGGTGGTGGACGGCAGGTGCTGGCGGTGCGACACACTGGTGGAAACGCGCGACCTGGAGCAGTGGTTCTTCCGCATCACCGCCTACGCCGACGAGCTGCTCGAAGCCGCCGATCACCTCGACAAGTGGCCCGAAAAAGTGCTCACGATGCAGCGCAACTGGATCGGGCGCTCCGAAGGCGCCCGCGTCACGTTTCCGCTCGAAGGTGATGCGGCCACGAAGATCGAGGTCTTCACCACCCGCATCGACACCATTTTTGGCGCCACCTTCGTCGTGTTGGGCCCCGAGCATCCGTTGGTGCAGGCGCTCGCGGAGCGGTCATCGGATCCGGCAGCCCTGAAGCGCCAGGTGCAGGCGTTCCGCACCCAGGATCGGACCAAGCGGATCAGCGGCGAGCTCGAGAAGCAGGGCGTGGACACCGGGTTCCGCGCCATCAACCCGTTCACGAAGGACGCCGTGCCCGTGTGGGTGGCCAACTTCGTGCTGGGCGACTACGGCACCGGCGCCATCATGGCGGTGCCCGCGCACGACGAGCGCGACCACGAGTTCGCCACGAAGTACGGCCTGCCGATTCGCCCGGTGGTGATCCCGATCCCGCCGGTCGACGATGTCGCCAACATTGAGGCGAAGATGGAGGCCGAGATGGAGCGCGCGCGCGCGGAGGCGGAAGCCTCGGGTGCGGGCTCCGGCAGTGTCGGGTTCTTCGAGGAATTCTGGATCGAGCAGCCGATGCCGTTCACCGAGTACGGCATGAGCGTCGACTCCGGCGAGTTCAGCGGTCTGCCGACCGAAGAAGCGCAGAAGAAGATGATCGCGGCCGCCAGGAAGGGCGGCTTCGGCGAAGGCACCGTGCAGTTCCGGCTGAAGGACTGGGGCATCTCGCGCCAGCGCTACTGGGGCACGCCCATCCCGATGATCGTCTGCCCGACGGACGGCATCGTGCCGGTGCCCGACGATCAGCTGCCGGTGGAGCTCCCGCGCGTCACCGAGTTCACCGGCCGTGGCGACTCACCGCTGGCCGCGGTGCCCGAGTTCGTGAACGTGCCGTGTCCGAAGTGCGGGAAGCCCGCGCGCCGCGAGACCGACACGATGGACACCTTCGTGGACTCGTCGTGGTACTTCTACCGCTTCGCCGACCCGCGGAACCAGAAGCAGGCGTTCGACCCGGCCGCGGTCAGGTACTGGCTGCCGGTGGACTTCTACAGCGGCGGCGTCGAGCACGCCATCCTGCACCTGATCTACTCGCGCTTCTTCGCGCGCGTCTTCCGCGACCTCGGCATGGTGTCGCACGACGAGCCCTTCACCCAGCTCCTCACGCAGGGCATGGTGCTGAAGGACGGCAACGTGATGTCCAAGTCCAAAGGCAACGTGGTGGACCCGGACAGCATGCTGCAGAAGTTCGGCGCCGACGCGCTGCGGCTCTACGTGATGTTCGTCGCACCGCCCGAGAAGGAAGTCGAATGGAGCGACAGCGGCCTCGAGGGGAGCTTCCGCTTCCTGGGCCGCGTGTGGCGTCTCGTCGACCACTGGGCACCGGCGATCCACACCGCCCCCAACGGGCCGATCGACGTCGCCGCGCTCAATCCGGCCGAAAAGAGCGTCCGGCGCAAGACGCACGACACCGTCCGCCGCGTGACGGGCGACATCGAGCAGCGCCAGCAGCTCAATACGGCGGTCTCCGCGATGATGGAGCTCGTCAACGAGCTCTACGCGTTCAGCGAGCACACCGCCACCGGCCAGCCCGGCCGGCGGGCTGAAGGCGCGGCCGCGCCGGCGGAGCGCGCCGAGACACGGCTCGTCATGCGGGAGGCCGTGGAGGCGCTCGTGCGCATGCTGTCGCCGTTTGCGCCGCACACCTGCGAGGAGCTGTGGGAACAGCTCGGTCACCAGGACGGGCTGACGCACGCCGCGTGGCCGGCGTTCGACGCGGAGGTCGCGAAGGCCGACGAGGTCGTCATTCCGGTCCAGGTCAACGGCAAGGTGCGCGGGCGGCTGACCGTCGCCGCCGACGCCAGCGAACAGGAGCTCGAGCGCGCCGCCCTCGCGGACCCGGGCGTGACGGCGTACACTGCCGGGAAGACGGTGGTCAAAGTGGTAGTGGCCAAGGGGCGCCTCGTGTCCATCGTTCTGAGTAAGTAGAGTAAGTAGAGGAAGTAGGGAGCAGACACCCCGTACACATGCGCTGGCTTGTCGCCGTCCTCCTGTGCGCCTGCGTCGCCGCCTCCAGCGGCTGCGGCTACGCGCTCGCCGGACGCGGATCGTTTCTGCCCACGACGATCAAGACGGTCGGGATCCCGAAGCTGGAGAACCGCAGCACGTTCTTCCAGGTCGAAGACATCCTGACCGAGAAGATTCGCGCCGAGTTCATCGGGCGCGGCAAGTACACCGTGAGGCCCGAGGAGACCGGGGCCGATGCCCTGCTCACGGGAGAGGTGCTGGCCATTTCCGTCGTGCCGGTCGGCATCAACGAGCAGCAGCTCGCCTCGCGCTACCTCTTCACGGTCGCCATGAAAATGGAGTTCACCGACACCCATACGCAGGACGTGATCTGGTCGAACGACAGCCTGGTGTTTCGCGGCGAGTACGATCTGGGCTCGCAGGCCACCATCGACGGGGCGACCTTCCTCGACCAGCAGCGATCGTCCATGGACCGCATCGCCACCGACGTCGCCCGCACCGTCGTGACCGCCATCCTCGAGGCCTTCTGATGCCGGCCGTTTCCGCGTCGGCCCTGCGCGGGCAGCTCAACACGGGCGCGGCCGGACCGCTCTACCTGCTCCTGGGGGACGACGACGCCGAGAAGGCCGAAGTCGCCGGCGCCTTCGTGGACCTGGTGGACCCTGGCCTGCAGGCCTTCAACGTGGACCGGCTCTATGGCGGCGACACGTCGATGGACGCGCTGCTCGACGCCGCCAACACGTTTCCGATGATGGCCGAGCGCCGGGTGGTGCTGGTGCTCGAAGCCGAGCGCCTGCTCATCCCGAAGCGCGAGTCGAAGGCGGCCGACGAGGATCTGGCCCGACTCGAGGCGTTCATCCAGAGCCCGTCGCCGCACGCGACGGTCGTGTTCGTGTGCGGATCGCTCGACATGCGGCGCCGCATCTCGAAGACGCTGGCGCGCGAGGCTCAGGTGGTGGATTGCGGCACCATCGAGGATGCCGCCGACGCCGAGCGGTGGATCAAGGCACGGGCCGCGCGCGACAAGGTGCCGCTCGATGCGGCGGCGATCCGCGCGCTGGTGGACCGCGGCGGCACGAGCCTGGTGCGCCTGCGCGCCGGCATCGAACGCGTGGCGCTCTATGCGATGGGGCAGCCGACGATTTCCGCCGACGACGTGAAGCAGTCGGTGCCTGCCGGCCCGGATCAGCATCAGGATTTCGGCATTGCAGACGCCATCCGCCAGGGCGACGCGGGCGAGGCGCTCAAGCAGTTGAACGCGGCGCTCGAGAACGGTGCGGCGCCGTTCTTCCTGCTGGGCCAGCTGCGCTTCGTGGCCGAGCGCACGCCAGGTCCGCGTCTCCGCGACGCGGTCGGCGCCGTCTTCCGGACGGACCTCGCCCTCAAGTCGAGCGGGGGCGATCAGAAGCTGCTGCTCGAACGGCTGGTCGTGGAGCTGTGCGGCGACTCGCGGGGGCGGGTGGGCGGCGGCCCGCCGCGATGGAAAGCGGCCGGGCGGCGGTGATGGAGGGGCCGCGCGATGTAGGGGCCGCCTTCAGGCGGCCCATTGACGGTCCGCCTGAAGGCGGACCCTACGACTGTGCGGCCCGTTGATGGTCCGGCTGAAGGCGGACCCTACGACTGTGCGCGTAGAACGCCCGCGGCGAGTCGCGACTTGTAGCGGCCGGCCGTGTTGCGGTGGATGATGCCGGTCTTAGCCATCTTGTCGACGATCGACACGGTCTTGCTCAGCGCGGCCTTGGCCCCGTCGAGATCCTTGTCTTCGAGCTTGGCGCGGATGGCCTTGAGCGCTGTCCGCAGCGTCGAGCGCATCTCCCGGTTGTGCTCCCGCCGTTTGACATTCTGCCGGTTTGCCTTCAGGGCTGACTTCGTACGCTTGGCCACGTGCTCGAATCCTCTCTGCTAGACGGTGTGCAAAGGGCCTAGTTTAGCACGTCGAGGACGACCTTCCATTGGCCGCTCCGGTCGCGCACCCACACCCGCGTGTAAATCCCGGTTTCAAAGCGCTCTTTGCCTATCCCGACGGCGGTCCCCGCACGACCGCCGCGGGCCGGTGGCAGGCGCCGGCTCCAGGTGCCCCATGTGTAGCCGAGGTCGCCCGATTGCGCGCTCTCGGCAAACCGGGAGTCGATCTGGTCGTAGCGCGGCTGCGTGGCCAGGTAGCGCAGGACCGCCGCCTCGCCGAGCACCGGCATGGTGAGTGGCCGATGGAACCGCACGCCCGGGGCCAGACGGCCGCGATACGCGCGGACCGCTCCAGTCCGGAGGTCGCTGTTGAGCACGCTGTCGGCGTTGCCGAGCGGCGGCGTCCGATCGTTCAGATCCCCGGCAAAGCGGTTGCTGGCTGGAGCCCGCGTGAAGGTGTCGGGAAACGTCGGGGCGCGCGGCGTGGTGGTCCCCACATCCATGACCACCCGGAAGGTGCCGTCGCGCTCGCGCTTCCACACCGACGCGTAGGCGCCATGCCGGGGCTGGCCATTGTTGCGCGATGGCAGGATGTTGCGGGAGGGGCCGGTGAGGTAGCCGAGCTCACCGCTGCGCGCGATGTCGCCGTAGCGCGGCTCCCAGAGCAGCTGGTGATCCTTCGGCGGGTCGGGGTTGGCGCGGACCTGTTCCCTGGCGCTGCCGATCTCCTCGCCGTTGTAGCCGACCGCAGACTCGGAGAAGTACTCGAGGAAGGCCTGCTTCCAGCCCACCTCCAGCGCCCGCTTCGCGAAGGCGCGCTCGGTGTCCACCATCGCCTCGAGCGCAGAGGGGAGGACGTCGGCCGTGGACGCTGCCCGCTGCGCCAGCACGGACGCCGTGCCGGCGAGCGTTAGCACGCAAGCGGCAGCGGCAAGCCGTCGGACGCCCGATACGTACGGCCCCATGCGGCGACTATACGCCCGAAGCTGGCGGCGCTTTTCAGCGCCGGATGATTTCGAAGGTACCAGCGGCGGGACGCTGGGTCGAATAGCGGGGGATGGCGCGGCCGTCGATGATCTCGATCGACTTGTAGATGACCACCTTGGCACTCGAGCCGCCGGTGTCGGCCCCGGCTTTCAGCGCCACCCGCCGCACGTAGTCGCGCGTCTCGCGGTAGGGCGGCACGTTGCCGTAGCGGTCGACGGCGCCGGAGCCGGCGTTGTAGGCCGCCAGGGCAAGCTGTTCGTTGCCCTCGTACTTGTCCAGGAGCCGTCGCAGGTAGGCCGTGCCTCCGCGGATGTTCTCCTCCGGGTCGTACGGATTGCAGACGCCGAGCGCACGCGCGGTGGCCGGCATGAGCTGCATGAGGCCCATCGCGCCCTTTGGCGACGTGGCCATCGGGTTGTAGCCCGACTCCACCTGGATGACCGCCCGCACGAGCTCGGGACGCAACGCGTGCCGCTGCGCGTGCGCCACGACGAGGTCGTCGAAGCGGGGCGACGGCGCGGCCGCGGCGTCAGCCATCGTCGTGCGATAGGACGGGGCGCCCGGCACCTCGTAAATCTTGGTTGGGGTGTTCAACTCGCGATCGGAGAGCACGAGCGTGCCGTTGGCGTCGCGCCAGGCGTAGATCTGCGCCGAAACCGACGCCGGAGCAAGGCTCACGGTCAGCACGACGAGCACGGCAATTAGCGAACCGGCGTGAAGCCGGTTTGCCAGATACTGCGCGCGCGTCGCGCTCTTGGCGGGCCGCGCTGGAATCTGATGCACCTCCCCGTCTATCGGCACGGGTCCCAGGCCTCCGCACCCGGCCGGCGGTGGCGCCGCGGTCAAACCGCGCGCTTTCGTGCGGACCTGCGCACGGCGCTGCAGCTTCCGTGCAGAAGTGGTGTACAACTCCCCACGAGCTGGAGAGGACGGGTGGGACAGGCAGGACGGGTGGGACGGGTATGAGCGTGTGGACCAAGTGGGTGCGACAGCCGCAGACCGTGTGGATGCGGCGCGCCTTGTTTCAGATTCACCTGTGGACCGGTCTCGGCCTCGGGCTGTACTTGGTGATGTTGAGCGTCACCGGCAGCGTCCTCGTCTACCGCAACGAGCTCGACGAGCTGCTTCGGACGCCACGCCCCGCGTTCGACGCCAAAGCCACACGCCTCACGGCCGACCAGCTCAAGGCGCTCGCCGAGAAGGCGTATCCCGGCTACACCGTGGCGCGCGTCGGCGACCGCATCACGCGCCGCAACCCGACGATCGAGATCTGGGTCGAGCGGAACGGCGACCGGAAGGAGCGGCTCTTCAACCCCTACACCGGCGCCGACCTCGGCGATTCGGTCACCCAGGGCGAGTATTTCGTGCTCTGGCTCGCGCGGCTGCACGACGAGCTGCTCTTCGACCGCCCCGGCCGCTGGTGGAACGGCATGCTGAGCGCCGTGACCGTGGTGTTGAGCCTGACCGGCCTGGTCGTATGGTGGCCGGGCGTCACACGCTGGCGGCGCAGCCTCAAGATCAAGGTGTCGTCCGGCTGGCGGCGCTTCAACTGGGATCTGCACAGCGCCATCGGGTTCTGGCTGTTCCTCTTCATGCTGATGTGGGGCGTCTCGGGCTTCTATCTCGGCGTGCCCGAGCCGTTCTCCAACTTCGTGGACTCGATCTCGGACCCCGACGCCTATCTGGGCGAACGGCCGGGCGACATCGTGCTGATGTGGCTCACGCGGCTCCACTTCGGACGCTGGCGCGAGATGCCCTGGCTGAAGGCGGTATGGGCGGCCCTCGGGTTCATGCCGGCGCTGATGTTCGTGACCGGCACCATCATGTGGTGGCAGCGCGTGATGCGGAAGCGGCCCGTGCGTGTCGAGGTGACGGGCACCGAGGAAGCCGCCTGATGCGCGCCTGGATCGTGCCCGCCGGCTGCACCGACGCGGCGGGGCTGCGGTTGGTGGAGAAGCCCGATCCGGTCGCGGGTCCGGGACAGATCGTCGTCCGCATCCGCGCCGCGTCGCTGAACTACCGGGATCAGGCCGTCGTGCGCGGCCAGTACTTCGGCGGCGCCACCCCGCGCGACCTGGTGCCGGTCTCGGACGGCGCGGGAGATGTGCTGAGCGTGGGCGCGGACGTGGCGTCGGCGGCGGTCGGCGACCGCGTCGCCGGTACCTTCTTCCAGCCCACGCCGAGAGGACCCGCCGCGCTCGGGTCTCCTCTGGACGGCATGCTCAGCGAATACGCGGTGCTGGCCGACGGCGGCGTCGTGAAGCTGCCCGACTCGGTGGACTACGAGGCCGCGGCGTGCCTGCCGTGCGCCGGCGTCACCGCCTGGCACGCGCTCTTCGGCGTCGGGCGCCCCATCGCCCCTGGCGATACCGTGCTCGTGCTCGGCACCGGCGGCGTGTCGATGCTGGCGCTGCAGCTGGCACGCGCGGCGGGCGCGCGCGTGATCGTCATCTCCTCGAGCGACGACAAGCTCGAACGGGCCTTTGCGCTCGGTGCCACCGACGGCATCAACTACGGCCAGATGCCGGAGTGGCAGCGGGAAGTGCTGCGAGTCACCGGCGGCCGCGGTGCCGACTGCGTCGTCGAGATTGGCGGCGCCGGCACGCTGGGGCGGTCGTACCAGTCGCTGGCCCGCGGCGGCAAGGTGGCACTGATCGGATTCCTGGCCGGGGCGCAGGGCGACACGGCGCCGCACCCGCTGATGATGAAGGCCGGCAGCCTGCACGGCATCTTCGTCGGCGATCAGGCGATGTTCGAGGCGCTGCTGCGCGCCGTCGCTCTCAACCGGATCGCGCCGCCGGTCGATCGCATCTTCGGATTTGCCGATGCCGCCGCCGCGTACGCCTACCAGGCCACGAGCGGCTTCGTGGGCAAGATCGTCATTCGATTCTGAGCGCTGGGAGCTGGCCGCTAGTCCTCGAAGTCGCAGACCGGTTGCAGCTCGGCCTCGCCCTCGGGGCGCGTGAAGCCGGCGCACTTGTGCATGGCATCGGACCGCAGCACCCAGGCGATGTGCTCGAGGTCCTTCAGCGACGGCCGGCGGCTGTCGACGTAGGCGGTGCAGCGCGCCACCGCGAACCGAACGCGGCAGTCGCTGCCGTACAGGCGCAGGCACTCGACGATCTGGTCGCGCGGGTTGTGCCCGGTGATGACCGTGGCGAAGCGGCAGGTGTAGCAGAGGGACGAGGCGTCCTCGGACGCCGGGCTGTCGTGGACTTTCAGGTGCATGGGAGTCTCCTAGCGCAGATGGGTCATCACACCTCCTTCCGCGAACTGGAATTCATCGTTGTCACGTGTCTGAGCGTCATGCTGCGGACCAGAGGCAGAGACGGGCGCCGCGGCGGGGAAGTTCCATGAGCGCGACGGGCTCTCGCCTGCGTCGGCTTCTGAGCTCGCCGTTCTTGTACGGCGGCTGGGCGGTCTTCGTCGTGGCCGCGCTCGTCGTGTCCTATCCGGTCGACCCCTACGTGTTCGCGTTCACCGCGCTCATCCTGGCGTGGGTGACCGGGGCGATCGTGATCGCGGCGGTGGCCGCCGTGGCGCTCTGGGCGTGGGACTGGTCGTGGCGGCGCCGGCTGCTGGTCGTGGCCCCCGTCGCCCTCGCCGTGGTTGCCGTCGCGCAGGCGCTCGCCGTCCTGCGCACGTTCACGTGGAATTGACCTGAGCGAGGACGTCATGGCGTGGAGCGCTGACTACGACGACGCTTCCCGGATCATCACCGTGACCTATCGCGGCGCCACCGTCGGCGCCGATCTCCGCGCCGGGTCCTCTGCCGCCATCGCGCTGAGCAAAACCCATGGAAGCTCGCGCTATCTGATCAACGTGACCGAGGCCACGCTCTCCGTGGCGGCGATCGAACTGTTCAATCTGCCGGTCAAGCAGTTTCTGGCGGAACACGTCGACCGCGCGAGCCGGCTGGCGGTGCTGCTCCCGGCCACGGCCAAAGAAAGGGACCTTGTCGCGTTCTTCGAGACAGTGTGCTTGAACTACGGCTGGCTGGTTCAGCTGTTCGAGGATCGAGGCGAGGCGCACCGCTGGCTGCGGGGGGAAGCTGCGACACCTCCCGCCACAGCATGAGCAACGCCGCGGCGGAGCACGAGGCGGTCAAGATCGGCGCCTCTTAGACGGCCGCCCCGACGGCGGCGTTCCGGATGGAGCAGGGCCTACGCCGTTGCCAGCTTTTCGACGACCGCCCGGCTCGCCGCCAGCAGCTCGCCGATCTTCGACGGGTCCTTGCCGCCAGCTTCCGCGAAGTCCGGCCGCCCGCCCCCGCCGCCGCCGACGATGGGGGCCAGCTGCTTGACGATCTGGCCGGCCGGGATCTTCTTGACGAGATCCGGCGTAACGCCGGCCACGATGAGCACCTTGCCATCAGCAGGTGAGGCCAGCACGACGACGCCGCTCTTGATCTGATCGCGGTGGCGATCCACGAGCGCGCGCAGGCCGTCCTTGTCGAGCCCTTCCACCTGGCGCGCGACGAGCGTCACGCCGGCCACCTGCACGGATTCTGTCGCGTCGCCGCCGGCGCCGCCGCCTGAACCTCCTGCAAAGGCGGCCTTCGTCTTGGCCTGCTGGAGCTCGCGGCCCACGCGTTTCACCTCGTCCTGGAGCGCTGCCACGCGCTGGGCGAGCTGGGCGGGGGCGGCGTTCAGCGTGCCGGACAGCGTCCCGAGCGTCTCGCGGGCCGCCTGGAAGTCGCGCAGCGACTGCGCGCCGGTCGTCGCTTCGATGCGCCGGACACCGGCGGCCACGCCACTTTCGGACACGATCGCAAAGAGGCCGATGTCGCCCGTCGCGCGGACGTGCGTGCCGCCGCAAAGCTCGGTGCTGAACCCGGGCACCGACACGACGCGGACCTTGTCGCCGTACTTCTCGCCAAAGAGCGCCATCGCGCCGGCGGCAATGGCGGCCTCGGTGTCCTTCACTTCGGTCGTGACGATGGTGTTCTCGAGGATGCGGGCGTTGACGATCGCCTCGATCTCCAGCCACTGCTCGCGCGTGACCGCGCTGAAGTGCGCGAAGTCGAAGCGGAGCCGATCCGGCGCGACGAGCGACCCCGCCTGCTTGACGTGGCCGCCCAGCACCTGCCGCAGCGCGGCGTGGAGCAGGTGAGTGGCGGTGTGATTGCGCCGCGTCGCGTCGCGGGTCTCTGCCGTGACGTCCGCTGTCACCAGGTCGCGCGCCGCCAGCGTGCCGTGAGCGACCTCCACCGCGTGAGCGCGCGGCCACTGGCCGGCGCGAACCACGCCGGTGACCCGCGCGGCGCCGCCGGGAGCGCTGATCGTCCCGACATCGGACACCTGTCCACCCGCTTCGAGGTAGAACGGCGTCTCGCGCAGCACCGCGAACCCCGATTGGCCGGCTGTGAGCGACGGCACCTCGGCTCGCGCGTCATCGAAGAGCGCCAGGATCTGGGTGTTGAGCGAGGTCCGGTCGTAGCCGCGGAAGACCGCCTCGCCCGTCTCGTCGAGAACCGCTCGCGTGGCGTCGCTTGCCGTCCAGGCGGCGTCCTTCGCGGCGCCGCCCTTGAAGGCACTCTGCGCCCGGGCCTTGGTCCGCTGCGCGTTCATGGCGGCGTCGAACCCTTCGACGTCCAGCCGCAGCTTCCGCGCCTCGATCATGTCTTCGATGAAGTCGCGCGGAATCCCGAAGGTGTCGTAGAGCTTGAACGCCGCGTCGCCCGGCACCACGCCGCCGGCCGCCGCCGCCTGGTCGAGCACATCTTCGAGCCTGGGGAGGCCGTCGGTGAGGACCGCATCGAAGCGCTCCTCTTCGCTGCGAATGACGCGCGCAATCGTGTCGCGGTTGGCGATCAGTTCCGGGTAGGCGCCGCCAAACTCGGCCACCATCGTGTCCACGAGCGAGAAGAGAAACGGTTCCCGGATGCCCAGGTGCTTTCCGTGGCGCATCGCGCGCCGCATGATCTTGCGCAGCACGTAACCCCGCCACTCGTTCGACGGCACCACGCCGTCGCCGATGAGAAAGGTCATGGCGCGGGTGTGGTCGGCGACGACGCGCATGGAGATGTCGTGGGTCTCATCATCTCCATACTTCAGACCGCGCATCTCGCCGATGCGGGCGAGCAGCGGCGTGAAGAGGTCGGTGTCGTAGTTCGACTGCTTGCCCTGCAGGACCGCCGTCACGCGTTCGAGGCCCATGCCGGTGTCGATGCACCGCGTGGGCAGCGGCGTCAGCGTACCGTCCGCGCTGCGCTCGAACTCCATGAAGACGTTGTTCCAGATTTCGATCTCCGGATCGTGGCCGCTGCCGCCGCGGACGTAGTAGATCTCCGAGCATCGGCCGCACGGCCCCGTCTCGCCCATGGACCAGAAGTTGTCGTCCTCGCCGAGCTCGAGGATGCGATCGGCCGGGACCCCGAGCGTCCGCCAGATGTCGTACGCCTCGGCGTCGCGCGGGATGCCGTTCTCGCCCTTGAAGATCGAGACGATCATCTTGTTCGGGTCGAGCTTCCAGACACCGGTCAGGAGCTCCCACGCAAACGGCAGCGCTTCGGCCTTGAAGTAGTCGCCGAACGAGAAGTTCCCGAGCATCTCGAAGAAGGTGTGATGACGATGCGACGGGCCGACGTTGTCGAGGTCGTTGTGTTTGCCGCTGACGCGCATGATCTTCTGCGACGTGGCGGCCCGCGTGTAGTCGCGCTTCTCGCGGCCGAGAAAGACGTCCTTGAACTGGTTCATCCCGGCGTTGGTGAAGAGGAGCGTCGGGTCGTCGTGCGGGACGAGCGGCGAGCTGGCCACCACGCGGTGACCGTGCCTCGCAAAGTAGTCGAGGAAGGACCGGCGGATCTCCTGGGACGTCATCCCGCCATTGTACCGGCCCTGAGCCAGCGCACCGACGACGCCTCACGACCCGCGGGCGGCCAGAGGCTTCTGTCGGAGCCTCCGATCACACGCCGGGGAAAAACTCCTCGCGCACGGCCTCCTGGGAAGGCCGCGCCTCGTCGTTTTTCATCTGTCGCTGGCGCTCCCGGCGGTGATAGTCGGCCCGACAGAACCTCTGGCCGCCCACGGGTCGACGCGTCGTCGCGGATCGTGATTGGTCTAGGGGTGGGCAAGCCACGGCGAAGTCGAAGGGAGGCGTGTGGGTGCTCCGCGACCGCGTTCGAGCGGTGCCGATCGACCCCACGCGCGACCGCGAGAAGGCGCGGGGAACCAGCGGGGTATGAGGGGTGCGAGAGCAGCCCGATTCCGTGCGCCTGCACGCGCACATCGTCAGAGAGGTGGAAGTCCTCTCCGGGCATACGCTCTCCGGCCCGTAACCAACAGCCACTGCGTCGCCGCGAGGCGAGGTGGGGAGCCGCTGGAGGTGAGTGACCAGTCCGT
>DASYRM010000211.1:0-2359 GCA_036004405.1 Vicinamibacterales bacterium
GGACGGCGCGCTCTTGAACAGCACCACCACGATGGCGGTGAACGTCGCCGTGCCGGACGGCGGCAGCCTCGTGGTGTTCGGGTCGGACTACAACGCAGGCCAAGGATTCGGGTCGGGACGCATCCTAACCGTGACGGCGACGTTCTCGGACGGGACGTCGGCGGCCCGCAGCGTCGTCGCTCCGTAGACGCGCCCAGGGGGTCCGCCCCGCCGGGGTGCGGCTGGCGGCTGGGTTATTGACAGCGGGCCAGGGAGTCTGCCAACATCCCAGTTAATTGATGAGCGGTAGCCTCTGGTACTTCACAATTGCTGTCTTTGCTTCGCTGCTGCACGCCGCGACCTTGGGGCCCTTGATGGCCGCAGACGCCCCCACGTCGGGACCGGTGGTGGATCCCGACGTCCGCGCGCAGGTCGCCGCTGGCCGTTCGCGAGTCGTCCTGGAACTGCGCGTCGAATCTCGCCAAGATCCCTCCGCCATCGCCGCCGTCCAGGATCAGGTCCTCGCCGTCCTGCCGCAGGGGCACGCGGTCCTGGCCCGGCGGTACACGAGCGTGCCGCTGCTCGCCCTCGAGATCGATGCCGAGGCCTTGCGGACGCTGGAGCGGCTGGGTGACGCCGTCGTCCGCGTGCGTGCCGACGCGCTGAAGAGGCCGCAATAGGCGCTCGAGTCCTCCTCGCGCTCGGGCTGCTCGTCCTGGCCCTGATGCCGGTGACGGTGCCGCTGCCCCGGGCCGACTCCGCCAGCACCACCGTGTCTGCAGTCGTTCGGGAGCTCCTCGCGCGCGAAGGCCGTGCGCGCGTTCTCGTCCAACTCCGATTGCCGGCTGGTAGTCTCGTCGCCGAGGGCGACCTCTCACCGGCGGCCGCCGCCGTCCAGCGTGCGGACATCGCCGCGGCCGGCGGCGCGGTCCTGGCGAGATTGGCCTCGAGCGGCTACCGGCTCGTGCACCGATACGAGTCGGTCCCCCTTCTGGCGCTGGAAGTCGATGCGAGGGCGCTCAGCGAGCTGGAAGCCGCGCCGCTCTGGGTGCAGCAGGTGATCGAGGACGCGCTCAACAAGCCCAGCCTCCCCGACAGCGTCCCTCTCATCGGCGGTCCGGCGGCGTGGACGCGGGGCTTCGACGGCAGCGGCGTGGTCGTGGCGATCCTGGATAGCGGTGTGGAGTCCACGCATCCCTTCCTTGCCGGCAAGGTGGTCGAGGAGGCGTGCTACTCGAGCACGGTGGCGGGGCACAGCGAGACCTTCTGCCCCAACGGCTCGAACACGCAGATCGGTGCCGGAGCGGCTGCGCCGTGCTCGATCGGCGGCTGCTACCACGGCACGCATGTCGCCGGGATTGCCGCCGGCAACGGGGCGGGCGCCGGCGTGCCGTTCTCCGGTGTCGCCAAGGGCGCGCAGATCATGGCCGTTCAGGTCTTCTCGAAGTTCACGTCGGCGCAGGACTGCGGCGGTCAGACGCCGTGCGCGCTCGCCTACATCTCGGACATCATCGCGGGGCTCGAGCGCGTGTACGCCGTGCGCGGCACGCGCAACCTGTCGTCCGCGAACCTCAGCCTCGGCGGCGGCCTGTTCACCTCACCCTGCGATGGCGAGCCCGAGAAGCCGATCATCGACAACCTGCGCTCCGTCGGCATCGCCACCGTCATCGCCGCGGGTAACGACGGCTCTGCGACCGCGCTGGAATCGCCCGGCTGCATCTCGTCCGCTATCAGCGTCGGATCCACCACGAAGACAGACACGATCTCGTCCTTCTCCAACGTCGCGCCGTTCATGTCACTGTTCGCCCCGGGCAGCTCGATCTATTCGTCCGTCACCGGCGGCGGCTTCGGCGTCCTTAGCGGCACGTCGATGGCTACGCCCCACGTGACGGGCGCGTGGGCTGTGCTCAAGCAGGGCACGCCGGCCGCTACCGTCAGCCAGATCCTGAGCGCGCTGCAGTCCACCGGCCTGCCGATCACCGACACCCGGACCGGGGTTACCAAGCCGCGCATCAGACTGGACCAAGCCCTCGCGCAGATGGTCCCGCCTTCGTTCGCGGTGACGGCCGTAACCCCGAACCAGGGCACGGCAGGGGCGGCGGTGCCGGTGACGATCGATGGGACGGGTTTCGTCAGCGGGGCGACGGTGAGCGCGGGGGCGGGCATCACGGTGAGTAACGTGGCGTTCGTGTCCTCGGCGCGGCTGACCGCGACCTTCACGATTGGCAGCGGCGCGAGCGCCGGGCCGCGCGACGTGACGGTCACGAATCCGGGCGGCGCCAGCGCAATCCGGCCAGGCGGGTTCACGGTGACGACGGGAACCGCGACGCTCGCGCTGGTCTACAACGGCAAGGTGCGAGACCGGGTCCACGGCGACAAC
>DASYRM010000212.1:0-38638 GCA_036004405.1 Vicinamibacterales bacterium
GCGATGAACCCGTCGCCTTTGAGCGCCGGGCCGCGCTCGGACCCTATGAGCTCGTTGTTGTGGCAGCGCCCGCAGCTGCCTTCAAACGCTGGTCTGCCGCGCGCGGCCTGCGCGTCGGTGTAGACACCGTCCCAGATCTTGCGCCCTTCCTGCGCGCGCACGGCGCCATCGAACGACCCGGTGATCGCAAGAGCCCACAGGCCAGCGCCGGCGACCAGGGCTCGCGCGATGGGCAACGGGTGTCGCGTCATGGTTTCTCTTCGATGACCAGCGCGGCCAGCGCGTCACGCTCCGACGGGAGCGGCTGGTCGCCGGCCGGCGCGCCGTTGGCGCGCAGCAGGTAGGCGATCATGTCCGCGGTCATCCGCGGCGTCATGCTGCCGCGATCGTCGGCCGGCATCGAGCGCATCAGCGAATCGAACAACGCCTGCACCGTCCGCCCCTTCCAATGCCGCGTGAACGTATCCTGCACGAGCGCCGGCACTTCTCGTGCACCGTCCCCCTCGAGCGACAGGCCGTGGCAGTGCGAGCACGTGCGTCCGTACTCGCGCTCGCCGCGATCCGCCTGCGCGTCGGTATAGACGCCCGTCCAGGCCGACTTCGTCGCCGCCGAACTCTGAGCCGCAACCGATGTCCCGATGACCACCGCCCCCGCGACCACGATCATGAGCCCCACACAACGTATGCGCATCGTTTAGAGTGTCTTCGCCATCAATTGGCGCAGCAGCAACGCCGTGCTCTCGTGCGCGCCGCCGGAGTTGTTCCGCGTCGCCACGCCCGCGCCGACGCCGAGCGCCACGTCGAGCGCCGTCCGCCCCTGCTTGTCGGTGCGATTCAGCTTCGCACCGCTCTCCGCCAGGAACTTCACCACTTCGTCGAGCCCGCGGCCGGCCGCGATGTGCAGCGCGGTCTGCCCGGTGGTGTTGAACGCATTCACGTCCACGCCGTGCTCGAGGCACAGCTTGAGCGCATCGATCGTGGTCTGCCGCGTCACCGCCGGTCCCGTCGCGGGACCCAGGTTGAACACCTGCCCCGCCGCCACGAGCATCGCGGCGTTGGTGCGGTCCTTCTTGGTCATCGTGGGATCCGCGCCGAGCGCCAGCAGCGTGCGCATCATCGAGAGATCCACCGCCTTGGCGGCGCGCAGGAACGGCGTGGTGCCTTCGCCGAGGCTCGCGTCGCCCGATCCGTGATAGCGCCCGAGCATCGGCCGCTGCAGCCGCGCGTTCGGATTGGCGCCGCGCGCCACCAGCTGTTTCGCCAGCGCCTCGGCGTCGAGCGCGTCGACGAGCTTGGGCGCCGGCCGGCCCTGCATCGGCGCCAGCGTGTGCATGTCCACGAGCGCGTAGAGCGCGGTGGTGCCGGTGGAATCCGGGATGTTCGGGTCGGCGCCCTTCTCCAGGATCGCCGCCGCCACGTCGAAGTGCGCGTTGATGATCGCGACGACGAGCGCGGAGGTCCCGTCTGGATCGACGAGGTTGAGGTCGAGCCCCGGCGCGGCGAGCAGCGCCTTGGCCGCGGCCAGCGAGCCCTGCCTGGCGGCGTGCATCAGCGGCGTCCAGCCGCCGCGCGGAAGCGCGGTGCTCACCATGCCCGACGTCGTCCACTTGAACTCGGGGAACTGCAGCACCTTCGACTTCAGGTTCACGTCGGCGCCCAGCTCGACGAGCGCCCGCACTGCCTCGGCGTGGTTTTCGGCGGCCGCCCACGTGAGCGCCGACTCGCCCATCCAGTTCTCGTGCGCGTTCACGTCGGCGCCGCGCGCCGCCAGCACCTTGATGGCGTCGGCCTTGCCGGTGCGCGCCGCCGTCATCAGCACGGTCTGCCCTTCGGGCATCGTGGCCCTGGCGTCGGCGCCGGCCCCAAGCAGCAGGTCGAGCATCGGCGCGCTGCCGTTTTCCGCCGCCAGGGTCAGCGGCGTGATGCCGTAGCGGGTCGCCGCCTTCACGTTGGCGCCGGCGCGCACGAGGGCGCGCGCCGCGGCCAGGTCGTTGTTGCGCGCCGCCCAGTGCAGTGCGGTCATCCCGTCGGCTTCCGCGGCGTTGACGTCGGCCCGCTTCTGCAGCGCCGCGCGCAGACCGGCCTGGTCGCCGGCCTTGACAGCATCGATGACCGGCGTTGCCGCCATGGCGGGCAGCGCCGTCACGGCCACCAACACGAGGACCCAGAGCTTCCGCATGTCCAGTCTCCGACTCCGTCAGACCTCGAGACGCTTGGTGCTGATCCCGAAGGTCGTCTGCGTGGACCCGAACTTGTTCGCCAGATCGAGCAGGAAGTTCGCCATCGGCGTTTCCTTCGGCGCGGCCACGTGCTGGTGCCCCTTGAGCAGCCCCGCGCCCTTGCCCACCAGCAAGGTCGGGATGTTGATGCGGCTGTGCGTGTCGCTTTCGCTCATGCCGCTGCCGTAGAGGATGAGCGAGTGATCGAGGAGCGAGCCGTCGCCGTCGGGCGTGGAGGCGAGCTTGTCGACGAACCTGGCGAACAGCGCCATGTGGTGCGTGTTCACCTTCACCAGGTTGGCCAGCTTCTCCGGGTTGTTGCCGTGATGCGACATCGCGTGGTGCGGCTCGGTGACGCCGATCTTGGGATAGACCCGCTGGCTGGCGTCGCGCGACTTCATGTAAGTGACGACGCGCGTCAGGTCGGCCTCGTAGGCCAGCGCCATCAGGTCGTACATCAGCGCCGCGTGGTCTTCGAAGTCTTCGGGGATGCCGACCGGGGCGTCGGGCACCTCGACGTTGGTGGCCGACTGCTGCTCGGCCTTCTGGATCCGCTGCTCGATCTCGCGGACGTTCTCGGTGTAGTCGTTGAGGCGGTTGGCATCCGGGCCGTTGAGCCCACGCTTCAACGCGCCGAGCTCGTCGAGCAGCGAGTCCAGGACGCTGCGGTCGGTGGCCATCCGCGCCTTGCGCTGCGCCGCCGTGCCGGGACGTCCGAACATGCGCTCGAAGACGCTGCGCGGGTTGATCTCCATCGGCATCGGCGTGGTGGCGTTCTTTCACGAGATGGTGTTCATGTAGGCGCAGCTGTAGGACGGGTCGCAGCCGCCGATCCAGCCGGTGAAGTCCTCGGTGGCGAGTTCGAGCGAGCGCATCGGCGTGTCCTGGCCGATCTGGTCGGCAATGACCTGATCGACCGTGACGCCGGCGTGGACGTTCTCGGCCAGCGTGCGCTTGGGGATGGCGCCGCTCAACCAGGCCGCGACCGTGGTGGCGTGCCCGTCGAGCGGGTCGCACAGCTGCGACACCACCGTCATGTGGCTCTGCCACTTTTCGAGCGGCTTCATGATCGGCGCCAGCTCGAAGCTGGCGCCGGTCTGCGCCGGCTCCCAGAAGCCCGGGCGCTCGCCAAGCGGCACGAACACGGCGCCGAAGCGACGCACCGGCGTCCCGGCCGCTCTGGCCCCGAACACCGGCACCATCGCCTCGAGCACCGGCAGCGCCAGCGCGGCGCCGGCTCCCCGAAGGATCGTGCGGCGTGACAGCGCCTTATTCGTGATGACCATCACGGGCTCCTTTGTGAGACGTCAATGATCTTCTCCGGCGGATGCGCGCCGCATCAGGAAGGCCGGACTCGTAACAATGCCGTCGATCAGCGACACGAACCGGTAGTTCTGCGACGCCGTCTCGCGCACGATAGCGCGAACCGTAGGCATATCGGCAGCAGCAATGCCGCGGCCAAGCCCATAGGTCATCAGCTTTTCGACCACGGTGCCGACGAAGACTTCGGGGTCTTTCAGCAGCGCCTTGCGCAGCGACACCACGCCGTCCACGGTGGTGCCGTCGAGCAGCACACCGGACGAATCGATGGCCGTCCCGTGCGTGCCGCCCTCGACCGTGCGCCACGCGCCGACCGCGTCGAAGTTCTCGAGCGCCAGGCCGATCGGGTCCATGATCTTGTGGCAGTTGGCGCACACCGGGTTGCGGCGGTGCGCCTCCATCCGCTCGCGCATCGTCAGCACGCGGCCGGCCTGCTGGCCGTTCTCGTCGAGCGGCGGCACGTTGGCCGGCATGGGTGGCGGCGGCGCGCCGAGCAGGTTGTCGAGCACCCACTTGCCGCGCACGACCGGCGACGTCCGATCGGTGTGCGAGGTCACCATCAGCACCGCGCCCTTGCCCAGAATGCCGCGCCGCGCGTCGTCGGCGAGCGTCACGCGGCGGAAGTGGCTGCCGTAGACCTCGGGAATGCCGTAGTGGCGGGCCAGCCGCTCGTTGACGAAGGTGTAGTCCGCCGTCATCAGGTCGAGCGCGCTGCGGTTCTCGCGCAGCACGCTGGCAAAGAACAGCTCCGCCTCGGTGGCAAACGCCCGCCGCAGGTTGTCGTCGAAGTCCACGAACTCGGTGGACAGCGGCACCATGTTCTTCAGATTGCGGATGTAGAGCCACTGGCCGACGAAGTTCGACACCATGGCTTCGGACTTCGAATCGGCGAGCATGCGCCGCGCCTGCTGCCGCAGGATAACCGGATTCTTGAGCCGCCCCTGCTCCGCCACCTTCAACAGCTCGTCGTCGGGCAGGCTGCTCCACAAAAAGAACGAGAGCCGCGAGGCCACGTCGAGGTCGGCCAGCGGATACACGGAGCCGGGCGCCGCGTTGGCCGGATCGCGCTCGATGCGCAGCGCGAACTTGGCGCTGGCCAGCATGCGCTGGAGCGCCAGCTGCACCCCGCGCTCGAAGTTCCCGCCGCGCTTCCCCTCGGCGTAGAACGCCATCAAGCGCGTGATGTCTTCGGGTGTCGCCTGGCCGCGATACGCCGTGCGCGCCAGGCGCGTCACGATGCTCCGGGCGCAGGACTCTTCGTCGGCGGCCGTCGCCGGGCGGCAGGAAAAGATCCGGCGCCGGCTCGGCGTGTCGCCGGGCCCCGTCGGGTTGTATGGACCGGTCACCGAGAAGACGTCGACGTGCGGATAGCCCGTCGGGTCGAAGGTGTCGTGCGAGCTGCGGATGAACGGCTGCAGCCGCCAGCTGTTCTGCGCCGCGGGCTTCTCGATGAAGGCGACGCCGACCGTGTGCGGGCCGGCGGTGAGCGTGACGCGCACGCGGGAACGATTCTCGACGTCGTCGCCGGCCAGCGTGGGATTGCGCAGCGACGCCTTGAAATCCTCGTCGCCGCCAAACGTGGCCAGGTGCACGCGCGCGCCGTCCACCGTGATCTCGAGCTGATGCGGATACTCCAGCCCGCGCATCGCGCCCAGGTTGGTGCGGAAGAGGCGAGGCTGGATCACGTACTCGCCGTCGAGCGGCAGCGTGGTGCGCGCCAGCATCCCGCCAACGGTGCCGATCGGCAGCCCCTCGACGTGGCGATCCTGTGAGGCGTCCTGGCGCACGCGGAAGGTCTCGCTGGCCTCGCCGATTTCAGGGTCGCCGACTGCGAGCGCGCTCACCTTGCCCGCCGCCGAGATGTAGCGCTCGAGCAGCAGCGGCGACACGCCGAGCACGTCGGCCACGTTGTCGAACCCGTAGGCGGAGTCGTCGGCCGGCAGCAGCGCGGCCGAATCAACCTCGAGGGCGAGCAGGTCGCGCACGGCATTGCCGTACTCGGTGCGGTTGAGACGATGGACGAGCGCGCGCCCCGGGTCGGGGTGCGCCTTGGCGTGCGCGTCGAGCGCCGTGGTCAACGACGCCACGAGCGCGCTGCGCGTCTGCGCGTCAGGCGCCGGCGCGCCCTGCGGCGGCATCATGCCGACGTGCACCTTGCGCA
Organism: Vicinamibacterales bacterium; assembly: GCA_036004405.1. GTDB lineage: Bacteria > Acidobacteriota > Vicinamibacteria > Vicinamibacterales > UBA2999 > DASYRM01. The sequence continues at coordinate 5,701 of DASYRM010000212.1, forward strand.
CCACCTTCTCCCACACGTCGGGCGCCGAGCCCACGTTGGCGAGGTCGGCGATTTCGAGCGACAGGCCCGCGGTCTTCGCCTTGTCGTTGTGGCAGGAGACGCAGTAGCGATCGATCGTGGCGCGATGCGAGGCAGGCGGCGCGACGGGAGCGCTGGACGCGCGGGGGCTCTGCACTTGGGCCTCCACCCACGTCCAGCCACCAATGGCGATGACAGCCGCCACGGTCAGGCGACAGAGCCTGCTGCGATCCCGCACGTGCGTGAGGATCGGACCCCACACGCCATGTTGTCAATCACTGGGTCGGCGGACACCGACCGTACGTAGAGGCGGACCTGCAGGTCCGCCTGCCTTGCGCCCTGCGCAAAACGTCTCGTGGGACTACTTCAGGGTGCCCAGAAACGCCCGTGTCTCACGCAGGGTCTCGTGCTCATTGGAGAGAAACACGTAGTGCGACGCCCGTAGCCTGACCACCCGGACCGTGGGCGCCGCCGCCCCGAGTGCGTTCGCCTGTTTCTGCGTCGACGCATCGATGGCCGCGAAATAGGTTCGGGCTGCCTGCCGCACCCGGGGATCCGCGCTCCGGCCAATCCACCTCTCCGGAACATGGGGGTTCGCGAACACGACCAGCGCGGGCACCGGAATCCGTGTGAACGGCGCCGAGGTCGCCATGAGTGCGGCAAACAGCTGCGAGCCTGGCGCCTCGCGCGGCTGTTCCGGCCGGCCAGCGCCATCCGCGTCCCAGATCTGGCGGAACTCCGCTTCCGGAATCCGGAATCCATACACACCGGCATCCCACCGCTGTAGCGATCTGAAGCTGGCCCGATGGGAGGCGCCCGGACGCGGAAACGGAGGTCCGCTGATCTGAAACTCGTTCATGCGTGGCCCGTCGCGAACGGTGAAGGCGTACGGATATCCGGCTTCGAGGTAGACGAGCCCGGCGATCCGGTCCGGCCGCGCCGCGGCCACCGCACTCAACTCGGCACCGGCGATGGAGTGACCGGCCAATACCGGCCTCTCGAGTTTCAGTGACGCCATCACGGCCAGCACGTCGTCCCGAAGGCGATCGACGGGATTCTCCGCGGCTGAAAACCCCGAGGCGCCGAACCCGCGTCGCGTGATGCCGTACACGTGGTACCTGGTCGCGAGCTTCGGTGCGAACTCGTCGAACACATGCGCGGTGTTTCCACCCCCGGCCAGGAGCACAACCGGCCGGCCGTTGCCGCCCCAATCCAGCACTTCCAGCCGAACCCCGTCTTCGACCGCGACAAACCTCACGGCGTGCGGCGACGGGTCGCGCCACGGCGGGGGCGGCTGCGTCCACGCCGGCGTGACTGCCAACAACCCGACGACGGCAACGAGGACGGGAGGTTCCCGCCGGGGCTTCATAGCGCTCGCCAGTATTACGGCACCACGCGCCACTGGGTTCACGGTGGTAGTCTTCGCGTTGCCATGATCTGGGCTGGACTGCTGCTGGCGTTCACCACGCTGACCCTCGCGCAACCTGCCGCCGCGCTCGACGCCAACTACTGGCGCGGCGGCTGGCGCACGCCGCTCGGCAGCGAGCCGCACATCTACGAGTTCGTCATGCGCGGCGCCAAGGTCACCGGCGTGTACTGCCGCAACTGTTCCGACGCCACCACGATCGGCTTCATCGACGGCACGTGGAACGAGAAGACCGGGATCGATTTCACGATCACGTTCCCGAATCCGAACGGCACCATCAGGAGCGTCGAGCGGCAGCACGCGATGCTCACCGACGGGCGCTTGATCGTGACGCTGGCGGGCAAGGCGAACAGTCGCGCGCTGACGCTCATCAAGGATCCGCGCGGCGCCGACCCCGGTGGCGCACCGGCGTATCACCTGCCGCCCGGCACGCCGCCAGCGCTGCCCGCGCCGCGTCGAGGTGGCGGAGGCGGTGGAGGCGGCGGTGGTGGGGGCGGGGTCGGGGCGGCCGCACCCTACTGGCAGGCGGGACCGTTCAAGACCCTGCGTCCGGCGGACGTAGCGGGTTCCTGGATCGCGTCCTTCGGCCTCGGCATGAACCGCCAGATCTTCACGTTCATGCGGGCCGGCGACCGGCTGCGCGGCGTTGTGTGCGGGCGTTGCGACAACCCCTACACGACGGGGCCGATCGAAAACGTCCATCTCGTGGGCGACACGCTGTACTTCGACATCGTGCACGAGGACTGGGGCGAATCCGACCCGCCCACGTTTGTTCGCAACATCGTGGCGCAGATCGTCCAGAACGAGATGCTCGCCGCCGTCCTCGGAAAGGACCTCGTCGTCGATCCCGCCCGTCCACCGGCACGGCCCGCCGGCCGCGGCTTCACGCTCCTCGGCCCGATCACGCTCGAGAGCACGCGAGGGAATACATCCGAAGGCATCGACGTGTGGGGCCCCGGCACCGGCGCGAGCGTCCAGCCACCGCCCGGGAGAACGCCCATTCAGAGGGCTCAATAGCTTCAACGCATCTACCGCAACGACAGAGCCAGCATATCGATTGCAAGTCCCCATGCCGGACTCTAAGCTTCAACGGCATGCGACGACTGGTTCGACTCACGGCACTCTTGTTTCTAGTGACACTCATCGTCGACTGCCGGCCACTCCCGCCCGTCGCCTATTCGATTCCTCCCGGTCTCTCGGCCTCGTTTCCGCCTGATTCGCTCAAGACCAACCAGCGCTACCAGCAATCCTTCTGCTCGGTGTTGGCGGAGCGCATCTTCGACAGCGACAACTGGAAGGAATGCAAGACGTACGTCGACATGCCGTCGTCTCTACAGCCGAAGCCACCGAATGATGACAACCTCAAAGGCTGGACGCTGCTGCTCGTCGGTGGTTTTGGCGCGCAGTGTTTCTACCCGACGGTAATGGCCTTCAAAGACGCGGCTGAACATCTGAAGCAGTATCACGATGTCAGCTATTACCCGATCCAGGTTGACGGCTTCGGATCGAGCGAGGACAACGCCAAGAAGATCGCTGACACGGTTGACGGCCTGCGTGAGGAGCGATTCATCGCAGTGACTCACAGCAAGGGGGCTGCCGATTTCATGGTGGCCTTGACGAAGTACCCGGCACAACTAGGTCGGGTAAAGGCACTCGTCACGATTGCCGGAGCGGTGGGGGGCTCCTGGCTTGTCGACGACTTGATCGGCCTGAACCAGAACGTGCTCCGCAAACTTCTGCTCAACAAGTGCGAGGCCCCGAAGGCGCTCGTCGACAACGGGCTGGACAGCATGCGCCGCGACAGGCGCCAGGAGTTCCTGGCATCCGTGCCGCACAACTGGCGCGCGTACTCCATCTCCGCCGTGTCGACGAAGGACAACATTTCGGACGTCCTGGAACCACTGTGGAAAAGAGTGCTGCCCTACGCGAAGGAACAGGACAGCCACATTGTCGAACGCGAAGCCTTGGTGCCCGGAGGCGAGTATCTCGGGCGCGCGCTTGGGGACCATTGGGCCGTCGCCATGCCGTTCACGCCCAACGACGACATCAAGGGCAAGGCTCGCGATTTCGTCGACCGTCACATTCAGTGGAACCGCTTTCCGCGCGCCGCCCTGGTTGAAGCGGCCGTGCGAATCGTGACCGACGACATTCATTGACCTGATTTCCTCCAGGAAAGCCGCTGTATGCCCCTCGCGAACACCAACCCGAAACTCAAGAATCTCTCGAAAGCGTTCGCTTCGATTCCGAACCGCTACTCAACCGACACCACGGTCTTCGGCAGCACCAACGTCAAACTGGATTTCAACAGCCACGTGCAGGGCATTGCCCGAGCCGGACGGTCGCTGATCGTCACGCACAGCGACGCGAACGAACCCTCGGGCCTGTATCTTCTGATCGAGGGCGATGCCATCGCCTGTACACGTCGCTTGCCGCCAGCGCGCGACAGGAACCCGTATCTGAATCACTGCGGAGGATGCCAGCGAATCGGCGACTACCTGGTGATCCCGAACGAGGCGATCTTCGATCCGCTCTCACGTGTGTCGTTCTTCGATATATCCGATCTCTCGACACCCAGAGAGCTGACTTCGCCGCCGCCGATCGATTTCAACCGGAAGACGGGCGCCGCTGGCGTGGCCAACGTCACGCGCGACGGCGTCGAATACTGGTACCTGGCGGCGTACGACAACGGGCACGTGATGTTCTACAAGTCGGACGGCCAGGCGTTTCCTACCACTGTTTTCGGGTTCGAGTTCGAGAAGGAGATCATGGACGGCTACCAGTCGTTCTGCCTTCTCGCCGACAGCGACAATCGTCTTTATGCCTTTGGCTTCCGCCTCGATGCCTCGTTTCGCGACTGGGTCGACGTCTGGGAAGTACTGCCGGAATCCACATGCATCGAGATACGGGCGTCGCGGCAGTTCCGGACCAACGGCGTTCGCAACGTTCACTTCAGATGGGGGGCCGGAGTCGATATCCCCTCCGAGGACAGAATCGAGCTGTTGTCCACCGGACACGTCTTCTCCCGCCTACCCGTGGCAGCGACTGGGGACGTCCAGGCGTGGGAAGAACTGGAACGGAGCGTCTCTGAAGAAGACCTGTCGTTTCAACCCCGATGTCACATCGACACGTTCGGTCCGTGAACGACGCTACGTACTGCGCAACAGGCGCGCGGGATCGACGCGCAGCGCGCGGCGCGTCGGCACCCAGGTCGCGAGCAGCGCCACCGCCAGCACAACGAACACGGGCAGCACGAAGGCGGGCCACGGCGGATCGTAGAGCGACCCCTCGCCCCCGGTGGCGCGCACGAGCCGCGACAAACCGAACGTGAGGGCGATGCCGAACGCGGATCCCAGCATCACCAGGCGGAGGCTCTGACCCATGACGAGCCTCACCTGCGTGCCCCAGTCGGCGCCGATGGCCATCCTGACTGCCAGTTCGCGCGTCCGGCGCGACACGGCAAACGCCAGCACGCCGTAGAGGCCGCTCGACATGAGCAGCATCCCGATGACGATCAGCGGAAAGAGCGGCGCCGTGCCAACCACCGTCTCCAGGCCTGCCACCGACCGGATCTGCTCGAGCGTGAACGTGTTCGACACCACGAGGCCCGGGACGGCATCGTGAAGCGAGCGGCGGACCGGCTGCACCAGCGCCGCGGGGTCGCCCGAGGCCCGCACCAGCAAACGCACCGCCTTCAGCTCTCGCGACCCTTCCGGCAGCGCGAAGAAGATCTGCGGCGACGACGTCCGGCGGTCGAACGGGTTGGTCATGTAATCGCTGACGACGCCGATCACCGCATAGGCGTCGCGACCGAGCCAGAGCTGGCGCCCGATCGGCGATTGCGCGCCGAACATGCGCCCCGCAAGCGCCTCGTTGATCACGACGGCACGTGCCTCCGGCCGGTCCACACTTGTGAACGACCTCCCCACCTTCATGCGGACCCCGAGCGTGGAAAAGAAGCCGGGGCCGATCGAAATGCGCTCGGCGGACGTGGCGCCGCCGCCCGTGGCGTCAGTGCTCACGGCTTGCCGGGGCCCGGTGCCCGCGAGCGGCAGCGACGTGGCCGCGGCCACGGCACCCACGCCCGGCACCTGCCTGAGCCTGTCGGCGAGCTGTCCTACCGGCACTCCGTCCGCACGTTCGACCGCGGCGGCCATCAACGGCCGCATGTCGAATCCGGTCTCGGCTGACATGGCCTGCATGGCGCCGCTGATCATCGACGAGGTGACGACGAGCAGGGCGAGCGTGAGCGTAATCTCCAGCACGACGAGCGTGTGGCTCCACCGCTGGCGGACGCGATCCGATGCCGCAATGCCGCGCAGCGGATCGAATTGGAGGCGGCGCGTTTCCACCAGCGCCGGCGCGAGCCCGGCGACGATGCCCGCAACCAGGGTGATGGCGATCGACTTGATCAGCACGCCGGTGTGGATCGAGACATCGAGGAACTCCGGCACGACCGTGGCGCCCCTCAGCATGATGGCGTGCAGCACGTAGGCGGCGCCGATTCCGAAGGCGCCCGCGAGGGTAGCCAGGAGCAGCGCCTCGGCCAGGAACGCGCGCACGAGCCGCGACCGGCTGGCGCCCAGGGCGGCGCGGACCGCGGTCTCGGCCTCCCGCCTGGTCCACTGCGCGATCATCAGGATCGAAACGTTGGCGCACGCGATGAGCAGGGTGAGCGCGACCGCCGCGGCGAGGACGAACGGCAGCAGCGCCGACATGTCCTCGCCGATCGGCGTGCCCTTCACTTGCGACACGCGCATGTGCAGCGGTCCCTGGCCCGGCGCCAGGCGCCGCGAGTACTCGGCAAGCGGACCCTCGAGCCGCGCGGACAGAGCGCCGGCGGCCTGACCCGCGGGCCGGCGGACGACGATCTGCAGCGACACGCCCGCCGGCAGTACCGGATCGAGCCGCGTCCAGACGGGATCGTCCATGGATCCGAACCAGAAGCGCCGCGGCATCACGCCGACGATCGTGTGCGGCGTGTTGTCGATCCAGACGGTCTGGCCCAGGACGTCGGGACTGCTGTTGAACCAATCACGCCAGAGCCGGTGGCTGAGCATGGCTTCCGGCGACACCGTCTGTCCAGCGCCGGTCGCAGAGAACCCGCGCCCGAGTTCCGGCGCCACCCCGAGCAGCGCGAACAGGTTGGGCGAGACCGGCCGGACCGGTGTGGGCTCCACACGATCGGCGAGGCGAACATCGGCGATGATGGCACGCGCGCCGGCCGCCGCCGCGCTGGGACCCAGGACCTGCGCCCACTGCCCGTACAAATCGCCCGGCACGTAGCTGCCGGCCGGCCGGATCGGCCGGTCCTGCCGATTGATCTGCACCTTGGACAGCTGCAGCGGATCCCGATAGAGCGGCGGCGGGTTCTGAAACACGGTATCGCGGAGTGTCAGCGAGGCGGCGGTGGACGCGATGCCAGCGCCGAGCGACAGCACGGCGACCGCGGCCACGACGGGATAGCGCACCAGGCTGCGTGACGCCGCCCGCAGATCCTGCAGGAGATGATCGAGCCAGAGCCGCCGCCCCGCTTCGAAGTAGCGCTCGCGCGCCAGCGTCACGTTGCCGAACGCCTTGCGCGCGGCCCGCGCCGCGTCGTCGGGCGGCATCCCCTCCGCGACGAGGCGATCGATCTCGAGCGCGACGTGCGCCTCGATCTCATTGGAAAAGTCGGCGGTGGAACGGCGGCGCCAGCCCATGGCTCAACCCCTCTCAGGTTGACATTCGACCAGAGCATACGCATACTCGGGTCGAATGTCTATCCGAAAGCGGGCCGACCGGGAGTACGCGGCGCACCTGCAGGGGACGCTCGACCTGCTCATCCTTCGCACGCTGATTTTCGGCGCGCAGCACGGGCAGGCGATTGCACGTGCCATCCAGACCGAGTCCGACAACGTGCTGATCGTCGATCACGGGTCGCTCTATCCGGCGCTGCAGCGACTGGAGGAGCGGGAGTTCATCGAGGCCAGCTGGGGCACGTCGGAAAACAACCGCAAGGCGCGGTTCTACACACTGACGCGGAAGGGCCGGAAGGAGCTGACGCGCGAGGAGAGCGAGTGGCGGCGGATCGCCGCCGCCATCATGCGCGTGCTGGGCGCACAGAGTACGTAGAGGCGGACCTTCAGGTCCGCCTCCGCGGGTGCGCCTCACGACGCCGTTAGCTGCGCTTCGACATCCATCGCCGTCGTTTGAAAGCCACACGGTCGAGCCACGAGATCGGCCACCGGGGCGCAGGCGTCAGGCGCCGCGCCAGCTCGCTCGTCGCCAGAGCGCCGTCGAGCAGCAACGTGTCCGGCTGCTTGTAGGTGCCGAATGCGAGATCGGCCAGCGGCAGGCCGAGGAATCCCGCCACGTTCTGGTTGCACTTGTAGTTGGCGTGGTGCGCCTGGTGGAATCCGTACAACTGGCGCCACACCCTCCCGAAGCGCCGGCTGCTCAAGCGCCGCTTCCACGCCGGGTCGTACGGCTGATGGTGCACGACGTGGATGACTTCGTAGAGAAAGTGAGCGACGGCAATCGCGCCATACCCGCTGATCAGGATCGGCAGCTGCGGGAACGAGAACGCCATCGGCGCGAAGAACGGCGTGAAGAAGACAAAGAAGGGCAGCAGTGCCCAAGGGGGGAACGTGGCCTGGTCGTCACGCTCCACGGCGTCGATCGGGTAGGAACTGCGCACCGCACCGGCCGCGGTGTCGAAACGGATCGCCGTGAGCTTGTGATGATCGAGATGGCTGCTGCACAGCACGCGCAGGAAGCGCACGGTCTCGAGGTGCAGGATGTAGCGATGGAAGAAGAACGCGCCGAAGCACAGCACCACGCTGCACACGACGCCGGTCAGGGCGATCGTGCCGGCGCCCGAGGCCAGGTGCTGATCCCACGTGCCTCTGAAGCAGTAGCGGATGAACAGGTAGAGAGCGGCCAGCTGCAGGCCGATCCAGATGGCAAACAGGAGCGGCGCTGCGCGATTGCGGGCGCGGCTTTCATAGGACAGGAAATTCAGTATTGACGTCCTCAATGCCCCACGAACGGGAACACGAGGACGCCGAACCAGCCGGCGGCCTATGGTGCTGGTGGCCGCACGTCGAGTGAAGGCGCACTCGGGGATCCCCGCCCGAGGACGAATCGTTGGAACACGGCAGGTCTCCTGGCTCGCCGCTTACAGTTGCGGAGTCAGCTCCGGAATTGCCGCTCACGCGGCGCACCGGATTCCCTCTTGACCCAATCGTGATGATCGGACCGTGAACGCCCTTATCTAGTGCCGGAACGCTTGGCGCTGTCAATGCAGCCGGTCAGATCCTGATCGCCATCCCAAGGATCACCGTTACCAGCAGCAGTGTCGGAATGTCCGTCGGCCCGATCGCGAACAGGTAGCGCTGGCCGGCTCGCCGCCTGGCTCTAGTAGACAGTCTCCCTAACTTCTGGTAGCTTCTCTACCCGAATGGCTGATCAGGAACGGGTCCAGCTGCTGCAAGGCACGCTCGACTTGCTGGTTCTGCAGACGCTCGCGCTGGGACCGGTGCACGGGCACGGCATCGCGACCAGCATCCAGCACATCACCGAGAAGGAGCTGCTCGTGGATCACGGGTCGCTGTACCCCGCGCTGCAGCGGCTCGAACGGGCCAGCCTGATCACGTCGGAGTGGGGCATCTCCGAGAACAACCGGCGGGCGCGCTACTACACCCTGAGTCGTGCGGGCCGGAAACGGCTGGTCACCGAAACCAGGCGATGGGAGGCGACGGTGCGCGTCATCTCCCGGGTCCTGAACCCGCGGAGCGCGACATGAACATCCCGAGATGGCTGCGCTGGCGTTCCCATGCGGATTTCGATGAGGAGGTCGACGCCCACCTCGAGCTGGAGGTCCAGCGGCTTCTGGACAGCGGATTGACCATGGACGAAGCGCGCCGCGCCGCGCGCCTTCAGTTCGGCAATCTCGTCGCCATCAAGCAGTTGACGCGCGAGCACGACGCGCTCTTCCATCTGGAGAGCTTTCTGACCGACGTGCGCCAGACGCTGCGCGATCTGCGCCGGTCGCCCGCCTTCACGATAGCGGCGGTCCTCACGCTCGCCGTTTCGATGGGCGCCACCACCGCGATCTTTTCGGTCGCCGATGGCGTGCTCCTGCGGCCGATGCCGTTCCCGGATCCCGACCGCCTGGTGAGGGTCACGCTGCACACGCGGCCGCAGGCGAACGCCACCGTCGAGATGCCGTTCGCTGAGCTGGGGTTTTTCCACCTGCTGGCGAACAACCGGACGTTCGCCCGCGTTGGCGGCGTCAGCATCTTTGCCGGCACCAACGGCAACGATGAATGGGCACTGACTGGGAATAGCGCCCCTTATCCGCTCGCCGTAGCCCGGATGACGGCGGGAGCGTTCGAGGCGCTCGGCGTGCCGCCGCAACTGGGCCGCTTCCCCACCACTGCTGAAGACCGGCCGGGTGGGCCGACCGTGCTGCTCCTGAGCGACGGTCTCTGGCGAACGGCGTTTGCCGCGGATCCGTCGATCATCGGTCGCGCCGTGCGGGTCAACAACGTGCCGTGGGAAGTCATCGGCGTGATGCCGGCCTCGTTCCGCTTTCCGCGGCCGGACGTGGACGTCTGGGTCCCGTTCCAACTCGATCCGGCCAGCAAGAACGTCAGTCGCCCAAGCATCGGCTTCATCGCGCGTCTGACGCCCGGGGCCACCATCGAATCCGCCACTGCCGACGTCGAGCGCCTGGTCGCCGGCTTCGCCGAGATCGGCTACCCGGTGAACTGGACGCAGGACATCATCACCGGCAAGGCCCACGTCCGCACCGTGAAGGACGACGCGGTCGGTCGCTCGCGGCGGCCGCTGCTCGTCCTGCTCGGAACGATGGCGTTCGTGTTGCTGATCGGGTGCAGCAACGTCGCCAACCTGTTCCAGGTTCGCGCCGAGGCTCGTGCAATCGACGCCGCGGTACGGGCGGCGCTCGGTTCAGGCCGGCGCAGACTTGTGCGGCGCCTGTTGATCGAGGGCGTCATCGTTGCGCTGGCGGGCGGGCTCGCTGGCGTCGCGCTCGCCTACGGCGGCGTGCGCGCGCTGGTCGCAATCGCACCAGCCAGCCTCCCGCGGCTCGACGAAATCGCCATCAATCTCACGGTGCTGGCATTTACTGCCGGCGTGTCGTTGGCCGCGGGCGTGCTCTTTGCGATCCTGCCGGCACTGCGCACGGACTCGCCGCGAGTCCTCCAAGCGCTGCAGGCAGGACGGAGCGGCAGTGCCGGCCGCGAACGCCATGTGGCGCGACGGGGACTCGTCGTGGCGCAGGTCGCGCTCGCGCTCTCCCTGTTCGTCGGCTCCACGTTGATGGTCCGCAGCTTCGCGGCGCTCTCCGCGATCGATCCCGGATTCGATCCGTCGCGCGTGCTGACGTTCCGCGTCGCGCCCGGTGCGACGCGCTATCCCGATGGCGAGCCCCTGTCGCGGTTCTACGACGCGCTGCTGGCGCAGGTGCGGGCGATCCCGGGCGTGACGGCCGCGGGCGCCGCCTCGTTCCTGCCAATGACCGGTGGCATCGGCGGCCTGGGAGGGCCGTTCCTGCCCACGGAGATCGAGGACTCTCCGCTCGAGGCGGGCGCCAGAGCGCCGAACTCGGTGTTCCGCCGCGTCACGCCGGGCTACTTCGAGGCGATGCGCATCAAGGTCATCGAAGGGCGCACCTTCACCGACGACGATCATCAGCATCGGCTCGGGACGGTGATCATCAGCCAGTCGCTGAAGAACAGGTATTGGCCCCGGTCGAGTGCGCTCGGCAAGAAAGTCGCGATCGTCGGCCCCCCTGCCCGAGTCGTGGGCGTCGTCGGCGACGTTCACGACACGGCGCCTGACGCGCCCGTGGAGCCCGTCGTCTACAAGCCGATGCTCGACGCACGCGGCGGCAGCACCCGCGCCATGGCGGTCACGATCCGGACCAGCCGGGATCCGGTGGAAGTGCTGCCAGCCGTTCGGCGCATCATCGCAACGCTGGATCCGGATCTTCCCCTGTCGGACATCCAGACCATGCAAACCGTGGTCGGAGCCTCGATCAGCCGCATCAGCTTCACGACCACCGTGCTGGCGCTGGCGGCGGGCATCGCGCTGTTCCTCGGGGCGGTCGGCATTTATGGCGTCATGGCGTACGGTGTGGTCCAGCGCACCGGAGAGATCGGCGTGCGCCAGGCGCTCGGTGCCAATCGCGCCGCGGTGTTCCGGTTGATCCTCGGCGAGGGCCTGCGCATGGACGGGCTCGGAATTCTGGCGGGGCTGGCCGCGTCCGTCGCGCTGGGGAGAGCCCTCTCGTCGTTGCTGTACGGCGTGAGTCCTTACGATGGCATCACGCTGGCGCTCGCGGTGATCGTATTCATCGCTGTTGGGGTGCTGGCAAGCGCGCTCCCCATTTTGAGGGCCGTGCGCACTCCTCCGGCTGCGGCGCTGCGCGGCGACTGATTCCGCCCGTCGGCACATCTGAAGGTGTGCCCCTACGAATGCAGCGTCAGTACGCCTTCGCGCCTAATCCGCTCCCGGTCCCGTCGCGTTCAGGTGACGGTAGAAACCGAGATCCTTTCCGGTGAAGCGCTTGGTCAGGAGAATGATCTGATAGGTGTGCCCGGAAAAGTGTTCCACGACGTGGAAGATGGCCGCCAGCACCGTTTTGTCGTAGCCCTGAATCGACACCCTTTCGGCAAGCCGGCGATGCGGCACCGAGCGGATCAGCGCCAGGGCCTCGTCGACCGTGCCACGCAGCTTCGCCGATAACATCGCCGCGTCAGCGCCGGTGCGCGCAGAGAACTCGCTCGGACGGTCGCGTGCGTCGGGTGCGGCTCCAAGTCCGGAGAGAATCCACTGGCGGACGTTCCCCTCCAGGTGCAGCAGCAGGTTGCCAATCGCGTTCTCGTTTTCCGAATCGCGTGCCCACAGGGCGTCCGGCGGCAGCTCGCTGAGGCAGGACTCGATGCGGTCGAGATTCTCAGCCAGCTTGTCGGCTGCGCTCGCTAGGAACTCGGCTTCTATCGTCACTCTGCCCTCTCTGCCCTCTCTGCCCTCTCCGCCCTCTCCGCCTCCAGCGTTAGTACGCCTTGGCGAACCAGGCGTGCACCGTGGCGGGCTCGCCGCACTTGATGCACACCTTCCCCGTGGCGGGCGCGGCGGTGAACGGGATGTTGCGGATCGTCGCCTGCGTCTCGTTCTTGATCGCGGTTTCACACTCGGCGGATCCGCACCACGGTGACACGACGAAGCCGGGACGGCCGTCCATCGTCGCCTTGAACTCGTCGTACGAGTCCGTCTCGCTCGTGTGATCGGTGCGGAACGCCATCGCGCGATCGAAGAGCGCCTGCTGAATCGTCGCCAGCAGCCCTTCGACGTGCGCCGCCAGCCCCTCCATCGGCACGAAAGACTTCTCGCGCGTGTCGCGGCGCGCCAGCACGACGGTCGACTTCTCGAGATCTTTGGGCCCGATCTCCATGCGCACCGGCACGCCGCGCATCTCCCACTCGTTGAACTTCCAGCCCGGCGTCTGACCCTCACGGGCATCCAGGAACACACGGATGCCGCGGACCACGAGCGCCTTGCGAAGCTCCTCGGCCTTGGGCAGCACGGTCTCCTTCCAGTTGCCGCGCGGAATCGGCACGATCACCACCTGATAGGGCGCCACGCGCGGCGGCAGGATCAGACCGCCGTCGTCGCCGTGCGCCATGATCACGGCGCCGACCATCCGGGTGGACACGCCCCACGACGTGGTCCAGGCGTACTGCACCGACTTGTCGCGCGCCTGGACTTTGATCTCGTAGCTCTTCGAGAAGTTCTGCCCGAGGTTGTGCGACGTGCCCGCCTGCAGCGCGCGGCCGTCGCGCATCAGCGCTTCGATCGAGTAGGTGCGGTCCGCGCCCGCGAACTTCTCGCTCTCGGTCTTCTGGCCGTCCATCACCGGCATCGCCAGCTCCGATTCGGCGAAGTCCTTGTAGACGGCAAGCATCTTCCGCGTTTCTTCTTCCGCCTCGTCGGCGGTCTCGTGGGCGGTGTGCCCTTCCTGCCACAGAAACTCGGTCGTGCGAAGGAACAGCCGCGTCACCTTCTCCCAGCGCACCACGTTGGCCCACTGATTGATCAGGATGGGCAGATCGCGCCACGACTGCACCCACTTGGCGTACATCGTGCCGATAATCGTTTCCGAGGTCGGACGGATGACCAGCGGCTCCTCGAGTTCCTCGGTGCCGCCCTTCGTGACCCACGCCACCTGCGGCGCGAAGCCTTCCACGTGCTCCGCCTCCTTCATCAGCAGGCTCTGAGGGATGAGCAGCGGGAAGTAGGCGTTGACGTGCCCGGTTTCCTTGAAGCGGCGGTCGAGCGCCTGCTGCATCAGCTCCCAGATCGCGTAGCCGTACGGGCGGATCACCATACAGCCCTTCACCGGCGAATAGTCGGCGAGCTCCGCCTTGCGGACCACGTCGATGTACCACCGGCCGAAGTCTTTCGACTGTGGCGTGATCTCGGTGGGCAGATCTGGAAGATCGGTCTCGTTATCTTTGGCCATGACAGACGTAGGGGCCGCCTTCAGGCGGCCCATGATGTGGAGGTTTATGCCGGCAACCCGGGAACGGGGATCGCGCGCGCCGCATTCAAGTCGCGCGCGTCGGACACGCGGCGGTTCCAGTGTAGATCGTCGCGGCGGGGGAAATCCTCTCGAAAGTGGCCGCCGCGGCTCTCCTCGCGGCGCAGCGCCGCCACCGCGATGAGCCAGCCGACGGTCGTGAGGCTGGCCAGGCGGCGGAGACCGCGATCGTGCGGGCGGTCCACGCGCGCCGCGGCCACGCCCTGTGTCCACGCCGCCAGTTGACGCGCCGCCCGGTCGAGGCCGCCGCGCGACCGCAGCAGGCCGGCGTCGTGCCACATCAGCTCGCGCACTTCGTCCGCACTGCCCGACGACGGCTTCACGCTGGTCGTGGCCAGGGGCGGCATCGCGTCGGCAGACAGGACCGCCGGGCGCGTCGCGTCCTGCATCGCCGCCGCCGCGCGCGCGCCGAACACCAGCCCTTCGAGCAGCGAGTTGCTGGCCAGACGGTTGGCGCCGTGGACGCCCGTGCAGGCCACCTCGCCGGCCGCAAACAGGTTGGCCACCGAGGTCCGGCCATCGAGGTCCGTCTCCACGCCGCCCATTACGTAGTGCGCCGCCGGGCTCACGGGGATCGGATCGGTGGCAAGGTCGAGGCCGACGCCGCGGCACGCCTGCGCGATGGTCGGGAACCGCGTGCGGACAAACTGCGGATCGGCCTGCGCCATCGACAGATACACGGGCGCGCCGGTGGCGATCTGTTCACGCACGATCGCGCGCGCCACCACGTCGCGCGGCGCGAGGTCGCCGGCCGGATCGTAGCGCTCGACGAACCGTTCGCCGGCGGCGTTGATCAACTGGCCGCCCTCGCCGCGCAGCGCTTCGGACAGCAGAAATCGCGGCGCGCCGGCGACGCTGAGCACGGTCGGGTGGAACTGCACGAATTCGAGATCGGCCACGCGCGCGCCGACCTCGAAGGCCATCGCCATGCCGTCGCCGGTCGCGACCGCCGGGTTGGTGGTCTCGCGAAACACTTGCCCGGCGCCGCCCGTCGCCAGCAGCGTGCGACCGGCGTCCACGTCGTGCACTTCGCCGGAGCGATCGATGAAGGTGGCGCCGCGGCACACGCCGTCGTCCACGCGCAGCGACAGCACCATCGCCACGTCGAGCACGCGCACGCGCGGCGAGCGCGATGCCCGCGTCCAGAGCACGCGCCCGATCTCGCGGCCGGTGGCGTCGCGTGCGTGCAGCACGCGGCGCACGCTGTGCGCGGCCTCGCGTCCGAGCGCCGGTGCGCCGGTGGAGTCGCGATCGAACGCCGCGCCCCAGTCGAGCAGCTCCTGCACGTAGCGGGGGCCGTCCTGCACCAGCACGTCCACCGCTTCGCGACGGCACAGCCCATCGCCCGCTTCGATGGTGTCCCGTGCGTGGAGAGCCGGGGAGTCGCCGGCGCCCACCGCGGCCGCCACGCCGCCCTGCGCGTAGCCGGTGTTGCTCTCGCCCGGATCGGCCTTGGTCAGCACCAGCACGTCGCCCACCTCGGCCAGCGCGATAGCCGCGCGCAGCCCGGCCACGCCGCTGCCGACGATGAGGAAATCAGTGCTGATCCGCACGATGCTATCCTAGCAGTCTGTGACAGCAGTTCAGGCGAACCGGTGACCGACGCCACTCTCACCGCCACGCAGATCGACGTCGCTACCGCGAATCAGCACTCCACCATCCTGGTCGGCGAAGGCCTCGGCGAGCATCTGGCGCCGCTCCTCGACCGCCACAACGTCGGCCAGAAGCGCTTCGTCGTCTCGAGCCCCGTGATCTGGCGGCACCAGGGCGCGCGCATTCAGCAGGCCATCCCGGTGGAGCCGATCCTCATTCCCGACGGCGAGCGCTACAAGACGCTGGCGTCGGTGTCGCGCATCTACGACGCGCTGATCAAAGGCGGCGCGGATCGGGGCAGCGCCATCGTGGCGGTCGGCGGCGGCGTCATCGGCGACACCGCCGGATTTGCGGCCGCCAGCTTCCTGCGCGGCATCACCCTCGTGCACGTGCCCACGACGCTCCTGGCGCAAGTGGATAGCTCCATCGGCGGCAAGGTGGGCGTGAATCACCCGCTCGGCAAGAACCTGATCGGCGCCTTCCATCAGCCCGTGCTCGTCGCCGCCGATCCGCTGTGCCTCACCACGCTCCCCCGCCGCGAATTCCGCTCAGGACTCTACGAGGTGGTGAAGTACGGCGTGATCGCGAGCCGCTCGCTATTCGATCTGCTCGAGAAGGACACCAAGGCGGTGCTGGCACGCACGCCTTCAGTGCTGGTGCCCGCCATCGTGGAATCGTGCCGCATCAAGGCCGACGTGGTGTCGAAAGACGAGCGCGAGGGCGGCCTGCGGCGCATCCTCAACTTCGGCCACACCATCGGCCACGCGCTCGAGGCGATCACCAACTATCGCCGCTTCCGTCACGGCGAGGCGATCGCGCACGGCATGCTCGGCGCCGCGGATCTCTCCGCCGCGCGCGGCGCACTGTCCCAGGACGATCGCAAAGCGATCGCCGATCTCATCGCGAAGCTCGGACCGCTCCCCGCGGTGCAGGATCTCTCGATCGACGAGGCGATGACTGCCATCGGGCGCGACAAGAAAGTGGTGCACGGCAAGCTGCACTTCGTGCTCGCCACGAGCATCGGCACCACATCGACGGTCGATGACGTCAGCGAGGACGAACTGCGCAGCGCGCTCGGCCGTCTCGGCCTTCGGTGATTCGGACGTGGGGGCCGCCTTCAGGCGGCCCTTGGCGTACGTAGCTGCAGGCCTTCAGGCCCGCCTCAGTCAGGCGTGGGCCGCTCAACGCGGTCGACAACCAGCACTTCGACTGGCCCGCGCGTGGCATCGAGCTTCAACCCAAGCTGTTCCTGCAGCGCGGTAAACAAGGACGGCGCGTCAGCCGACACGGCTGTCACGTCAGGTGACGTGAACGTCAGCTCGAAGTCCCACGCTCCCTCTAGTCCGGTCCGATCGATCACAACACGCTGCGTCTGTGCAGTCAGAAACCGCTGGAACTCGGCCATCGGATAGCCGCCAGCAGTCAGTCTGTTTCCCTGTGTCTGCAGTCCACACAGGATGCGGCCATCGGCGGACCGCGGCGGCCAGGGAGCACCGGATTTGCCGGCCTCGGCAGCGAGCTTTGCGCACTCGGTTGCGCTCCGCCAGAGACGCGGGCCCAGCGAGCCGTCCTGCCGCGCACGCACGAGCGCGAACATGGGACGCTCTCGTGTCTCTCGATGCGCCCGAAAGGCAAACCGTTCGGCGAGCACGGCTCGCGCCAGCTGCAGTCCGATCTGCGTAGGCCCGATCGCCACCGGACCCACGTTGGCTTCGGCCTTCATCGTGACGTCGAAGCGCACGTCGCCAATCCAGCCAGGCGCGCCTTCGATCTGGAACGGCTGCAGCCCGTGCGCGAACGAAACCAGTTCGCGCAGCGCGATGTTGCTGGCGAGGAACGTGCCGCCGGGCAGCCGGCGCGTGAAGGACTCGCTGGAGCCGGACGCATTGACCTTGACAGTCGCGACGTACGGTACCGGAGCCGACTCTGGTGTCTGTCCTGACACTCCGCCGGACAGGAGCGCCGCGGCACTCGCCGCGAGCCAGGCTGCGGAGGCGCGCATGCCAGACATTACGCGCGGTAGATCGATCGGTTCACTGGAGCCGGGTCTGGTCGAGCGCGGCACCGACTAGTTCCGCAACGCCAGCTCCACTGCGGCCATTGGCCCAGGCGATGACCGCGCGCTTCCTGGTCGTATCCACCAGCAACCGGCTCTCGAATCCGAACGTGCCGCCGCTCTTGGCGATGATTTCGTTCGCGCCGAGCCTGAATAGCTCCCACCCCAACGTTTGCTGCAGGCGCCGCTCGTCAGTCTGGCGCTTGACGGACGTCATCCGCGCGTACACGGCCTTCCGGGGGCTCTCCGAGTCGAGCAAGTCCGCCGCGAACTTGAGCATGTCTGCCGCGGTGGAGCTGAATCCGCCTGCGGGGGCGATCACTCCGCCGGTCCAGGGCACGACGGGAATCAGCTTTGGGTTGTGACCTGTTGCACGGCGAGCGGCCTGATCGGCGTCGAAGGTGATGCGCGTATCCCTCATCCCGAGCGGATCGAAGAGCCGGCGCCTCAGGAGCTCCTCGTAGCCAACGCCCGCTCGCAATGCGAGCGCGTGTCCCAACAGTCCCATGCCAATGTTGGAGTACTCCCACTTGGAGCCCGGAGCCCGTTCGAGCC
Organism: Vicinamibacterales bacterium; assembly: GCA_036004405.1. Classification (GTDB taxonomy): domain Bacteria; phylum Acidobacteriota; class Vicinamibacteria; order Vicinamibacterales; family UBA2999; genus DASYRM01. The sequence continues at coordinate 23,956 of DASYRM010000212.1, forward strand.
GATACCGCGCGAGAAATGCGTAGAGTTCCTCCGCCGTGTAGCCGGCGTACGGACTACGGTCGCTTTCGAGATCGACGGCGATCGAGTCGCGAGGCAGCCCGGACGTGTGGGTCGCCAGGTCGACAAGTGAAATGTCTTTGCCACGAAACGACGGGACCGTCACAGAAGCCGGGACGTACTTGCGTAGGAGGTCGTCGAGAGCCACATCGCCGCGCTCGACCATGTCGGCCAACAAAAAGGCCGTGAACACCTTCGAGAGGGAGCCTATCTCGACGATCGTGTCCGCGGTGGGCTCGGGTCCGCCGATGCTCACGCGGCCGTAGACGGCAAATGATCTCCCTTCAGGCGTGAGGAGACCGACTACCGCGCCGGTGCCGTGCTGGTTCTGGTCGATGCGCCGCGCCAGCGCTGATCGCAACGGATCACTGGAGCCTTGAGCGCCGAGGCCGGATACCAGAGCACACGTGACCACGGCTATCGCGAGACCGATCGGCGCACTGCCGTTCCGCATCACGAAGCGCTCCATTTTGTGTGTACCAAGTATGCCTGCACGTTGAAGATTCCGCGTCTCCGCAAACCCAACTCCCTGAAAGTCTCTGATATCCGGCTGGCCTGGCGGCTGCAGCCTCCGGCGCTAGAATGAGTTTCGTGCCTGGCTCCGACGCACCTCGCTCCGGCCCCGGCGTGAAGCTCACCTACGACGACTTCGTGCACTTCCCCGACGACGGGAAGCGCCACGAGCTCATCGACGGGGAGCATTACGTGACGCCGTCACCCGGTCGCAGGCACCAGCAGATCGTTCGCGAGCTGCTTGGCCACATCTGGTCGTACCTGAAACGTCACCCTGCGGGCGAGATCTACGGGGCACCGTTCGACGTGGTGTTCTCGGATTTCGACGTGGTCGAACCGGACCTTCTGTTCGTCAGCAGTGAGCGAGCGCGAGTGCTCACCGAGAAGAATGTGCAGGGCGCGCCGGACCTGGTGGTGGAGGTTGGCTCGCCCGCGACCCGTCGACGTGACGAGAAGACCAAGCTGCAGCTCTACGAACGCTTTGGGGTTCAGGAATACTGGGTCGTCGATCCGGATCTGGACGAAATCAAAGTGTACCGACTCGTCGAGGGGCGCTATCAGCGGGTGGCAGAGCTGACGCTCGCGGCCCACGACGTGCTGAGCACCCCGCTCTTGCCCGGCCTGGAACTCTCTCTCACTGATGTCTTCCCGGAGTAGGCGGTAACTCTCAGTCGACTCGGGCTTCGACAATTCGCAGCACCCTGCGCAGACCGACGTAGCTGAGCACGGCGGCGGCAAGACCCGTGACGGCAGCGGGCAGCGAGTCCCACGTGTGCATCGCGAGGGCGATCGCGAAGATCAACACTGTGAACGCCGCGGTCGAGACGAGGTCGACCATGTCCCGCGTCTTGCGCCGGATCCGCCACAAGCGCAGACAGTCCACCCAGATGTAGGCGAACGCGCCGAGCGCAAGGCTCGTCCCGACCACGAGAAGTCCGCGGTCCGACGAGAGCCACGCGATCGCGAGGCGGGCCATGGCGCCGGATTGTAGCCGGATGCCAGCCCATCCGCGCTACCCGCGTCGAGGCGCGCTTGGAGACCGTGTTGCACTCGTCAGGGCATGCTCCCGCGTCGAACCGCCCGGTGGCACTGATGTTTCTCACCGCACCTATCGTCTGGCTGCAGTCCTGGGCGTCACCGGGCCTCACCCACACCATGGAAGTGGTCTCGTGGTTCGGCTACACGAGGACCGCGATCGCGCTGGCCGTCTTGATCGCGTTTACATATCGCCTCCGCGCCGGGATGGCGCTGCTCCTCCTGCTCGGCCTCAACAGCGTCGCGACCGACGTGGCCAAGACGACGGCCGCACTGCCGCGGCCGTTCGCGGTGGACCCCGCCGTGCGCATCCTGGGATGGCCCACACCTGAAGCAACGGCGAAGGCGGGTGAGCGCGCCAACGCGGCCGACAGCGAATCTGGGTTCGGATTTCCGTCTGGTCACGTCAGCACCACGGTCACGCTGGTGGCCGGGCTCGCCAGCCTGGTCGGCGGAGGTTGGGTGCGCGCGACGGGCGTGTTGTGGGTGACGCTGATGGCCGTGTCGCGCGTCTATCTCGGCCGCCACTTCATCGGGGACGTCCTCGGCGGCCTCGCCGTCGGAGCGCTCATCGTCGGCCTCGGCATGACGGTGCTGCGCCTCCCGGCTCTCGCCCGCTCGCCGGCGAGGCGTGAGGCGGAGCGCGCGGCGATGATCAATGCCATCCTCGCCGCGGTGTTGCTTGGTGCGGCGCTGATCGACGGCCGGCCGGACATCGGCGACACCGGCCGGCTTGCGGGCCTGGCGGTGGCGATTCTGCTCCTCACGCGGTTCGGCCTGGTACATCTGCCGCCGCGACCGCTCGCCCGGGCAGGGCTCGTATTACTCGCCGCCGCCAGCTATGCGCTCGTGTGGGCTGCGCTGACGTTTGGGCTCCGCACGTCACCAGTGGCCGCGAGGGCGCTACCCGCGTTTGCCATGTTGTTTGTTCCAGCCGCGATCGCGTCGATCGCCGCGCGAAGCGACGTGACGAGCACGTCAGCCCCTACCGTCTTCTGAAGGGCCGCATCGGCCAGGAGCGCGTCGCCCTCGCGCCAGATGCCGGCGACGATCGGCGTTCTCGGCACGCGAACCCGCAGCCGCCGGATCAGGTAGCGAAGGTGCGCCGGCGCGCCCTCCAGCCCCACGGACAACACTGCCACCACGACGACATTGGTCGGATCGAATTGCGCGATGTGCTCACGCCCGACCGCGGCATAAGGCACCTGCTGCGCGGCGACGCCGCGCTGCTCGAGGAGCTGCACGAGCATGGCCGACACTGCGTCGTCGAGCGGACCGCGGCCGGCGATACACGCCACCACGCCCGGGGACGGCCGCGCCCGCGGGATCACGGCGCCGTCCGCCGACCCGGCGTCGTCGTGCTCGCCGAGATCATCGACAACGGCCAGCATCGACTTCTCCACCGCCATCGCGCGCTCGCGACCGAGCGCACCGCGCGCCACGTCGTCGGCCGCGCGCCGCAGCGCCTCGAGCGCGATGGTGTCGTAGAAGTCGAGCAGGGTCCGGTCCGCGAGCGCCGTTTCCGCCGTTTCGAGCGCCTCCTCGCGGTTGCCGGAGAGCAGACGCTGGTAGAAGGTCTCCAGCGGCGTCAGCGCCGGCTGATCGCCGAGCAGGATGTCCATGAACTCGAGCGACTTCACGTGGCGCCCCATCACCACCAGGCACAGCGTGATCGGCGTGGAGAGAATGAGGCCGATCGGGCCCCACATCCAGGTCCAGAACACCGCCGCTACAATCACCGCCACCGGCGACAACCCGGTGGAGTGTCCATAGACCAGCGGCTCCACGACGTAGGCCACCAGCGGCTCGACGATCACGAACAGCCCCGTCACCAGCATCACCATCGACCAGCCGGGATCGATGGCCGCCGCGAGTGCAATCGGCGCCGTCGCCGCGAGCAGCGCCCCGATGTAAGGGACGAACCGCAGCACCCCGGCGAGGCCGCCCCACACGCCGGGAGACGGGACGCCGATCATCCACAGCCCTAGCGTGATCACCAGCCCGAAGGTGGCGTTGACCATGAACTGGCTGACGAAATAGCGGCTGAGGCGCTGCCCCGCGTCGTCGATGGCGAGCGTGGTGCGGTGGAGGTCGCCCGAACCGGCCAGCCGGATGAAACGGTCGCGCAGGTCCTCGCGCTGCAGCAGGGTGAAGATCGTCACGATGAACACGATCACCGTGGTTTCGAGCGGGCCCACCACCGGGGCGAGAATCGATCGCACCACGACCAGCGTGGAGTCTTCGGGCTGCACCACCTCGACCGGCAATGGACGCGTCGGCTGGCCCGTGGCGTCCGGTTGAATGGGGGTTGGGCGGCTCGGGCTTGACGGCGACGGCGCAGGCGCCGGGCTCGGCGGTCGGCCGATACCGAACGCGGTGCTGATGGCCGACACCCGGGCGGCGAAGAGCGTCTGCAGCCCCTCGATCTTCTGCTCGATGGTGCGGGCATAGCGCGGCGCGTCGGCCGCGAGCCCCGCCGCCTGGCGGCCGATCAACGTCCCGACCAGACCCAGGAGTCCCAGCGCGAGGAGGACGCTGACGATCACCGCTGGCGCCCGCCGCAGCCCGGCACGGCCGAGCATATTTACGAGCGGCGAGAGAACGAACGACAGGATGACCGCGAGGATGACCGGGATGAAGACGTCCTGGGCCACGCGCAGCGCGGCGATTACGACCGCAGCGACGAGCAGGCGCAGCAGATTGCGGGTTTCGAGCAGGGCGGCGGTATCGCCCGATGCGGCCATGACCGGTAGATCTGCAAGAACAGGGCTAGCTGGGCTCCTGTTGAGGCAGGTACGTAGAGGCGGACCTCTCAGGTCCGCCTGTCGCTCGTGGCTGCAGACCGTCAGGCCGGCCTATCGAGTTCCAGCACCCGGTGGCCGGCGTTCCTGAACGCCTCGGCGGCGCGTGCGACGTCGCCGGCGCGCACGAGCACATAGTCGGTGTCGTAGGTCGAGATGGCAAACATGCTGACCGCCGCGTCCGCCAGCGGCGATGCCAGCGACGCCATCACGCCGGTAAGCGCAAAGTCGAGAGGCCCGCGCACCGCGAACATGCGCCACGGCCCTTCGTACACCGTGCCGGCAGGCACGGCGTCCGCAGCGCATACCGCCGACAGTTCGGTCGGCGTCCGGGTGACCGAGACGAACCCGCCCTGCTGCACCCAGTCTGGCAGCGTCGCACCGGCCGGCCATCGGCAGATGGCGTAGACGCCTGGGACCATGTCGAGCTCGAGCGCGATCAGGTCAGCGAACCTTGAGGTGATTCACGACCTTGGTGACGCCGGCCGTTTCCGTGGCGATTCGCAGCGCACGTCGCTGCTCGTCTTTTGACCCCACGGTGCCCGTCAGGGTCACGACGCTCTCGTCGGTATCGACGTCGATCTCCCCCGCATTCACCAGGTCGTCGAGGGCCATCTTCGCCTTGATCTTCGAGGTCAGCGCCGCCCCGGAGACCGCGTCCTCGGCGCGGTTCACCGCGGTGTGAACGCCAGCCGACGCGTGCTCCTTGAGCTCGACGCTGGTCTCGCGAGCGGCGCTGCGCACGCCGTCGCGAACCGTGTCACCCACCGTCTCGCTGAAGGTACTGCGAAGCGTGCGGGTGCCGGGCAGGCGGAAGAGGTCGCGGCCGTTGCTGTAGTTGTAGGCTCCCAGCGCGACGACGGCGGCCAACGGAAGAAAGAGTAGTTTGCACATGGTGTGAAGGACGAGACGAGTGTAGGCTTCGTTCGTCCAGAAGTCGCAAGGAAACCCCAAGGAATTTCCAGGGATTACTCCTGCTGCAGCGCAATCGTCGGCTGGACGCGAGACGCACGAAGCGCGGGCACCATCGACGCGCAGAACGCCACGGCCAGGAACGTCAGCGAGGCCAGGGCGATCGCCGCGGAGTAGTCGGGCCGGAAGTCGTAGAACAGCGTGCCCATGGTTCGGGCGGCCGCCACGGCCAGGCCGACACCAATGACGAGGCCGGCCAGCGTCAACACCAGGCCACGCGCGCTGAAGGACAACAGAATGTCTCGCGAGCTGGCGCCGAGCGCCATGCGCACGCCAATCTCGACCGTGCGCTGTGTCACCGCGTAGGCCAGCACGCCGTAGAGGCCCACCGCCGCGAGCAGCAACGCCAGCGTCGCGAACGCGCCCAGCAGCACCGTGTTCTGCGACGGCACGGACAGCTGGCGGCTGACGATGTCGTCGATCGTCTGAATGCGGGTGACCGGCTGGTTCTTGTCGAGGGACCAGATCGCTTGACGGATGGCCGGCACCATCGAGGAGGGATCGATCGCCGTCCGCACCACGATGCCGCTCGGCACATCCCCTGTCTGGTCCCCTTGCTCGTGCACGCGATAGATGGTTGGCCGCAGTTCCTCGGCCACGCCGCGATCGCGAATCTCCTTCACGACGCCGACGATCGTGTACCAGTAGCCCTTCGGCCCACGATTGCCAAACTTGATTTGTGCCCCGAGCGGCGAGCGACCTGGAAAGTGACGATCGGCGAACGACTCGTTCACGATCGCCGCCGGTGCGTCCGAGCGCTGGTCGGAAATGTCGAAGAACCGCCCGTCTCGCAGCTGGGCGCGAACCGTCGAGAAATAGTCGCGTGTCACCACGCGCGAGAGGGCGACCTGCGTGGCACCGTCGTTGATGGACTGACCGGGGAGGCGATAGAACGTCGCCTGGTCGTTGACCGTGAGCGGCACTCGTGAAATGGCGCCGGCGCTGACGACGCCTGGAATCGCGCGGATCTTCTCGAGCTGCGCGTTGACGAACGCCACCCGCCGGTCGAAGTCGGGATAGCGGAAGAGCGGCGTGACCAGCGTCAGTACTTTTTCGCTGCGAATGCCGAGATCCAGGCCCCGCAGATGCTGAAACGTCTGAGGCAGCAGGCCGCCGATCGTCAGGAGCACCACGGCCAGCGCCGTTTCGGCCACGATGAGCGAATGCTGGAACCGGTAGCCGCGGGCACCGGCACTGCCACGGCCGCCGTCGCGCAGCCCTTCGTGCACGTCGAGCCGCGAGCCGCGCACGGCCGGCGTCAGCCCGAACGTGACGGCCGCGGCGACGGCAATCGCGGCGGAGACCGCCAGGACGCGCCAGTCGAGCGTCAGGTGCACCGCCGCCATCGTGGGCGGCACCAGGGTCTCGAGAAACCACATCATCGGGATGGCGAGCAGCAGCCCGGCCAGCGCGCCGCACCCGGCGAGCACCAGGCTCTCGACCAGAAACTGCCGGATCAATCGCGCGCGTCCCGCGCCTATCGCCGTACGCACGGACACTTCGCGGCGGCGCAGGGCGCTCCGTGCCAGCAGCAGATTCGCCAGGTTGACGCAGGCGATCAGCAGCACCACGCCGGCGGCGGCCAGAAGGACGACCAGCGACATGTAGGTCTTGCCCGCTATCTCCTCGCGCAGCGGCGTCACCACCGCCGACCGCGCCACCGGCAGACGAGGCGTCGTCACGCGCAGGCTCAAGGCCGCCATCGCGTCGCTGGCTTGTTGCGGCGAGACGCCCGGCTTCAGCCGGGCCACCGTGTGGACGTCGTGCCACCCCCAGCCGTTCAACAGCATGCCTGGCGCGAACGAGGTGGGCATCCACACGTCGATGTCGCGCGCGGGCATGAAATAGAACTCACGCGGCATCACGCCGATCACTTCGTACGGGGTGTCGTTGAGCAGGATCGTGCGGCCCACGATCTCCGGCACGGCGCCGAAGCGCCGCTGCCACAGTCCGTGGCTGATGACCACGACGCGGGCCCCGCGCACGTCTTCGTCTTCGGTGAAGACCCGTCCGAGCAACGGCTTCGCGCCGAGGACGTTCCAGAAATTGCCGGTGACTTTGCGCGCGGGCAGGTCTTCGGGCTCACCGCTGCCGGACAGCGCCGCATCGCCGGGCTGCGTGGCCGCGATGTCGCTGAATACCGTATTGCTCTGCCGCCATTCGCGCCATTCTGGCGGCGTCGTGAAGAACTTCCGCTCCCCATCCGTCCGGCTCGCGTCGTCCCACACCATCACGAGACGGTCGGCGTCCGCATAGGGCAGCGGACGAATCAGCACCGCATCCACGGCGCTGAACATCGCCGTGTTGACGCCGATGCCGAGCGCCAGCGTGACGATGGCGATGGTCGAGAACCCGGGATGACGCCGGAGCTGGCGGAGGGCGTAGCGAACGTCCTGCGCGATCTCGTCGAGCCAGGCGCCGTGCCGACCCCATCGAACTTGTTCCTTCGCCTGTTCAAGGCCTCCGACCTGCAGCAGCGCCGCGCGCCGCGCGTCGGCCGACGTGGCGCCGTGGCGCTCGCCGTCCGCCGCGGCCATGTCGACAAACGCCTCCAGTTCGTCGGCCAGGTCGCGCTCGGCCTGGTTGCGCCGAGTGATCCAGCGCACGACGGACGCCAGGCGATGCAGGAGCGTCATGCGCCCTCCAGCACACTCTTGACCGCGAAGGAGATGCGCGCCCACCGGTCGCGATGCTGTTCGAGCTGACGCTTGCCCGAGGCGGTGAGCTGGTAGTACTTCGCGCGCCGGTTGTTCTCGGTGGCGCGCCACTCCGCCTTCAGCTTGCCGTCCTGCTCGAGGCGATAGAGCGACGGAAAGAGCGATCCCGGGTTGACGCGGAAGTGATCCTGACTGAGCACCGTGAGCCGCTGCGAGATGCCGTAGCCGTGGGCCGGCTCGCGCGCCAGGATCGTCAGGATCATCAGGTCGAGCGTGCCTTGCGGAACGTCCAGCTTCTCCATCGCTCTTCGTGGGGACCGCCTTTAGGCGGCCCGCTCCTTTAGGTAGCTCATATGAGGCGGGATGATGCCACCCTCTCCTTTAGGGTGTCAAGACAAGCAGCCGCCGAGCTGCTGCTGTTGATTGACTCAGCGTCGGGGCCGACGCCAACCCACGCCCGCCGACACCACGACCGTCGGCACGTAGCGGCTGTCCTTACTCGTGCTGACCACCTCGCCCGGACGTGGATACGCGAACGTCTCGGAATACGCGGCGTACAACGGCGCGGTGGCATCCGCCTGGACGAAGAACCGCACCGGACTCTTGCGTGCCAACTCGTACCCGGCGGTGAACTCGGCCTGCAGGCCATGACCGGCCCAACTGGTGGCGCCACCGCCGGGCGGGGCTGGACGCCCGAGACTCTGGCTTCCCCAGCTCATACCGCCTCCCGCGTAGGCCGATCGAGAGCTGTGAGGCGTGAAGAACCGCAACCCTTCGATCTTGAGGAGGGATCCGGTGAAGAGGTCTTTCACCTCGTCGACGGGTTGAAAGTCCACCGCCAGGTTGAGGAACGAGACGTCGACGGCAAAGGTTTCCGTCTCGCCCCGGACGCCGAATCCAACACCCGGTGAGCTTCGCGGACGGGCGTCGATCACCGCCGCCTGCCCGAGACGGGCGTATGACAGCAGGTTCGTGGCTGCAGGCCTTCAGGCCTGCCCTCCGCCGTGGCCGCGGACGATACAAGTGCGCCTGCGGGGCGACTAGAGGTCGCGACCGCGGATCCTACGCACCGGAAAAACGGCCGTTTCGGCGCGATCCGCGTGGATCACTCCTTGCTCCGTTCGATCCCAGCGGTCACGTCGTTCAAGAGTACGGGTCTATGTCCACGCAACCATTCGGGGGATGGCTCAGACACGAGCGGGAAGCCCGAGGGCTGACCGTCGAGGCCATTGCCTCACAAACCAAGATTCCGCCGCGACATATCGAAGCGCTGGAACGCGGCGACGCGTTGGCGCTGCCGGCGTTCTATCAGCGCGCCGAGATTCGTACTGTCGCCCGAGCTGTGGGTGTGGATCCGCAGCTCGCGCTCGCACGGCTGGAGGCCGAGCGGGCGCCCGCCGATCCGCCGCCACCGGCACCGGCCACTCCGACCCCTGTCCGTTCCTACCAGGTGCTTGCGATCGCCGGGATGGTCGTGCTCGTCATCGGACTGGCTGGCTGGAGTTCGTTCGAGCGCACGGCCGCGAGCAAGGGCGCGCTCGCGACGCCTGCATCTGTCGCTGCCCCGCCGGCTGCGCCGCTCCTGCGCGAGGTTCCCGGAGTCCCGACGATTGAGGCCGTGGCCGCCTCGGCCCCTGCCCCACTGGGCCCCACAGAGCTAGTCATCCGGACGCAGCCCGAGGGTGCGCGCGTCACCGTGAACGGCATCGGCTGGGGCGCGTCGCCGGTGACCATCCGGCATCTCGAGCCCGGCGAGAAACGCATTCGCGTCACGTTGGACGGCTACGCCGCCACCGAGCGCTCCGTCACGATCGACGAAGGGCGCCGCGAGAGCATCCGCATCCGCCTGTCGTCTGCGAGCGCAGGTTCGTAGAGGCGGACCTTCAGGTCCGCTTGCGTACGCTACCGCACCGCGCCGAAGCCGCCCGAGCCGAGAAACGTGTAGAAGACGCCGACCCTGGAGCGCGCCTGGCTTCGATCCGGGGCATCGAAGAACTCGGAGCTGCGGCCGGCTCGTTGATAGGTGAGCGCGAGCGCGTGCCGTCCGACGACGCGCATGGCCAACGAGGCGTCGCCCACGAAGATGAGGTCGCGCTGGGCGGTGCCGAATCCGCCGAGCCCGCTGATGAAGTACTCCCGCGCGGTCAGGTCGAGCGCGGCGCGGCGCCCGGCGAGCAGCCGCAGGTTCACCAGTGACTGCGGGGTGATCCCGTAGTGGTAGTCGTCGTTGCCTTGCGCCAGTGCGCGTGCCGCCGCGTAGCCGGCACCCAGCAGCGCCGTGCTCTGCATCACGAGCCCTTCGGAGTTGCCTGCCTGCAGCGTGGTGCCGAACGAGAAGGCGGTGGTCGACAGCCGGAAATCGTCGGGCGTGAAGTAGTCGTAGGTGCCGAAGAGGCCCCAGATGCCCGCCAGGCCGCCGGAGCCGTAGTCGCCGCCCGCAATCATGCCGCGCGTGGACAGCTGCTCCATCCCCTCGCTCGAGACGTTGCTCTCGAATCGGAAATAGTCGAACGGGCGCTGGTGCTGATAGCCGGCGTTGCCCGGATACCCGTAGTCGATCGAGAAGGCGAAATGCGGCTGAAACTCGTCCAGCGAGACATTGGCGCGCGTGCCGCGCTGGGCGATGGCGGTGCCGCCGACCTGCACGCGGATGTCCGAGAACGGCACGGCGTCGGCCGAGGGCAATCCTGCGGGCGTGCCGACCATCAGCTGATTGAGGCCGGTGGGGGGAGAGGCCAGCACCGCCCCCAGCTTCCGCCAGACACCGGGCTGGCCGTCGGAGCGGTCGAGCGCGAGACGCGAGATGCGGAAGAGCGACTCACCCAGAAACGACGCCGCCACGCCGCTGGCCACCTGATCGTTGAAAGAAGGTGGTGTCGTTTCGCCAGCGATTTCCCACATCGCGCTGCCGGCAAACGTGTAGATCATCGACGGAACGTAGCCCAGCCCATTTGACCGCGCGATGCCGTGATACATCGCCCCCTGGTAGGGGTGGCCGAACTGATTGATCTCGAACGGGTCGTCGTCGACCACCCAGGGGCCGCGCAGATTGTGGCGGATGGTGGCTGGCGTGACATCGAACGTGGCGGGCTCGAAGATCATCCGTCCAACGCGATTCACGGCCGCGTCCATCGCCACGATTTCGACGACGGGAAGCACGTAGCTTTTGTGGTCGCCGCTCCCGCGCGCCGCACATCTGGCGCCGAGCCCGCACAGAAGCAGAGCCAGACACGCCCAAGCGTTGAGCCGCATGCTCGGGCGTGAGCATTAAGCGTACCCGCGGTGGGCTATCAGCCCAGCTTGAAGGTCAAGTACGACGCCGGCGCCTCAGGAGCATGCCACCAAGCCCGGTAGCCAGCAAGGCGATCACGCCAGGCTCCGGCACCTCGGCAATCCCGACCCGCACGTTGTCGATCACGTTGGCCCGTTGGCCGATCGTGTCCGAGCCAGGGTCACGCGAGTAGATGGTGGCCGACGCCAGGTTCTGATCGGAAATGACGCCGAAGAAGATCGGGGTAAACGCCGGCGCGCCGCCGAGATCGAAGACGAACGTCTGCGTGCCGCCGCCGGAGAACGCGAGCTGGACCACGGCCTCTTCGAATCCATTGAAGTCCAGATTGTCGAACCCGAAGGCATTCCGCGGCTCCAGGAACGTCAGCTCGATCGGCTTGAAGCAGTCCACGCCGCCGCCGGTGCTGCCGCACAGGGCCGAGTCGTGAATCAGGCCCTGGGGGTCGCCGCCCTGCGTGGCCACGGACACGATGTTCGTGCCCAGGCTGTTGAGCAGGATGACCTGGTTGCCCTCGGGGCCATTGAAGTCCCAGGTGTCGAACGAGGTGACCGCTGCCTCCCATGCCGCGCTCGACGAGAAGGTGATCACCGCTGCCCGCGACGGGGTCGCGACGGCAAGGACGAACGCAGCCATCAGCCAGAAACCGAGCGTTCGGAGAGTGTCCCGCATCTCTGCCTCCCTTTACCTACGCCGAGCGGTCGCCAACCTTAGCAACCTTCTTACCAATCGAGGCGGAAGGAAACTCTCGCGCTGATAAAGCTGAGCCCGTGCGAAGTCGCGCGATGTCGCGACATTCGCCTTCGAGTCGGAGTTATTCGCGGGTTGTAGTTGGGGCCGCCTTCAGGCACACAAGGGGCCGCCTTCAGGCGGCCCGTATTCGTGGCTGTACGCAGGCGTACGTAGGGGCCGCCTTCAGGCGGCCCGTGTTCGTGGCAGGCGGCCCTACTGTGTGCAGGCAGGGCGCTAGAATCAGCGTCATGTCCGCCAGCGACCCCACGCGGCCCCCATCGGCCGGCGTGAAGCTCACCTACGACGACCTCGTGCATTTCCCTGATGACGGGAAGCGACACGAGCTCATCGACGGAGAGCATTACGTGACGCCGTCACCGGACACGAGACACCAACGGATCGTCCTCACGCTCGCCAACTTGATCTGGAATTTCCTTGAAGCGAACCGCGTCGGTGAGGTGTTCGGAGCCCCGCTCGATGTGGTCTTCTCGGACATCGACGTCGTCGAGCCCGACCTGCTGTTCGTCAGTCAGGCCCGCATGGACGTGGTGACCACGCAGAACATCCAGGGAGCTCCCGATCTTGTCGTGGAGGTTGGATCACCGGGCACGCGCAGGCGGGACGAGAAGATCAAGCATCGGCTGTACGGACCTCCGAGGGAGTTGACGCTGGACAAGGGCGACATGCTCACAACGCCCCTCCTGCCGGGCCTCGTGCTCCCGCTGACCAGGATCTTCTCGGCGCCACATACGTAGAGGCGGGTCTTTAGACCCGCCTACCGCTGATACACCACTCGCCCGCCGACCATCGTCATCGTTGGTTGAATGTGCTTGATCTCGGCGGCCGGCACCGTCATGTAGTCGCGATCGAGCACGACGAGATCCGCGAGCTTCCCGACCTCGAGCGAGCCGAGGTTCTTCTCCTGGAAGAATAGATACGCGTTCGAGCGGGTGTGCGCGATGAGCGCCTCTTCGCGCGTCAGCGTCTCGTCGAGCACGCGGGTGTTGCCGGCGTCGAGGCCGCTCACCACCCAGCCGAGCGTCACGAACGGCTTGTAGTGCGACACGATCGTGGCGTCGGTGCCGAGCCCGAACACGATGCCGCTGTCGGCAATCTTCCGCAGCGGCATGTGCGCGCCGGCCTGCATCGCCGCGCCGTGCACGCCCAGCGTCATGCCGAGCGCCTTGGCGCGCGCGATGTTCGCGGGCGAGATGTCGTAGACGTGCCCCATCGTCCAGCGCAGCTGGTCGAAGCGCTGCACTTTGTTCACCGGCTCCAGGGCGTTCAGCAAATCTGTCACCGCGTTGTTGTTGATCACGTGCTGGTGCACGTGCCAGCCGCCCTTCGCCGCCGCGCCGGCGAGCTTGGCGTATTCGTTCATGATCTCGGCGGGCCAGGGATCTTTGCGCGGCGCCAGATCGAAGAACGGGCCGTAGAGCACCTCGCCGAGGCCGAAGGTGCCGAAGGAGCCGTTGAACTGATTCGGCTTGCTGCGCTCGATGAGCGCCGCGGCCTTCGCGGCCGAGGCCGGGTCTGTCGCGTTGAAGTTCAAGGTCTCCCAGAGCCGGACCGGCAGCGGGCCCTTGGCCGCGCGCGCGGCGAGCACGTCGGACTGCCCCAGGCTGTAGACGCCCGTGAGCCCCGAGCGATTGAGCTCCTGCAGGTAGTCCGTCAGGTTCTGTTCGAGCTGTGCGGGCGAGGCCTTCGGCATCGCGTCGTAGAGCGCGTAGGGCGGCGTGAACGATGCGAGCCCCGCGGCAGGACGCCTGGCGCCGCCCGCCGGGTCGAGCCCCACCGCCTTGAGTGCCAGCGTGTTGCAGTAGACGGCGTTGTAGCCCTCCTGCACGAAGAGCGGGTTCTTCGGCCCCACGCGATCGAGCTCTTCGAGGGTGAATCCGCCCACCTGCGCTGAAGCTACGGTGGGCAAGCCCGTGTCGGTGAACTGCCGCGGCGTCCAGCCGCCCTGCACCATCACCCACTCGCCGGGCGGCTGGCTGGCTGCCTTGGCGGCGAGAATCGCAAGCGCTTCCTTGCGCGAGCCAACCCCTTCGAAGCGGGCCTGCTGGTGCCAGGTTGCCACCGCGCGCGTCAGGTGGAAGTGATTGTCGATCATGCCGGGGATGACGGTGGCGCCCCTGACGTCGATGACCCTGGTGGAGGGGCCGGCGAGCTTGGCGATCTCCTGGCTCGTGCCACGCGCGACGATGCGGCCGCCGGCGAGCGCGAGCGCTTCGACGACGGTGAAGTTGCCGTCGACGGTGAGGATCTTGCCGCGCGTGATGATGGTGTCGACGTTCTGCTGGGCGAACACCGTCGGCAGAGCGAGCACGGCAACAACCATCAGGGCGCTCAAACAAATGCAACGAGGCATGGGCTCTCCCGCGGTTTACGTGTGCGCGCACTGAATTCAACGATCTTCGGCGCTGCTCCGTGACACCGTCGACTCACCGGCCGCTCGGCTTCGAGTGCACCGCAGGCGCTAGTTCAGCAGCACTTGTCCTTCGACTCGTCTCACGCTCGTCTTCTGGTTGGAATACCGTTTCGGAGTCTCCCACCCGATCGCTAACAGCCGCTTGCCGGCAATCGACACTCCAAGGCGGAACTCTGTTACCCGCGCTGCAGACCTT
>DASYRM010000213.1:0-3230 GCA_036004405.1 Vicinamibacterales bacterium
AAGAACGACTTATGCAAATCAACGCCGATATACTCTCGAACCATGGGCTGTCCTCCACTTCACAGCCCGGAGCATGCGTTTTTGAGCGTTCGCATTATCTCCGGCTGTGATTGGGCGACGGCCCTTTCATCTGATCAGAGAAGGGAAGGCATGGCAACTACGGCTCAGACAATTCGCGGCGGGTCGTGGCTTTTCGAAGAGCCAGGCGACACGTTCACCCCGGAGAAGCTCACCGACGAGCACCGGATGATGGCGCAGACGACGGCCGACTTCGTCGAGGCGGAGATCATGCCGGCGCTGCCGAAGCTCGAAGCCAAGGACTGGGCGCTGTCGCGCGCGCTGATCAAGAAGTGCGGCGAGCTCGGCCTCCTGGGCCTGGGCGCCCCGGAGCAGTACGGCGGCCTCGACCTCGACAAAGTGTCGTCGCTCGTCGTGGTGGAACACATCGCACGCTCGGCGTCGTTTGCCACGACGTTCGGCGGCCAGGCCAATCTCAGCGTACTGCCGCTCGTCCTCTTCGGCACCGAAGCGCAGAAGGCGAAGTACCTGCCGCGCATCATCACCGGCGAGATCATCGGCGCCTACGCGCTCAGCGAGGCCGGGTCCGGCTCCGATGCCCTCGCGGCCAAGACGCGCGCGACGCGGCAACCCGATGGCAGCTGGCGTCTGTCCGGCGAGAAGATGTGGATCTCGAACGGCGGCTTTGCCGATCTGTTCATCGTGTTCGCAAAGGTGGACGGCGAGCAGTTCACGGCGTTCATCGTCGAGCGCGCGTTCGGCGGCCTCACCTCGGGCAAGGAAGAGCACAAGATGGGGCTGCACGGCTCCTCCACGACGACCATCCTCCTGCAGGATGTTCCGGTGCCGGCCGAGAACGTCCTCGGCGAGATTGGCCGCGGCCACAAGGTGGCGCTCAACACGCTCAACTACGGCCGCTTCAGCCTGGGCGCGATGTGCGCCGGCGGGAGCCGCGGCGCCATCGGCGACGCCGCCAAGTACGCGTCGAACCGCAAGCAGTTCGGGCAGCCGATCGCGTCGTTCGGCGCGATCAAGCACAAGCTGGGCGAGATGACCGCGCGCACCTACGCCGCCGAGAGCCTGGCCTACCGGACGGCCGGCCTCATCGACGCGGCGATTGCGCAATTCGGACACGACGGCCCGTCGCTCGCGCGCGCGTTCGAGGAGCTCGCCATCGAGGCGTCGATCTGCAAGGTCATGGGCACCGAGACGCTCGACTACGTGCTCGACGAGAACGTGCAGATCCACGGCGGCAACGGTTTCGTAGCCGACTACATGGCGGAGCGCTACTTCCGCGACGCCCGCGTGAACCGCATCTTCGAGGGCACCAACGAAATCAACCGCATGCTCATTCCCGGCATGCTGGTGCGCCGCGGACTCAAGGGTGACCTGCCGCTCGTCGCGGCCGCGCGGCGGCTGCAGGACGAAGTGCTGTCGCCGTCGCTTCAGGCCGGCGGCGACTCCGACGCGCCGCTCGCCGACGAAGCCCGCCTGGTCGCCTCGTTCAAAAAGGTGGCGCTGATGGTGATCGGCACCGCGCTGCAGACCTTTGGCGACCGGCTCGAGGCCGAACAGGAGGTACTGAGCTACGCGGCCGACGTGCTCATCGACACCTACGCGGCCGAGAGCGCCGTGGCCCGCGCCGCCGCGGCCGTGCGGCAGCACCACAAGCTGGCGACGCTGCACGAGGCGGCCGCGCGCGTGTTCGTCACCGAGGCCGCCGGACGCGTGGACGCCGCCGCGAAGGCCGCGCTCGCCGGCACCGTCGAGGGTGACACGCTGCGCACGCTGCTGGCGGCGCTTCGTCGCGTGCTCAAGCCCAACCCGGTCAACGCGGTGCGCCTGCGCCGGCTGCTGGCGGAAGCGGTGACCGAACGCGGGTATATTTTCAGTTGATGCGCTTGCTGCTTCCAGCCGCGGTCGTCGCGGCGCTCGTGACCGGCGCCTGCACCTCGGGACCGTCGGCGCCCGTGGACCCGCAGGCGTACGCGAAGACGATTGCGGAGGCGCGCGCGGTGAAGGACAAGGCGTTCCGCGAGGAGCCCGAACCGATCCCTGCCGACAAGCGGGACACGCTGCTGCCGCTCCGCTACTACCCGCCGGATCCGTCGTACACCGCGCCGGCGGAGCTCAAGCTCGCCAACGAGCGTCCGGTGTTCGAGATGCCGACGTCCACGGGCAAGCTGCGGCGGATGGAGCGCGTGGGCGTGCTGGAGTTCTCCTTGCGCGGACAGCCGATGAGCCTGGCGGCGTTCGTCGAAGAGGGGCAGGCGCTCGAGAACCTGTTCGTGCCGTTCGCCGATCTCACCACCGGCAAAGAGACCTATCCCGCGGGGCGGTATCTCGACATCCGTCCCACGTCTACCGGGTTCTACAACATCGACTTCAACATGGCGTACAACCCGACGTGCGCCTACAACGCCACCTACGACTGCCCGTACCCGCCGGCGTCGAATCGCCTGAAGGTCGAGATCCGCGCCGGCGAAAAGGCCCCGGGCACGTGACCTCTGCCCTCCAAGCCGTCATCTTCGACTTCGACGGGGTGATAGCCGACAGCGAGCCGCTGCATTTCCGCGCTTTCCAGCAGGCGCTCGCGGAAGACGGGCTGGAACTGACGCCGAAGGAGTACTACGCGCGGTATCTCGGCTACGACGACGTGGGCGCGTTCCAGGCCTTCGGCGAAGACCACGGGGAGGCGATGGACGCGGCGCGCCTGGCGGCGCTCGTGGCCCGCAAGGGCGTCAAGCTCCAAGCCATGCTGAGCGGCGGCTCGGTCCTGTTTCCCGGCGCGGTGGAGTTCGTGCGCGCTGCCGCCAGCGCGGTTCCGATTGCCATCGCGTCGGGCGCGCTGCGACACGAGATCGAAGAGGTGATCGCCGTCGCGGGCGTCGGCGATCTGTTTGCCGCCATCGTCGCCTCCGGCGATACGCCCCAGAGCAAGCCGTCGCCGGCGCCGTATCGGCTGGCATTCGAGCGGCTGCAGGATGCCTCCGGCACCACGCTCGATCCGGGGCGCTGCGTTGCCATCGAGGACTCGCGATGGGGACTCGAATCCGCCCGGGGTGCCGGGTTACGCTGTGTAGGAGTGACCAACAGCTATCCGGCCGATGAGCTCACGGGCGCCGAGCTGGTCGTCAGCGGCCTGCAGGCGCTGACGCTCGACGCACTCGATCGGCTGTGCGGCGCTGGCCCGCGCCGCGCGCGGTAGGATG
>DASYRM010000214.1:0-9000 GCA_036004405.1 Vicinamibacterales bacterium
CGCCGTACCGAGAAAGGATGCGAACCGGGTAGACTGCGGCGGCGTCTTCGTCACTCGCTCGCGCACGCAGACGTGGGTGGACAAGTCAGGGGGGCAAGGTTTTGAAAAGCCGGGGTCCCTTCCTTCTGAAAACCGACACCCCAGCAACATCCGCCGCGTCATGAGAAACCCCGCCGGCTCGATGGCGTAGGTCGCCAGTCTGGGGCCCAGCGTCAGCGTGCGGACGCGGCTGCGCGACACGAGCCGAGTCCGGTTGCCGTCAGCGTAGAGCCCGAACTGCCACACCCAATCGAAGCCTCCCAGATTCCGCATGTCCAGCACCAGCGCGCGAGGGGCATCCATAACGGCCACTGGCCAGCTCGGTCCACGCCCCAGTGGGATCTCGTCGCCCACGGCCAAGTGTTGAAACTCCGGCAGAATCCGCGTGGCGCTCGGGCGATCCAGATAGCCGAACAGCCGATCGAGCCAGTCGTAGCTGTAGAGACCGCCACGCTGATAGCCGATCTGCAGCAGCCACGGCCACACCGCCTCCGGAGGTGCGTCGATGCTGACGGCCGTGGTACCCGAATATGTCGGATGGGCCAGAAACCCGTCGCCCGGCATCTCACGCGCGAGGTCTTCAGAAGTCGCGCCCCATGCACTCATCCAGCGCCGCATCGGGAACCAATACAGCACTGCCACGATCAGAATCACGAGAAGCATCGGAGCCATGCGAAGGTTCACTGCATTTCCTGCGCCGGGATTCGATACGGCTCGGGCCGCGACGGCGTCGACCGGTTGGTCAAGCGGCCTCTGATCGAGCGCGGGAAACTCCGCCGGCCGCGCGAGAAATCGAGCACTTCGTGTCGAGTTGACGGGCCGCCTGACCTGTCCGCCGTAGCCTTGGCGAAGGCGGAAGGCGGCCCCCACGACGGACGCACCGTAGAATCGAGCCGTGAGCCTGAGTGGTTCTCACGGGTTGTGGGCGCGTCTCAGCGCATTCGCGGCCCACGCGCAACGACTCCTGGCGCCAGCCGCGAGCCGGCGACGGGAGTTGCGCGCGCGACCGTTGCCGCGGCCCTCGCGAGATCTGCTGATGCGGCAGTCGGCGCACTACCGCTCCCTGCCTCCAGACGTGCGCCAGGAGTTCAATCGCCAAGTGCAGGTCTTCCTGACGGACAAGCAGATCACACCGGTTGAGACCCGCCTCACCGCCGAGGCACGGCTGCTGGTGGCCGCATCGGCCGTCACCCTCACCGCCGGCTGGCCAGGATACACGTGGGATCAGCTGCGCGAGGTGCTCGTCTACCCCGACCACTTCGATCGCGACTATCAGTTCGCCTCGACGCGAACCGCCGAGGGCGAGCCCGCGTCGGGACTGCACCCCGATCCCATCCTGACGGGTCAGGCGCACCCGTGGGGCGTGGTCATCCTGTCGCACCCGGCGCTGCAGGCGAGCTTCGCCGCCAGCGGCCGGCGCGGCAGTCACGTCGGCTTCCACGAGTTCGCGCATCTGCTGGACCTGTCGCGCGCAAGCTTCGATGGAGTGCCGTCGTATCTCCGCGACGAAGGCGTCCGGCGGTGGACTGGCCTGATGGAACGCGAGCGCGATCGGCTGGAGCGCGGCGATTCGGTGCTCGATCCGTATGGGCTCTCGAGCCCGCCCGAGTTGTGGGCGGTGGCGGTGGAGGCGTTCTTCCAGGACCCGGTGGTGGTCGCCACCGGACATCGCGACCTCTACGAGTTCCTGGCGTCGTACTTCAACCAGGACCCGGCCGCCTGGAGCGTCCGGGCAGCCTCACCGAATCCATCCGCGGGGTCAGCGGCGACTCACTCTTGAAAGCGCGCCGGCGGGTCTAAAGGCCCGCCGCTACATCCGAGCCAAGAGGAGACACGCCGTGAACGCCGTCAACTTCGTGGCCCGCCTCGCCGTACAAATCGCGATCGCTCTAGCCATGGTCGGCGCTGCGTTCGGGCAAACCACCGACGCCGAGACGAAGGCGATCCTGCAGCGGGCGCTCGCCTACCAGTTCCAGTTCAGGGTCGGCCAGATGGACGTCGTGCCGGAATACGTGGCGATGTTGGAAGAAGCGACGAAGGCCGATCCGGAGAACGCGGAGCTTTGGAACGCCATGGGCGTCGCCTACCTCGCCCAGGCGGCGCGCGCCATGATGCCGGGCGGCCGTCCCGCCGACGCGCTCCCCGCCATCCAGAAGGGGCCCGCGGCGCTCGAACGCGCCCTCCAGCTGAATCCGAAGCACGCCGAGGCGCTGGCCACTCACGGCGGCGTGCAGGCGTTCATGGGGCTGTATCAGCAGGGGCCGGCGGGTGCGGCGAAGGGCGTCGACCAGATGAACCGGGCGATCGAGCTCGCGCCCACCTCGCGGCGGGTGCGCCTGCAACGCGCCTTCTCGGGCATCAATCTTCCCGACGCGCTCCGCAATCGCGCCAACGAAGCCGAAGATCTCGACTTCCTGATCGCGCTCGCCAACGGCACCCGCCCGGGCGACTACCTCCGCCTGATGCAAGGCGACCTCCATGCCGAGGGTGGCGCCAGCGATCTCGCCCGGGCTCGGCGCTCACTCCTTGCGAGTGGAGTTCGAGGATGGCTCGCATCAGGAGATCGATTTCACACCGGTGCTCACTGGCGAGTTGTACGGCCCACTCCGAGATCCGGAGTTCCTCGCTCAAGTTCGAATCGATGCCGAGGCTCACACGCTCGTGTGGCCGAACGGCGCCGACTTCGATCCCGCAACCCTCCACGACTGGCCTCTGGTGGTCGATGAACTCCGCGCGCGCGCGCGCCAGTGGAGTTCTGGGCGGGCCTAAAGGCCCGCCTCTACGGGCCGCCTGAAGGCGGCCCCACGACAGCAGGCGGCCCCACGACGGTGCGCGTGAACACCGCGCAGGAGTCTGCGTATCTGATGAGCATGAAAGCGGTCGTCTTCTCCAGGTTCGGCGGGCCCGAGATGCTGCAGCTCACGGACGTCGACACGCCGGCGCCGGGCCCGAACGAGATTCTGGTCAAAGTGCACGCGGCCGCCCTCAACCCGGTGGACTGGCACTTCGTGCGTGGCGCCCCCTTCCCGATGCGGTTGATGCTGGGCGGCCTGCGGGGCCCGAAGCGCCCGCGAGGGGTCGGCTGCGACTTCTCCGGGACGATTGCCGCCCTCGGAAGCAGCGTCACGGGTTTCACGGTGGGCGAACCGGTGTTTGGATACTGCGAGTTAGGCTCGCTGGCCGAGTACCTGACGGTCCCGGCCGAGAGAGTGGCGCACAAGCCGGAGCGCCTCACGTTCGAACAGGCGGCCGCCGTCCCACTGGCGGGGCTCACAGCGCTGCAGGCGCTGCGCGACAAAGCGCATGTCAACACGGGCCAGAACGTTCTGATCGTCGGCGCGGCAGGCGGCATCGGCTCCTTCGCGGTCCAGATCGCGAAGGCGCTCGGCGCACACGTCACGGGCGTGCAGAGCACAGGGGCGCTCGACCTCGTGCGCTCGATCGGGGCCGATCGCGTGATCGACTACACGAAGGAGGACTTCACGACCGGCGAC
This sequence comes from Vicinamibacterales bacterium, assembly GCA_036004405.1. Taxonomy (GTDB): domain Bacteria; phylum Acidobacteriota; class Vicinamibacteria; order Vicinamibacterales; family UBA2999; genus DASYRM01. Next base: position 3,534 of record DASYRM010000214.1, read on the forward strand.
GCGCGCTACGACGTGGTCTTCGACAACGTCTGCAACCGGACGCTCTCAGACGTCCGACGCGTGGTGAAGCCGGGCGGCACGATCGTCCCGAACGGCGGAGGCAGCCCGGAAAAGGGCATCAGCATGCTCGGCCTGCTTCGAACGCTGGCCATCCGCCCGTTCATCGGTCACAAAATCGCATTCTTCGTGATGAACCCGAATCGCGCTGATCTGCACGTGCTGGCCGACATGATCCAGGCGGGGACGGTCACCCCTGTGATCGACACGGTCTACCCGCTGGCCGCGCTTGCCGAGGCGTTCCGCCACCTGGAGGGCGGCCACGCCCACGGCAAGATTGTGGTGACGATCTAGCGTCTTGCTCCCGCGGTCTCGCCTCGCCGCGCGGCCTCGATGGTCGCGATGTCGATCTTCTTCATCGGCATCATCGCATCGAAGGCACGCTTGGCCTCCTCGCCACCCGCCGCAAGCGCGTCGGTCAACACGCGCGGCGTAATCTGCCAGGACAGCCCCCAGCGGTCCTTGCACCACCCGCACTGACTCTCCTGCCCGCCATTACCAACGATCGCGTTCCAGTAGCGGTCGGTCTCTTCCTGGTTTTCCGTTGCAATCTGGAAAGAGAACGCCTCGCTGTGCTTGAACTCCGGACCGCCGTTGAGACCGACGCACGGAATGCCCAGAACCGTGAACTCCACCAGCAGCTCATCACCCTTCTTGCCGCTGGGGTAGTCGCTGGGCGCCTTGTGAACAGCGGTCACTTTGCTATTGGGAAACGTGGCGGCGTAGAAGCGCGCCGCCTCATGCGCGTCCTTGTTGAACCAGAGACAAATCATGTTCTTGGGCTTCATGCTCGTGTGCTCCTTGTGCCGCGGGGAAGTTGCCGGGTTCGGCTAGCGGCCACTGGTGCAAGTCCTCGGCCGATTTCACTACATCTCGGCCATGCCTCGGTCGTCGTCGCCCATCGATAGGGTGGCGTAACGCGTCAAGAACTGCTCAACCGTCATGTCGTCATTCTAGACACGGGTCGCGGCCGTGCTGGCGCCCACGCCGTCATCAATGCTGAGCCGGGCGCGGCGCATAATCGACATCATGAGCACGATCACCACGAACGACGGGACGACGATCTTCTACAAGGACTGGGGCTCGAGCAGCGCGCAGCCGATCGTGTTCCACCATGGGTGGCCGCTGAGCGGCGACGATTGGGACGCCCAGATGCTGTACTTCATGGACAAGGGGTATCGCGTCATTGCCCACGACCGCCGCGGCCACGGACGATCGAGCCAGGTGAGCGATGGTCACGACATGGACCACTACGCTGCCGACGTCGCCGCCGTGGTGTCGCATCTCGATCTACGCAACGCGATTCACGTGGGCCACTCGACCGGGGGCGGCGAGGCGCTGCACTATGCCGCGCGACACGGCGACGGCCGCGTCGCCAAGCTGGTGCTGATCGGCGCGGTCCCACCGATCATGCTGAAGACGCCCGCCAATCCGGGCGGCCTGCCGATCGAGGTGTTCGACGGTTTCCGGCAACAATTGGCGGCGAATCGCGCGCAGTTCTACCGCGATGTCGCAAGCGGCCCCTTCTACGGCTACAACCGCCCGGGCGCGAAGGTGTCGCAAGCTGTCGTCGACAACTGGTGGCGGCAGGGCATGATTGGCGGCGCCAAGGCGCACTACGACGGCATCAAGGCGTTCTCGGAAACGGACTTCACCGACGATCTCAAATCGATTCAGGTGCCGACGCTCGTCATGCACGGCGATGACGACCAGATCGTGCCGATCGCCGATTCCGCGCTGCTTTCGGCCAAGCTGCTGACGAACGGCACGCTCAAGGTGTACGAGAAGTTGTCGCACGGCATGTGCACCACGCACGCCCACCTCCTCAACCCGGATCTACTGGCGTTTTTCAGGAGTTGAGCGACTCTGCTACGCTCGACGTACAAGGAGCGTGCAATGCCTCAGTATCCAGTGACCCCGGACGCCGTCCTCACCACACCGTACGCCGCCGAAGAACGCGTCACCAGCTTTCTCCGTTCGGTCTACGGCTGGATGTGCGCCGGGCTCGCGATTACCGCGCTGGTCGCGTGGTACGTCGCCTCGTCGCCGTCGCTGGTGACGACGCTCGTGCGCACGCCGTTCCTGGCCCTCGGGCTGATGGTGGTGCAGTTCGGGCTCGTCGCCGTGCTGTCCTTGCGCGTGCAGCGGATGGCCGCATCAACTGCAGCGGCTCTGTTCATGGCGTACTCGGCGCTGACGGGCGTGACGATGTCGTTCGTCCTGCTCGCGTACACGCGTGAATCGGTGGCGTCCACCTTCGTGGTGGCGGCGGCCACGTTTGGCGCGATGGCGCTCTACGGCACGGTGACCAAGCGCAGCCTGGCCGGCTGGGGGCAGTTTCTGTTCATGGGGCTGATCGGCGTGGTCATCGCCTCAGTGGTCGGCATGTTCTGGCAGAGCGATGGGCTGCAGTTCATCCTCGGATTCTGCGGCGTCATCGTGTTCACGGGCCTCGCCGCCTACGACGCCCAGCGCCTGAAGGCGATGGCTCTCGCGATCCCCAGTGCCAGCGGCAGCGGCACCAGCAGCTACTCCGTCGTCGGCGCGCTGACGCTGTACCTCGACTTCATCAATCTCTTCCTGATGCTGCTGCGCTTCCTGGGGGACCGTCGGCGCTGAGGCTACTTTGCCCGTTTGGAAGCGATCACAATGCTGACTAGCAGCAACAGGCTTCCGGCGAGCATCGACCGCGTCAGTTCGTCGCCAAAAATCACGACGCCCCACAGTGCAGCCGCGACCCCGTGAAAATATTGCAGGACGCCCAATTGCTGGCCCTGAAGATATTTCAGAAGCCAGTACCACACGAAGTAGATGCCGACACAAGACACCAACGCCACATAGGCAATGGCCGACCACAACTCCAGGCTGGGCGGGATGAGTTGTTGCCGAGGGTACATCGCAAACGACACCAGCCACATCGAGACGGCCGCCGTGGCTTGTCCCGCAAACAGGTACTGCAGAAGGGGAAGCTTGGCCTGAAAGGGCTTGGAATATAGAAAGGTCAGACTGTCACTCGTGTAGGCGGCGATGACGAGTGCAGCCGCAGCAACGGCCGACAGGGTTGATGACACTTCGATCTTGCCCGTGACCATGAGTGTCAGCCCGATGAGCGCAATGCCGAGTGCAATCCACGTTCTTGTCCTGATTCGCTCTTTCAAGACGATCGTCGATAGCGCGATGACGCATAGTGGACTGAGCAGAGTCAACAGTCCAAAAAACGAGACGCCGCCGATCTTGACTGCGTAAAGAGTCCCCAGTGAGGCGAACACATAGCCACCAAGACCGAGCGCCGATACCTTGGCGATCAGACGTGGCTCCCAGACGCATCTCACTCTCAGGACGATCAACAGGATCCCGAACGTGATGGCCGATATCGACCACCTGAGCGCGATATATGGCTCAACGGCGAAGCTATTCAAGACCAGCTTCGATGCGCTTGGCATTGTGCTCGCAACCAGCTGCGCAAGAATGGCAAGCCAGACGTATCGATTCACGGGTCGACCTATATTCTGCTTGGGCCAAACACGGGCTTGAGTTTTTTTTGAACGCTGGTGGCGGGCATCGGATCCAGAATCTGGGCCATGACAACCACCCGCCGCGCCCTCCACGCCGTCACGATCGCCATCGTCGTGGCCGCCGGGACCCACATGGGCAGCACCGCCCGCGCTGCAGACGGCTGCAATCGGGAGTGCCTCCGCGGGTTCATCACCCGCTATCTCGATGCGATGGTGGCGAAGACGCCAGGCGCGCTCCCGATCTCCCCTACCATGCGGTTCACCGAAGACTATGTGGACCTGAAGCTTGGCGAAGGGCTGTGGAAGCAGGCATCGAAGATCCGGCCCTATCGGCTCGACATCCTCGACGTCGCACAGGGCGTCGCCGCCTCACAGGTGGTGGTCGAGGAAGCGGGCATGCCGGTGATGCTCATGCTGCGCCTGAAGATCGCGGACCAGAAGATCACGGAGGTCGAAACCCAGGTCACGCGCAACCAGAAAGAAGGCGCGATCTTTGCCGTCGAGGGGCTGCAGTCGCCCACTCCCGCCATGGTTGCGCCCGTGGATCCCAAGAAGCGCAGCTCGCGCGCGGAAGCGATCCGGCTGGCGGAGTTCTATCCGGCGGGCCTCGAAGGCGGCAGCTTCGTCTCGGTGAACGCGCCGCTTGCGGCCGACGCGTATCGCTTCGAGAACGGCCGGCTGATGGCGGGCAAAGGCTGCGTGTTCCGCCCACCGTCGTGCGAAGACATCAAGGGGCAGGAGATCACCAAGCACCCGGGCCTGAGCTACCGCGTCATCGCGGTCGATGAGGAGCTCGGCATCACGCTCCTCCGCATGAACTTCGGACCCGCCGCGGGCCGCTACGGCGACGGCAACGGGCTGATGGTGTGGGAAGCGTTCAAGGTCTACGGCGGGGAGATCCACGGCGTCGAGGCGTTCATGAAGGTCATGCCGGTGGCGGCGCCGTCAGGCTGGGACGCCGACGTCAAGCATCCGAAGCACTGACCCGGACCTTACCGCATTCGCGGGTGCTGCAGCGTGGATGTCGCGGGCCAGTCAGATCGCCAGGCGTCAGTCGAAGCCGTGTCCGCGTACTCGATTCTGACCGGGATCGTACTGAGACGACGCAGCAGGCGTCCCTCCGCGCGAATCGGCCACCAGTCGTAGAGGAACACCTCCAGGGGCCGCCACATCGCCACCCATCCACCGATCAGGAATCCCTCGCGGACGACGCCCGCCAGCCGGCTGCCACCCAGATAGCTCGCGATGACGTCACCGACCGCGATCGATGCCGAGAGGAACACCAGCGCGATCACCAGGCTGGTGCGGCCGCGGCGGAACAGCTCGCGAAGGCGCCGCTTGCTCCGGACCACCTGCTGGCCGAAGTATTCGTGAATCGCGTCGCGAAGGGCGGCCGCTTCGGCGTCCGGCCCGGCGGCGCGTTCGAGGTGGACGAGGAGCGCCCACGGCACGTCCGATGGAAGGTCGTGCGCCCAGTCGACGATGAACTCCTCGGCCCGGGGATCGAGATCGCGCTCACGAAACGGCGACGGGTCGATGGCGTTGAAGAGCTGCCGAAGCTCCAAGACGCGCACTTCGATCAACCGGCATCTTGGTGGAATCGGGTCGCCGGCCGATGGCGCGGCGGTCACTTGCGTGCGAGCCCCGTCAGAACCACCCGCCGACTATAGCGCGGCGAGTCGCGCTATGATCGCCGCCGACTCAGGCCAGGAGAGCTTCTCATGACGAAGTTGATTTCAGGCGCAATCGGGATCGCCGTGTTCGCGGCCATGACGTGCCTGGGCGTGTCTGCGCAGCAGAATCAGATGAGTTTCTTCATCACCAGCGCCGGCCCTGGCAACGGCGCCAATCTCGGTGGACTCGCCGGCGCGGATAAGCAGTGTCAAACCCTCGCC
>DASYRM010000215.1:0-12042 GCA_036004405.1 Vicinamibacterales bacterium
CGTTTACGTTCTTGTGACCGGCCAGAAGATTCTACAGGATGTAGCGGGAAAGATCCTCGTTCTTGACGATTCCGGCCAACATTCGCTCGACGTAGGCCTCGTCGATGGTGACCGTCTTGTCGGCAAGATCGGGCGCTTCGAACGAGACGTCGTCGAGCAGCCGTTCCATCACCGTGTGCAGGCGGCGGGCGCCGATGTTTTCGGTGGCGTCGTTGACCCGCGCGGCGAACTCGGCAATCCGCTCGACGGCGCCGGGCGTGAACGTCAGCGCGACGTCCTCGGCGCCGAGCAGCGCGGTGTACTGCGTGACCAGGGCGCCGCGCGGCTCGGTCAGGATCCGGACGAAGTCGGCGCGAGTCAGGGCTTCGAGCTCGACGCGAATCGGAAAGCGTCCTTGCAGCTCGGGAATCAGGTCCGACGGCTTCGAGACGTGAAACGCCCCGGCCGCGATGAACAGGATGTGGTCGGTCTTCACCATCCCGTACTTGGTGCTGACCGTCGTGCCCTCGACGATCGGCAGGATGTCGCGCTGCACGCCCTCGCGGCTGACGTCGGGGCCATGGCCGGCGCCGTCGCGGCTCGCGATCTTGTCGATCTCGTCCACGAAGATGATGCCGTTCTGCTCCACCCGCTCCACGGCCACGCGGCTCACCGACTCCATGTCCACGAGCTTGCCCTGCTCTTCGGCCATCAGGTACTCGAGGGCCTCGGGCACTTTCATACGCCGGGTACGGTTGCGTCCCTGAAAGAGCGACCCCATCATGTCCTTGAGGTTCGAGCCGATCTCCTCCATCGAGGAGCCGGCGACGACCTCGAACGACGGCATCGGCGCCTGCGAGGGCTCGAGCTCCACCGTCCGTTCGTCGAGCCGGTGGTCGCGCAGCTGCTCGCGCAACCGCTCGCGCGATCGGCTGGCCGGATCGATCGCAGTGCCGGCGGCATCGGCCGCGGCGGCGGCGGCCCCGCGCGTGGGCGGGAGCAGCAGATCGAGTAGCCGTTCCTCGGCCGCCTGGCGCGCCTTTTCCTTCACTTCCTCGGCCTTCTCGGACCGCACCATGTCCACGGCCAGCTGCACCAGGTCGCGGACCATCGATTCCACGTCACGGCCCACGTAGCCGACCTCGGTGAACTTCGACGCCTCCACCTTGATGAACGGCGACTGGGCCAGCCGGGCCAGGCGCCGGGCAATCTCCGTCTTGCCGACGCCCGTCGGGCCGATCATCAGGATGTTCTTCGGCGTCACCTCTTCGGCCATGTCGGGCGACAGCCGCTGCCGGCGCATGCGGTTGCGCAACGCGATGGCGACCGCGCGCTTCGCCTTGCCCTGGCCGATGACGAACTTGTCCAGCTCGGCGACGATCTGCCGCGGGGTGAGCGACCCCACGGCCGACGCGCTGCGCTCGGGGAGAAAGATGGGCACGGAACTAGAGCTCCTCGACGGTCAGGACACGATTGGTGTAGATGCAGATCTCTCCGGCGATCGTCATCGCCTGCTCGGCGATGTCGCGAGCGGGGAGACCGCTGTGGCGCAGCAGCGCGCGCGCGGCCGCCAGCGCGTACGGGCCGCCCGAGCCCACGGCCACGACGCCGTCGTCGGGCTCGATCAGGTCGCCGGTGCCGGAGAGGAGAAACGTGGACGACTTGTCGGCGACGATGAGCATCGCTTCGAGCCGCCGCAGAATGCGGTCGCTGCGCCAGTCCTTGGCCAGTTCCACGGCCGACCGTTCGAGATTGCCGCGGTACTGTTCGAGCTTGGCTTCGAACCGCGTGAACAGCGCGAAGGCGTCCGCGGCCGATCCGGCGAACCCGGCCAGAATCGAATCGTTGTGGAGCCGCCGAATCTTGCGGGCCCCCTGCTTCATCACCGTGGTGCCGAAGGTCACCTGGCCGTCGCCGGCCATCACCGTCTGGCCGCCGTGGCGCACGGCGAGGATCGTCGTCGCGTGAATCACGGTGCCAGTATGCCGTAGGAGGGGCCGCCTTCAGGTGCTGACCTGAGCTGTCCTGAGCCGGGGTCAGCCGGCCGGGGCCGGGCGGAGGACAATGGCCCAGTCCGCGACCCGAGGCGCGAGATTTCTGGGCATTTCGGCGGCCGGGACATGGCAGGGATCCTGCTCAAAGGATAGGCATGCGTAAACACACATTCGTCGCCACAGCCGTGTTGGCGGCCCTCGTCACCGCGGCCCCTCTTGCGTCTGCTCAGGGACGCCACCGTGGAAACGACGGCGATGGCGGCCGGCAGCGCCGTCCGTCGAGCGCGGATTCCGGCCGAAGCCAGGGTGGGGACCGCCAGAGCGGCGGCGACCGCCAGCGCGCCGAGCGCCAGGCGCAGCCGCGTGACGACGGCCGCGCCGAGCAGCGCAGTCCCAGGGGCCGCGCCGATCGGGTTGAGAGGCAGCGCGACAACGCCCAGGGCAGCGACAACGGCCGCCGGGAGGTGACGCCGCAGGAGCGTCGCGACCCGCAGCCCTTGGCCCAGCGCAACGACGGTGACCGTCGCGGCGATGGTGACCGTCGCGTCGACGGGCGCAACGACGGACGGGCCAGCCGGTACGACGGGCGGGACGGGCGTTACGACGGCCGCAACGGCGTCAACCGTTACGCCACGCCGCGCACCGGCCCGGTGCCGCGGTACCGCGACGGCGACCGCCGCGCCTACGTGCAGCCGCGCCGGAACTACTACGTCTACGGGTACCCGTCGTATCGCTACTACGGCGGCACGCGCTACTACGGCTACCGCTACTACGACCCGTACTTCGCCGGCGACTTCTTCTGGAGCAACCACTCGTGGCGGGCGCGCAGCTACTACGTCGGCTCGAGCTGGGACTACGACCTGGGCAAGCTGCGGCTCGACATCGACCAGCGGGACGCCGAGGTCTACATCGACGGCTACTACGCCGGCGTGATCGACGACTTCGATGGACGGCTGCAGGGTCTGCGGCTGGAGCCCGGCAACTACCAGGTGGAGGTAGCGCTCCCCGGCTTCGAGCCGCTGGAGTTCGACGTGCACATCACGCCGGGCCGGACGACCACGTATCGCGGCTCGCTGCTTCCGGAGTAACGAGGTCGTTTTCGTAGGGGCACATCTTTAGATGTGCCCGCACCATCAGGGAGGCAGGCCGTACGGGATAGCGGCCGCCGCCCTTCGTGTTTCAACCGGCTTTCAGCGATTCTGGCCTTCTCTGCCTACTCTGCCTACTCCGCCTACTCCGCCACCACCTTCAAGTTTCTTCGGAAGTAAAAGTAGAGCGGCACGCCCGCCAGGATGACCAGCGCGCCGAGCCCCGCGGTGGCGGGATCGCGATAGAGCGCATTTACCACCATCACCACGCTGACGCCCACGAACAGCGCGGGCGTCCACGGATAGCCGAGCGCCTTGAACGGCCGCGGCGCGTCCGGCTCACGCGATCGCAGCACGAAGATGGCGGCCACCGCCGCACCGGCAAACAGCGTGATCGCGAACCCGGTGTAGTTGGCCAGGGCGTCGGCGGCGCCGGTGAGGATGAGCAGCGTCGTCCACGCCGCCTGCGCCACGATGGACGCCGCCGGGGTCTTGAACCGCGGGTGCACCCGGGCGGCCGCCGAGAAGAACACGCCGTCGCGGGCCATCGCGTAGTACACGCGCGGGCCGGCAAACGTCCACGCGCTCAGGCCGGCCGAGAGGCTGACGATCGACACCAGCCCCATCACGTTCCCGGCGCGGGTGCCGAGCAGGCGGTCCGCAATGACGTCGAGCACGCTGCCCTGCACCATCGCCAGCTCGCCCACCGGCATCACATAGAGATACAGGCCGTTGAGCAGCAGGTAGATGACGATGACGCCGGTGGTGCCGGCCGCGAGCGACAGCGGCAGGTTGCGTCCGGGGTTGCGAATCTCCTCCGCCACGTAGGCCGCGGCGTTCCATCCCGAATAGGTGAACATCACCGGAATGAGCGCCAGCAGCCACGAGGTCGTGGCCACTGCTCCGCTCCCCTGCTGCAGGTTGGCGACGCTGCCCGTACCGATGGTGACCCCCAGCGCGATGAACACGAGAAGCGCCAGCACCTTCAGCGACGCCAAAACGTTCCCGACCGCACGGCCCGGTCCGACGCCACGAATGTGAATGGCGGCCATCAGCCACACGGCGGCAATGGCCACAATCGCGCGGCGCGAGATGACGAGGAACGGCAGCGGGACCAGCGGATCGGTGTTCGCGACGCCGGGGATGAAACGATCCAGATAGACGATCAGGAAGACGGCGCTGGCCGCCATCGCGCCCGAGAACCCAGCAACGAACGACGTCCAGCCGGTCAGGAAGCCGGCAATCGGACCGTAGGCGTCGCGCAGGTACACGTACTCGCCGCCCGCGCGTGGCCGCAACGCGGAGAGTTCCGCATACGCCATGGCCCCGCAGAACGCCAGCACACCGCCGGCCGCCCAGACGAGCAGGAACATCACCGCGTTCGGTACGGCGGCGGCAATTTGCGGCGGGGTGAAGAGGATGCCGCCGCCGATGACGTTGGCGACGATGATGGCGGCCGCGTCGAACGGGCTGAGCCGTCGCTCGAGCACGGGCGCGGACGGAGACGGCGAGGTGGTCGACACGCGTGGATTATATGAGCGCGAGGCGGACCTGCTTGTCCGCCGTAGCCTTGGCGGAGGCAGAAAGGCCCCAACCACCTCTTACTCGGACAGCAGGTGGCGCTCGACGGTGTACTCGCCCATCTTGATCCAGGTGCGCGAGCCGTGCTTGCCGAACACGTTCACCTTGGCATCCACGAACTCGCGGTTCTGCAGCATCTGCGCCCGGGACTGCGGGCTGGTGTAGCCGAGCGTCGAGCGCAGCACCAGCGAATTCCCCACTTTGCCGGCGTCCAGCCCCTCGGGGCCGATGGCGCGGACGAAGTGCTCGCCCCAGGTCTTGTCCTCGTTCGCGCGGCGGAACACCGCCCACACCTGCACGCGGCTGATCGACTCGTCCGAGACGTTCTGCAGCTTGAGGGTGATGCTCGGCACGATCTTGTTCTGGCCGCCCACGATGCCGGCGTCGTACCAGCCGGTCTTGACGTCGACGAGCTTGAGGTCGTTCTCGACGAACCGGGTGCGCGCGCAGCCAGCCGTCACGAACGTCACCAGAGACAGCGCGGCGGCTATCAGCAGACGCGATCGCGTTGGCCCGCTATGCGCCTCGTTGCGCAAGACTCGTCCTCCTTGTAACCCCATAGCGGGCCACGCCGCGCGCAGCGCGGCCAAAGATACTGGGCAATCCGCCGAGGGCTCTGCAGGGATATCGAGGGCAGAGCCCTTGGCGGCATTGTAGGACATGGCAGTCAATAGGACACCGGCCGAGCCAGCCGGTTCCACGACTCGACGTCGTGCGTCCTAATTCTCTTCGGCTTTGATGCGCGCGCGGGCCTGATCTAGCGTGATCTGGCCCGATCGGAACGCGGCGAGGTCGCTCCCCTTGATCTTGAAGATCACGCTCTTGAGATCGGTCGAATCGCCGGGCACCAGCGGGTCGTTGGGCACGTTGTCGCGCGCGGCAACCGTGAGCCACTCGTCGGGCCCGAGGTTCAGCGGACCGCTGCTTTCGAGCATCGCGTCCACGAGCGCTTCCTTCACCGCCCGGGTGTAGGCCTCGTTCGGGTCGCGCACCACAGCCGGATCGACTTGCGACGAGGTCGCCTCCGGCGAATTGCGCTCTTCCATCTGCCGCACCAGCGCCTCGAGACGCGCCCGCTCCTGGGGAGGCTGCTCCAGCACCATCGCCCGCAGCTGCGCCATGGCGGTGTTCACGGCCAGACGGTTGCCATCCACGACATAGCGCAGCGTCCACGCCAGCGGCAGCCGCAGCGCCGGGACTTCGACGTCGAAGAACACACCGTAGCCGTCGAGACGGAAGCCACGCACCGCCGGCGCGCCGGTGAGCATCGGCACGTCGGGCATCACGTGCTTGACCTGCCGCAGCAGGTTGTCGGCGCCGTTGGCGACCGCGCGTTCGAGCACGCCCTCCATCAGCGAGATGCGCTGACGCTGCTTGATCTGTTCGAGCTCGGCGCTCTTCAGTGTCTGCGCCTCGGCCACCGTCACGGACAACGCCACGGCAGCCACGGCCATCGTCACGACGCGCCGTGTCGTTGGCGAGTGTCGAGCCATCTACTTCACTCCACCCGGCAGGCTGACGCGGTTGATCAGCATGTTGGTGAGCTCGCGCTGCTGACGCAGCTCGGCACCAGTGGCGCCCTGAATCTTGCCGATGTCCTGCTGCACCGTCGCCATGTCGACCTTGCGCTGGATCTCCATGTCGCGCATGACCTGCGCCGTGCGCAGCGCCAGCTCGCTCCGCTGCCGCTCCTCGCTCTCGCTCAAGAGGGAGCGCACCCGCTTCAGCAGCGCTTCGTCGTCGGTCCGCGCCGCGGTCTGCGCCGGCGCCGGCGTCGACGAGGACGGCGACAGGCGCGCCAGCTCGGCACGCAGCCGCTGCTCGAGCTCGGCGAGCTCGCCGCGGGAGACGCTGTCTCCCTTCAACGCGGTCTCCCCCTTCAAGGCGGCATTCGTCTTCACGGCCTCGGCTGGCACCGTCTGCCCGGCGCTGCCCACCGAACCCGCCGTCGCGGGGACGGCGCCGCCGCGTCCGGCGCCAATGGCGATGCCGGCAGCAAACACCATCGACGCCGCCACAGCCTGCATCCACACCGGTGTCGATTGACGCCACCACGGAACGTCGGCCACCGCGGAGACGGACGGCACCGGCATCGTGGCGGCGGCCGCCACCGGCAACGCATCCGACGAGGTCAGCGTCAGCCCCAGCTCGGTCTGCGGCGGAGACCACGCCGAGAGCACCTCGCGCGTGTCGCCAAGCGCCGCGAGCTCGGTGGTGCACGTGTCGCACGTCTGCACGTGGGCGGCAATCGCGGCCAGTTCGTCCGGACTGCCGTCGTTGTAGAGATAGCTGACGAGCGCGCCCGGATCTCCGCAGTAGGGGCTGCGATTCAGTGAGTTGTGATCTTCAGGGACCTTCTTCATTGCACGACTCTCAGTTCACTCCATTGATGGGCCGCCTGAAGGCGACCCCTACATCAATGCTCACGAACACGCACCGCGTGCTCCGCGGGCGACGGGATGCGGTCCTTCAAATGCTTCCGCAGCACCGAGAGCCCCTGATACAGGCGCGTCTTCACCGTGCTCAGCGGGCATCCCTGCAGATCGGCGATCTCCTGGAACGTCATCCCGTGGTACTCCTTCAGAATCACCGCCGTCCGCTGTTCCTCCGGCAGGAGCGCCATGGCCTCTTCCACAACCGCGCTCAACTCCTTGCGGGCGACCAGATCCTCCACCGACTCGGTCGGCCCCTGTTCGGCGGCGAGCTCTGAGAGATCGACGTCCTCGGGGAGCTGAGAGACTGGTGTCCGCCGCTTCCGCCGGATCCAATCACGGCAGAGGTTAAGCGCAATCCTATAGATCCAGGAGGAGAACTTTGCCTGGCCCTTGAACCCCGGGAGGGCGCGAAACGCCCGCAGGAAGGTTTCCTGGGCGACGTCGCGGGCATCTTCCTCCTGCCCGATCACCCGGTACGCAAGGGCATAGATCGGACGCTCCCATCGCAGGATGAGCTGATTGAAGCTGTCCATGTCGCCCGTTCTGGAGCGGGCGACGAGCTCCTCGTCGGTCCAGGTCATTACGCCCGAAGCGTGCACCGGCACTGTCTAAGACGGCCGATCCCGGCGGCCGGCCTTGCAGCGATCATACGCCCCGGCCTGGACAGGCCCCTGCGAGGAGACTAACTCGTTGGCCCGGTGGCCTTTAACCCCATCCTTGGCGGTATAGAATCGGAATTAGCCCTTGATTCAGCTCGCCGACATCACCAAGACCTTCGGGGTGCGCACCCTGCTCGAACACGTCACCTGGCAGATCGGGGACGGCGACCGTGTCGGCCTGTGCGGGCCGAACGGCGCCGGCAAGACGACGCTGCTCAAGATGCTGGCCGGCCTCGAGGAGCCCGACTCCGGCACGGTCGTGAAGCCGGCAGGGCTCACCATCGGCTACCTGCCGCAGGACGGCCTCACTCACTCTGGCCGCACCGTCTTCGAAGAAGCCAGCAGCGCCTTCCAGCCGCTCCTCGACATGAAGGCGGAGATGCACGACATCGAGCACCGCCTGGGCGACACCACCGTGTCGGACGCCGATCACGAAGCGATGCTCCACCGCTACTCGGACCTGCAGGACCTCTTCCGGCTGGCGGACGGCTACAGCATGGATCTGCGTATCGCCACCGTCCTGCGCGGCCTGGGCTTCAGCGCCGAGGACGCGGACCGGCCGGCCGAGACGTTCTCCGGCGGCTGGCAGATGCGCATCGCGCTCGCCAAGCTCCTGCTCGGGCGTCCCAACCTGCTGCTGCTCGACGAGCCGACGAACCATCTCGATCTCGACGCCCGCAACTGGCTCGAGGAGTACCTCGGCGCGTATCCCTTCGCGGTCATCCTCGTTTCGCACGATCGCTATTTCCTCGACGCGGTCGTGACGCGCATCACCGACCTGCATCTCCGCCAGCTCGACGACTACGTCGGCAACTACTCGAAGTACGTGGTGCAACGCGACGCCATGATCGAACGGCTCCGCCAGAGCAAGAAGGAGCAGGACGAGGAGGTGGCGCGCGTCGAGATGTTCATCAACCGCTTCCGCTACCAGGCGACGAAAGCGGCGCAGGTGCAGAGCCGCATCAAGATGCTCGAGAAGGTGGTGCCGATCGAAGTGCCACCGGAGCGCAAGCGGATCCACTTCACGTTCCCGATCTGTGCCAAGAGCGGACGCACGGTGCTGGAGTTGAAGCACGTGCGCAAATCGTACCCGCCTCCGCCCGGCTACGGCGGGCAAGCGGTGACCGTGTTCAAGGACGTCAACCTGCACATCGAGCGCGGCGATCGCATCGCGCTCGTCGGTCCGAACGGCGCCGGCAAGTCGACGCTGATGCGGATGCTGTCGCAGTCGGAAACGGCCGACGGCGGCACGCTGACGGTGGGCCATCAGGTCGTGATGGAGTACTTCGCGCAGGACGAGGCCGTACGGCTCAATCCGACGCTGACCGTCTACGAAACCCTCGAGGCGGGCTCGTCCAACGACATGGTGCCGGCGATCCGCAACATCCTCGGCGGGTTCCTGTTCTCGGGCGACGACATCCACAAGAAGGCGGGCGTCCTGTCGGGCGGCGAACGCACGCGGCTGGCGGTGGCGCGCATGCTGCTGCGGCCGTCGAACACGCTGCTCCTCGACGAGCCCACCAACCACCTGGACCTCGACTCGAAGGACGTGCTGCTCGAAGCGCTCGAGGACTATGGCGGCACGCTCGTCCTGGTGTCGCACGACCGCTACTTCGTGGAGAAGCTGGCCACCAAGATCATCGAAATCGGGCACGGCGAGGCGGTCGTCTATCCCGGCACCTACACGGAATTTCTCTGGAGCAAGAAGGCACGGGAAGAGCAGACGGCGCCCGTCCGCAAGCCCGCGGAAAAAAAGTCTGACGGGCGACCGACACCCCGCGCCGGCGTCACGAAGGCTCCCGGCTTCCGGCTTCCGGCTTCAGGAAAAACGGCTGCCAGCTCAACAAAGACGCCTGAAATTGTTCAAGCGGTCACCGCGCAGCAGGATCGGGAAGAGCGCAAGAGGCTCGAAGGAGAGCGGAAGAAGAAGCAACGAGAGCAGGAGTCGCTGTGGAAGCGCATCGCCGATCTCGAGGCGCGCATCTCCACCAGCGAGGCCGAAGTGAAGCAGCTCGAAGCGGCGATGTCCGAGGCCGGTTTCTACGAGGATTCCACCCGATCGAAGCCGGTGATCGATCGCCATCAAGCGCTGATGTGGGAAGTCGGCGACCTCATGGCGCAGTGGGAGGCGCTGCAGAATCACGCAGCGGAGCACATCTCGGAGACCTAAGTACCTGGGCACTTCCCCCCTCTTACATACCAAGTCTGTAACCGATACACGGATCTGTAAGTGGCCCGCGGCCGCGGGCTGCGACGTTACGTGACGTGACGTCACCCTCAGGCGGTAGTTCCGGGCAAGGTGGATAGGGCATGTCCTTTGCCCCGTTAGCGCGAGCCCAGGGATATCGCTGGAATGCAACCGAGCGCTTTGACGCCATCCCGTTCGTCGTCGTCCTCTCGCCGATTGCCGGTGCGCCGCGCCGCCGCGTCGCCCCGCAGCCGGGCCGGCGCCCGTCTGGCCGGCGGTATCGACGGGGCCTTCTACAAACACATCGTGACCGGCATGCGCAACGGCGTGCTGGCCGTCACGCGCGAAGGCACGCTCGCGCTCATCAACGACGTCGCCTGCGAAGTACTCGGTCTGCCCGATGGACAGAACCAGCTCGGCCGTCCGATCGGCGAGGCGTTCAAGGACCAGCCCGAGATCCTGTTCGTGCTCGCCGACGTCTTCGAGCGCGACCACCTGCAGAACCGGGCTGAAATGCGGCTCAAGCCGTCGGGCAAGGTGCTCGGCTACACCCTGTCGCACATCACGGACGACCAGGGCGCGCTCGTGGGCGCCACGATGTTCTTCAAGGACCTCACGCGCGTCGAGCAGCTCAACGAGCGCGAGCGGCTGCGCGACCGCCTGGTCGCCATCGGCGAACTGGCCGCCGTGTTCGCGCACGAGGTGAAGAACCCGCTTGCGGGCATCGAGGTGATGGCCGGCCACCTGCGCCGCAAGGTCGGCGACGCGCCGGAAGCACAGAAGGTGCTCAGCGACATCATCGGCGAGGCCAAGATGGCCAACGCCATCGTGCAGGAGGTGCTGGACTTCGTGCGGCCGATCCGGCTGCAGGTCGAGCCAACTCTGCTGTGCGACGCGGTTCAAGCCGCGGTGCAACACGCCGATGCTAAGGGCAGGCGCGGGAACATCGCAGTCGAGACGCGCGTGCCGCCGACCTTGCCGCAACTCCGGGCGGACAAGCATCAGCTGACACAAGTGCTCACGAACTTGATCGTCAACGCTTACGAGGCGCTCTCCGGCGAGGGCCACGTGACGGTGACGGCGAGCGAGACCCGCCTGCAGGATGGGACCGGCGGGCGCGACGCCATCCTGGTGGAAGTCGCGGATGACGGCCCGGGCATTCCCCCGGATGTGCGCGAGAAGGTCTTCGAGGTCTTCTTCACCACCAAACCGAAGGGATCCGGCCTCGGGCTTGCAATCGTGAAGCGCATCGTGGACGCGCACGACGGGCGCCTCGATCTGCAGACGTCGGCGGAAGGCACGCGCGTACGGGTCACGCTTCCGCTCGCGGGCATCGAAGACCCACAGTGAGCGCAGGCGCACACGCATGTTGTGCGCGGGCGGCACAGGAAAGAGGAACGACTGAATGGGACGGATTCTGATCGCGGACGACCACGAGACGCTGCGCCGCACGCTGGCCCAGTCGCTCGCCGAGAACGGTCACGAAGTCGACGAGGCCCCGAACGGCAACGCCGCCATCGAGAAGCTGCATGAGGGGGCCTACGACGTTGTCGTGAGCGATCTCCGCATGGGCGGCAGCACCGGCATCGAGGTGCTCAAGACCGCCAAGGCGCTCCACCCCTCGTGCGCGGTCGTGCTCATGACCGCGTTCGGCTCCGTCACGACCGCCGTCGAGGCCATGAAGGCCGGAGCCTTCGACTACGTCCAGAAGCCGTTCGAGATCGAAGAGATGGAGGTCAAGGTCCAGAAGGCCCTCGAGCTCCGTCGCATGCAGCACGAGATCGACTACCTGCGCCACGCGCAGGGTGGCATTTACGAGTTCGACAACATCATCGGATCGAGTGGCGCGCTGTCGGCCGTGCTGGGCGTCGTGAAGAAGGTCGCCAAGAGCAACACCACGGTGCTCGTGCGCGGCGAGACCGGCACCGGCAAGGAGCTCATCGCCGGCGCCGTGCACCACAACTCGCAGCGCAACTCCCGCAGCTTCATCAAGGTGAACTGCGCGGCCCTGCAGGAGAACCTGCTCGAGTCCGAGCTCTTCGGCCACGAGAAGGGCGCCTTCACCGGCGCCGACAAACAGCGCATCGGCCGCTTCGAACAGGCCGACGGCGGCACGCT
>DASYRM010000216.1:0-27611 GCA_036004405.1 Vicinamibacterales bacterium
GCAGGCGGACCTCTTCGAGGTCCGCCTCTACGTACCTCAGCCTCTACGTACGCCAGCGAAGCTCGTATAATTCCGCCGCGCCCTGATTCTCGCCCTCGAATTCGCCTGGAGAAATCTCTATGTCACGCACCCGTCTCGCCCTGCTGGCTTTCACGTTCATCGCCTCGTCGGTCTCGGCGTTCGCGCAGCAGCCGGCGGCTCCGGCCGCAGGCGGGCGCGCGGGTGGGCCGAACCGCGGACGTCCTCCGCTCTTCTTCAAAGAGGAGTGGAAGCAGACCGAGAAGGGCGGCGAGCACCCGGTGGACGCGGCCGTCGCGCTCAGCAATCCCAATCTGGAGCTCAAGCTCTACGGGCCGGCGACGAAGGAATTCCTCATGACCGGCAGCGCCGGCGACGAGAACAACCCGACGCACTTGTGGACGGGCATGTGCACGTCACCCTGCGCCGCCACGCTCCGCGACAAGACCAACATGGTCGATCTGTCCGGGCTGGCGCGGATCAAGTGGAACACCAAGATGTCGGGCTTCCATCAGGTGCGGCCGCTCATCAAGCTGGCCGACGGCACGTATCTCGTGGGCGACAAGGCCGACGGGTCGATCACCGACTGGCTGTGGAGCGAGATTTCGATCGCCGACGTGAAGTGGGTGCGCGTCGACATCGCCACCGGCGTCACCAAGGGGGCGTTCGTGGCCAATCCGGACCTTACCAAGGTGGACGAGGTGGGCTACATCGACCTGATGCCGGGCAGCGGCCACGGCCAGGGCGGCTGGTCCGACGTGGCGCAGATCGAAGTCTACGGGCGGCCGGTCAAGAGGTAGACGGGTGGCGCGCGGGCTCGGCTTCGCCGACGTACGGCGCAT
This sequence comes from Vicinamibacterales bacterium, assembly GCA_036004405.1. GTDB lineage: Bacteria > Acidobacteriota > Vicinamibacteria > Vicinamibacterales > UBA2999 > DASYRM01. The sequence goes on from DASYRM010000216.1 coordinate 861, forward strand.
TGCCGCCGGCCTCGACGGCATCGAGGAGTCCACGGCGTACGGGTCGCCCTGCCTGAAGGTGAACAAGACGATGATCGCGGGCATTGCGATCAACAAGGCCGCCGAGCCGAACTCGCTGATGATCCGGATGCCGATCGATCAGCGCGACGAGCTGATTGCCGAGCAGCCGGACATCTACTACCTGAAGCCGCACTACGAGCCGTATCCGTGCGTCCTGGTGCGGCTCGGCAAGGTGCACCGCGACGCACTGAAGGACCTGCTGACCGGCGCCTGGCGCCGCGCGTCGGCCGAAAAGCCCCGTCCATCCCGATCCAAAACCCGACGGCCGGTGTCTTAAGTCTCTGGGAGCACCCGCTCCATGAGACCAGCCTTGCTCTCCCAACCGGCCGACGCGCTGCCCGGGAGCCCGCGACGCGGTGTCGCCGGCACACTGGGGCTGCACGCCACCGTCCTCGTCGCGCTGGTGGTCGCAACGTTCCTCGGCGCGCCACGGCTTCCCCCGACGGCGATGATGCCGGCGACGGTAGGCGCCAAGGTCGTGGAGGCAGCCCCGCCGCCCCCGGTGCTCGTGCGCACCGGCCCCCTGCTCGAGGCCGTGGACGCCTCGTCATCGGCGCCCGCGGTCTTCTCCGCCGACGATTTCACGTTCGACACCTCCAGGATTCGCGCCCACCGCAACATCCTGTTTCCGTTCCTCACCGGCGAGCTCACGTTCCTCGGCGAGATGCAGCGGATCGCGGCCGCCGAGCAGCGGCGGCTGCACAATCCGCTCGGCAGCCGGGGCCGGAAACAGGGCGCCGCCCCGCCGCTCGCCCTGTCGGCGAGGGCGCGCGAGGCGCTGATCGATCGCGCCTGGTCGCGGCGCGACCGCTGGGCCAGCCTCGCGCCGATTGTCGATCTGACCGCGCGCTACGACGCCGATGACGGCGACCTCCCCACCGTGGTACGCGGCCACGTCGAGCGCAACCTGCTGCAGCTCTACGTCGAGTCGATGCCCAAGGACCCGCGCTTCTGGGTGATGCTGGGGCTGGCCGCCGACCACGTGGACGTGGTCGAGTTCGTCGGGCGCTACGCGCGCCAGCATCCGTCGAGCCGCACGACGACCGAGCTGCTGTTCCTCCTCGACGAGCTCGCCCAGGCCAGCCACGACGCCTGGGTGGTGCTGATGGACGCCGGCATCGACGAGCTGACCCTCACCAAGAAGGCCAGCCCCGCAAACCTCGCACTGGCCCGGCAGCTCAAGCGCGGCTACGAGGAGTGGGCGCACGCTCACGCCGCGGACACGCCGCAGACGCTCGAGGCGCGGTATGACGCGGTGCGGCTCGCAATTCTGACGGCGATCGTGGACACCAGCCCCGACGGCTACGGGGTGGCCGACGCGAGGTTTCTGGCGGGACGTCTGCTGTGGGACCGCAACGACCTTGCGGGCGCGGTGCGGTGGTGGCGCGGCATGAAGGCCGACGAGCGGGCGGGCTACGCCCAAGTGCGCGCCGATATCGCGCGCGCCCTGCAGCCGGACGGCACGGTGGACGTGCTGCGCGTGCTGCCCGCGCTCGGCGCCGAGCGCGGGCGCTGGCTTCGCGAGTCGGCCGACCGGCTCACGCGCTTCGGGTTCACCCCGCAGACGTTCTAGAACGTAGAGGCGGACCTTCCGCCTTCGCCAAGGCTTCGGCGGACTCGCCGTAGCTCTAGCGGAGGCGGTCAGGTCCGCCTAGTTCGACGGCGCGTGCGGCGTGTTGAGCCACACGCGCGACGCGGCCTCGTCCTTCAGCGGCGTCACCTTGTCCGGATCGATCCGCACCATCAGGTAGACGATGTGGTCGTCGATCTTGGTGAACCAGTGTCCGGTGCCGGCCGGAATCACCATCACGTCGCCCGGCTTGAGCTGGTGCGCGACGCCGTTGCGAATCGTGGACCCGTTGTTGCCGGGGCCGTTGAACAGTCGAACCGTTTCCTGCGTGGCGGGTCGGCGCTGCATGTCGGCGATGTCCGGGCCGGTCACGAGCGTCGCCGTGCCTTCGATCACGTGGTAGACCTCGCTGACGAGGTCGTGCTCGGCCACGGAATTGGTCCCGGGCTTGTCCAGTTTGCCGCGGTACACCACGCCCACGCCCACGTGCGCCTTGCCGATCTCGACGTCGCGGATCTGCTGATCGATCAGGCGCTCTTTCATCGCCTTGGCGACGTACTCCTTGATCTCACTCTCTGACAAGTAGGTACCCGGGCAGTTCGTGCACTGCGGCTTCGGACCGTTGTCCTGCGCGCCGAGCGCCACCACGAGCCCGGCAATCCCGCACGCCACGCCACCAAGAGCCACGATCCACGACGACTTCGACACAGCCATAGGGATCCTTTCGCTGGTCGGGCAGGTTGGCGCGGCCCGCTCAGAACGCGGCCCGCGCGCAGTGTCTGGCAAACCGGCTTAACGCCGGTTCGCGATTTGACCTGCCCCTACGAACACCGCCAACTACGTGCGGCGGATTCTACGGCATCATTAGCGTGATGCCTCCGTGGATCGATCATCTGCCGACCTGGGTGCCACCCGCCCTCTACGCCGTCGCGACCATCGCGGGCTCCTACCTGCTCGGGCGCATCCTCAAGGAGCTCGTCGCCGGCTGGCTCGTGCGCATGGCGAGCGGCGCGCACGGCCAGTGGAACGACATCCTCGTCGGCGAGCTGCGGACCCACGTGCCGCTGTGGAGCCTGCTGCTCGGCCTCCGGATCTCGTTGAACTACTGGCCGATCCCCGACAAGTGGCTGCACCTGGCCTCCACGGGCATCTCGGTGATGCTGTTCGCGTCCATCACCCTGGCGCTGGGCGGGATTGCCGCCAAGCTCGTCGGTGCCTACGGCGCGCGCGCCGTGCCCGGAGTCCCGATTTCCAACCTCACCCGCAACGTCGTGCGTCTGGTCGTGATCGCCGGCGGCCTGCTGGTGGTCCTGAACGAGCTCGGCATCGAAATCCGCCCGATGCTCGCTGCCCTGGGCGTCGGCGGCCTGGCGGTGGCCCTGGCACTGCAGGAACCGCTCGCCAACCTGTTCGCGGGGCTGTTCGTGTCGCTTGCGGGTCAGGTCCGCATCGGCGACCACGTCAAGCTCGACTCGGGCGTCGAAGGCAGGATCGTGGACTTCAACTGGCGGTCCACGTGGCTGGAAGTCCCCGGCGGCAGCGTGGCCGTGGTCCCGAACTCGAAGCTCTCCCAGTCGATCGTGACGAACTTCAACCTGCCGAACCCGGAGCTCGCCATCCCGATCCAGTTCACGATTCGCTTCGAAGAGGACCCGGTGAAGGCCGAGCGGACTGCTCTGGAGGTGGCGCGGGCGGTGATGCGCGACACGCCGGGAGCGGCCCCGAAGTTCGAGCCGACCGTCCGCTTTCACACGTTCGGGGATCTCGGCCTGAAGGGCACGGTCACGCTCAGGGCGTCCACGTGGGGCGATCAGGTCCTCATCCGCCACCGGTTCGTCGTCGCCATGCACGACCGCTTCAGAGCCGACGGCATCGAGCTCGTGTCTACCGCACCGCCCAGGCCGGCGGCGCCGCAGGCACCGCCGACGGCGCCTCCCAGTTAGCGCGCGGGCGGCTTGGAGCCGCGCGACACTTCCTGCTGAGTGGCGGCGAGCACGTGCGTGCGTGTCTTGAAGCGCCAGCCCTGCGGCGTCTTCACGTAGACGTCGTCGTAGCGCCCCTGCGCTTCCACCTTGCCGGGCTCGCCGTCGAGGCCGATGGCGATCAGATACACCTTGCCCGTCGCGGCGCCGGGCGCCGGCTCGATCACGTGGTTGACGAGCATGTGCTTGATGCCGGCCCAGGGCACGTCGGTGCAGTCCGGCCGACCGCCGCGCGCCGCCTCGGCCAGCTTCTCGCGCCCTTCGAAGCGGTTGAGGATCTTGCCGCCGCGCGAGGTGTAGAACGCCCCGTCGGACGTGTAGAGATCGGCGTAGTCGTAGCCCTTGTTGGTGCACTCGTCGATCGCGTAGGCGTACTTCGACACCAGCTGCTGAATCGCGATGTAGTCCTGCGGCGAAAGCGTAGCGGCGGTCTGAGCCTGCACCGCGACGATACCCGCCACGACGGTCAGGGCTGCAATGAGCGCGCACGTGCGGCGAGGCGCGGTCATTGCCGCAGCTCCGCCATGAGCGCGTCGAGCTGCTGATACTGCAGGCAGCCTCCCGTCGGCGGGCTCGGCGGACATCCGGTGGAGCGCCAGCCGTAGTCGTTCTCGAGTACCTTCGCGACCTCGGCTTTGGTCTTGCCGCCTTTGATGAGCCCGGTCAACCGCGTCACCATGGCCGCGACCTTGCCGCGAAAGGTCACGAGGTCCGCCTTCGTCGCCAGGGCCCCGTGGCCCGGAATGATGGTGTCGAAGTCGAGTTTGAGGATGCCGTCCACCGTCCTCGCCCACGCGGTGAGACTGCCGCCCTGGTTGTAGTCCGCGTAGATCGGCAGCGCCAGCGGCCGCGGCGGCGCGCCGGCGCGACCGGCACCAGCCGGGAAGTTCAGGAACAGATCGCCGGTGTGAATGGCGCGGAGCTCCGGGAACAGGATCACCGCGTCGCCGCTCGTATGGCCGCGGCCGAAGTAGTGCGCCTGCACGACCTTGTCGCCAAGGTTCACGTCGAGCTCGTCGGTGAAGGTGATGCGCGGCAGGCCGATCGGCGTGCCCGGCGTGTCTTCGTAATACGGGCGCTTGATGTCCTTGAGATTGGCGCGGACGTTCTTGTGCGCGATCACCTCGGCGAGCGGCAGCATCTTGAAGTCGCCGCCGGCATGGTCGTCGTGCTGATGCGTGTTGATGACGTACTTGAGCGGCTTGTCGGTGACCGTCTTGATCTGTTTGAGGATGTCGTCGTGGTTGCGGTCGAACATGTCGTCCACGAGGATGACGCCCTCGGCCGTGGTGTAGAGCGCGATGTTGCCGCCCTCGCCCGAGATCATGTAGAGGTCGCCTTTGACCCGCTCGGTCTTGAGTGCCCCCGGCGGCTTGGCCGTTTGCGTGAGCACCCACGCCGTCTGCGCCACCAACAGCGCGGCGACGGCGAGTATGAGCTGTCTGCGCGTCATCCGCGGACTATAGCACTCGCGACAGCAGCACAAATCACTCGTTATAGTAGTGACCTCGATGAGCCGACGCTCCCGTCCTGCTCCTGCCGCGCGCATCGCGGCCGTTCCGCCGCTCTACCACTTTGGAGTGAGGCTGTTCGCCGGCTTCACGATGGCGATGCTCGTGGCATTCTGGCCGAGCTATTTCTCGCGCCTGGCCGATCAGCCCTCGGCGCACCCGCACATGCACGGCCTCGCGATGACGGCGTGGCTCGTGCTGCTCATCGCCCAGGGGTCGCTGATGCGCTCCGGGAACCGCGCGCTGCACCGCCGCCTCGGACTGCTCTCGTACCTGCTGGTGCCGGTGATCGTCGTGGTGACGCTGCGGTTCGTCCACTTCACCGTGCAGGAGAGCCCGGACCTCGGCGACTACGGGCTGTTCTTCCTGGCGCTGGTGGTCCTGACGCTGGTGACGTTCGTGGCGCTCTTCGGGCTGGCGATGCTCTACCGCGCGCGTCCGGCCGTGCACGCGCGCTTCATGGTCTCGACGCTCTTCCCGCTCTTTCCCCCGGTGACGGACCGGCTGATCGCCAGGTTCGCGCCGTCGATCATCGACGCGATGCCGCGGATCGGCGGCGCACCCATCCTGCAGGTCGCGGGGTTCGGCATCGCCGACGCCATCCTTGCCGGACTGGTGATCTGGGATTGGCAGAAGAACCGAAGACTGGTGTTCCTGGTCGCGCTCGCCATCGTGGTGGCTGGGCAGGCCGCCATCCTGAACGCCCACCGGCTCGGGGCGTGGCAGGCCTTCGGGCCGTGGTTCGTGGGGTTGCCGCTGACATAGGGCTCGTGGGCGGGCACGACCACAACAATGCCATATATCTATGGCATGATCGTATGGCATGAAGAAGACGCTTCACATCGATGAGAGCCTCCTGCGGGAGGCGCGCTCGGCCAGTGGCGCCCGAAGCGACACCGATGCCGTTCGCTTGGGACTTGAAGCCCTCGTGCGTCAGCGCGCCTATGAGCGGCTCCGAACACTTCGGGGAAGGGAGCCGCGTGCGGCAGACGTGCGACGGCGGCGGGAAGCCGGCGCCAGGTCGAAACGTTCGGCGGCCTGATGGTCCTCGTCGACACGTCGGTCTGGATCCGCTTTCTGGCCAACCGGGCGCCGTTCGCGGGGAGGCTCGACGGGCTGCTCGGCCAGGGCGAGGTCGGCGGGCATGACTTCGTGTTCGGCGAGCTTCTGATTGGCGACAAGGGTGGCCGTAAGCAGCTCCTCGCGAGCTATGAACTCATGCACTACGCGCCGGTCGTGCCGCACCGGGACGTGGTCGAGTTCGTCCGCCAGCGCCGACTTCACGGCCGTGGCATCGGGTGGATCGATACGCACCTTCTCGCGTCGGCGCTCGTCTCTCACATGACACTCTGGACCGCTGATCCGCGGCTCGGAGATGTCGCGCGCGAGCTGGGGATCGAGTACGAATGAGCTGGGCAATCCGGCCGTCCCTTTCCCTGGGCCGTTGGTCCCACCCGTTTCCCGCTTCGCGGCTCCGGGATTCCCCAGAACTACCTCGGCCGTTAAGATAAGGCCGCCGTGCCCCCCTCGGTGCTCGCGAAGCTCGTCGCGCCACGAGCCGCGCGAATCGTTCGACGGCCGCGGGTGCTGTCGTCGATCGATCGCGCGCTGCGCGCGGGCGCCTGCTGGATCGCGGCTCCCGCCGGCTACGGCAAGACGCTGGCCGCCATCGACTATCTGGAGCGGACCAGGACGCCGCACGTCTGGTACCGCGTGGACGAGGGCGACGAGGACATCGCCAGCTTCTTTCACTACATGGCTTTGTCGGCACCGCGGGCGCGCGCGCGAGCCAGCCTGCCGGCGTTCGGCCGGGAGTACGCCGATCAGCCGCTGAAGTTCGCCCGGCGGTTCTTTCGTGCCTATCTGGCGAGGCTGCGTCCGGGCACGGTGCTCGTGCTCGACGACGTGCACAATGCCGACGCCGCGGCGTTCCGGGCCATTCTCGCGCTGCTGCTGAGTGAGCTGCCGCCGCAGACTGTTCGGTGTGTCTGCGTGAGCCGGACGCTGCCCCCATCCGAATTAACAGAGCTCACATTGAAGGGGCGACTCGCGGTCGTCGACGAGTCCGTGCTGCGGTTCGCGGACCGTGAAGCACGCGCCCTCGTGCGGATGCGCCAGGGCCGCAATCGCACCTCGATCGATGTGGCGGCGGCTGGTGGCTGGGCGGCGGGTCTCGTCCTGCTCGCCGAGCGCGCATCGCCAGGCGCCCACGGCCGTCCTGCCACTGGTGCGGGCCCGAGCGCCTCCATCGCTCCTGTCGGATTCAGCGCCCTCGCCGCCCAGGTGTTCGACAGCCTGCCTCGCGCGGAACGGGATCTGCTCATGAAGGTGAGCCTGCTGCCCGAGATACGCCCCGATCTTGTTCGTGCGCTCGGCGACGGGACCGCGGCGCGAGACGTGCTCGAGGCGCTGCGCCGCAGGCAGCTGCTGGTGACGCGCGGCGACGCGTCGGGCACCGTCTTTCACCTGCACGATCTCCTTCGCGAGTACCTGCGGACACGGCTCCTGGAGGAGCTGCCGGAGCGCGACGCCGCCGCGCTGATGGAGCACGTCGCGACGCTGCTGGATGATGCCGGCTACTTCGATGCGGCGACCGACTTGGCGCTGCGGTCGCGCGCCTGGCCCCTGGCGCGTCGATTGATCGCGGCGCGCGCCGAGACACTGCTCGCGCAGGGCCGCCGGGTCACGTTCGTCGAGCGCTGTGCGGCGCTGCCCCAGGATCAGCTCGACGCATGGCTGTGCTACTGGCTCGGCGTGGCGAACGCGGCCGACGACGCCACCGCCGAGTTGTGGTTCTCGCGTGCGTGGACGCTGTTCTCCGACCAGGGCGACGCCCGCGGGCGGTGCCTGACCGCCGTCCACGCAGTGCTGTCGAAGGCCGACAGCTGGCGCACGCACGAAGGGCTGGCCACCTGGACCAGCCGGGCGATGGAGCTGCTCGATCGCGACGTGGCTGGTCTTTCCGCAACCGAGCAGCTCCTGGCGTGGACCGGCATCCTCCGCGCGGCCGATTTCGCGGAGACCTCGCAAAGCGACGCGCCGGCCGTCGAGCGGCTCGCCGGGCGGCTCCTCGCGCGGCTTGACCAACGCCAGGACGGCGACCAGGCGACGCTGCGCCTGCTCGCCAGCGCCGCGCTCGTCGAACACGCGGGATCGACCGGCCGGCAGGATTTCTTCGAACGTGCCGTGGACGGCGTGGCCGCCGACCTGCGGGACGCCACCGCGTCGCCGTGGGCGCTTGGGCTCTGGCTGGTGGCGTTTGGCGCCATCAGTGCGCGCTACTTCACCTATGCCCGGCGCGGGTTCCCATATGGCTCCGCCGAGGACGCCTTGCGTGCGGGGATCGCGATCGGCGAAAGGGAGGCGCTGCGCGGCGTGGAGTTCGGCGGCCTCTACCACCTGCAGCTGCTGATGAAATCGCGCAACGATGTCAGCGAGTTCGCCGCGCTCGTCGGGCGACTCGCGGACATTGCCGACAGCCGCTACACAACGCAAGTCGCCGTCGTCGCCGATTGCCAGGCGGCGCTGCACACGATGCGGCGAGACTTCGGCCAGGCCCACGTCGCGTGCGAACGCTTTATGGCCGCGATCGAAGCGGCCAACGAGCCGCCGCTCGAGCGCTGGCCGCACTTCATCACGAAGTTCCAGGTCTTGCTGGGCGAGGGTCGGGCGGTGGAGGCCGGCGAGTTCCTGACAGGGCTGCTTCCGCTGTTCACCGGCAGCCTTCGCCAGCGGACCGAGACCTGCGTGCGAATCGCGCAGGCGTTTGGCGCCAAGACCTCGTCCGCCCGCGACTACGCCAAGCGCCTGCGCGACTGCCTGCGCGCGATGCGGGTGTCGAACTGGCCGGCGATCCTTCTCAATCTCCCCGAGCTGCTCGCCGAGCTGTGCGCCGATGGGCTCGAGCGCGACATCGAGCCGGAGTTCTGCCGATCGCTCATCACCAGACGGGCACTCCGGCCGCCCGCCACCCGTCCCGCCCGCTGGCCCTGGCCGCTTCGCGTGCACGTCCTCGGTGAATTCGGCCTCGATCTCGACGGCGGCCCGATCGACCTCGGGCCGAAGCCGTCCACACGCTCACTCGACATCCTGCGGGCACTCGCCGTGGCGAAGGATCACAGCTGCGCGGCTCCGCAGCTCTATGACTGGCTGTGGCCAGACGTCGATGGCGACCAGGCCAAGGCGGCGTGCGAGCAGGCCCTGCATCGGCTCCGCCGACTGCTGGGCCGGGCGGATCTCGTGGTGCAGCGCGAAGGCCGGATACGCTTTGCCGCCGACAAGGTCTGGGTCGATCTCGATCAGTGGGAAGCCGCTGTGGCGCTGAACCGACGCCGCGATCCGTCCGAGACCATGCCTGATGAGGCGTTGGAGCGTGCGGTGACCGGGTTCCCCGGTCCTCTGTTGCGGAACGAGGCGAGCGCCCGCTGGCAGACGTCTGTGGCCGAGCGTGTACGCCGATCCTTCATCGAGATCGCCCTGCGTCTGGGTGCGCGGCTGGAGCTGCGCGGTGACGCGGCGAGGGCCTGTGAGGTGTATTTGCGCGCGCTCGACGCGTATCCGACCTCGGAACGCTGCCACGGCGCGTTGTTGCGCGCCCGTCTCGCCGCCGGAGACGCGTAAGCCATTCGTAAGTGCCCCTCCGGCACCCTGCTCGCCGAGAGGTACAGACATGCTCACGATCAAGAAACTTGCATCCAGCCTCGGGTTCTTGCTGCTTGGCGCCTTCATCCTGGCAGTGGCCCGCCCTGAGCAGGCTCAGGGGGCCGGGTCGGCGCCGGTCACCGTCGTGAATACGCCGCTGCCGGTCGCGCTGTCAGGCAGCGTCAGCGGCACCGTTCAGGCCGAGCAGAGCGGCCAGTGGATGGTCGAGAACCGGGATGAACGCGGCCGCGCGCCTTATACCGTACACCTGCACTGCGAATTCGCAGACAGCAACGGATGCTCCGTCAAGACTCCGCCCGTCCCCGCCGGAACACGCCTGGTCATCGAGCACGTGAACGTCGGACTGCAGCTCAACGCCCCGTCCCAGGTCTTCAGTTACAAGCTGCTCGTCGGCAACAGATTCCTCTTTTTCCCCGCACACCTCAACGTCACTTACGGTGGCTACAACCAATACGCCATCAACGAGTCCGTCGTCATCTACGCGGAGGCCGGCCAGGAGGTCACCGCGGCTATCAACGCGACGGACCTCGGCGTGAACCAATCGGTGACTCTCTCCGGGTATCTCGTCGATCTGATGTAGCGAAAGGTGGGCACATCTAAAGATGTGCCCCTACGAAGAATCATGGGCCGCCTGAAGGCGGCCCCCACGACTTACCTGCCCACCTGCTTACCTGCCATCAGTTTCTCAATCAGATCGGCAGTGCTGGTGTGAATCGGCGGCGGGCCGCCGGCGCGGCCGCGGCCGCCGACGCCGAGCGCCACGTCCACCGGCGTGCGGCCGTTCTTGTCCTTGGCGTCGAGCGTCGCACCGGCCTTCGCGAGCTCAGCGACGACGGTGTCGAGCCCCGCCTGTGCCGCGAAGTGGAGCGCGGTCATGCCGTTGTTCGTTGAGGCCTTGACGTTGACCTTCCGGGCGAGCAGCGTCTTCACGGCTTCGAGCAGGTCCGCCTCGGTGCCGTAGTCCTTCGCGAACACGCCCAGGCCACGCCCGACGCCCGCGGCCAGCATCAGCACGGACGTACCGTTGGGCTGCGTCAACGTCGGGTCGGCGCCGGCGGCAATCAGCACCTTCATCGCCTCGTAGTCGCCGTTCTTGGCGGCGCGCATCAGCGGCGTCGTGCCGGCGCCGAGCAGCGGCTCGCCCGGCGTGTGCTGCCGCTGCAGCGCCGGCGACTTGAGCTTGGCGTCGACCTTGCCACCCTTGGCGATCACGAGCTTGATGATGTCGAGCGGCGTCGACACGTCCTTCACCTTGCGCGTCGGGCTGCCGTAGATCTCCCCGAGGGAGCTGTTGTCCACCGCCGCGTAGAGCGCACCCATGTCGGCGGTGTCGGTCAGATTGGGGTCCGCGCCGCGGTCGAGCAGCACCTTGGCGGTGTCGTAGTGCGAGTTCCAGATCGCGCGCACGAGCGGCGTCGTCCCGTCCGGATCGACGGCGTTGATCTGCGCGCCGGCGTCGAGCAGCACGCGCGTCGCGTCGGGCGCGCCGTCGCGGGCGGCGTACATCAGCGACGTCCAGTTGCCGCGCGGCAGGATGGTGAGCACGCCCTCGAGGCCGAACCGATCCTTGGGGAACGTCAGCGTGCTCGACCGCGCGTCCACTTCGGCCCCGCGCGCCACCAGCAGCTTCACCACAGGCGCGTGGTTCTCGGACGCGGCCCACATGAGCGCCGTCTCGCCGAGCTGTGTTTCGCGGGCGTTCACGTCGGCGCCTTTGTCGAGGAGCGCCGTCACCACGCCGGGGTTGCCGGTGCGCGCCGCCGTCATCAGCACCGTCTGGCCGCGCGACACCACCTGCCTGGCGTCGGCCCCTGCCTTGAGCAGGAGCGCCGTGATCGCCGCGTTGCCGTTGACCGCGGCAAGCGACAGCGGCGTCACGCCGTAGCGGTTGGCCGTCTTGACGTTGGCGCCTGCCTGCACCAGACGGGTCGAGAGATCGAGGTCGTCGGCGCGCACCGCCCAGTGCAGCGGCGTCGTCCCATCGGCGTCGGCCGCCGACACTTCGGCGGGCTGCTTGAGCAGGGCCAGCGCCGCCGGCCGGTCGCCCGCCTGGATGGCAGCCGACAGCTTCGACGCGTTGCCCGCGCCAGACAATGACGCCGAGGCGAGCGCCAGCGCGCCCAAAGCCGGCCAAAGCCCAAAGCCCAGAGCCGAGAGCCGACACGTCTTACGCAAAAAAGTCCTCCACGCGCCCGTTGCTGTCGCCGAAGGTCTCGATCCGGCTCCCGTACTGGTTCGCAATCGCGAGCCACAGGTTGCCGACCGGGGTCTGCTTCTTCAGTTGAACGTGACGGTGCCCCTTGCCTACTCCGCCGCCCACCGCGACGCACGGCAGCGGGTCACTCGCGTGCCCGTTGGGGTTGCCCATGCCGCCGCCGTAGATGATGAGCGAGTGGTCGAGCACCGACCCGTCGCCGTCGGGAAGCGACCGCAGCTTGTCGAGGAAGCGGGCGAAGAGCGTCATGTGGTAGGTGTTCACCTTGACGTTCTGCCCGATCTTCTGCGCGTCGTTCCCGTGGTGCGACACGGTGTGGTGCTGCTCGGTGACGCCGATGTTGGGATAGGTGCGCTGGCTCAGCTCGCGCGACAGCATGAAGGTGAACACCCGCGTCACGTCGGCCTGATAGGCCACCGCGAGCAGGTCGTACATCAGGTTCACGTGATCTTCGAATGAGTCGGGCACGCCGACCGGCGTGTCGAGCGTGACGTTGGTCGAGTTGCGCGACTCGGTCCGCTGGATCCGGCGCTCGATCTCGCGCAGGTTGTCGAGGTATTCGGTGACGCGCTGGCGGTCGCGCACGCCGAGCCCGCGCTGGAGCTGCCGGGCCTCGGCCGACACCGAATCGAGCATGCTGCGCTCGTCGCGCATGCGGGCGGCGCGCTGCGCGGGGCTGCCGGCCGGGCCGAACATCCGCTCGAACACGACGCGCGGGTTGATGTCCATCGGCAGCGGCGTGGACGGCGAGCTCCACGACACGGTGTTGAGGTAGACGCAGTTGAAGCCGGGCGAGCACGCGCCGACGTAGCCGGTGAAGTCCTCGGTGGCCACCTCGAGCGAGGGGAACGGCGTGTCCTGGCCAATCTGCTGCGCCACGATCTGGTCGATGGTCGTGTTCGCGAGCACGTCCTCGGCTTCGGTGCGCTTCGGCCACACGCCGGTCAGGAACCCGGCGGCGCTCACCGCGTGATCACCCACCTGGCTGCCCGGGTGCGACCGGGTCAGGTTGGTGACGACGACCATCTGCTCCTTGAACTTCTCGATCGGCTTGAGGATCGGCTTGAAGTCGAACCCGGCACCCACCGTCTCCGGGATCCACTGCTCCATGATGGCGCCGTTGGGCACATAGATGGCGCCGAAGCGCGTGCGGGGACGCGCCTGCGCGCGGGCCAGCGCCGTGAAGGCGGGCACCATCGCGTCGAGGAAGGGGAGCGACACCGCCACGCCCATTCCCCGGAGGAACGTGCGCCGCGGCAGGAACTTCTTGGTGGCGAACATAGGTCCTCTTCACGGGCCGCCTAAAGGCGGCCCCTACGAATGGGCTACCTGAAGGTAGCCCCTACGGTTCGTGCCGTCTGGGTCGTCTCGGTCTCGACGCCGGGCGTCGTCCGCATCCGGAACGGCACGCTGCGAGCGATGCCGAGCACGAGCGACGAGAACCGGTAGTCGTTCCTGGCGGCCTCGCGCATGATCTCGCGGACGGCCGGCATGTCGCGCGGCTCGACGCCGCGGCCGAGCGCATAGGTCAGCAGCTTCTCGGTGAGCGTGCCGACGAAGAGGCCGGGGCGGTCGAGAATGGCCTTGCGCAGGGTGACGACGCCGTCGATCTTGGTGCCGTCGGCAAGCTGCCCCGACGCATCGATCGGGCCGCCCGGCTCCTGCGTGCGCCAGGCGCCGACCGCGTCGAAGTTCTCGAGCGCGAAGCCCACCGGATCCATCACGCGGTGGCAGCTTGCGCACACCGGCTCGGTGCGGTGCTCGGCCATCTGCTCGCGCAGCGTCTTCGGCTTCTGCCCCTCGCTGTTGCCCTTGAGCGTCGGCACGTCGGGCGGCGGCGGCGGCACCGGCAGCCCCAGCAGGTTTTCGAGCACCCACTTGCCGCGCAGCACCGGCGAGGTGCGCTCGGCGTGCGAGGTCACCGCGAGCATGCTACCCTGCCCCAGGATGCCGCGGCGCGCCTCCTGCGTCACCGGCACGCGCCGGAACCGGCTGCCGTAGACGCCGGGGATGCCGTAGTGGCGCGCCAGGCGCTCGTTGACGAACGTGTAGTCGGCGCGCAGCAGATCGAGGACGTTGCGGTCTTCCTTGATGATGCTGCCGAAGAGCAGCTCCGTCTCGCGCCGGAACGACTGTCGGAGGTTGTCGTCGAAGTCGGGAAACTCGTCGGAGTTGGGCTGCACGCTGCGCACGTTGCGAAGCTGCAGCCACTGTCCGGCGAAGTTGGTGACGAGGGCGTCGGCGCGCGGGTCGGCCAGCATGCGGCGCACCTGCTGCTCGAGCACGGCCGGCTGCGTCAGCGTGCCCTGCGTGGCGACGCGCAGCAGCGGCTCGTCGGGAATGCTGCTCCACAGGAAGAACGACAGTCGCGACGCGAGCTCGACGCCGCTCACTGGATGCACGGTGCCGGGCCCGGCGGCGGGCGCATCACGTTCGACCCGGAACGCAAAACGGGGGCTGGAGAGAATGCGCTGTAGCCCGCGCTGGATACCCGCCTCGAACGTGCCGCGGCTGCGCGCGCTGTCGTAGAACTCGAGGATCGGCGCCAGTTCCGCCGCTCCGACCGGCTGGCGATACGCGAGGCGCGCCAGGCGGCCCAGGATCTGCGAGGCGCACGCGCGCTCCGCCGCGCTCGGGGACGCGTCGCGCCGAAGTCGCGCCGAAGCACCGGCAGGTGCGGAGGCGGACGAAGGCGGCCGGCAGGTAAACACTGCGCGCCGGCTCGGCGTGTCGCCCGGTCCGGTCGAATCGAACGGCCCGGTGATCGCCAGCGTCTGAATGTGCGGCGCGCCCGCCCACTCGAAGTTGTCGGCCGAGCTGCGCAGGAACGGCTGCACGCGCACGGTGTCCTTTACCGACATGTTCTCGATGAAGGCCACGGTCACTTCGTGCGGCCCTGCCGGCACCTTCGCCTTGACCCGCATCCGGGCTTCCACGGCGTCGCCCGTATCGTGCGGCGCGTCGAACAGCTTGGCGAGATCGGCGGTGCCGCCGATGGTGACGTGGTGCACGGCCTTGCCGTCGACCGACACTTCGAACTCGCTGGCGTACTCGAGGCCGCGGACCATGTCGAGATTGGTGCGATAGAGCTTGGTCTGGAAATCGTACTCGCCGTCGAGCGGGAAGAAGTGCCGCACCTTCAGGCCGCCGATGGTGCCGAGCGGCAGCCCGTCGACATGCTGGTTCTGCGACAGGTCCTGGGGCACGCGGTAGGTATCGCTGCCGGGACGAAGCGCCGGGTCGCCGACGGCGACGGCGCTGATGCGCGTGGCGGCCGCCAGATAGCGCTCCTGCAGCGACGGCGACACGCCGAGCACGTCGGAGATGTTGTCGAAGCCGTACGCCGAGTCGTCGGGCGGCAGGAGCGAGGCCACGTCCACGTCGAGCGCCAGCAGATCGCGAATGGCGTTCTTGTACTCGGCCCGGTTCAGCCGATGGAGCATCGGGCGCCCGGCGTGAGGATGCGTTCGGGCGTCGCGATCGAGTCCGTCTTCGATCCACGAGACAAGCCCCTCGAGCGCGGCCGGTTCGGGGCGGCGTACGCCCTGCGGCGGCATCACGCCCGCCCGCACCTTGCGCACCACCTTCTCCCACACCTCGGCGTGATCGGGCAGCTTGGCGAGATCGAGCCCATCGAGCGCCAGCCCGCCGGTCTTGAGCCGGGCGTTGTGGCACGTCACGCAGTACTGCGTGATCAGGGCATGCGACGCCTGCGCCCCGGCCGCCGCCACGGACGTCGGCGCCGGCCCGCCTTGGGCGGCGGACAGGACGGCGGCGGTGCCCCAGAGGGCGGCGGTGAGGGCGAGGGCGGCGTGTCGCATCGGCTGCGGCGGGGGATCCCGCTAAATATGCCAGATTTCAGGCCTTCTGGCCCTCCCCTATTCGGGATATGCGCCTCTTCGTATTACTCTCCGTTTCCGTGCTTTCGCCGCTGTGTTTCACGAGCGCCCGGGCGCTTGCCACTCTGATCTCCCGGCGCGAGCTGTCCGCGCGCGAGGTGATGGCGGCGCACCTGGCCCAGATCGCCCGGCTCAATCCCCGCATCAACGCCATCGTCGCCAAGCTGCCCGACGAGGCGTGCCTGGCGCTCGCCGACGAGGCCGACGCGCGTCAGGCGGCGGGCCACCCGCTCGGGCCGCTGCACGGGCTGCCGATCGCGTTCAAGGACCTCCAGGACGCACGGGGCTTCGTCACCGCGCGCGGCTCGAGGATCTACCGCGACCACGTGTCGGCCACCGACGCGGTGCTCGTGGAACGCGTACGCCGTGCGGGCGCCCTGACGATCGGCAAGACCAACGTCCCGGAATTCGGGCTCGGCTCGCACACCTACAACGAGGTCTACGGCACGACGCGCAACCCGTACGACCTGACGAAGAGCGCCGGGGGGTCGAGCGGCGGGGCCGGCGCGGCGCTGGCCGCGGGCCTCCTGCCGATTGCCGACGGGAGCGACCTGGGCGGCTCGCTGCGCAACCCCGCCAACTTCAACAACGTCGTCGCGCTGCGGCCGTCGGTGGGGCTGGTGCCGACCGCGCCCGATCCGTTTCCGCGGCTCGGGTTCGGCGTCAACGGGCCATTGGCGCGCTCGGTGGACGACGTGGTGTTCCTGCTGCGGGTGATGGCCGGGCCGGACCCGCGCGACTCGGGATGCGATCCGCTGGACCCGTCGGCCCTGGCCGGCGAGCTCGGGCGGGATCTCCGGGGCGTGCGCGTGGCCTGGGCGCCCGATCTCGGCGGGCTGCCACTCGACCCTCGCGTGCGCGCCGTGCTCGATACGCAACGAGCCACGTTCGAGGCGCTGGGCTGCATCGTCGAAGACGCCTGCCCCGATCTGACCGCTGCCGACGACATCTTTCTCGCCATCCGGCGGTGGCGGACTGCTGCCGTGTACGGACCGCTCGTGCGCACGCATCGCGAGCTGATGAAGCCGGAGCTGCTGGAAGAGATCGAGGCGGGCCTGGCCCTGCGCGGCAGCGACGTGGCGGCCGCGATGCTGCGCCACGGTCAGCTCATGGAGCGGGTGCGGCGTTTCTTCGACAACCACGCGGTGCTGGTCTGCGCGGTCAACCAGCTGCCGCCGTTCGACGCCTCGCTCACGTGGCCGGCAGACGTGGCCGGCGTCCGCATGGAGCACTACGTGGCGTGGATGCGCACGGCCTACTGGATCAGCGCCACGTTCGGGCCCGCGCTCTCGGTCCCGGCGGGCTTCACGCCCGACGGCCTCCCGGTCGGCATCCAGATCGTGGGGCGCTTCCGCGACGACTGGACCGTGCTGCAGATCGGCCACGCCTTCGAGCAGGCGACGCGCGTCGGCCAACGCCGTCCGTCGATCGCGCAATAACAGTCCGTCGCTCGTAGAGGCGGACCTTTAGGTCCGCCTGCGGCAGGCGAACCTGAAGGTTCGCCTCTACGTACACGTTCACGGGCCGCCTAAAGGCGGCCCCTACGTACGTTCGGCGACGTACGTTCGGCGAAGCGGCGTGCGGCTTCGAGGCGGCGAGCCGTAGAGGGGTGCGAGTGCAGGAGCGCTTCCACCCAGGCGGGCGGCGTCTCCTCGGCGAGGTTCTGCGACGACAGGCGCCGGATGGCGCTCATGAACGCGGCGGCGTTGCCGGTGCGCTCGATGGCGAAGCGATCGGCGCGGCGCTCGTGCGCGCGCGACAGCGCGTGGGCGACGGGCGACAGGACGAGCGCCACGGCGCCGGTCACGAGCGCCAGCACCGGCAGCTGCTCGACCTCCGTCGGCATTTCGGCGATACCAAACGACCCGTGCAGGACGGCCAGCGCGCGGTGGGCCGCATAGAGGCCCGCCGTCACGATCGCCATCTGCAAGACGAGTCCCGTCCACAGATCGCCGTACACCTGGTGCGCCAGCTCGTGCGCCAGGATCACTTCGATCTCCTCGTCGGAGTGCGTCTCCAGGAGCGTGTCGGAGAGCAGGATGCGGCGCGTGTCGCCCAGGCCGACGAGCGCGGCGTTCGCCTTGCGTGTCCGATCGCCGAGGCGCCACTCGAACACGCCGCTCACCGGCGTGCCCGCGCGCCGCGCCAGATCAACCAGGCGCGACGTCAGCGCGTGGCGATCGAGCGGCCGGAACTCGTAGAAGATCGGGAACAGCCAGACCGGCGCCGCCCACGCCAGCGCGACGATCAGCGCCGCAAACAGCACCGAGGCGATCAGCCACCATCGCGACGGGGTCCATGCGAGCAGCGCCGACAGCACCACCGCGCACGCGACGGTCAGCACGCCGCCGACCAGCAGGGTCTTGGCGTGCGTGAGCCACCAGTGCGCCTGCGTCTCGGACGAGAGACCGTAGCGGCGCTCCAGCGTGACACCGCGGTAGTAGGCAAGCGGCAGCGCGAGCAGCTCGTGCGTGAGCAGGAGCACGCCCGCAAACGACGCCGCGACGAGCACGCGCGACCCGAGCGCCGCTTCGAGCGACGCGCCGAGCGACGCCGCCGTGCCGGTGACGCTGACGAGGACGAGAAAGATGACGCCGAGAAGGGTGGCGGCGAGGGCGGCGCGGCGTTGGAGCCGGTGATAGAGGGTCGCCTTGTCCTCGTTCGCCACGTCGTGAGAACTAGCGAGGCTCGCCGCGCCCGCGACGGCCGCGCCGCCCGGGCCTGCGCTCGTCGTCCCCGCCACCGCCAGGCGCCGAGACGCGAACGCCGCCGTTGGTCGTCTGCAGCGTGAGGCGGGGACCGCCCTTGTTCAAGCGGCCGCGGATGCTGGTCGCCGGCCCGAACGACCCGCGGTCGCGCGACACTTCGGCGAGTCCAAGCTTGTCGTCCACCGATACGCCGCCGTTGACGGTGGCGGCGTCGAGATCGGCGTTGACGGTCGGGGGCACTTCAAGCCGGATGGCGCCGTTGACGGTCGTCAGGCGGACGTCGCCGCTCACCGCCTCGAGCGTGAGCGACACGCTGCCGTTGACCGTCGAACCCTGCACCTCGCCCGACACCGCGTCGCCCGAGACGTTGCCGTTCGTCGTTGCCGCGGTGATCTTGCCGTCCACGTCGTCGAGCCGGACGGCGCCGTTCATGGTCTTGACGGTGACGGTCAGCCCGGCCGGCACTTCGACCTCGTAGCGCACGCCCAGGCCGCTGCCGAACCCGAGGTGCTCCGTCTCGCCGGTCTGGGCCTGGATGAACACGCGGTCGGACGACACGTCTTCCCGCATCTTGAGGTTCTTGAGGCGCTGCTGCGCGTCCTCGTCGCTGTTGCTCGACACCTCGCGGAACGCCTTCACCTTCACTTCGGAGCCCTGGGTGCCGCGGACGTCGATCTGCCCGTTTTCGTTGGCGATCTCGAACCGCCCGCCCTTGGCCAGGGTGTAGGAGCGCACCCACTCGTCGCTGGCCCGCCCGCGCGAGACGCCGAGCGAGACCTTCCCGTCGTCCACTTTGATGTCGCAGCCCTGGAGCAGCGCGGCGACGGCCAGGCCAGCGAACAAAAGACGGAACGAGCTACGAGCCATATCGGGAGTCCTCCTGCCACTGGACAGACGACGGCGGCCCGCCCGATGTTCGGGCCGCCGTCACGCCGCCGGTCAGTGCAGCTGGACGGAAATGAGCTTGGATACCCCCGGCTCCTCCATCGTCACGCCGTACAGCCGGTTGGCAATTTCCATCGTCCGGCGGTTGTGCGTGATGAGGATGAACTGGGTGTGGTCGAGCATGCCCCGCAGCATCTCGACGAACCGGCCCACGTTGGCGTCGTCGAGCGGCGCGTCGATCTCGTCGAGCAGGCAGAACGGGCTCGGCTTGTACCTGAAGATGGCGAACATCAGGGCGATCGCCGTCAGCGCCTTTTCGCCGCCCGAGAGCAGCTGCACGCTCTGCAGCCGCTTGCCTGGGGGCGAGGCGACGATGTCGATGCCGCTTTCGAGCGGATCGCTCTCGTCGAGCAGCGTCAGGCCGGCGCGGCCGCCGCCGAAGAGCGTGCTGAACGTGACCTGGAAGTTCTGCTGGATGGCCGTGAACGCCTCGGTGAAGCGCGCCGACGTCGTCTCGTCGATGCGCGTGATCGCTTCGGTCGTCAGCGCGATCGATTCCACCAGGTCCTTCCGCTGCGTCGTCAGGAACACGTGGCGCGTCTCGAGCTCGTCGAACTGCTCGATGGCCATCATGTTCACCGGCCCGAGGCGGTCGATCTTCTCGCGCAGGCGGGTGATGGCTTCTTCGGCCGACATCGACGCCGGCGGCGCCGACGCGGCGACCGGTTCGCTCATTACCGCGGCCGCGGCCTCGCCTGGTTCCGCCTCGTCGGCCTCGGGGTCGGGCTCTTCCGCCGCAATCGCAGCCGCGTCGGGGACGTCCTGCCCCGCCAGCTCCAGCGCCTCGACGTCGGCCAGCACCTCGTCGAGGGTGGCCTGCACGGTATCGACGCACACCTGCGCCAGGTGCGTGAGGTCGCTTTCCGACGTGGCCCGCGCCATGTCGAACTCGTTGGCCTCGGCACGGACGGCTTCCAGCGCCTGCCGTGCGGTGCGGATGTCCACGTCCTTGGCGTCCACATCCGCGCGCCGCGCGGTGGCCGCCTCGTCGGCGCGCACCAGCTCGTCGCGGAGAGCGGCCAGGCTCTGGATGTCGGCATCCAGGGCGCGTGCGCCTTCTTCGATGGCGGTCAATAGCGCCTCGCGGCGTTCGCGCGTGGCGGCCAGCTCGGTCCGCCGGGCCTCGACGCGCGCTTCGAGCTCGCGCGCGCTGTCCTCGAGACGCGCCACTTCGGCCGCGAGCGCGGCGGCGCGCTCCACGAGCCCGGCGTGGGCGGCGCCGGCTTCGGCCAGGCGGAGTGCGAGGCCCGCCACCGTGTCGCGCGCCTCGGCCAGCCGTCGCTGCGCGTCGGCCAGCCGTGTCTCGGCTTCGCGCTGGGTTTCGAGCAGGCGCACGGTGGCCGCATCGGCCTCCTGCCGGCGCGCATCCGCGGCGGCGCGCTCTTCTTCCGCGCGCCGGCGCTCCAGACCGATCTGATCGCTCTTGCGGGCGAGCCGCGCCGTCTCGTCCACTGTGCGGGCCAGCTGCGCGTCGAAGCCCACGAGCGACTTCTCGTGCTCGTGCTGCTCGGTCTGCAGCGCT
Organism: Vicinamibacterales bacterium; assembly: GCA_036004405.1. Lineage (GTDB taxonomy): Bacteria > Acidobacteriota > Vicinamibacteria > Vicinamibacterales > UBA2999 > DASYRM01. The sequence continues at coordinate 21,935 of DASYRM010000216.1, forward strand.
GCCAGCGACCCGGCCGCGGCGGCAATCGCCGCCTCCAGCTGCGTCACCGCCTCGGCGGCTCGCAGCAGCACCTGACGTTCGACCGCGGTGCGTTCGGTCAGCTCCTTGATTTCCCGCCGCGTCGCCAGAATGCCGCGGGCTTCCACCCGCGCGCCGCCCGACACGAGATGCGCGCCGCGCAGCACGTCGCCGTCGAGCGTCGCCACCGGCGCGTCGCTGACGCGCGCGAAGGCCACGGCCTGCTCGAACGTGTCGGCGATGTAGGCTTCGCCCAGCACGACACGAAGGGTGGCGGCATACGGCCCGGCCACTCTCACCGCCTCGGTCACCGCGGTAATGCCCGGCAGATGCGACCAGACGGGCGCCGGCGATTCCACCGCCGTGCCGCCAGCCACGACGAAGCCGCAGCGACCGGCTCCGCCGGCCCGGACGGACGCGAGACCGGCGGCCGCCTGATCGTGGCCGTCCACGAGGATGTACTGCAGCAGTTCGCCCAGGCAGGCTTCGACCGCGCGCTCGTAACGGCGGTCCACGTCGAGATAGTCCGCCACCGCCCCGCGCGGGCTCACCGACGCGTCGTTCTGCGCCAGCACGGCGCGGGCCGCATCGCCGAAGTCGGCGTGGCTCGACGCCAGCTCCTGCAGCGACGCCAGGCGCGCCTCGGCCGCCGCCGCTTCCTGCTCGCGCGTGCGAATGTCCCGCAGACGCCCGTCGTGCTCGGCACGCAGCGTGGCCAGCTCGAGCTCGCGCGCCTGCCGCGCCGCCACCACGTTGGCCAGCGCCGCGCGGGTTTCGCCCGCTGCCTGCTGCGCCTGCGCGCGTTCGGCCTCGACGCCCTCGGTTTCGCGGCGCAGGTCGTCGCGCTCGACGTCGAGCTCCGACAGCGTGGTCCCGACGCGGTCGATCTGGTCGACGGCGTGCTGGATGGCATGCCGCAGCGCGGTGGCCGTGTTGGCGTGCGAGAACACTTCCGAGCGCACCGCGTCGACGTCGCCTTCGAGCGCCTCGATGGCGCGCTGGGCATCGGCGTGCTCCTGCGTGGCCGCCGCCAGCCGCGTGGCGGCCTCGTCGCGGTCGCGCTCGGCGTCCGCCGCGGCGGTACGCCGCGACTCGAGCGCGATGCGTGCCGGCTCGCGCCGCGCCTCGAGATCCCGAATCTCGTCTTCGATGTCGGTGGCGCGCCCCGCCAGGCTTGCGGCCTGCTGCTCGCTGAACTCCTGCTGCTGCTGGCGCGCGGTGACGGCGAGCTCGCGCGCGTGCGCGTCCTCGCGCAGCGACGAGGCGCGCTGATCCGCTTCGGCCAGCTCGATCCGCAGCCGGGAAAGATCGGCTTCCAGCTCGGCGAGCCGCGCGGCCGCCGCCGTCTCGCGTTCACGCGCCTGCGCGAGCCGCGCGCGGGCGCCTTCGATGGCCGCGGCCAGTTCGCGGTAGCGGCGCGCGAAGAGCACCTTTTCCCACCGCCGCAGTTCGTCCCGCAGGCGCTTGTAGCGGCGGGCCTTGGCGGCCTGGCGCTTCAGCGTGCCGCGCTGCTTCTCCACCTCGAAGACGATGTCGTCGATGCGGGTGAGATTCTGCTGCGCGGCTTCGAGCTTGAGCTCGGCGGCGCGCCGGCGCGACTTGTACTTCGTGATGCCGGCGGCTTCCTCGATCAGCTGCCGCCGGTCGGCCGGCCGCGTGCTGAGGATCATGCCGATCTTGCCCTGCTCGATGATCGAGTAGGCCTTGGCGCCGAGCCCCGTGTCCATGAGCAGCTCGTGGACGTCGCGCAGGCGGCACACCTCGCCGTCGATCAGGTACTCGCTGTCGCCCGAGCGATACAGGCGGCGCGTCACCTCGACGTCGCGCGTGAAGATGCGCGCGAAGTCTTCGAGCGCCTCCATCCCGAGCGTCGGGCTGGCCAGCACCGGCACCGGCGCATGTCCGTTGCCGTGACCGTTGCCATGACCGTTGGTCGTGTCCTCGTGCCCGGGGACGGAGTCGGGCGCGTCGAGGCGGAACGGTTCGGTGGCCGACGGATGGGCCGGTGTCTCGGGCACCGGCTTCGGCGGGATCGGCAGGCCGCTGAGCCGGAGCCGAACCTCGGCCGCGCCGCCGGGCTTGCGGGCGTCGCTGCCGGAGAAGATGACGTCCTCCATCTTGTCGCCGCGGAGGCTCTTGGCGCTCTGCTCGCCCAGCACCCAGGTGATGGCGTCGGCGACGTTGCTCTTGCCGCAGCCGTTGGGGCCGACGATGGCGGTCACGCCCTCGTCGAAGGCCAGCTCCGCGCGATCGGAGAACGATTTAAACCCTGATATTTCAAGACGTTCGAGGCGCATGCGGTTGGATCCTGACGGTCCGGTTTGGAAAGCCGCGCCAGTGTAGCAACGCCTAGCCCTTGGGGCAAGGGGTAAGTCCACCCCAATATTTTGGGGATGGCGCCCAAGGCGGGCGGACGTAGAGGCGAACCTTCAGGTTCGCCCGGACGGGCCGCCTGAAGGCGGCCCCCACGTACTACCGCTGGGCGACGCGGCTGGTCTGGTTCCGGCGGCCGAGGTTCAAAAGCTGCTCGGCGTCGTTGAAGAGGCCCAGCCCGAACTGCAGCTGCGGATCGACCTTCGCGAGGTTCTCGGATGCCACCGCGATGCCGAACAGGTCGGAATCGATCTCGAAGCGAACCATCGACTTGATGAACGACAGGTCCTGCTGCCACAGCGCCTCGTCGATCTTGAGGCCGGCGGTGGACTTCACGTGCTCTTTGAACTCCGCCAGCATGGCGTCGGTGACGACGAAGTCCGGACCGAGCTCGCGCGCGTTGCTCGCCGGGGTGATGCGCGTGTCGCCCTTGCGCGAGAAGCGCTGCGCGAAGGTGTCGAAGATGTTGCGCGCATAGAGCGCGCGTCCGAGCTTGCTCGGATTGAAGCCCAGCACCGGCCCGTCGAAGCGGCGATCCGGCTCGACGCCGCCGCCGCTGTACACCTTGCGGCCGCCGTCGGTGTACTTCAGGTCCTCGGGCTTGTGCGCCTTGTTCGGGTCCTGCTCGCGCAGCGTGTAGGTGAGGTACTCGTCGAAGGTGCCGTCCCACGGGCGCTGAATCAGACGCCCGCTCGGCGTGTAATAGCGCGCCGTGGTGATGGCCGCGCCGGCGCTCTGAGCCACGCGGTACACCGACTGCACCAGCGCCTTGCCGAACGTGGTCTCGCCGACGACGAGCGAGCGATCGTGGTCCTGCAGCGCGCCCGACACGATTTCCGACGCGCTCGCGCTGCTGCGATTCACCAGCGTAATCATCGGGATCCGCAGGTAGTCGCTGCGCTCGGTGGCGCGGTATTCCTGGTCGGAATTCTGCACGCGACCGTGCGTGGACACGATCAGATCACCGCGGGGCAGGAACCGGTTCGCCACCTTGATGGCCTGATCGAGCGCACCGCCCGGGTTGGCGCGGAGGTCGAACACCAGGCGCTTCATGCCGCGCTTGGTCAGCGCGGCGAGGGCGTTCCCCAACTCCTGGTCGGTGTTCTCGCCGAAGTCCGTCACGCGTACGTAGCCGGTCGTGGCGTCGATCATGAACACGGCGTTCACCGTGGGCATGTGAATCTCGTCGCGCGTGACCTTGACGTCGATGAGCTTGTCGTAGCCGGCGCGGCGCAGCGAGATACCGACGGCCGTCCCGCGCGGCCCGCGGAGCTTGCCCACCGCCTGGTCGCTCGTCCAGCCCTTGGTGTCGTCGTTCTCGATCTTGGCGATGACGTCGCCGCGGCGCATGCCGCGCTGATAGGCCGGCGACCCTTCGAAGACGTTGACCACCGTCACGTCGCCGCCGACGACCTGAATCGAAATCCCCAGCCCGTAGTAGCGCCCTTCCTGGCGCTCCCGCATCTGAGCATAGCTCTTCGGGTCCATGAAGCTCGAATGGGGATCGAGCGTCTGGAGCATCCCGGAGATGGCCCCGTAGACCAGCCGGTCGGACTGCGTTTCGCCGACGTACACGTCTTCCACGGCCTTGAGCGCCGACGTGAAGACCTTGTACTGTTCGGCCACCTGATCCTGGGCGACGACGGGTTCGCGCCCCAGGACGCCACCCAGCACCGCGCAGACGACCACCACACCCGCGAGCGACGACAGAGACCGGTAACGGGCCATATGTATTGAATGTACACGCTTACCTTGACCCCGTCCAGACCGCATTTCTATAATGCGATCAAGAACTTGCAAGGAATTTCCCGGCCAGTGAAACGCCCAGCTTAGGGGTGTGGCCGAGGTCAGGAGCCAGCGGTATGTGGAATATCGGAATGCCCGAACTGATCATCATCCTGGTGATCGCGCTGATCATCTTCGGGCCGCGCAAGCTGCCTGAACTCGGACGGTCGTTGGGTAAGAGCATCGGAGAGTTCAAGAAAGCGTCGAACGAGCTGCGCAACACGCTGGACGAAGAGATCAGGGCTGAGGAGCGGAAGGATCAGCAGGTCAAGACGGAGGCCGAGCAGCGGACCGCGCTCGAAGCCGCCAACTCCATGCGCGACGCCATCACGCCCGACACGCCCGCCTCCGGCGGCTCGCACGAGACCGTCACCCGTACGTCCACCGGCACCACCGCGTAGCCCCGGGGCTGCACCCGATGGCGTTAGTGCCCTTCCCGAGCAAGGGGGCGAAATCCGCCCCCGAGCGCGACCCCGACGACTGGGACGACGAGGACGACGCCGCCGAAGCATCCGGCGGCAAGATGTCGTTCCTCGATCATCTCGACGAGCTGCGCCGTCGCATCATCTGGGCGCTCGCCTGGGTGCTGATCGGGTTCGCCATCGCGTGCGTCTTCTATCAGCAGCTGTTCAACTTCGTCATCGACCCGATGCGGGCGATGCTGCCGAAGGGGCAGACGCTCATCTACACCGAGCCGACCGAAGCGCTGATGCTGTACGTGAAGATTGCCATCATCGCCGGCATTCTGATCGCATCGCCCGGCGTGATGACGCAGGTCTGGCTCTTCGTGGCGCCGGGCCTGTACTCGCACGAGAAGAAGATGGCGATCCCCTTCATTCTCGTGTCGTCGCTCTTCTTCATCACCGGGGCGGCGTTCGCGCACTACTACGTCTTCCCGCTCACGTTCAAATTCTTCGGCAGCTTCCAGAGCGACGCCATCACCTTCATGCCGCGCATCGAGCCGGCCTTCGGCTTGTACATGAAGCTGGTGCTGATCTTCGGCGCGATCTTCCAGATGCCGACCGTGGTGGCGCTGCTCGCACGCCTGGGGCTCATCACCGCGCGCTTCATGTGGAAGAACTTCAAGTACGCGTTCCTCGCCATCTTCATCATCGGCGCCGTGCTGTCGCCGGGCACCGACCCGGTCGGACAGATTGCGATGGCCGGTCCGATGGTCGTGCTCTACATCATCAGCATCCTCTTCGCGTGGATCTTCGCCAAAAAGCGCAAGCCCGCCGAGGAAGAGGCGTAGACCTCGATCAGCTGATCGCCGATCTCGCGCGCGCGGACGCCACGCGCCGGGAGGCGGCGGTGGCGCGGTTGCGCGTTCTGGGCGTTCGCGTGCTCCCCCATCTCGCGGCGCTGCTCGAGTCCCCGGCACCGGCCGCCGCGCGCGCGGCCGCGCTCTCCGTGCTCGAAAGCTTTGACGACCCGCGGGCGATTGGGCTGGCTCAAATCGCCATGCAGGACGGCGACGCCGACGTGGCGCTGGCGGCCATCG
>DASYRM010000217.1:0-2153 GCA_036004405.1 Vicinamibacterales bacterium
CGATCTCTCGCACGGGCGGTCTGTTGTGGGCGCGCCTGCGGTTGAGTGCTCTGAGGCGGAGCACGAGTTCCTGAAGTTCGAAGGGCTTCGTGAGGTAGTCGTCGGCGCCGAGTTCGAACCCGGAGGCTTTGTCGTCCAGCCTGTCGGCGGCCGTGAGCATGAGAATTGGCATGCCGCTGCCGGACGCGACGATGCGTCTGGCGATCTCGTCGCCGGAAGGACCTGGGATATCCCGGTCGAGGACGGCGATGTCGTAGACGTTGAGGCTCAGCAGCTCCAGCGCGGTGTCACCGTTACCGGCGACGTCGGCGGCGATCGCTGCCAGCCGCAGACCATCGCGGATCGCTTCTGCCAGATAGGGTTCGTCCTCGACGATCAAGACACGCATATACCCTCGAGGCTACGAGCCAGAACATATCGTCAGCATATCGAAAACCACATACGTGCCGACAACGCCACTTCGTCTTGAATAGTGGCATGGCCTCCAACGAGCCAGCAGGCCGCCGTATACGATTCGGCATCCTTGCTGCCCTTGTGTCCGTCAGCGCAGCGCTCGTCGGCGTCGTCACTGGCCAGTCGATTGGGCCGTCGCTGGCGCGTGGCGAGGCACGCGGCGCTGTAGGTCGCGGCTTGACGGTCTTCGATAACGAAAGCCCGGCCGTGGCCAACCTCGATCCAGATCTCCTCCGTGCCCTCCGGCACGCTGCAACGGATGCCACCAGGGACAGGGTCAAGATCCTTATCAACAGTGGTTGGCGCTCCCCAGAGTACCAGGAACGACTACACCGTCAGGCGGTCTCGAAGTACCGCTCGGAAGAGAAAGCCGCGCGGTGGGTGGCCACCGCGGACACGTCTTTTCATGTGTCGGGACACGCGGTCGACATCGGGCCATCCCGGGCCACGGCGTGGCTGTCCAGACATGGCGCCGAGTATCGGCTCTGCCAGATCTACAGGAACGAGCCCTGGCACTACGAACTGCGCCCCAAAGCCATCGACGACGGTTGCCCGCCCATGTATGCCGACCCCAGGCACGATCCAAGGATGCAGCAGTGACCAGCCCAACGACTCCAGCCTCGTCAAGCGGAAGCCTGTCCGCGACGCTCGACACCGTCGCGCAGGACGTGCGTCACACGCTGCGATTGCTGCGGTGCGCCCCGGCGTTCACCTTCACCGCCCTCGGGACTATCGCGCTCGGCATCGGCCTCAACACCGCGATCTTCTCCGTCGCCTACGGCGTGCTCTGGCGGCCGCTGCCGTATCCGAATCCCGATCGCCTCATCATGGTCTCGTCGGCGCAGCAGACCGGAACGGGCGTCAAGACGTTCACCACCTGGGCGCCCGTATCGTATGAGGCGCTCCGCCGGAGCGTCACCACCCTCGATCATCTCGCGGCTTACACCTCGATCAACGCGCAGCTCACTGGACGCGGCGAGGCGCTGCAGGTGGGTGCGCTCGACGTCAGTCCGAATTTCTTCGCCACTCTGGGCGTCACGCCCGCGCGCGGCCGCGCGTTCCTCACCGGCGCCGCGGCACCAGACGATGAGCGCGCGGCGATTGTCAGCGATCGGCTGTGGCGCACGTGGCTCAAGGCCGATCCGGCCATTGTCGGACAGTCCATCAGCGTCGACGGGCTTCCCCGTACCGTCGTCGGCGTGTTGCCGCCGGACTTCAGCTTCAGGCCGGTGGTCCCCCGGCTCGGCGCGCTGCCCGAAACGGAGATCTTTCTGCCTAATCGCTGGCCCAATGACCCCGGCCGGAGTGCGTTTCTCTGGCTGCTGGGCCGCATGAAATCAGGCATGACGCAGGGACGTGCGGAAGCCGAATTGACGGCGCTGGTGAACGATGCGTCCGTCGTCCCCGCCGGCGCAGTGGCGCAGGCCGGCGCAATCGCCGCGACGGGCCGCATGCTCGCGCGCGTGGTCGGCTTGCGGGAGTACGGCACGGACTCGGCGCGCCCGCTGCTGCTGATCCTGCTCGGCGCCGTGTCGTTCGTGCTGCTGATCGCCTGCGTCAACGTCGCCAACCTGCAGATGGCCCGCCTCAGCGCGCGCCGCGGCGAACTGTCCGTCCGCATGGCCCTCGGCGCGGGACGCCGGCGGATCGTGCGCCAGCTGCTGACGGAAGCGGTGGTGTTGTCGCTGCTGGGCGCGGCG
>DASYRM010000218.1:0-5225 GCA_036004405.1 Vicinamibacterales bacterium
CAGCTCATGCCGAAAGGCGGCTCGGCTGGACAGATCGTCACCGCAGCTCCGCCGCGTGCCGAAATGCGCTTGAGCGTACGGTCTGCCCCAGACCAGAAGACGATGGATTGGCCGTCCGGCGAAAAGACGGGGTTGCTCAAATCCTGTGGAGAGTCCGAGGCGGAAATGGCTCTTGGCTCGAGGTTTCCGATTGACCGCAAGTACAAGCGCTGACTCGCCACGTAGACGACCTGCGTGCCATCAGGCGACATCGCGACGACGGCTTGGCGCTGCGAGGCGCCTCCGAATACCTGGCCCTGCGGAAGTGTGAACGAGAATCGCGTGACGGTTGGTGGCGGCAGCGGCGGCCTGAAACCCCACCAGGCCGCGCTCGTGAGTGCAGCAACAAGAAGCGCCGTTGCCGCAACCGGCATCGCGCGCCTCCAGGGCGGCCGCGGCGTTATGGCCGGTTGCGTGAGCGCGGGCACGGCCAGCGGAGCCGCGGCAATTGCCTCGATCTCCGCGCGCAGATCGCCGACGGCCTGCCAGCGCCGCTTCGGATTCTTCTCCAGACATCGCTTGAGCAACTCGGGCAGCCGTGGATTGAGATGCGGCGGCAGCGCGGCCAGATCCGGCTCGCGCACGAGCACCGAGGCGAGCAGCGCCGCGACCGTGTCGCCTTGAAACGGCTGGCGCCCCGTCAGCATCTCGTACAGGACGCTGCCGAACGAGAACACGTCGCTGCGCGCGTCGGCCGCCAGGCCCTGTGCCTGCTCGGGCGACGTATACGCGGCGGTGCCGAAAATGACGCCCGCCTGGGTCGCCATCATGCTGAGCGTCGGCGAATTCGTCGCCGGGGCAGGGCTCACGGCTGGGGCCACGGGATCCATGACCTTGGCCAGGCCGAAGTCGAGCACCTTCGCCTGCTCGTTCGGCGTGATCTTCACATTCGCTGGTTTCAAATCCCGGTGAGTAATTCCCTTCTCGTGCGCCGCTTCGAGGGCCTCAGCGATCTGATGCGCGATCTCGAGCGCAGCGGTAACCGGCAATGCCCCGCGCGCGAGCCGCTCGGCCAGCGTCTCGCCCTCGACCAGCTCCATGACGAGAAAGTGCCGGCCGCCGGATTCCTCCATGCCGTAGAGCGCGGCAATGTGCGGATGATTCAGCGACGCGAGCACCTGCGCTTCGCGCTCGAACCGCGCCGCGCGGTCGGCGTCGAACGCCCACGCCTCCGGCAAGACCTTGATCGCCACCTCTCGCCCGAGCTTCGTGTCGCGCGCGCGATAGACCTCCCCCATGCCGCCGGCGCCGAGGGCGGAGAGGACTTCGTACTCGCAGAGGCGGGTGCCTGGTGTGAGTCCCATCTACTTCGTCGGCACGAGCCGCTTCAGCTCGTCGGTCCAGTGCTGCACGACGATGATCTGCGGTGGTGCGGCGGTCTGGTCCGTGCCGCCGGCCTCTTTGATCATCAGGAACCGCTGGCCGTCGGGGGTGATGTCGTACGTGCGGCCCAAAGTGCCATCCGGAATCGTGAAGTAGCCTTCTTTCACGAGCAACGTCGGCGTCGTGGCAGCCCACGACGAAGCACGCTCGACACCCACCCGCATGAGCGCGCCCGTCGGCGAGGCATAAAACAACTCCTGCCCGCCAGAGGCCCAGAGCGGCCGCGTACCGCCGCCCGTGGACACCTGCCAGTGGCCGCTGTTCACCTCGGGAAAGGGCCGCACGTAGATCTCGAATCGGCCCGACTCATTCGCCTCGTAGGCGAGCCAGCGGCCGTCAGGCGAGACGATCCCGTTCCGCTCGGCGAACGGGGACTGTACGAGCGCCGTCACACGGTGGGTCCCGTCCAACTCGACCTGCATCACGTCATCGGCCGTCTTCGGGGCCACCTCCGTGAAGAGCAGCCGGTGGCCGTCGGGCGCCACGGCCGCCGCATTCTGCTGGTTGGGACTCTCGGTGAGGCGCTCGACCGCACCGGTGCCGTCGGCCGCCTGCCAGTAGAGATTCCGTGCGCCCGTCCGGTCTGAACCGAAGAGCAGCCGGTGACCGTCAGGCGTCCACACCGGGTAGGTATCAAGACGAGGATCGAACGTGGCGCGGGTGAGCGTCGTGCGGCTGAGATCCCAGACCCAGATGTCGGCCTCCCGATCGGCAGCGGACACGGCGACGCGCCTGCCATCGGGGGACAGCCGAGGATAGAGATATGCGCGCGGCGGCGCCGGGATCGGTGTCTCGCGGCCCTGTCGGTCCACCCACACCAGCGTGCGCGGCGCACGAACATCCGCCCCGATGGCGCCCCCCAACACGTAGGCCAGCGTGCCGTCGCTGGCCACCACGGCGTCCACGCCGCCGGTGTTTAGTGTCGTCACCACGTCTCTGACGACCGGCACCGGCGTGCCGCGCGTCTCCAAGGTGGCCAGGTCGAACGCCACCGCTCGCAGCGTGCCCGCCGCCGCGTAGACGAGATGGCCGCTCGACGCGAAGCGGGCGTGACTGCCGCCGCGCACGAGGACCTTACGCGTCCCGGTCTCAAGGTCCAGGACCGCGACCTGTGCGGCATCGAGGCCGCCGGTCACCGCCGCGATCGTGAACAGGACGGCCCGGCCGCCCGGCAGCAGTTCCGGCCAGGCATGATTGAGTTCGCCGTGCGCGCGGTCGGGCCGCGTGAGGACCGTCGTCGGACCGCCCGTCGCCGCGACCCGCAGCAGGCCGATCGACGCGACGATGATCGTGTCATCGGGTGCCCAGGTGGCGCCGCGACGAGCGTTGCCGTCGAGCGTGGCCAGCGTGACCGCCGGCCCGCCGGTCAGCGCCACTTTCTTCAACGTCGCGATGCCGTCCACGAACCCGATCCACTGGCCATCGGGGGAGACGAACGGCCCGCGCGGCGCGCCGGTGAACACCGCCACCGCATCGAGGGCGTCGAGCGCGCGGACGAACAGCTGCGTGCCGCGGTTGCCCACATAGACGACGCGGGAACCGTCGGGCGTGATGGCGAGATCGCGATCCAGACCGCTGATGGTCAGCGCGGCGGCGCCCGTCGGAGCGATCAGCAGACGCGAGATACGAGCCGGCGAAGGGAGCGTGACGAACCACATCGCCGCGCCCCCGACAGCGGCAACCACCAGCGCACCGGCCGTCAGCGCCGCGATGCGCTGCCACAGGGGCCTGCGTGGCAGCGGTGCGGCCGACACCGTGCCGGTGGCCGTGAGGCCTGTCTGGTGGTCGAGTACGAACAGTGCCGCCGCGATGTCGGCGATCCGTTTGCGGCGATCCTTGACGAGGCACCCGTGCAGCAGCGTGCGAATCGACTGCGGCACGTTGGACGAGAGTGCCTCCCACTCAGGCTCTCGCTGCAGCACGCGCGACAGCACCTCCGCGACATCATCCCCGTCAAAGGCTCGCGTCCCCGTCAGCATCTCAAAGAGCACGCAGCCGAAGGCCCACACATCGCTGCGCTTGTCCGCCTCGCGTCCCTTCGCTTGTTCGGGCGCCATGTAGGCCGCGGTGCCGAGGATGACGCCAACGCCGGTCATCATCGCGGGCGACGTGATCGTCGGCACTTCGGAGAGACGGGCGCCGACCGCCGGCTGCCCGCTGCCGGCTGGCTCCTCCAGCTTCGCGAGCCCGAAGTCCAGGACCTTCACCACGCCATCCGGCGTGACCTTGATGTTCGCCGGCTTCAGATCGCGGTGAATGATCCCCGCCTCGTGCGCCCCTTCGAGCGCCTCGCAGATCTGTCGCGCCATCGGCAGCGCTTCGCCCAGCGGAATGGCGCCACGCGCAATCCGATCGGCGAGCGTCTCGCCTTCGACGAGTTCGAGTACGAGCGCAGGTGTCTCACCGCTGTCCTCGAAACCGTAAATCGCGGCAATGTGAGGATGGTTCAGCGAGGCAAGCACCTGCGCCTCGCGCTTGAAGCGTGCGAGGCGATCTGGATCGAGGGCGAGCGTGTCGGGGATGACCTTCAGCGCGACATAGCGCCCAAGCTTTGTGTCACGCGCGCGATAGACTTCGCCCATGCCGCCAGCGCCGAGGGCAGAGAGAATCTCGTACGCGCCGACACGCGTCCCTGCATTCAGAGGCATGTTGCCCGGACTGCGTGGATCCCGGTTCCATTGTCACGATCCGGGCCGTCGAGCGAGAACGCCAGCAACGCCATCCGCTGCCGGGAAGCATAGGCTCGACGGGAACACGGTGATGTTCAATGTTGCACAGCGGCGCACACCCCAAGAAATCAGTGATCGACGAAGCCGAGACCGCCGCATGCCAAACAAACGTCGCCATGACGATGGCGGACTGCTTCAGCTCGTCCTCGCTCATGCGCTCGGGGTAGTCGGCGTCGGTGTGGCGCGTGCGCGGGTCGCGTCGCGCTTCGGAATTCTCGACTCATGCTGCGAACCGCCGTCACGCGGCGCCGGGTATCTCGCGAAGCGAGACGGACTCGCGGCGTGGGGCTGTCGCCGCGAATCGTAGCTGGAACATCACGCACTGAGTCGCCGCGTGGCCGGCGAGCGGAGCCGAGATATCCGGTGACGCGCCAGGCGCGTTCGTTGGAGGTCGGCTGAAGCCGGACCTTACCTGCTGCTTGGCTGCTTCGGCGTCACGCGGAACAGCGCGCCCGGATTCGCGTCCTCGAGCATCCAGAGCGCGCCGTCCGGACCGACCTCCACATCGCGAATCCGGTGCCCGACACTCCAGCGTTCGGCGGGCGCCGCGCCGCCCTTGCCATCGAACGTAATGCGGTTGAGCGTTTGCGTCGCCAAGCCGCCCATCAGCGCGGAACCACGCCATTGCGGAAACATCGCGCCCGTGTAGAACATCAAATTGCCCGGTGCGATGATCGGCGTCCAATAGATCACCGGCTTGGCCAGATCCGGCCGCGAATCCGGACTGGGAATCGGCACGCCGTCGTAGTTGACGGCGTAGGAGACGAGCGGCCAGCCGTAGTTCTTGCCAGGCTCGATCAGGTTCAGCTCGTCGCCGCCTCGTGGGCCGTGCTCGACTTCCCACAGCCGCCCATCCGGCGCGAACGCCAGGCCGTACGGCGTCCGATGCCCGCTCGTCCACGTCTCCGACGGCGCAAGGTTCGGCCCCGGGAACGTGTAGGTGCTCATGACGGCCGCGGTCTTGGCCGCTTCCGTGTCGGGCGGCGGATCGATGAGCGGAATAGTCGCCGCGCCGATCTTCCCAGCCATTGGATTGCCCGGTGCCGGCTTGCCGTCGAGCGTCAGCCGCAGGAT
>DASYRM010000219.1:0-20130 GCA_036004405.1 Vicinamibacterales bacterium
CGCGCCGTACCGAGAAAGGATGCGAACCGGGTAGACTGCGGCGGCGTCTTCGTCACTCGCTCGCGCACGCAGACGTGGGTGGACAAGTCAGGGGGGCAAGGTTTTGAAAAGCCGGGGTCCCTTCCTTCTGAAAACCGACAGTAGAGCTGCGGGTCAAGGAGGTCGCTCAAATCGACCGACGGAACGAGCAGTTGTGCGCAGCTGTCACAATGGGACAGGCGCCTCAGTCGATTCTCAATCGATGCTCCGGTGTTGCAGCAGCGCGCCCCCAGGGCGCTTTGCTGCCTTCGTTACGGCGGCCTCGCTGTCGCTGCGCTCGCGTCCCGCTCGCGTGCGCGAAGCTCGGTTTTGGCTGCAAACGCTCCAGGCCCTGGACCGTGAGATGAATGAGCTTCTGGTCTTGATGCCGTCGCCATTGACAATCGCGAGAGCCAGAGCACTCGGACGCCTTGTCGCGCGCGCGATGGCGACTCGATGCTGCCGCCTTGCCGAGAAGCTTGGCAACTTGCTCTTCGACGTCTTCGCGCTTGCTATCATCGCCCTTACGATTCGCCTAGTCCTCTCGACCTGGGCGCCCATCGTCCGCGCCTTGTTACTCGGCTACTAGGGCAACCAGCGCGATCGGTCGGTGTGCCTGTTATATTCGTCGCATGTTCAGCGGCTTTACTGGCGACGAGTATCCTGATCGAGCCGTGCTCCTGCGGACGCTGCTAGAAGGGATCGAACGACTCGATGCCCAGGGGCGCCTGGATCTGACCTACCGAGCGCTCTCTGCGCTTCGCCAAGCCGGCTACGTGACCGCTCTTGGCCGCGGACCATGGCCGGTGCCGCGACTGCCCCTTGAAATGCTTCGGCCACACCCTAGCCTCGCCGGCCTTGCCCGCTTCTGGTACGGCCCGAACGCGCTCACGCCTCCTCCGGCGCCCCCGCCCGCCTGTCGGGAGCCGATGACTCAGCAACAGCGACTTCGGTGGGCGCTCGGCGAGATCATCCGTAACGACGACGCCCGTGCGCTCCTTCTGAGCGTTGCTCGACGTCCGGGCGGATTGCAGCGTCGGCGACTCCAGCAGCACCACCGTCGGCTTCGCGCTGCTCGTTTCAACGCGGCACTCACGACGCTAAGGACGCGCGAGATCGTCAAAATCTCGACGGCTGGCGTCGTGCAATTCGTGGAGGGAGCGGCTGAAGCCCTCCATGCTCTCGAAACCAGCGTTAGGCACGCCGTTTGGGCACGAGCCCAGGCGAGAAGGAGAGAGACAGCGCTCAAGAGAGAGCCGCGGGAGATCGGCATGCCTCGTCGGCGCGTTCGACGAACCTGCCGTCGGCGCCACCTCCCTAACCGGCATCAAGAACCACACGCCTGGGCGCGCTCAATGCTCGGCCGAAAAGGGGGACTAGCGCGTCAGCGTCAGGCCAGAATGCGGGGAGAAAACGCGACGGCGAAGGCGACGATTCGTCGCATCGCACTGACTCGACGCCGATCGTCGCTACGCGACTGAGTGCGCGACCGGCGGCCCGACAGGCTTCTGCCTCGACCGCCACTTGCGCAGTGATGCCTCGTCGTTCTGTAACGCGCCGTTCTCGGCCTGGCTGAGCAAGAAGCCCAGCCCATTGAGGATCGAAGCTACATGCGCCTCATGGTAGCGGCCAGTTCGGTCCTTCAAGTAGGCGAAGAGCAGCATCAGGATCCGGGTTCGTTCCGGCGATCGTTTCGGCCCGATCGTCTCCGCCATCATTCGCCCGACAAACGTGCGTGCAAAGGCGTCCAGTCGGTCAGGCAACAGCAACAGGCCCGCAGGTAGATCGTCCGCGATCGTCGATTGGTGCTGGCTGTTGAAAAGACCGCGTATTCGCGCCGCCAGCCTCCCAAAGCGTCGCTGCAGCGGCGCCAGATCGCGGACCTCGAACTTGCCGAGCGCCGTTTCGATGCTGTCAAGCGGGCGAGGATCCACCGTGATGTATGCCCGCCGGGAACCAGTCGCTTTGGAATCAGTACGACAACCGTCCTCGGGCAGAAGGCGTTCGAGCCAGTCGGCCAACGCACGGAGCTGTCCAGGGAGAGCGGTATTGAGAACCGGCGCTTGCGTAACGCGACGGGCCAAGCCGGTCGCAAGCAATTCTCGCAGGTCGGTTTCGCACGTAAGCAGCTGTTCGGTCAGACGCACGAGGTCGTCCGTCCTGAGTCGGCGAATCGGGGTCGAAACGATCGTTGCTTCAACCGACTGAGCTATATCTACTCGCGGTGAGTCGGACGCGTCGAATTTTCCAGTCACCTGCAGGCCGCTGAATGTTCTGTACGGCGTCAGCCTCTGAACTCGCCTGCGTCTGCGTGCACCCGTCACCCGGCCAACCGTCAAGCGGCGGAACAGTCCGAGCAATTGACCCGGCTCGCATCCTTCATCGCAGAGCCTTCTGAAGGATTCCCCGGCCTCACCGCGCAGTCCCAACCACCTGAAAGCTACGGTGGCCGTGAGGAGAGGAGGGCCAGAACGGGGAATTTCGTTGGATATCGGCAACGCCGGCATTCACGTAACTTTGCCATCGAAAGGCCCGTCGTGCCACTCCAGTGCGGGCAGGAGGGAACCCGTGGAACAACTGCTCACAATACGAAAGGCGGCCGAGCAACTCGCCGTCTCTCCCGAATTCATCAAGCGCCTCTGTCGTCGGGGCGCCCTTCGAGTCGTGCGCCTGGGACGTGCGGTCCGAGTGCCCCAACATGAACTCGAACGCCTCTGCCGGGAGGACCGCCGTGACAAGCCAACGGAATAGCGACGACGACGGCGTGAGGTTGGAGGACTTCCACGCCTACATGCCGAAGCACCAGTACATTTTCGGCCCGAGTGGCGATCTGTGGCCGGCGAGCAGCGTCGATGCGCGAGTAGCGGCCGTCCCCCTGCGCGATGCCAACGGCAATATCAAGACCGACAAGAACGGACAGCCCGAAACGATTCTTGCGAGTAAGTGGATCGATACCCACCGCCCTGTAGAACAGATCGTCTGGGCGCCTGCTCTTCCTCAGCGGATCGAGGACCGTCTCGTCTCAGACGGCGGATGGATCGAACGGTCCGGATGCGCGTGCTTCAACCTGTATCGTCCGACTCGCATCTCGAAAGGAGATGCTCGCAAAGCGCAGCCATGGCTTGACCATGTCGCGCGCGTCTATCCCAACGAGGCTGAACACATCGTCTCGTGGTTGGCCCACCGCGTGCAGCGGCCGCACGAAAAGATCAACCACGCCGTGGTCATGGGCGGTATGCAAGGCATCGGGAAAGACTCGATTCTCGAACCCATCAAGTCCGCCATCGGACCGTGGAACTTTGCGGAGGTGTCACCGACTCACCTCCTCGGTCGCTTCAATGGCTTCGTGAGATCAGTGATCTTACGAATCAGTGAGGCGCGTGATCTTGGCGACCTCGACCGCTACACCTTCTACGACCGACTCAAGATTTACACTGCCGCCCCACCAGACGTCCTGCGGGTTGACGAGAAGAACCTGCGTGAGTACGCGGCATGGAACGTCTGCGGCGTCGTGATCACAACAAACCACAAGTCAGATGGGCTTTTCTTGCCCGCGGATGATCGACGGCACTTCGTGGCTTGGTCTGATCTGACGCAGTCAGAAGTAGATCCTCTCTACTTTCAGAAGCTCTACCGATGGTTCGCGGCGGGTGGCGACCGACACGTCGCGGCTTACCTGGCATCGCGTGACCTTTCCGGGTTCGACCCAAAGTCACCGCCACCGAAAACGGCTGCGTTCTGGGACATGGTTGATGCAAATCGGGCACCGGAGGACGCGGAGCTTGCGGATGCTTTCGAGCAGCTTGGATCTCCAACGGCGGTTACGCTCGCTGAGATTTCCGCGAACGCAGGAGCAAAGTTGGCGACCTACCTCGACGATCGTCGCAACTCACGCCAAATCCCGCGACGGCTCGAATCGGCCGGCTATGTCGCAGCACGAAACCCGGACTCGAAAGACGGGCTGTGGCGAATCGATGGCCGTCGGCAAATGGTCTACGTGAAGCAGACCCTCCTACCGAAAGAGCGAGTTGCGATGGCTTCGGACTTCGTATGCGCCAAGCGCTGATCAGTGAAGTCAGCGAAGTCACCGATCCACGCGACGCCTCCGCAGGGATAACAGTCGATCGAGTCGAGTTCACCTCAACTTGGGGGAGCAGTGTTGAAACCGTTGACATCACTGACGAGCGCAGCCGACGTCACAAGCGGTCGCGTGGATCTGGTGGCGGGGGCCGCGTCGCCTTGGTTGACTGTCAGCGAGGCGGCGGAGCGAGCCCGGTGCGGCCCAAAGTTGATCTATCGAGAGGTCCGCTCCGGACGGCTCGTGGCCGCACGGGTTGGCGGCCGTCGCGAGCTTCGACTACGCACTGAATGGATCGACGAGTGGCTCCTCCGAACGACGACCCTTTTACGGGCCGCCTCTCCGATAGCCTCCGGGCGCGGCCCGTGCCGCGATTATTAGGAGGTTTGGATGCGGAAGCAGAACGGAGGGGTGCGCAAGCGATGCGGATGCGCTCGGCGATTGTGGCCGAAGTGTCCCCACGGCTGGCACTTCAACTTCAAGTGGAAAGGTGTGCATCACCGCCTCAGTCTGGTTCGTGAAGTCGGACACTCGATCACGAGCAAGTCTGAAGCGATGGCCGAAGCGGATCGATTGCGATCGGCGATTCGGTCTGGCGAGTACCCACGACAGGTGACGCCGCCAGCGTCAGAGAGTATCGCCGCACCGCTTTCGTTTAAGGGGTTTGCTGCGATTTGGGAGGAGCGTCGAGGCGTGCAGCTTGTTCGGCCCCGCGACAACTCGTATCGCTTGCGAACGATTGAGGCATTCATGCTTCCCGGGACGTCCCCACCTCTGACCTTCGGCGAGAAGCCTCTTGCGGCGATCACCACCGGCGACATAGAGGCGTTTCGTTACGCACGAAAGACCGCAGGGCTCTCCGCGGTGACCGTGAATCACGATTTGAAGCTCCTGCGAAAGATGCTCAACTGGGCGCTTCGCACGGGATATCTCGAACGCACGCCGTTCAAGTTCGGCACTTTGTCCGCGATATCGCTTGAGAAAGAATCGCCGCGGGCGTGGCGGTTCTCAGGGGAGGACGACGAGGGGCGGCTGTTGAGGGCGTGCGATCCACACCTTCACGCCGTCGTGGTGGCGCTACTCGACACGGCATGCCGCGTCGGCGAGATTCTCACGATGCAGTGGCGCAACGTGAACCTCGCGCGGCGCGAGCTCGTCATCGAAGCCGCCAAGGCCAAGACGCGCACGGCGCGACTCGTCCCGATCTCAACTCGCTTACTCGGCGTCCTGGAACTGCGGCGGCACGATGCGGCAGGGGAGGAGCTTGGTCCTGATGCGTACGTTTTCGGGAATGAAGTCGGAGAGCGGGTGAAATCGATCCGCGAGGCATGGAGGCGAGCACGAGACGCCGCGGGTTTTCCCGACCTCCAGCTTCGCGACCTTCGGCACGAAGCCGGCTCGCGATTCGACGAAGCCGGCGTGCCGATCAGCTACACGTCGCGGATCTTGGGACACTCGAACTTGATGACGACTTCGCGGTACTTGAATACCCATCGGCGCGGGCTGCACATCGCCATGCAGACGCTCGAACGCCACCGGGAACAGCAGGAACAGGGCCGAGAACAGCAGAAGCGCGTTGCACAGTCGTTGCACACGGCCGACGCAAGCGCACCAGCCAACGTGGCCGCGCACGAACAGGCTCCCGCCAGCAAGCAGTTGCCTTCCTAGTACTTAAGGATTGGTGCGGAAGAAAGGACTCGAACCTTCACGGTATTGCTACCGCCAGCCCCTCAAGCTGGTGCGTCTGCCAATTCCGCCACTTCCGCGTGGTCTTGTCGGCGGGCGTTGCACCCGCCGGGTCGGGCAGGTCTAAAAGACCTGCTCCTACGAAAACTTCAACGGGCCGCCTGAAGGCGGCCCCTACTTCTGTGGCCCTACTTCTTCGCCGGTGGCGCCGGAGTCGGCGCCGGGGCGCTGCCTTGCGGAGCCGGAGCCGCCGGGTTGGCCGGCTTCGGAGCTGTCGCCGGCGGCGTCGCTGCGGGACCGCCGCGACCCGACACGACAGAACCGGGACCCCGCTGGCCGAGGATGCTCAGCACGATGGCGCCGACCACGAAGATGATGGCGCCGATGGCGGTGGCACGCGACAGCACGGTGGCGCCGCTGCGGGCACCGAACGCGGCCTGGCTGGCGCCGCCGCCGAACGCGTTGGCGATGTCGCCGCCCTTGCCCTGCTGCAGCAGGATCACGAGCACGAGCACCATGCAGGTGATGACGTAAACCGTGACGACCAGGTAATACAGCATTCGATTCGTCCGTGACGGAAACCCTGATTATACCGTCGCCGGCCGGCTTTTCGAGACGATCTCGAAAAACGCCCGGATATCCAGGCTGGCGCCGCCCACGAGCGCCCCGTCCACGTCGGCCTGGCCCACCAGATCTTTGGCGTTTTCGGGCTTCACGCTGCCGCCGTAGATGACGTGGCACGTGTCGGCAGCCTCGGCCCCGAACCACTGACGGAGTCGGCCTCGGATGTGGGTGTGGGCTTCGCCGGCCTGGGCCGGGGTGGCGGTGCGGCCGGTGCCGATGGCCCACACCGGCTCGTAGGCGATCACGAGCTGGGTGAGCTGCTCGCCGGTCAGCCCCTCCAGCCCCTGTGTGATCTGGCGGTCCAGCACGGCGAGCGTTTCGTTGCGGTCGCGCTGATCGAGCGTCTCGCCGATGCAGACGATCGGGGTGAGTCCGGCGGCAAACGCCGCCACGGTCTTCTGGTTGACCGCGGTGTCGGTCTCGCCGAACAGCGTGCGGCGCTCGGAGTGGCCGATGATCACGTATTCCGCGCCGGCCTCGCGCACCATCTGCGCACTCACTTCACCGGTAAAGGCGCCCTCGCGCTCCCAGTAGAGATCCTGCGCCGCGATGATCACGTTGCTGTTCCGCGCCGCCTCGGCCGCGGCGTGCATGGCGGTGAACGGCGGCGCTACCACGATCTCCACATCGGAGATGTCCTTCACCATCACGCGGAACTCTTTGACGTATTTCACGGTGTCGGCCACCGTCTTGTACATCTTCCAGTTGCCGGCGATGATGGGTGTGCGCATGTCAGGCCTCTGGCAGCACTGCCACACCCGGCAGCGTGCGGCCGCCGAGCCATTCGAGTGACGCGCCGCCGCCGGTGGAAATGTGCGTGATCCTGTCGGTGACGCCCGCCTTCTTGACCGCCGCGATCGAGTCGCCGCCGCCGATGATCGTCGTGCCGCGCACGGCGGCCACGGCGTGCGCCACGGCAATCGTGCCGCGGGCGAACTGATCGATCTCGAACACGCCCATCGGCCCGTTCCACACGGCGGTGTGCGCCCCCTTCAGAGCGTCGGCGTAGTCGTGCATGGTCTTGGGCCCGATGTCGAGGCCCATCCGGCTGCCGATGGACGCATCGTCCACCAGCAGGATTTCCGACGGCGCCCCCGGTTCGATGGCCGGCGCCACCGCGTGGTCCACCGGAAGGAGCAGCGTGAGATTGCGCTTCTGCGCCGCGGTCATGATGGCGCGCGCGGCGTCGAGCTTGTCGTCCTCGACCAGCGACTTGCCGACGGGGCGGTTCATCGCCTTGAAGAACGTGTAGGCCATCGCGCCGCCGATGATCAGCGTGTCCACGCGCGGCATCAGGTTCTCGATCACCTCGATCTTGTCCGACACCTTGGCGCCGCCCAGGATGGCCACGAACGGCCGCGCGGGCGACTCGAGCGCCTGGCTGAGGTACTTGATCTCCCTTTCCATCAGCAGGCCGGCGCCCGCTTCGGGGACGAGCTTCACGAGCGCCTCGACCGACGCATGCGCCCGGTGCGCGGCGCCAAAAGCGTCGTTCACGTAGACGTCGCACAGCGCCGCGAGCTGGCCGGCAAACCCCGGGTCGTTCTTTTCTTCCTCGGCGTGAAACCGCAGGTTCTCGAGCAGCACCACGCCGCCCTCGGGCGCACCGTTCACGGCGCTTTCAGCCGCCGGGCCGACGCAGTCGGTGGCGAACGCCACCGGTTTGTGCAGCAGCTCCTGCAGGCGGGCCGCCACCGGCGCCAGACTCATGTCGGCGTTCGGCTTGCCCTTGGGCCGGCCGAGGTGCGACGCCAGAATCACGCGCGACGCTCCGGCGTGGAGCGCGTGCTGGATGGTCGGCAGCGACTCGCGGATGCGGGTGTCGTCGCCGATCACGCCGCCCTTGAGCGGCACGTTGAAGTCGACGCGGATGAAGACGCGGCGCCCCTTGAGCGCCAGAGCTCGAATCGTGCGCCTGGCCACCTAGAGGCCCTTCTTCACCAGGAGCTGCAGCAGATCCACGCAGCGGTTCGAGTAGCCCCACTCATTGTCGTACCACGAGACGACCTTCACGAAGTCGCCGTCCATCACCTTGGTATAGGCGGTGTCCACGATCGAGGAATGGCTGTTGCCCTTGAAGTCGATCGACACCAGCGGCTCGTCCGACATCGCCAGGATGCCCTTGAGTGGGCCAGTGGCGGCGGCGCGCAGCACGGCGTTCACTTCGTCGCCGGTCGTGGTCTTGTCGAGGATGGCGCTGAGATCCACTACCGACACGTTCGGCGTGGGCACGCGCATCGAGAACCCGTCGAGCCGGCCCTTGAGCGCCGGCATCACTTCGCCCATGGCCGAGGCCGCGCCCGTGGTGGTGGGGATCATCGAGAGCGCCGCGGCCCGGGCGCGCCGCAGGTCCTTGTGCGGCAGGTCGAGCAGCTGCTGGTCGTTGGTGTAGGAATGGACGGTCGTCATCCACCCCTTCTTGATCCCGAACGACTCGTGGAGCACTTTCGCCACCGGGGCCAGACAGTTCGTGGTGCAGGAGGCGTTGGAAATGATCTGGTGCTTCGCCGGGTCGTAGCTGCCCTCGTTCACGCCCAGCACCACCGTCACGTCCGGCTTCTTTGCCGGGGCGGTGATGATCACCTTCTTGGCGCCGGCCGCGATGTGCTTGGCCGCACTGTCGCGATCGGTGAACAGACCCGTGGACTCGAACACGACGTCCACCCCCAGGTCCTTCCACGGCAGCTGCGCCGGGTCCTTGATGGCCAGCACCTTGAACTCGTCGCCGTTCACGGAGATGCCCTCGCCGCTCGCCTTGACGTCGGCGTCGAGGTTGCCGATGACCGAGTCGTATTTCAGCAGGTGGGCCAGCGTGGCGGCGTTGGTCAGATCGTTGACGGCCACGAAGTCGATGTCCTTGTGCTTCATCGCCGCGCGCATGATGTTGCGGCCAATACGCCCGAACCCGTTGATCCCGACCTTCACTGCCATTGCCTCTCCCCTCCGACGCGAACCACTCTATGAAGAACCTGGTGAGTCAGCCCAAAACCCGATTGTAGAATAGGCCTGTATTTCTAGCAGTGTATTTCCTCTATAGCGTCCTCACCCTCCTCGTGCTGGTGGCCTGCACACCGTACTTCGTGTACCAGGCGCTCCGGCACAACAAGTACGTCGGCAGCCTCCGGCAGCGGCTGGGGTATTTGCCGGTGTCGTTCAATCTGGACGGCGAGGACTCGATCTGGGTGCACGCGGTGTCGGTGGGCGAGGTGCTGGCGGCCCGGCCGGTGCTTGCCGAACTGCGCAAGCGGTATCCGCAGCTGCGACTCTTCCTGTCCACCACCACCCTGTCGGGGCAGCAGCTCGCCCGCCAGAGCGTGCCCGACGTGGACGGCACCTTCTATCTGCCGTTCGACTGGGCCATCACGGTGCGTCGCACTCTGCGTGTGGTGCGTCCGCGGCTGTTCCTGATGGTCGAGACCGAGATCTGGCCCAACCTGCTGCGCGAGTGTCGCAAGCGGGGCGTGGCCACCATGGTCATCAACGGGCGCATCTCGCCGCGGTCGTTCGGCCGCTATCGCCTGGTGGCGCCCTGGTTCCGTCGGGTGCTCGCCGACGTGAGCCGGTTCTGCGTGCAGGGCGAAGAGGCGGCGCGGCGGCTCACGGCCCTTGGCGTGGATCCCGCGAAGATCATCATCACCGGCAGCCTCAAGTTCGATGCGTTGCAGAGCGCGCCGATTCCGAAGCGCGGGCCCGAGCGTGTGCTGCGCTTCTTCCGCGTGGCGCTCAATCGTCCGGTGCTGGTGGCCGGCAGCACGCTGCGCGGGGAGGAGGAGCCGGTCATTCGCGCCTTCAACCGGTTGCGCTCGTCACCGGGCGGCCAGGGGGCGCTGCTGATCATCGCGGCCCGCCATCCGGATCGCTTCGCGGAAGTAGAGCGGCTGTGCCGCCACGAGGGGCTGGCCACGGTGCGACGCACCGAGCTGCCGATCGACGCGGAGCCAAGGGCCGACGCCGTCGTGCTCGACACCATTGGCGAGCTGGCGCAGCTCTATCAGCTCGCCACCGCGGCCTTCGTCGGCGGCAGCCTCGTCCC
This sequence comes from Vicinamibacterales bacterium, assembly GCA_036004405.1. Lineage (GTDB taxonomy): Bacteria > Acidobacteriota > Vicinamibacteria > Vicinamibacterales > UBA2999 > DASYRM01. The sequence goes on from DASYRM010000219.1 coordinate 10,440, forward strand.
CGCCGGCGGCCACAACATCCTGGAGCCGGCCGCCCACGGCAAGGCGATCATGTTCGGCCCCTACATGCACAACTTCCAGGAGATTGCCGACACGTTCCTGGCCAACGGCGCGGCGATCAAGGTGCAGAACGAGCGCGAGCTCGAGGAGACGGTGCTCAGCCTGATGGCCGACCCGGTGCGCCGTGCGCGGCTCGGCGCCGCCGCCCGGGCCCTGGTACTTGCCAACCGCGGTGCCAAAGACAAGACGATGGCGGCGATTGCCCAGGTGCTGCCGCCGGATGCGCCGCGGTCGGCGGTTGTGCGGCCGTTCCGCATAGTGCATTGAGGCTGCTCAGCGCCGCCTACGGTCAGATCGCGCAGGCGCGGCGGGCGTGGTTTGCGCGGCGGCCGCACTCTCGGCGTCGCCTCACCGTCCCCGTCGTCAGCGTCGGCAACCTGTCGGTGGGGGGCAGTGGCAAGACGCCCGCCGTCGCCTCGCTGGCGCGGCTGCTGCTCGCGGCGGGAGCGCGCCCCGTGATTCTCAGCCGCGGGTACGCCCGCCGCGATCACGTGGACGGCGTGCTCGTGGTGAGCGACGGCCGCCTGGTGTTCGAGCCGGTCGAGCGCTCGGGCGACGAGCCGCAGCTGCTCGCCCGCACGCTGCCCGGCGTCCCGGTGCTGGTGTGTCCGGACCGCTACCTGGCCGGCGTGCTGGCCCAACGTCGCTTCGGGGCCACGGTGGTGCTGCTCGACGACGGCTTTCAGCACCTGGAGCTCGCGCGCGACGTCGATCTGCTGCTGGTCCAGCCCGAGGACGTGCGCGAGGAGCTGCTGCCACATGGCCGGTTGCGCGAGCCGCTGAGCGCCGCGCGCGCCGCGGACGCGATCATCGTGGCAGGCGCCTTTGAAGAGGCGGCCCCGGTGGCGGCGGTGCTCGGCAAGGGGCCGGTGTTCACGCTGGGGCTGGAGTTCGCCACGCCTCGGCTGGTCCGGCCGTTTGGCGACGCGGTGTCGGAAGGCGCGTTCGGCACCACCCGCCGGCTCGTAGCGGTGGCGGGCATCGCGCGGCCCGAGCGCTTCTTTGCCACGGTCGAAGGGCTCGGCTGGGAAGTGGCGCAGCCGATGGTGTTCCGCGACCACCACTGGTTCACCCGGAAGGACGTGGCCACGATTCACGACACCGTGCAGATGCTCGGAGCCGGCGGCGTGATCACCACGGAAAAGGACGCCGTACGCCTGACGTCGCTGCCGCTGCCGCACGACATCGCGTGGACCTATGTCCCGATGCGCGCCGCCGTAGAGCCGGCGCGCGAGTTCAAGGACTGGTTCCTGGCCCGCCTCGCCGAGGCGCGGGCGGCGATGGCGCCCGAGGCCGGCGCGCGCTGATGGGCTCGCCCCGGCTCGACGCGATCCGGTTTCCGGTGGAGGCGGCGCTCGTGCGCGCCGTCATGGCCGGCGTCTCGCTGTTGCCGATGTCGGCGGTGCGCTCGCTGGGCCATGGATTCGGGCGCTTCATGTTCTGGGTGGACGGCGGTCACCGCCGCATCGCGCTCGACAACCTGGCGCGCGCGTTTCCGTTGCGCTCCGCGGGCGAGCGCCGCGCGCTCGCCAAGGCGATGTACGCCCACTTCGGCGCGCTGGTGTTCGAGCTGCTGCGGTTCCGGAGCCTCACGCCAGACGAGATGAAGGCGCTGATGGAGGTGGAGGGTGTGGAGCGTATTCACGCCGCCCACGCCAAGGGCAAGGGGATGTTCTTCGTGACCGGTCACTTCGGGTACTGGGAGATGCAGGCCATCACCCATCCGTTCCACTCGCCGAGCATCGCCGTGATGGCGAGGCCGCTCGACAACCCGAAGCTGCACGACTGGCTCGAGCAGCTGCGCACGATGACCGGCAACCGAGTGATTTACCGCCAGGGAGCGCTGCGCCGCGTCCTGCGCGAGCTTGGCGAGAACCACGCCGTCGCCATCCTGATCGACCAGCACATCCACACCTCGGAGGCGGTCACGGTGGACTACTTCGGCCGCCCGGCGGCCACCACGTCGGCGCTGGCGGCGCTGGCGCTGCGCACCGGCGCCGCCGTCATTCCCGTCTTCACGCTGCCGCTGCCCGGCGGGCGCTACCGCTTCATCTACGAGCACCCGGTGGAGCCGCCCCCGGCCGACTCGCCCGACCCGGTGGGGGAGTTCACGCAACGGTGCACCGACGTGCTCGAGATGTACGTGCGACGGCACCCCGAGCTGTGGCTGTGGATGCACCGCCGCTGGCGTATCGATGGGTGATCCGTCGCGGCTCGTGGTGGTGTCGCCTAATTGGCTGGGCGACGCCGTGATGGCGCTGCCGGCCATTGCCGATCTCCGGCGGCGGTTCCCCGCGGCGCACCTGGCGGTGGCCGCGCGCGCCAGCGTGGCCCCGATGTTTGCGCTGGCGCACGGGCTCGATGCCGTCGTGACGTTGCGATGGAAAGGTCGGGTGTTCGATCGCGCCGGGTTGCGAGCCGATGCCGCCGCGCTGCGCGACGCGGCGTTCGATGCCGCCGTCCTGCTCCCGAACTCGATGGCGTCCGCTTGGCTCTTGCGCGCCGCAGGCGTGCCGGCGCGGTGGGGCTACGCCGCCGACTGGCGTTCGCCGCTCCTCACCCGCGCAGTGCCGAAGCCGCGAGGCAGCCGCCATCAGGCCGCGTACTACCAGCAGCTCACGCAGGCGCTCGATGTGCCGGCCGGCCCGCTCGAGCCGATGCTGACCGCCGCCGCAGACGATGTGGCCACGGGGCGGGCCTTGCTCACGGCGCGCGGGTGGGACGGGCAGCGGCCGGTGATCGCGCTTGCCCCCGGTGCTGCCTACGGCCACGCGAAGCGCTGGCCTCCCGAGCGCTACGCCGCGCTCGTCTCCACCCTCGTGTCCACGCACGGTGCGACGTGCGTGCTGGTGGGCGCTCCGGTGGACGCCAGCGCCACGACGCTGGTGCAGGGGCTGGTCACGCCGCAGGCGCGCCCTCACGTGTTGGACCTGGCTGGCGCCACCACGCTGCGCGCGCTCGCCGGCGTACTGGCGCTGGCCGGCGCCTGCGTGTCGAACGACTCGGGCGCCATGCATCTGGCGGCGGCACTGGGCGTCCGCGTCGTGGCGCTGTTTGGCCCGACGCGGGAGAAGGAGACGGCGCCGCTGGCGCGTGCCGCCCGGCCCGCGACCGTCCTCATTCACGACGTCTTCTGCCGTCCCTGTATGCTTCGAGAGTGTCCTATCGATCACCGGTGCATGACCGGCCTCGACGCCGCGCGCGTGGAGGCCGCCGTGGCTGAGGCCATGAGGCCCACGGCGTGAGCGGTCGTCCCGCCGTCTTCCTCGACCGCGACGGCACGCTGAGCGAAGAGCGCGGCTACATCGATCGACTCGAGCTGCTCGAGATCTTTCCGTGGACGTCCGACGCCATCCGCCTGCTCAATCGCGCCGGGTTCGTAGTGGTGGTCATCACCAACCAGTCGGCGATCGGGCGCGGGATCATCGACCTGCCGTTCCTGCAGACCGTGCACGATGCCTTCGATCGGCACCTGGCGCGGTCCGGCGCCCGCGTCGATCGCTACTACTTCTGCCCGCACCACCCCGACGCGCGGTTGCCCGAGTTCCGCATGGTGTGCCGCTGCCGCAAGCCGGAGCCCGGCATGATCGAGCAGGCAACCACCGAGCTCGGGCTCGATCCGTCGCGCTCGTTCATGGTGGGGGATCGGTTGATCGATGTGGCCTGCGGCCACGCAGCCGGCGTCCGGTCGGTGCTGGTGCGCTCGGGACACAGCGCGCACAGCGGCGAGGCGCCGCCCGGGCTCTCGGAGCCGGATGCTATTCTCAACAACCTGATGGAGGCCGTTGGGTGGATTCTGCGCAGCTCCTCGCCCTCGTCGGCGCGCTGAGGGGCCGGTCGGTCGCCGTCATCGGCGACGTCGTGGCGGACGAATTCGTGTACGGGCGCGTCGCGCGAGTGTCGCGCGAGGCGCCGGTGCTCATCCTGGAATACGACTCCACCGAGATCGTGCCGGGCGGCGCCGGCAATGCCGCCAACAACGTGGCCTCGCTTGGGGGCACCGCGGTGGTCGCGGCGGTGGTTGGCCGCGACGACGCGGGGCAGCGGCTGCTGCGCGCCCTCCACAAGCGGGTCGATTCCCGCCGTGTCGTGCGCGCGGCCGCGCGCCCAACGCCGGTGAAGACGCGCATCCTCGCCGGCGGCATCCATTCCGCGAAGCAGCAGGTGGTCCGCATCGATCGCAGCGTGGCCAACGGCTTCGACGATCGCGTTCGCGCCGCGTTCGAGCGCCAGGCCATGGCCGTCTGCGCCGGCGCCGATGCCGTGCTCGTGTCGGACTACGGCTCCGGCCTCGTGACCCCGGCCCTCGTGCGTCGTCTGCGGGCGGCCGTCGCCGCCGGGGCGTCGCCGATTCCGATCCTGATCGACACGCGGCATCGGCTGCTCGACTACCGCGGCCTCACCGCGTGCACGCCCAACGAGTCCGAAGTGGAGCAGGCGCTCGGCATCCGGATCAACGACAACCTGAAGGTGCTCGAGAAGGCCGGCCGCGATCTGCTCGAGCGCACGCGCATGCGGGCGGTGCTGATCACGCGGGGCAGCCGTGGCATGGCGCTGTTCGTGAAGGGCGCGCCCACGCTGCACATTCCCATTTACGGCTCCGACGAGATTGCCGACGTCACCGGCGCCGGCGACACCGTGATGGCGACGATGGCGCTCGCGCTCGGCGCCGGCGCCACGTTCGAGCTGGCCGCGCGACTGGCCAACTACGCGGGCGGCCTGGTGGTGATGAAGCGCGGCACGGCCACCGTCAGCGCGGCGGAACTTCTGGCGGCGGTGCGACGTGGGTGAAGTGCTGTCCCGGGCCGACCTCGTGGCGCGCGTGGAAACCGAGCGTGCCGCCGGCCGCACCATCTCCTTTGCCAACGGCGTCTTCGATCTACTGCACGTGGGGCACGTGCGCTACCTGGAAGGCGCGGCGCAGGAAGGCGACGTGCTCGTGGTGGCCCTCAACGACGACGCGTCGGTGCGCACCCTCAAGGGCGACGGCCGGCCGGTGCTCGCGGCCGAGGCGCGCGCCGAGATCGTGGCGGCGCTGCGCTGCGTGGACTACGTGGTGATCTTCTCCGAGCTCACAGTGGGGCCGCTGCTCGAGGCGTTGCGCCCCGACGTGCACTGCAAGGGCACCGACTACACCGTGGAGAACGTGCCCGAGCGCGCCATCGTCAAGGGCTACGGCGGGCGCACCGCCATCGTGGGCGACCCGAAGAACCATTCCACGCGCGATCTGCTCGCGCGCGTGACAGGCACGCGGCCGTGAGCGACGCGCCGGCACGCGGCGCGAGCGGATCCAAAGCCCCTCCCCGCTTTCTCATCGTCCGCCTCGGATCGCTCGGCGACATCATCCACGCCATCCCTGCCGCGGCAGCCCTGCGCGCGGCGCTGCCCAGCGCAAAGATCGACTGGGCCGTGGATCCGCGTTACGTCGACCTGATCAAGATGGTCACCGTGGTCGATCACGCCGTGCCGATCGACCCGCGTGCCGGAATGATCCGTCTGTTTGCGACGATGAGCGAGCTGCGGCACCGGAAATACAAGGTGGCCATCGACTTTCAGGGGCTCATCAAGTCGGCCACGATTACGCGGTTCGCGGGGGCCGAACGCTCGCTGGGTTTTCCGCAGGCGCACCTGCGCGAGCAGGCGGCCCGCGCCTTCTATTCGGACTCCCCCGAGACCATGCGCGCCACTCATGTCGTGTTCAAGAATCTCGAGCTCGTGGCGGCGTTGGGGATCGAGACCGGGACGCCCGAGTTTCCGTTGAACGTGCCGCGCACGGCGGCGGTGGAGGAGGTCGAGGCCCGCTTTGGCGGCGCGCCGTTCGCGCTGATCAATCCCGGCGCCGCGTGGCCCAACAAGCGCTGGCCGCCGGATCGCTATGGTCGCCTGGCGGCTGCGATTCGCGAGCGCTTCGGCTGGTCCTCGCTCGTGCTATGGGGGCCGAAGGAACAGCCGCAGGCGGCCGCCGTCGTCGAGGCGTCGAACGGCGCCGCCGTGCTGGCGCCGCCCACGTCGATCGTCGATCTCTTCGGCATCGCCAAGGCCGCGCGCATCGCCATCTCGGGCGACACCGGTCCGCTCCATATTGCCGGCGCCGTGGGCACGCCGCTCGTGGCGCTCTTTGGCCCCACCTATGCCGATCGCAACGGCCCGTGGAACCCTGACGACGTCGTCGTGTCGCGCACCGACCGCTGCGAGTGCCTCTATCAGCGCCAGTGTCGTCGCGGCTCTCCGTGCATCGACGAGATTCCGCTCGACGAGGCCGTGAGCGCCGTGGTGAAACGGGTCGAGGCCCTTGCCTGACGTCGTCGAGTTCCTGGCACGACGGCGCGTGGCGCTCGGCGGGCTCACGGCGATCGCGGCGCTCGTCTTCGCGAATCCAACATGGAACTCGTGGACTCGCGGCCTTGTCGTGGCGGCCGTCGGCGAGGGCATTCGCGTGTGGGCCGCGGGGCACCTCGAGAAGAGCAGGGAAGTCACCACGTCCGGGCCGTACCGCTGGATGCGGCATCCGCTCTATGTCGGGTCGAGCATCCTCGCGCTCGGCATCGTCATCGCCGTGCGGAGCCTCGTCGTGGGTGTCCTTGCCGCCGTCTATCTGGGCGCGACGCTGACCGCCGCCATTCGCACCGAGGAGGCGTTTCTGCGGCGCACGTTTGGCGACAGCTACGATCGCTACGCCCGCGCCAAGGACTACGACGGAGCCAGGCGATTCAGCCTCGAACGTGCCGTGCGAAACAAGGAATACCGGGCCGTTCTGGGCACCCTCGGGGGCTTTGCGCTCCTTGCCTTGCGGCTTCTGCTCCACCTATAATCATGGTTTGCGTGGTCGCGCTGCGGCGCGGCCGGCGATGCCGGGCGGTTAGCTCAGTTGGTAGAGCTCCGGCTTTACACGCCGGCTGTCACAGGTTCGAGTCCTGTACCGCCCACCACTACGCAAAGGCCTACCCGTTGGGGTGGTAGTTCAGTTGGTTAGAACGCCGGCCTGTCACGCCGGAGGCCGCGGGTTCGAGTCCCGTCCACCCCGCCATCCAAACTCGCTCCGCTCGTTTGTCTGTCGGGGTGTCCGGTCCTCGGTGGTCGCGCCGCGACAGCCTTCGGCCGTCGCGAGCGGGACCGAGTCCCATCGCACTGCCCGAGTGGGCGAGCCCCTTGGTGTCGTAGCGTCCGCCTTCAGGCGGACGATTGGGCTGCTCCTACAGCCGAATCGCGTTCTCGACCGCCGACGGACTGAGGTGCATGTAGATATCGAGGCGGTCGACGCGTGGTGGGTCCGTTGATGATTGGCGATCGACTGCTTGGGCCAGATCGTGACAAGGCAGGACCGGCCCGCCTACTGCTTCATGCGCGGTGGCGGCAAGGTCCCCCGTGGACGCCGGCGTCTTGGACGGTGATACTCTCCGAAGCCGCATGGACCCACAGGCCAGACATCTCGTGTTTCACAGCGCGCTGGTTTTGGTGGCGGGGCTGCTCGTTGGCATGCCCTATGGTCGGGCGGTTCATCGGGATGCGCCAGATCACGTCCTCAGGGCGTGGCGATTGGCGCACGACACTCTAACGGTGGGCCCGATATTGGGACTGGCGATTGCCGCGGTTCTCTCGTCGCTCAGCGTCGGCGCACCGATCAAGTCCTGGCTCGCGTGGACGTGGACAATTTCGAATTACGGATTCTGTTTTTCGCTCCCCCTCGCTGCGATTGTGGGTCAGCGCGGCCACACCTTGAACAAGCCGGTGTCGAATCAACTTGTCTTTCTCGGCAACATGGTCGGCCTTGGTGGGTCGTCGGTTGGCAGCGCGGTATTGCTCTATGCCGCGTACGTGTCTCTGTCATAAGTCTCAACATCGAGCAGCAGTTGCTCCGAACTTTCTAACAACTGTGCATCAGACACCGCGTGACGAGATCCGGGTCCGGCTGGAGAACGCTGACGGTTAACCGACGATAACGCCGCGGGGACGAGCTGCGACGTCGTCGAACGATCAAGTCGGCCCAGAGCGCCCTGTCCCGCCGTTCCGCAAGCTTTCAGTCAAATCCAGCGCTCTTGCAGGGCAGGGCCCATCACGCTTGCTAGAAGTCCGCAATGAAGCCGCGCAATTTCTTCGAACGTGTTTCAGAGATGACGACTGGACGGCGCTGCTCCTGAAGAACGCCGACGCGGGCAAGGCTTTGCAGCGAACTGCCTCGCTCGCATGGGCCTGCAAAGACAGCGTGCTGGACTGGCTTCGCACTCAGAACGCTGCTCGCTGCGATGTCTACGTCGGTGTCAGCGCTGTCGCCGTGGGAGCCCGCTCGCGCGCCAGACGTCACGTCACAACGATTCGTCACGTGTTTCTTGATGTTGATCGCGGTTCGCGAACCGTCCTGCGACGACTTGAGCTTCGGTCGGATCTTCCTCAGCCGAACTACATAGTGCACACCTCGCCAGACCGTGTGCACCTCCTCTGGCGCGTGCGTCGCTTCGAGGCAGGCACGGCGGAACGGTTGCAGAAACGGCTGGCCGCTGACCTCAACGGCGATCTGGCAGCAACCTCCATTACGCAGATGACGCGGCTGCCAGGATTCTGGAACCACAAGTACTCCGATCCCTACCGCGTGTGGGTCGACTACCGTGACGTCTCGCGTGTCCTAACGCCAGAGGACTTCCCGTATGTGGAACCTGGCGAACCCCTGTCGCATGAGCCGGTTGTCCGCGGAGGTGTGGGCCACGGACACCGTGCTTCTACAGAACGTGCCCTCACCTACCTGTCTCGTGTTCCGGCTGCCGTGGCCGGCCATCATGGCGATCTTCACACCTTCCGAACCTGTTGCCGCATCGTCCGCGGTTTCGCCCTGGACGACGACGCGCTCGCCGTCCTCGCCGAGTGGAATGCTCGATGCCAGCCACCGTGGACCGAACGCGAACTACGCGAGAAGATCCGGAGCGCTCGTCGCAACGGCCGTGAGCCTATTGGCGGCCTGCTGTAGACGCACCATCTGGACCTGCCCGTCGCTGTCACGGGCTGCGCCAGCCACTGAAAGGTTTCCACCAGATCTTGCGCTCTGGGTGGGTACGTAGACGGCCACCCGTCACCACGTACGCGCCCACCGGGCCGTGCGTCCCACCCTCGTTCGCCAGTGCGGATTCCCGGAACATCGGCGCAAACCCTGCGGCAAGCAGGAAGGCGTTTCGCTCCCACAACGGGACGGCCAGCGCATCCGTCAGGAGGAGCACCATCTCGCGGCTCGGTTTGGCTCGGCCGGTCTCGACGAAGCAGACATGGCGCGGCGATACGTTTGCTTCGTGGGCAAGGCCAACTGGCTCAAGTTCCGGCCCGACGCCAGTGCTGCAGTACTCCGCCGTCCGCTTCTCTGGGGTCTGGGAGGATCGAATGTGACAACCGTCGAGTCACGCCCACGCGCGGCTGCTCTTCTCGAGAACCTACGGAAGGCCCATGCTGACGGACGGCCGGCTGACTGAAAGCCATCGGGATCCTCCGCGCGCACATCGAGAGGGCCATCGAGGTCCAAGGAGTCCCTGCCAGCTTGGCTGAGCGTATTGTGTCAGCTCGTATTCAAGCTTGAGCGTCGCATACGTGGGACGCCAAGTCCCGCAAGCGAACAGCCGTCCGGCGGAACGTGGACCCCAGCCAGCCGTAACT
>DASYRM010000220.1:0-1548 GCA_036004405.1 Vicinamibacterales bacterium
ACGTCGTCGAGTACCGCGACATGCTGACGATCGTCCGCGATCGCATTCAGGACGCGATCAAGAAGGGGATGACGCTGCAGCAGGTGAAGGCGGCGCGGCTGGCGCGCGACTACGAGGGGCGCTACGGCGCGACGCAGGGCGTGTGGACGACGGACGCCTTCATCGAGGCGGCGTACCGCACCCTGACCTCGCCGCCGGCACGGCGGTCAACGAAGTGAGGCAGGCCATGAAGCACAGGGTTGCGCGGCTTGGTGTCGTCGTCGGAGTGGTCGCGGCGGCGGCCGTTGTCTCGGCACAGCGCGGCGGCGGGCCGGGCGGCGGCGCGGCGCAGTCGCCGCAGCAGAGCGCGCCGATCGATCTCACCGGCTACTGGGTGTCGATCGTCAACGAGGACTGGCGCTGGCGCATGGTGACGCCGCCGAAGGGCGACGTGGCCAGCGTGCCGATCAACGCCGAGGCACGCAAGATCGCCGAGTCGTGGGATCCGAAGCTCGATGGATCGTGCCTCGCCTACGGCGCGGCCGGCCTGATGCGCATGCCGACGCGGCTCAACATCACCTGGGAGAACGACAGGACGCTGAAGATCGACACCGACGCAGGCGTGCAGACGCGGCGGCTGCTGTTCGAGAGGCCGGCGTCGCCGCCGGCGCCATCGCTGCAGGGGCTGTCGATTGCTGAATGGGAGCGGCCGGGCGGCGGTGGTGCCCGCGGCGGTGGCGGCGGTTTTGGTGGGTTTGGCGGCGGTGGTGGTGCGGGCGCGCCGCCTGGTCCTCCTCCGGCACCCGCAGGCGCTCCGGCCGGTGACGGTCGTGGCCGCGGCGGTGGTGGTGGGTTTGGCGGCGGCGGTGGCGGTGCGGGCGCGCCGCCTGGTCCTCCTCCGGCACCCGCAGGCGCTCCAGCCGGTGACGGTCGTGGAGGCGCCGGACGCGGTGCGCGCGGCGGCGCCGGACAGGGTCCGCGTACGGGCAGCCTGAAGGTCGTCACGACGAATCTCAGCGGCGGCTGGCTGCGCAGGAACGGTGTCCCCTACAGCGACGGCGCGACGATGACGGAGTACTTCGATCGCTTCGCCGTACCCGGCGGCGACGAGTGGCTCGTCGTGACGACCGTCGTCTCGGATCCGAAATACCTGGCGCAGGAGTTCGTCACCAGCACGCACTTCAAGAAGGAAGCCGACGGCGCGAAGAAGTGGGATCCGACACCGTGTAAGCCGTAAGCGCCGAAGGGGCTTCCGATGCGTCGCAGTTTACGGGAGGTGTCATGACGGTCAACGTGAAGGGGTTCGTCTTCGGCCTGACGATGGCGGCCGTCGTCGCCATCGCAGCAACCGCGAGTGCCCAGATGCCGCCCGACATCGCCGAGGGGCTGCGCAAGATCGGACAGATCGTCGATCCCGCCTGCACGGCGAAGCTGTACCGGCCGCTCATGCCTGCGAACGACTACAACACGTACTGGCCGCCGGGCGCGGCGGCGCCGGTGTCCACGGCGCCGCTCTACCCCGGCATCACCATCGCGCGCGACCAGTCGTTCGGCGCCGATCCGAAGGAC
>DASYRM010000221.1:0-49286 GCA_036004405.1 Vicinamibacterales bacterium
GCCCACCGCCTCGAGGTCCACCATGGCGGCGCCGCGCATGGTGCCGTCGCCGAGCATCGTGACGTTGGGACTGCTCAGGCCGTCCGGCAGGTACGGCCGGGCCCGGAAGACGAACCACGAATTGACCTCGTCTTCGCTCACCTCAATCCGCCGGGCGGCGGCCGTCGGGGGCTGCCCGCCGCGCTGCGTGATCTGGGTGATCTTCTTGGCGAGAGAGTCCGCCTGCTGGCGCGAGGCCGTCGCCCCCTGCAGGGAAGCGGCGGCGGCCGTCACGGCAACGGCGAGCACGAGGACGATGGCGGTGCGGATTCGCATGGAAACCTTGCCTTGGCAGACATGCTCTACGCAGGTCTGCCCCTTTCGACGAACCGTCCCGGACAGCGGTTGTTTCGAGTGTAGCACCGGACCGGGCTTGTTCTTCGCCTTATCTTCGCATATAGTCACGGGCCGACGTCCGCTGTATCGGCGGCGAAGGAGAACGGCTGTGCTCCCACTGACGAAACGCCAGCGCGAGATCCTCGATTACCTGAACGAGTTCATCCAGCGCCATGGCTACGCGCCGAGCCTCGAAGAGATCGGTCGCCAGTTCAGCCTCTCGTCGCTGGCCACCGTGCACAAGCACCTCACCAACCTGCAGGAAAAGGGCTTCATTCGCCGGGCGTGGAACCGCAGCCGGTCGGTCGAGCTCGTGCCGGCTCGCGTCGGCGGCCGCGCCGTCGAACTGCCGATGCTCGGCTTCGTCGCCGCCGGCGTGCCGATCGAGGCGGTGCCGGGCAGCGAAACGATTGCCGTGCCGGAGTCGATGGCCGGTAAGCGCGACAGCTACGTGCTGCGCGTCCGCGGCGATTCGATGATCGACGAGCAGATCCGCGACGGCGACTTCGTCATCGTCGAGGACCGGAAGTCGGCCGACAACGGCGAGATGGTCATTGCGCTCGTCGCCGGCCAGGACGTCACGCTGAAGAAGTTCTATCGCGACAACGGTAAGATCCGCCTGCAGCCGGCCAACCCGGCGATGCAGCCGATGCTCTTCGACCCGGACAACGTCCAGGTGCAGGGCGTCGTCGTCGGCGTGATGCGGCGCTACTGACGTGGGGGCCGCCTTCAGGCGGCGAGCGTCTGTCGTAGGGGCCGCCTTTTAGGCGGCCCGTTCTGTGTACGTGGGGGCGGGTCTTCAGATCCGGCCGACGAGCGGCCGGACCATAATCGGGCATGAGCGATCAACAGCCCCCCGCCCGCAAGCAGATCAACTTCTCCATCGTGCCCGACGAGCAGCCCGGCGAGCCGCGCACCTACGCCAACTTCTGCTCCATCTCGCACACGCCGTTCGACTTCACCCTGACCTTCTGCGAGGTGATGCCGCTCTCGGAGCGCGAGCTCAAAGCGGCCGAGCAGGAGCACGTCGTCCGGGCGCCCGTCCGCTCGCGGGTGGTGGTGCCGGTGCAGTTCGTCCCCAACCTGATTGCCGCGCTGCAGGAGCATCTCCGCGTGTTCTCGGAGAGCTACTCGAACGTCGGCTGGACGAAGGCCGACCCGATTCATTGACGGCATGAAGTCGCCGCAGACGACGCGTCGGATCATCGAGGCACTCGCCGGCCTCTACCCCGGCGCCGACACCGAGCTGCGTTATCGCAACGCGTTCGAGCTGCTGGTGGCGACGATGCTGTCGGCGCAGTCGACCGACGCGCGGGTCAACATCGTGACGCCGGCGCTCTTTGGCCGCTATCCCGACGCGCGGACGCTCGCGGCCGCGACGCCGGCCGAGCTCGAGCCGCAGATCCTGTCGACTGGCTTCTTCCGGCAGAAGTCGAAGGCGCTCGTGACCATGGCGCAGATCCTCGTGCGCGACCATGGCGGCCAGGTGCCGGCCGACATGGACGCGCTCACGACGCTGCCCGGCGTCGGGCGCAAGACGGCCAACGTCGTGCTGGGTCACGCGCTGGGAGTGCCGGGCCTGCCCGTCGATCGCCACGTGCTGCGCGTGGCCAACCGCATCGGCATCGCCGAGGGCGACGACCCGGTGGCGGTGGAGACGCAACTCTGCGAGCGGCTGCCCGACACGATGTGGACGCTCGCGTCCGACGTCCAGATCCTGCACGGCCGCCGCGTGTGCCGGCCCACCAACCCGCTCTGCGATCAGTGCCCGGCGGCGGACGACTGCGTCTACTTCGCCTCGCTCCAACGCGAGGCGCGCAGCGCGCGGCCGAAAGCGCGGTCCAGCGCCAAGGCCACCAAGACGGCGCGACGCATGAAGACCGCCACCGCCTCGAAGAAGCGGCGATGACGCGCGCGGCGTTCGAGCGCCTCGTCGCCGAGGCCATCACGCTCATTCCGCGCCGGTTCCGCGACGAGATGCGCAACATCGCCATCGTCGTCGAAGACGACCCGACCGACGAGCTGCTCGAGGCGATGGAAATCGAGCCGCCCGACTCGCTGTACGGGCTCTACGAAGGCACGCCGCTGCCCGAACGTCAGTGGGCGGACGGCAACCGGCTGCCCGACCGCGTCACCATCTTCCAACGCCCGATCGAAGAAGACTGCGACGACGAGGACGACGTCCGCGCCGTCATCGGCGAGACGCTCATCCACGAGATCGGGCACTACTTCGGCCTCAGCGAAGAGGAGATCGAGGAGATCGAAGAGCGCTACTGGCGGGGCGACACGCTCGGACCGGACGAGGACGACGAGGAGTGAGGGCGCGGAAGCGATTCGGCCAGCATTTCCTCGAGCCGGCGTGGGTGGCCAAGCTCGTCGCGGCGATCGCTCCGCAGCCCGGCGACACGTTCCTGGAGATCGGGCCCGGCCGTGGTGCGCTGACGACGGCGCTGGCGGCGCGAGCCGGACGGCTCGTCGCGGTGGAAATCGATCGCGACCTCGCGGCGGCGCTTCCAGAACGGGTGCCCCCGACCGTTCGCGTCGTCGAAGGCGACTTCCTGGAGATCGATCTCGCAGCGCTGCTCGCCGGCGAGCGCCTGCCGCTGCGCGTGGCAGGCAACCTGCCGTACAACGTGGCGACGCCGATTCTGGCGGCGATCCTGGCCGCCGCGGCGGGCGGCGGCGTGTTTGCCGACGCCACGGTGATGCTGCAGAAGGAGGTGGCCGACCGCCTCGTGGCCGCTCCGGGGTCGGCCGACTACGGCCCGCTGGCGCTCGCCGTGGCGCTCGACGCCGACGCCGAGAGCGTGCTGACCCTCCCCCCCGGTGCGTTCCGTCCCCCTCCCAAAGTGACCTCCGCCGTCGTCCAGCTGCGCTTCCGCCCGCCGGCAGTGGAGGTCGGCGACCGTGCCGTGTTCTCGCGCCTGGTCCGGGGCGCCTTCCAGCAGCGCCGCAAGACGATCCTCAACGCGCTCGGCCCGCCGGCAGCGACGCTGGGCCATGACGCCTCGGATCTCCTTCTGCGCGCGGGAGTTGACCCGAAGATCCGCCCCGGCGATCTCTCGCTCGAGGGGTTCGCGGCGCTTTCGCGGGCTGTGCTATAGTTTTTCACCCGAAGTCGTTGAGCCCGCCAGCTTTTTGGGCGTTCCCAGGCGCCCACAGGACGCGTAGCCAAGGCACGGCGTCCGCGGCCACGCGATTGCTCGCCAGAGCACACCGCTGGCCTGAAGTGCACGGCCCGTGAGACCGAAAAGGGGCTCGCAGGTGGAAGTGTCGTCCGTACGAAGTGCGGGCAATCGAGCACTGTCTCTGGGACCAGGATGGATCAGGCTGCTCCCCCCGTCGTGACGCCCGCGACGCTCGAGGTCGTTCCCCTCGGCGGACTCGGCGAGTTCGGCATGAACATGATGGCCGTGTCATGGGAGGACACCACTGTCCTCATCGACGCCGGCGTGATGTTCCCCGACCCCGATCAGCTCGGCGTCGACCTGATCATCCCGGACTTCACCTACCTCGAATCCCGCCGCGATCAGATCAAGGCGCTCGTGCTGACACACGGCCACGAGGACCACATCGGCGCCGTGCCGCACGTGATGCCGCTCTTCGACGGCCCGGTCTACGGCACCGCCATGACGCTGGCGCTCGTCGAGCCGAAACTGGAGGAGCACGACATCGATCCGGGCTCGCGCCTGACGAAGATCCGGCCGCGCCAGACGGTGACCATCGGGCCGCTGTCGCTCGAGTTCATCCGCGTCACGCACAGCATGCCCGACTGCGTGGCGGTGGCGATCACCTGCCCGGTGGGCGTGGTGCTCTTCACCGGCGACTTCAAGATCGACCAGACGCCCATCGACGGAGAGCACTTCGATCTGCACCGCTTCGCCGAGCTTGGGGCGCAGGGCGTGCTGGCGCTCTTTTCCGACAGCACCAACATCGATCGCAAGGGCTTCACCGGCCCCGAAATCGACGTCATCGAGGCCTTCGAGGAGGTCTTCACCAGCACCGAAGGCAAGCTGGTGGTCGCGACCTTCTCGTCGAGCGTCTACCGCATGCAGGTGCTGGTGGACCTGGCGGTGCAGTTCGACCGGCGCGTCGCCTTCGTGGGGCGCAGCATGGAGCGCACCAGCGAGATCGCGCAGCGGCTCGGATACTTGAAAATCCCCTCGGGCGTCCAGATCCGCGACAACGAGATTGCCAACTTCTCGGGCCAGGACGTGCTGTGCATCGCCACCGGCTCGCAAGGCGAGCCGCAGGCGGCGCTCTCCCGCATCGCCATCGACGACCATCGCTTCGTCCGCCTGGGGCCCGATGACACCGTGGTCTTCTCGGCCCGCGCCATCCCCGGCAACGAGAAGGCCATCGCGCGGACGATGAGCCACGTCGCCCGCCGCGGCGCCCACGTCATCACCGACGGGATGAAGCACGTCCACGTCTCGGGCCACGGATCCGAGGAAGAGCTCAAGCTGGTGCTGTCACTGGTGCGGCCGCGCTACTTCGTACCGGTGCACGGGGAATACCGCCAGCTGGCGCAGCACGCGCGGGTGGCGCGCCGGGTGCTGGCCGGATCGGATCGTTCGGTGCAGGTGCTGCTGGCGCAGGACGGCGACATCATCCAGTTCGACAAAGCGGGCGCGCGCATCGCCGACAAAGCCCCCACCGGGCGTGTGCTGATCGACGTCACGCGCGTCGGCGAGGTCGGGGACGAAGTCCTGCGCGACCGGCGGCATATCTCCGCCGACGGCATCGTCGTCGCGGTGGTGGCGATCAGCCGCGGTACCGGCGCGCTCGCCGGCCCGCCGGAGCTCGTGGCGCGCGGCTTCGTGTCGGGCGACGACGACGCGCTCTTCGACGACGCCGCCAGCGCGATTGCCGAGTGCATTCAGGCCTCGAGGGTGGAGGAACGCACGGACCAGGGGCTGATGACCGAGAAGCTGCGCGTCGAGCTGCGCCGCTTCTTCAAGAAACGTTCGGGCCGCCGACCGCTGGTCCTGCCCGTGCTGATGGAGATTTAGGTGGCCGCTTCGAGTATTTCCCGCCGTATCAGCGAGTTCGTGGGCGTCGCGCTCTTCGCGATGGCGCTCATCTGGCTGATCTCGCTCGTCACCTACGAGCCGTCCGACCCGGTGTGGTTCTTCACCACCGGCGTGTCGCACCCGCCCGCCAACTTCGTGGGGCGCGTTGGAGCCTTTCTCGCCGAGCTCTCGTTTCAGCTCTTCGGCTACGGCGCCTACTTCCTGCCCGGGGCCGTCGGCGTCGTCGGCTGGCACTACTTCTGGTGCCAGACGCCGGATGCCGCGTATACGAAAGCCTTTGGCGGCGTGCTGCTCCTCATCTGCGCCAGCGCCTTCTTCAGCCTGGTGCTCGGCAGCACCGAGCTGGCGGCCAAGACGTTCGACGCCGGCGGCACCGTGGGCGCCGGTCTCGGGCTGGCGCTCGCCGAGTACCTCAATCGCACCGGTTCGATCATCGTGCTGCTGACCGCGATGATGCTCTCGGTGATCATGGCCACGCAGTTCTCGTTCGGGCGCATGTTCGCGACGGCCACGGTGGGGTCGCGCGACATCTCCGAGCGCGGGCTGGGCCTGGTCCGCGGCTGGCTCGACGAGCGGCGGCGCGAGCGCGCCCGCCGCGAGGTCATCGCCAAGCACACCAAGAAGTCCGGCGTCGCACCGGTGATCAAGCCGCCCAAGCTCGAGGCCGCGCCGCCACCGCCCAAGACCGCGCCCAAGCCGGACGCGAAGTCCGAGGCTGAACCGGCGGCCCGCCCGCCGGTGGTGCGGAAGGCGGTGACGCCGTCGCTGCTGCCGGATCCGGAGCCACCGAAGGCGCCGGCCCAGCGCAAGAACGGGGCGTTCACGCTGCCACCGCATTCGCTGCTCGACGCCCCGAAGGCCGAGCAGAAGATCGACGAGCGCCAACTGATGGCGCTCGCGGGCCAGCTCCAGGAAAAGTGCCGCGAGTTCGCCGTCGAAGGTCAGGTCGCGCAGATTCATCCCGGCCCGGTCGTGACCACCTTCGAGTTCAAGCCCGACGCCGGCGTGAAGTACAGCAAGGTGACGGGGCTGGCCGACGATCTGTGCCTGGCCATGCAGGCCGAATCGGTGCTGATCGATCGCATCCCGGGCAAGTCCACGGTCGGCATCCAGATTCCCAACCCGAACCGCGAAGCGATCTCCCTGCGCGAGCTACTCGAATCGGACGGCTACCAGCGCTCGACCTCGAAGCTGACCCTGGCGCTCGGCAAGACCATCCACGGCGAGCCGTACTTCGCGGATCTCGCCACGATGCCGCATCTGCTCATCGCCGGATCGACCGGTACCGGCAAGTCGGTCGGCCTCAACGCGATGCTCACGAGCATCCTCTATCGCGCGACGCCCGACGACGTGCGGCTGATCATGATCGACCCCAAGCGGCTCGAGCTGGGGATGTACGAAGAGATCCCACATCTGCTCACGCCGGTCGTCGTCGACCCGAAAAAGGCCGCCAACGCCCTGCGCTGGGCGGTCCGCGAAATGGAGGAGCGCTACAAGACGCTGGCCGCCGAGGGGGTCCGGAACATCGAGCAGTACAACCGCAACATCCGCCTGGTGCTGCAGGAGCGCGGTGCCGCGGCGGCCAACGATCCGGAAGCGCCCAAGCCGCTGCCCTTCGTGGTGGTGGTGATCGACGAGCTCGCCGACCTGATGATGGTGGCCAGCAACGAGGTCGAGGAATCGATCTGCCGCCTGGCGCAGATGGCCCGCGCCGTCGGCATCCATCTGATTCTCGCGACCCAGCGCCCGTCGGTGGATGTCATCACCGGCCTCATCAAGGCCAATCTGCCGTCGCGGATCTCGTTCCGCGTGTCGTCGAAGACCGATTCGCGCACGATTCTCGACGGCACCGGCGCCGAGCAGCTGCTCGGCAAGGGCGACATGCTGTACATGCCGCCGGCCTCGTCCCGCTGCCTCCGCCTGCACGGCCCCTACATCTCCGAGCAGGAGAGCGCACGCCTCGCCAGCTTCCTGCGCAAGCAGGGCAAGCCGGTCTTCGACGAGACGATTACCGCCGAGGACGAGGACAAGAACGGGCCCGCGGCGCTCGACTTCGAGAAGGACGAGCTGTTCGACGAGGCGGCGCGGATCGTCGTCACCAGCGGCCAGGTCTCGATTTCGTACCTGCAGCGCAAGCTGCGCGTCGGCTTCAGCCGCGCCGCACGCCTGGTGGACATGATGGAAGCCGACGGCCTGGTGTCGGCCGGAGCCAGCGGCAAGGCGCGCGAAGTGCTCGTGGATCGGAACTACTTCGATGAGATCGACGGCCATCCGCGTTAGCGCGCTCGCCTTCGCGCTGCTGGTGGCCGTCGCCGCGGCGGCCGGGGCGCAGTCCGCCCGCCTGCGCCCGGAGGGCTCCGGCGCGACGTCGCCCGACGGGGCCGCACTGTTCAAGGAAGCGGCGGTGCGCGAGGCGGCGCTGCGCCGCGAGCTCTCGGCCGCGAAGTCGGATGCGCCGGCGACCACGCAGCGGCGCGTGCGCACGCTCGTCGGCTCGTTCGAGGATCTGGCCCGCCTCTTTCCCGTCGCCGGTCAAGCCGACAAGGCGCTCTGGCAAGGGGCCGCGCTCTCGGCCGACCTCTTCTTCCAGGCTGGTGACGAACTGGATCGTGACCACGCGCTGCAGCTGCTCGCGGGTCTGCAGAGGGCGTTTCCCGGCAGCGCCTACGCGCGGCAGGCCCCGCCGCTCGCGCGCCGCCTCGAGGGTGCGCCGCGCGCCGTGGCGGCGGCCAAGCTTCCGCCGCCCGTGGCCGCTCCACCGCCCCCGGCGCCAACAGTCTCTGTCCCGACACCAAAACCTCCGCCGCGCGCGCAGACCGGACCGGAAACAGCTGTGGCCGGCGTGCTGCTGACGTCGGTGCGCCGCGAGGTTCTTGCCGATGCCGTCCGCGTGACGTTCGAGCTCGATCGCGAAGTGACCTATCACAGCGAGCGCATCCAGGGACCGGAGCGTGTGTTCCTGGACCTGCTGCACACCCGCGCAGTGCCGGCCTTGAAGTTCGCCGTGCTGCCCTTCGACGACGACATCGTCCGCCGCGTGAGGATTGGCGCCCACCCCGGCGGTATCACCCGCGTGGTCCTCGACCTGGAGGGCGGCGGACGCCACAGCATCTACACCCTCTACAACCCGTACCGCATCGTGGTGGACGTGGAGCGCGTGGCCGTCCCGGCTCGTCCGACCGCGCCCGCCACGGCGGCGCCGAGCCCGTTGTCGTCGCTGCCCGCCGCGCCGCCGCCCGCGCCGATGCCGGCGCCGGTGGCTCGCAGCGAACCTCCGGTGACGCCCACGCCGGCTGCACCGAGTGTGGAGCTCGCGGCCGCAGCCATCGACATCGTCGCCGCCGGGCCGCCTTCGCCACCGGCGGGCACGCCGCCGCCCGTGGCGCCGGCCGTCAACGCGCGCGGCGGGTTCTCGCTCTCACGACAGCTCGGGCTCGGCATCGCGCGGATCGTGATCGACGCGGGTCACGGCGGCCACGATCCGGGCGCTCGCGTGAAAGGGCTCTCAGAGTCCGAGCTCACGCTGGATGTCGCGCTGCGGCTCGAGAAGCTGCTGCTGCGGCAGCCGGGCGTCGAGGTCATCCAGACGCGCCGGACCAACGCGTTCGTGCCGCTCGAGGAGCGCACCGACATCGCCAATCGGTCGGGCGCCGACATCTTCCTGTCGATTCACGCCAACGCGAGCGAAGACCGCCGGGCCCGCGGCGTGGAGACCTACTTCCTCAACTTCGCTCCGACCGCAGAGGCGGAAACGATCGCGGCGCGCGAGAACGCGGCGTCCACACGCTCCATGCGGCAGCTGCCCGAACTGGTGCGCGCGATCGCCCTCAACAACAAGCTCGACGAATCACGCGACCTGGCGCGGCTGGTGCAGGAATCGCTCTTCGCGCAGGCACGGAAGTCCGACCGCCGCGCGCGCAACCTGGGCGTCAAGCAGGCGCCGTTCATGGTGCTCGTCGGCGCGCAGATGCCGAGCATCCTGACCGAGATCTCGTTCCTGACCAACCTGCAGGACGCGGGGTTGCTGGCCACCGAGAAATATCGCCAGCAGATCGCCGAAGCGCTCCTGGCCGGGATCACGCGCTATCAGCAGGCGCTAAAAAAAGCGCCCGCTGTGGCGACCCAGTAGGGGCCGTCTTCAGGCGGCCCGTCCTCAGATCCGTAGTCGCGTGTGGGACGCGTCCGACTCTGGCGTGCCCTTCCAGCGCTTGTAGAGGACGATTCCGCCCGCCACGAGCACGCTGCCGACGGCGGCCGCGAGCAGGAACACTCCGGCAAGCGCGAAGATGCTGAGGACGGCGTCGACGCTGGCGTCGCGTGTCGGCGGCGGTTGCTTGGCCACCTCCACGACGATCGGATTCTGCTGCAGCCAGAGCATCGGGAGCATGGCTACGTGGACGCACCCCACGATGGCGCCGCCATCGCCAGCTGAACGAGGGTGCGCACGCCGACGCCGGTGGCGCCCTTGGGCTGATAGGGTTTGGCCTCTTCGGCCCACGCCGTGCCGGCAATGTCGAGGTGCGCCCAGGGCAGGTCGCCGGCAAACTCCTTGATGAAGAGCGCCCCCGTGATGGAGCCACCGGGGCGCCCGCCGGTGTTGGTGAAGTCGGCGATCTCGCTCTTCAACTGTTCCTTGTAGTCGTCGAAAATCGGCATCGGCCACGAGCGATCGCCGGCCCGCCGGGTGGCCTCGAGCACGGCGTCCACCCAGGGCTGCGGCCGGCCGAAAAGCCCGCTGGTCGTCTTGCCGAGCGCGACGACCACCGCCCCGGTCAGCGTGGCGAGGTCCACGAGATGCGTCGCCCCGAGCTTCCGCGCGTGCCACAGCGCGTCGCCGAGCACGAGCCGACCCTCGGCGTCGGTGTTGAGAATCTCCACCGTCTTGCCTTCCGCGCTCGTCACCACGTCGCCCGGCTTGATCGCGCGCCCGCCCGGCATGTTCTCCGTCATCGGGACGACGCCGAGGCAGCGCACGGGCAGTTTCAGCCGGGCGATCGCGGCCATCGCCGCAATCACCGCCGCGCCGCCCGACATGTCGTCCTTCATCTTGTCCATGTTCTCGGCCGGCTTGATGGAGATGCCGCCGGTGTCGAACGTGATGCCCTTCCCGATCAGCCCCAATGTGATGTTGGACACCGCTCCGGCCGGTTCGTGCCGCAGCACGAGGAGGCGGGGCGGTTCCTGGCTGCCCTGGGCGATGCTCAGGAGCAGGCCCATCCGCAGTTCGGCCATCGCGTTCTCGTCCAGAATCTCCACGCCGAGACCGGCGGCCGCGGCCAGCGCCGCGCCGCGCTCGGCAAAGACGCGCGGCGTGAGGCGGTTGCCCGGCTCGTTGGCCAGCGCGCGCGCCTGGTTGGTGGCCTCGCCCAGGATGACGCCGCGCTCGACGACCGCGGCGAGCGCATTGCCGTCCCCGGCACCGGCCACCACCGCCTCCTCGAGCCAGATGGGATCGTGATCGGCGGTCTTGAGCGACGCGCCGTCGTAGTTGGCGATCGTCACGCCCTCGGCCACGGCCTGGGCCGCCTCCGCGGCGGCCACGCTCGTGCCCGGCCGGACGAGCACGGCGACGCGCCGGAGCCGCTGCTGGCGCGCGACGAGCGCCCCGGTGATCGCCACCCGGCGCAGCACATCCGTCGTGCACGACGCCGCCGCGCCGGCGCCGACGAGCACCATCCGCGGCGCGCGCCATCCCGCGCCCTGAGTGCCGAGAATCAGCGACTCGAACAGCTTTCCGGAAAACAGCCCGCGGTCGCGCGCGGCCAGCGCTTCGCCGCCGGCGGCCTGTGCCAGGCCAGGCACATCCGCGAATCCATCGCCTTCGAAGGCGGGCACGACCACGATGTCGGCGTCGAGCTCGCCTGCCGCCCGCGGATCGAGCCGTACACGTGGGGTGTGGTGCGTCATCTGCATTGGTCTGATCGCGTACAATCACGGCAGCCCTGCCTCCCGACCGGAGGAACCGCCGATGGCTGCCGACTTTCGCCCTGTCGCACTCGTCCGGCTGACCGCCGTGCTCGCCGGCGTGTGCGTCGCGGGAACGCCGCTGGCGGCGGATCAGAAGCCGGATCAGAAACCGGGCGACGACAAACGGCCAAGTCTAACACTCAAGGTCACGCCACCGCTGGGCTTCTCGCCGCTTCGCGTGCACGCGTCGATCGACGTGCGCGGCGGCTCTGATGACACCGAGGACTTCTACTGCCCGTCGATCGCCTGGGACTGGGGCGACGGTACCGTCTCCGAAACATCCGAAGACTGCGAGCCCTATGAGGAAGGTACGAGCACGATCCGGCGCCGCTTCTCGGCCGATCACACGTTCCAGCAGGGCGGCGCGTATCGCGTGATGTTCCGGCTCAAGCAGAAGACGAAGGTGGTCGCATCGGCCAGCACCAACGTCCAGGTCCGCGCGGGCGTACGCGACGATTTTGGCCGCTGACGTGTCGGTTGACGCGGTGATGGCCGACGTGCAGGGCCGGGTGCGCGAGCGCCTGCGGCTGCACCTGGTCCGTCACGGCGCCGCCGCCTTCGAAGATCCCGCGCTCTTTGCCGAAGTGGAGCGGCTGCTCCGCGCGTCGATCGACGCCGGCGATTCGCACGCCCTCATGGTCCCCGAGCTGCTCGGCGAGCCTGCCTCCTGGCGCCTGGAGACGGCGATGAAGTACGGCTCGCACCGCGGCGCGACGGCCGGTTCCGCCGTGCAGTTCGTCAAGCAGCGGCTGCTGATGCCGGTGCTGCGCTGGCTCTTCGAATACAGCCGCGACAACTTCGAGCGGCAGCGCCGGGTGAACCAGGTGCTGTTCGCCTGCGTGCAGGAGCTCGCGCTCGAGACTGCCCGCCTGCGCCGCGAACTCGAGCAACGCAGGTCTTGAAGCTCGCCTGCGTGGTTCAGCGCTACGGCGCCGGCGTCGCCGGCGGGTCCGAGCGGCACTGCCGCGAGATCGCGCTTCGCCTCGGCCTCCATCACGACGTCACGGTGCTCACGACCTGCGCCGCCGACTACGTCACCTGGGAGAACGAGCTCCCCGCCGGCACCGCGGTGGACGGCCCGGTCACGGTGCGCCGCTTCCGCGTGCAGCAGCCGCGGCGTCTGAAGCGCTTTGCCGATCTCAGCGACGAGGTGTTCGACGGCCACGCCGAAGACGAACGCCAGGAGGCCTGGTTTCGCGAGAACGGTCCTGACTGTCCGGCACTGCTCGATCATCTGCGCACGGAAGGCAGCGGATACGACCTGGTGCTGTTCTGGACCTTCCGCTACGGCCCGTCGTTCTTCGGCGTGCCGCTCGTTCGCGACCGCGCCGTACTGCTGCCGACGGCCGAAGAAGACCGGGCAGTGGACCTGAGCATCCTCGAAGCGTTTTTTCGGCTCCCGGCGGCCTACCTGTTTCTGACCCCTGAGGAGCAGACGCTGGTCTCGACGCGGGCCGGACGCACGCTCGAGCCGTCGGCGGTGATTGGAATGGGGCTCGAACCTGCCGGAGCGCACGCCGCCGCGCCGCTCCCGGCCGGTGTCGCACCGCCGTATCTGCTCTATCTGGGCCGCGTCGATCGCAACAAAGGGTGCGACAGCCTGCTCGAGTACTTTCTCGAGTACGCGTCGGCGGACGACGGTCTATCGCTGGTGCTGGCCGGGCCGGCCAAGATGACCATCCCCGCGCACCCGCGGATCCGCGCGCTCGGCCGCGTCAGCGATGCCGACCGTGACGCGCTGCTGCAGGGCGCGCTGGCGCTGGTGGTGCCGTCGCCGTTCGAGAGCCTGAGCATCGTGCTGCTCGAGGCGTGGAATCGTGGCGTGCCGGCCATCGTGAACGGCCACTGTGCGGTGCTCAAGGGGCAGGTGCGGCGCGCCAACGGCGGGCTCTACTACCGGTCGTCGGCGGAGTTCGGCGAGGCCGTCGACACGCTGCGAGAAGCCGAAGCCGACCGGCGGATGCTCGGCGCCCAGGGGCTCGCCTACGTGGATCGCGAATATCGCTGGGCGACGGTGATGGCGCGGGTCGAGGCGCTGCTCGACGCCGCGCGGGCCCGACGGGGCTAGTGTCCCGTCCGCGTGATTCGCAACATAACTCCCGGGCGGCGCATCCCGGCTGGCTGCGTTGCTCATCACTCACTTATGCCCAATAAGCTCGCTCTTCGCGCCTTGCCATCCGGGCGCGGCGCTCCGGGATTTATGCCGCGAATCACGCGGACGGGACACTAGACGACCACCGGCGCCGGCGGCACCGTGCGTGCCGACTGCGGTCCGTTCCAGCGGGCGAGCAGCGACGCGCACGCGGCGCCGATGCCGATCGTCCACACGATGTACTCGATCAGCAGGCCGATCGCGCTCACGCTCCACGCGGCGGGCGTGGTCCAGAACGCGCCGAACGACGTGAGGCGCGCGAACACCGTCACGGCCGATACGGCGGCGATACCGATCAGCACGTCCACGAAGAGCGCGTTCGACGCTTCCACCGTGGTGCCGCGCATGCGGGCACCGATGCGCGCGGCGACGGCCGTGAAGCCCGCCGTGCCGGCCAGGCCTGCGGCCGCCATCAAAAAGGGCATCGCGCCGATCAGCGGGATGCCGACGATCGACACCGCGAGCGCCGCGACGAGCACCACCAGCACGGGTATGAACGCGATCTGGCAGGCGAATCCAATCGCGGCCGCAGAGGCCATGCCTTCCGATGCGCGCCACGAGATGCGCCGCACCCAGCCGGGCGCCACGAGCGTGAGGAGCGACGCCACCACCAGGACAACCAACAGTCTGAAGACGGTGACCGCGAACGCCAGTCCGGCAAGCCAGCCGCGGGACACTGGGCTCCAGTTGCCGTCGCTGTCGGGGAAGCGCACGACCGTCTCGTGCACGCCCCCGTGAACCGTCGCCTGCGCATTCACATCCGCCCCGCCGCCGACGGTGACCACTTCGCCGTCCACCACGGCCTGGGGACCGAGACGCACCCGGCCGCCGAGCACCACGACATCGTCGTCCGCATGGCCGTCGATGGTGGCGGCTCCGCCGATGACGATGATCGGGCCGTGAGCGCTGTCGCCGGCGGCCAAGTGGTAGTCCCGAAAGACCATGATCCTGGCCCCGCCGCCGTGATGTTGGTGATGATCGTCGTCCCAGTCAGCGGGCTGGGCGACCACCGGCTGGGCCGCCAGGAGCAGAACCAGGACGGCGAGGACGTTCATGGCCGTTGGGACGGGGCACGAGCCGGAGATGTTCCGGCTAGACCTCCACCACCGCCGCGATGCCCATGCCGCCGCCGATGCAGAGGGACGCCACCCCCCGGCCGCCGCCCTGGGCGCGAAGGGCATAGATCAGGGTCGTCAGCACTCGGGCACCGCTGGCGCCGATGGGATGCCCCAGCGCAATCGCCCCGCCGCGCACGTTGACCTTGGCGCCGTCGAGGCCGAGTTCGCGGGCAACCGCCAGCGCCTGAGCCGCAAACGCTTCGTTGAGCTCGAACAGATGAATGTCATCCGTGCGCAGGGAGGCGCGGTCGAGCGCCAGGCGGACGGCGCCGATGGGTCCAAGCCCCATCACCTTCGGCTCCAGCCCCACGACGGCGTAGGACAGGACGCGCGCAATCGGCGTGAGCCCCCGAGAGGCGGCCGCAGCAGGCGACGCCACCACCAGCGCCGCCGCGCCGTCGTTGATACCCGAGGCATTGCCGGCCGTGACGGTGCCATCCGCAATGAAGGCCGGCTTCAGGCCGCCAAGCTTTTCCGCCGACGTGCCCGGCCGCGGGTGCTCATCGGTCTCGAACGACGCCGGCCCACCCTTTCGCGGCGCCAGCGGCACCGGCACGATCTCGTCGCGAAACGCGCCCGACGTCACCGCCTGCGCCGCGCGCGCCTGGCTCTCGGCCGCAAAGGCGTCCTGCTCCGCGCGCGAGATGCCGAACCGGTGCGACACTTCCTCGGCGGTCATGCCCATGTGGCAGCCTTCGATCGCGCAGCTCAACCCCTCGCCCACCATCGTGTCGTAGATCTGACCGTGCCCCAGGCGAAGCCCCCATCGGGCCTGCGGCACCAGGTACGGCGCCTGACTCATCGACTCGGTGCCGCCCGCCACGATCACCTGCGCGTAGCCGCCGCGCGTCGCCTCGGTGGCGTGCACCACCGCCTGCAGTCCGGATCCGCAGACGCGATTGATCGTCTCGGCCGGCACAGTCACCGGGATCCCGGCCTTGATGGCGGCCTGGCGCGCCACGTTCATCCCGGCGCCCGCCTGCAGCACGCAGCCCATCACCACGTCGTCGATCGCCTCGGGCGCCACGGCCGCGCGCGCGAGCGCGTCGCGGATGACCACCGCGCCAAGGTCGGGCGCGGACACGTCCTTCAGGCTCCCGCCGAACGTTCCGATCGCCGTGCGGCACGCGCTGACGATCACGGACAACACCTCCCCACTCATAGCTTGCATTGTAGCGAGTCAGCGCTGGCGTCCAAGCGAGGATAGAATCGCGCGGATGGCCACCTTCGAGTTCGGGGGCGAGATCGCGTGGCGTCCGTCGCCTGACGTCATCGAGCGCAGCCGGCTGACGGCCTTCATGCGCCGCCACCAGCTCTCCGGCTTCCCCGCGCTCCTCGATCGCTCCACCGCGGAACCCGAGTGGTTCTGGCCGGCGGTGTTCGACGACCTCGGCATCGAGTTCTACGAGCCGTTCACGCAGGTGCTCGACGTGTCGAAGGGCGCGGCCTGGTCGCGCTGGTGCGTGGGTGCCAGACTCAACATCGTCCACAACTGCCTCGACAAGTGGGCCGGCACCCCCACGGATGCCAGGGCCGCCATCCGCTGGGAAGGCGAAGAGGGCACGACCACCGCCTTGACCTATGCCGAGCTCCGCGCTGCCACCAGCCGCTGCGCCAACGCGCTGCGGTCGCTCGGCGTGCGCAAGGGTGATCGTGTGGCGCTCTTTCTGCCGATGGGGCCGGAGCTGGCCGCCGCGTTCTTCGCCATCGTCAAGATTGGCGCGGTGGTGCTGCCGCTCTTCTCCGGCTACGGGGCCGACGCCGTGGCCGCCCGGCTCCAGGACGCGGAAGCGAGCGTCGTGATCACGGCCGACGGCTTCTGGCGCCGCGGCCAGCGCGTGGCCATGAAGGCGGTCGCCGACGAGGCCGTCGCAGCCTCGCCGTCGGTGCGGCACGTCATCGTGGTGTCGCGGCTTGGCACCGCCGCGGCCACCCACGCGCGCGAACGCCTGTGGTCGGACCTGGTGGACCCGCAGCCGGCGACGTGTGAGACCGAGCGGACGGACGCGGAAGATCCGCTGATGCTCATTTACACGTCCGGTACCACCGGGCGGCCCAAGGGTGCGGTGCACACGCACTGCGGCTTCCCGATCAAGTCGGCGCAGGACATGGCCCACGGCTTCGACGTGCAGCCCGGCGACACCATGTACTGGGTGAGCGACATCGGCTGGATGATGGGCCCGTGGGAGCTCTTCGGGATGGCGCTCATCGGCGGGACCTCCGTCCTCTACGACGGGGCGCTCGATTATCCCGGTCCCGACCGTCTGTGGGCGCTCGTCGAGCGTCACCAGGTCAACATCCTCGGCGTCTCGCCCACGCTCGTCCGCTCGCTGATGAAGCATGGTGAGACCCCGGTCCGCAGCCACGATCTCTCCTCGCTGCGCATCCTCGGTTCCACCGGCGAACCGTGGAACCCGGAGCCCTGGCGGTGGCTGTTCGACGTCGCCGGCGGCGGACGGCTCCCGATCATCAACTACTCCGGCGGCACCGAAGTGTCCGGCGGTCTCGTGTCCGGCAACGTGATCACGCCGCTCAAGCCGGCCGCGTTCGCGGGACCACCGCCCGGCATCGCGGCCGACGTGGTGGACGATCAATGCCGCCCGGTCCGCAACCAGGTCGGCGAGCTGATCGTGCGCGCGCCGTGGATCGGCATGACGCGCGGCTTCTGGCGCGACCCGGAGCGCTACGAGCACACCTACTGGTCGCGCTTCCCCGGCGTGTGGGTGCACGGCGACTGGGCGGCCATCGACGAAGACGGGCTGTGGTACATCCTCGGGCGCTCCGACGACACCATCAAGATCGCCGGCAAGCGGCTGGGGCCCGCCGAAGTGGAGTCGGTGCTCGTCGAGCATCCGGCGGTGCTCGAAGCCGCGGCGATCGGCGTGCCGGACGACATGAAGGGGCAGGCGCTCGTCTGCTTCTGCGTGCTGCGCGGCGGGCATGCGGCGTCTCCCGAGCTCGAGCAGGCGCTGATGGCGCTCGTGGCGACGCGGCTGGGCAAGCCGCTCAAGCCGGCCGCGGTCCGCTTCGTCCGAGACCTGCCGAAGACGCGCAACGCCAAGGTCATGCGCCGTGTGATTCGCGCCGCCTATCTGGGCGAAGCCCCTGGCGACCTCACGTCACTCGAAAACCCGCAGGCTGTGGACGAAATCGCCGGCCAGGCGCCGACACGGCGTGGCTGACGCCAACGACTTCGAGGCGCGCACCTACCGCACGGTGACGTGGCGGCTGCTGCCGTTCCTGTTCCTCTGCTACATCCTCGCCTACCTCGATCGCGTGAACGTCGGCTTTGCGCGGCTGCAGATGCAGACCGACCTCGGCCTCTCGGATACCGCCTACGGCATCGGCGCCGGGATGTTCTTCATCGGCTACTTCTTCTTCGAAGTGCCCAGCAACCTGCTGCTGCGCCGCGTGGGCGCCCGCATGTGGATTGCGCGCATCATGATCCTGTGGGGCGTCATCTCGTCGGGGATGATGTTCACGAACAGCCAGACGTCCTTCTACGTGCTGCGCTGCCTGCTCGGCATCGCCGAGGCCGGCTTCTTTCCCGGCATCATTCTCTACCTCACGTTCTGGTACACCCGCGTGCATCGCGCGCGGATGGTGGCGCTCTTCATGACCGCGATCGCGCTCGCCGGCGTCCTCGGAGGTCCGGTGTCGGGCTGGATCATGGACCGCATGGGCGGCGTGGCCGGGCTCCGCAACTGGGAGTGGCTGTACCTGCTCGAAGGGCTGCCGTCGATCGTCGTGGGCATCGTCGTGCTGCTCTATCTCGATGACGGTCCCGCACGCGCCACGTGGCTCACCGCCGAGCAGAAAGCGCTGCTGGCGCGCCGACTGGAAGAGGAAGAAGCGCTCAAGAGCGCCGACGACCGTCACGCCCACCACATCGGCGACGTCTTCCGCACCCCCGCCGTCTGGATCTTGAGTCTCATCTACTTCGGCGCGGTCATGGGCAACTACGGCGTCACGTTCTGGCTGCCGCAGATCATCCGGGAGACCATCACCACCAACCCGTGGCGCATCGGTCTGGTGTCGATGATTCCATGGGGCGCCGCCGCGATCACGGCGGTCGTCGTGGGCGCCAGCTCGGACCGGCGCCAGGAGCGCCGCTGGCACATCGCGACCGGTGCGGCCATCGGCGCCGTCGCGTTTGCGCTCTCCGGGCTGCCGGGCATCTCTGGCTGGACCGGCCTCGCCTTCCTCACCGTGGCGACCGCCGGCATGATGTCGACGATGACCACGTTCTGGGCGCTGCCCACCGCCATCCTGTCGGGCAACGCCGCGGCCGCGGGCATCGCCTGGATCAACTCGGTGGGCAACCTCTCCGGATACGTCAGCCCGTTCGTGCTCGGCGCCATCCGCGACGCCACGCGCGACGCCGCGCACCCCAACGGCAACATGTTCCTCGCGCTGTCGGTGCTCGCGGTGTCGCTGCTCCTGGCCGGCGTGCTGACGCTGGTGGTGACGCGGCGCAGTCGCTCGTAGAGGCGGACCCTGAAAGGGCCCGCCAACGTCGGCGGACCTCTCACGAGGTCCGCCTCTACGACAGATCGATCTCGAACGTGCCGTCGGCTGACGGCACCAGGGGCGTCGCCTTCACGACGGCGCTGACCGGCAGCGGCCCGTAGATGTGCGGGAAGAGCGTGGTGCCGCCCTCCAGGTTCTCGCGCCGGACCTCCGCGCCCACCGCCGCTTCGTCCACGTGGAGCAGGACGAGATCGGTGCGGCCGCGGAAGCGCGTATTGGCGACCCAGGTCACCTGTTCCGCCTGCGAACAGTGAATGAACCCTTCGGTCTGGAGCGAATCGGCGGTGTAGCGGCCGGCCGCCTGCGCAGCGTCCCACGCCGCGCGCGTCGTGATGTGGAAGATGCGCGGCATGAGCGCGGCCGCCGCGGTCCGCGGACGATCCTGCGCCAGGAGCTCGGCGCGCCAGCGCGCGGCGCCGGCGAACACGGCCTCGAGCGCCTCACCACGATGCAGGTCCGCGCGCAGGTCGTTCAACCGATCGATGAGCTGATCGAGCGCGGCGCTGATGACGTCGGCGTTGGTGGCGCAGATGTCGCGCCACACGTCGGCCGGGCTGGCGGCGAGCCGTGTCGTATCGACCAGGCCGCGCCCGGCGACGGCCAGCCCGTCGCGCGCCACCGCGGCGCCGACGGCGTCCATCAGCGCGCTGGCCGCGAGCTGCGGCAGGTGGCTGACGAACGCCATCACGCGGTCGTGCTCGGCCGGCTCCATCATCACCGGGCGCGCCCCGAGCGCTTCGACGAAGCGCCGCAGGGCGCCGACGTCCGCGGCGGCGGCATCGGGCAGCGGCGTCAGTATCCACGGGCGATGTTGGAAGAGATCCCGGCGGGCGAAGCCGAATCCGCCGCGTTCAGCGCCACCGATCGGGTGGCCGCCGATGAACCGGATACCGGGCGGGAGGCGTCGGGACGCGACGACGATGTCGCGTTTGGTGCCGCCGACATCGGTCACGATGGCGGCGTCCAGAACGCTCGCGGGAAGCTCCGTCAGCAGCCGCGCGTTCTGACGGACCGGCGCCGCCAGGACGACGAGATCGGCCGCGGAAAGCGCGGCAATCGCGGGCAGCCCCTCGTCGATGGCGCCGCTCGTGCGCGCGTGCGTCAACACCGACGGCGTGTCGACGCCCACGATGTGCGCCGACGGCCAGCGGTGCCGCACCGCCAGGGCGATCGAGCCTCCGATGAGACCGATGCCGGCGATGGCGATGCGCCGAAAAGCAGGCTCGGGTCCAGACAAAGACGTCCCTGGTCCTTGGTTCTAGGGCCCGTCTAGCGGATCCAGCCGTGGCGGGCGGGACTGTCGACGCAGATGCTGCGGCCGATCGCGGGCGCGATGATGCGCAGCTCCGCCATCAACCGATCGAACTGGGCCGGGAACATCGACTGCGCGCCGTCGCTCAAGGCGTGGTCCGGGTCGTGGTGTACTTCGATGATGAGTCCGTCGACGCCCGCCGCCACCGCGGCGCGCGCCATCGGCACCACCATGTCGCGCCGTCCGGCGCCGTGGCTCGGGTCGGCCACGATCGGCAGGTGACTGAGCTTCTTCACCACGGGAATCGCCGACACGTCGAACGTGTTGCGCGTGGCCGTCTCGAACGTGCGGATGCCGCGCTCGCACAGGATGACGTCGCTGTTGCCGCCGGCGAGGATGTACTCGGCCGAGAGCAGCCACTCCTCGATGGTGGCGGAGATGCCGCGCTTGAGCAGCACCGGCTTTCGCACGCGCCCCAGCTCGCGGAGCAGCGTAAAGTTCTGCATGTTCCGCGCGCCCACCTGAAAGATGTCCGAGTACTTCCCGACCAGCTCGATCTGACTGATGTCCATCACCTCGGAGATCAGCTTGAGGTCATGGTGGTCGGCCGCATCACGCAGCATCACCAGGCCCGGCTCGCCGAGCCCCTGGAAGCTGTAGGGGGAGCTGCGCGGCTTGAACGCGCCGCCGCGGAGAATCTTGGCGCCGGCGCGCTTGACGGCGGCGGCCGACGCTTCCACCTGCGCCGGCGTCTCCGCCGAGCACGGCCCGGCCATGACGATCACCTCGTCGCCGCCGATTCGCACGTCGCCCACCGAGACCACGGTGTCCTCGGGCTTGAAGGTGCGGCTGGCGAGCTTGTAGGGCTCGCTGATGCGCAGCACCTCGTGCACTCCATCGAGGATGCCGATGAGCCCGGGGTCGATCTTGTGCGCGCCGACCACGCCGAGCACCGTGCGCGTGGCCCCCGACGACCGGTGCACGTCCATCCCCAGCTCGATCAAGCGCGCGATGACCGCGTCGACCTGCTCTTCCGTCGCGCGTTCCTGCATGACGACTACCATGACGTTCCTCTTTCAGACTCCGTGTCTGCGTTCGCTCTCTTGACGCTCCGCACGGCGCGCCTCATCGATGATCCGTTCGAAAATCCGCACCACCGCTTCCGCAGTGAGCGGCCCGGCGAGGTCGGTGGCCGCCTTGCGGACCGCCCCCAGCACCTGTGCTTCGCGGTCGGGCTGATACACGGCCAGCCCCATCTCGTGTTTCAACCGCCCCACTTCGACGGCGCACGCCACCCGGACGTTCAGCAGGCGCACCAGCTGCTCGTCGATGACGTCAATCCGCTTGCGCAGGTTTTCGATCGTCAGGCCTTCAGCCAACGCACGTACTCCTCGACCCGCGTGTCCAGGTCAGCCGAAGCACCAGCCTCGGCAATCACGTTCACGAGGGCGCTGCCGACCACGGCTGCGTCCGCCCAGCGTCCCACCTCGCGCACGTGCTCCGGCTTCGAGATGCCGAATCCGAGCGCCACGGGCAGGTCGCTGACCGCACGGATGCGCCGCACCATGTCTTCGGCGCCGTCGGCAATCTGATCGCGCACGCCGGTCACGCCGAGACGGGAAATGGCATAGAGGAAACCGCTGCCGACGGATGCGGCCTTTCGCAGGCGCTCGTCGGTCGTGGTCGGGCTGAGCAGCAGGATTGTATCAATGCCCCTCGCCTCGAGCAGCGCGCGAAAGTCGCCCGCTTCCTCGAGCGGCAGGTCGAGCACCAGCACGCCGTCCACGCCCGCGGCCTGCGCGCGGTCGGCGAACGCCTCCGCCCCCAGCCGCATGATGGGATTGGCGTAGCTGAAGATCACGATGCCGGCGCTGATCTCCGACCGCACCGACGCAATCAGGTCGAGCACGCCCGCGAGCGTCGTACCCGAGGCCAGCGCCCGTTCCGTCGCCCGCTGGATCACCGGGCCGTCGGCGAGCGGATCCGAGAACGGCACGCCAACCTCGATCACCGTCGCGCCCGCGCGATCGAGCGCGCGGAGGATGCCCGCGGTGCGCCCGAGCGTCGGATCTCCCGCGGTGACGTAGGTCACGAGAGCTGGCCCCTCCTGCACCTTGGCTCGAGCGAACGCCTCCACCAGCCGGCTCATTTCAACGCCTCGGCCACGCTCGACACATCCTTGTCGCCGCGGCCCGAGAGGTTGATCAGCACCAGCGCGTCGCGCTTGAACGTGCGGGCCACGGCGATCGTGTGCGCGACGGCGTGCGCGGACTCGAGCGCGGGAATGATGCCCTCGCACCGCGCCAGCGCCTTGAAGCCGTCGAGCGCCTCGGCGTCAGTCGCAAAGGCGTACTCCGTGCGCCCCTGCTCGCGCAGCCATGCGTGCTCCGGACCCACGGCGGCGTAGTCGAGCCCGGCGGAAATCGAGTGCGTGAGCTCGATGTTGCCGGCGGCGTCCTGCAAGACGTAGGTGCGCGTGCCCTGCAGCACGCCCATGCTGCCGCCGGCAAATCGCGCGGCATGCCGGCCCGGGGCAATTCGCTCGCCGCCGGCTTCGACACCGATCAGCCGCACACCCGGGTCGTCGAGGAACCCGTCGAAGATGCCGATGGCGTTGCTGCCGCCGCCCACGCACGCGATGACCACGTCGGGCAGGCGACCGACCTGCTCCAGCATCTGCCGCCGCGCCTCGCGGCCGATCACCGACTGGAACTCGCGGACCATCAGCGGGTAGGGGTGCGGTCCGAGCGCCGAGCCCAGGATGTAGGCGGTGTCGGTGACGTTGGCGACCCAGTCGCGCATCGCCTCGTTGATGGCGTCTTTCAGCGTCTTGCTGCCGGAGTCCACCTGGACGACCGACGCGCCCAGCAGGCGCATGCGAACCACGTTGAGCGCCTGCCGCTTCATGTCTTCCGCGCCCATGTAGACGTGACACTCCAGGCCGAGAAGCGCACAGGCCGTGGCCGTAGCCACGCCGTGCTGGCCGGCCCCGGTCTCGGCCACGATGCGACGCTTCCCCATCTGACGCGCCAGGAGCGCCTGCCCGAGCGCGTTGTTGATCTTGTGCGCGCCGGTGTGCGTGAGGTCTTCGCGCTTGAGGAAGATCCGCACGCCGGGTGCGTCGCAGGCTTCCGCCGCCAGACGCCGCGTTTCGTAGAGCGGCGTGGGACGGCCCACGTAGGTGGCCAGCAGCCCCGCCAGCTCGCGCTGAAACCGCTCGTCCGCACGTGCCGCCAGGTAGCCGGCGGTCAGCTCCTCCACCGGAGCGACCAGCGTTTCTGGTACGAAGCGCCCGCCGTAGGCGCCGAAGTAGCCGCGCGCGTCCGGATCGCGCCGTCCGAACACCGGTATCTGCGTTGCTTCTGCTTTCACGTGCAGTCTCCAGGCGAACCTAAAGGTTCGCCTCTACAAAGGCTCTCTTTGCGTTCGCCAAGAATCGCGACACCTTGTCGCGATCCTTCCTGCCGGGACGTGCCTCGACGCCCGACGACACGTCCACGCCGAACGGCTGGACGATGGCGATCGCCTCGGCCACGTTGTCAGGCGTGAGCCCACCGGCCAGCACGGTCCGCCGGCTCCGCGCAATCGCGCTGGCCCGCGTCCAGTCGACGCGCCGGCCGGTCCCGCCGCGCGCTGCGCCCGCCACCGCGTCGAGCAGCAGCGTGGCCGTCGGCCACGCGTCGAGCCTCGCGTCCACGCCAGCCGCACGCAGCAGCGGCACCTTCAGCGCCGCCGCGTAGCTCTCCGGCTCGTCGCCGTGCAGCTGCACGATGCGGATGCCGGTATGGGCGACCACCGAGACGATCTCCTCGAGCGGCGTGTCGACGAACACGCCGACGACGGGCACCCCTGGCGGCACTGCTTCGACGATGTCTCTCGCGCGATCGGGGCTGACGCAGCGCGGGCTCGCCGGCGCGAACACGACGCCAAGCGCGGTGGCGCCCGCCGCCGCGGCGTGCACCGCGTCGGCCTCGTTCGTCAGCCCGCAGATCTTGAGGAACATGTCTAGTGAGGCTCCGCTCTCACAGAATTGCCGTGCTCCGCCTCACTAGACGCAGTATCTCTAGCCCGCACTTCGTGCGGGCGGCTATGTGGTGCGGCCGCCGCCGGGGCGCCGATCAACAGGCGGATTGCGGCCGCCGGATCCGGATCCGTCATGAACCTCTCGCCGATGAGGAACGCGCCATAGCCGGCTCCAGCCAGCCGCTCCAGATCGGCGCGCGACTGCAGGCCGCTCTCGCTCACCGCGACGACGCCCTTCGGCATCTGCGCCGCCAGCCCGTCCGAGGCCGCCACGTCCACGCGCAGCGTCCGCAGGTTCCGGTTGTTGACGCCGATGACGCGCGCCCCGCTGCCGATGGCGCGCGACAGCTCCTCGCCGTCGTGCACTTCGACGAGAGTGGCCAACCCCAGCTGCCAGGCACGCGACTGCAGCAATTCGAGCGCCCGCTGCTCGAGCGCCGCGACAATCAGCAGCACGGCGTCGGCGCCGGCCGCGCGCGCCTCGAGCAGCTGGTACTCGTCCACCAGGAAGTCCTTGCGCAGCAGCGGCACGTCCACCGCGGCTCGAACGGCCTGCAGGTGCGCCAGCGCCCCGTCGAAGAACGTCGGCTCGGTGAGCACCGAGATGGCCGCGGCACCGCCTTCGGCATAGGCGCGCGCAATCCGCACCGGGTCGTAGTCCGCCGCCAGCACGCCGCGCGACGGCGAACGGCGCTTGCACTCGGCGATGAGGTTGAACCCCTCGGCCCGCCGCAGGCGCGACTCGAACAGCTGGCCGCGGGGCGACGCGGCCGCGGCCCGGCGCTCGAGCGCGTCGAGTGGCTCCCGCGCGCGGCGCGACTCGGTGATGCGCCGGGTGGCCGCCATGATGGTCGCCAGCAGGTCTGGATTGACGCTGTGACCGGTGCTCACGCGCTCACCTCGGCGCGGGAGGCGATCGCCATCGCATCGAGAGTGGCCCGGGCGCCGCCGCGGTCGATGGCGACCGCCGCCTGCGCAATGCCGTCGCGCACCGATTCGGCGCGTCCGGCAACGAAGAGGGCGGCGCCGGCGTTCAGCAGGACGACATCGCGCGGAGCGCCGGCGGTGCCAGCCAGGATCGAGCCAATGATGGCGGCGTTTCGCTCGGCGTTCCCACCCTTGAGCGAGTCGGGCGCCGCTTTCGGCAGGCCGAAGTCCGACGGGTGCACATAGAAGGTGTGAACGGCGCCGTCGCGGCACTCCGACACCTTCGTATAGCCCGTGGTCGAAATTTCGTCGAGGCCGTCGGCGCCGTGCACGACCCACGCCCTGGTCGATCCGAGCAACATCAGCGCGCGGGCCAGAAGCTCGGTCAGCTCCGGCCGCGGCACACCGACGATCTGCCGCGACGCCCGCGCCGGGTTGGTGAGCGGCCCCAGCAGGTTGAACGCGGTCCGAAGGCCGAGCTCCTTCCGCGTCGGGCCGGCGTGGCGCATCGACGGATGGAACGTGGGCGCGAAGAAGAACGCGATCCGCCGGTCGCGCAGGCTGCGCTCGACCACCGCGGGCGCCGCCGCGATGTTGACGCCGAGCGCCTCGAACACGTCGGCGCTGCCGCACTGGCTCGAGACCGATCGGTTGCCGTGTTTGGCGACGGTCAAGCCGGCGGCGGCGAGCACCACAGCGGCCGTCGTCGACACGTTGAAGGTGCCCGATCGATCGCCGCCGGTGCCGCAGGTGTCGAAGACGTCGGCGATCGGCGCAGACAGTGGCACCGCATGCGCGCGCATGGCCCGCGCGAAGCCCACAATCTCGTGCGGCCGCTCCCCTTTCATGGCCAGCGCCGTCAGCAGGCCCGCTAGCGCGGCGGGCGCCACGCGCCCCTCCATCACCTCGTGCATGGCCGCGGAGGCCTCTGCTTCGGTGAGGTCCTCGTGGCGGACGACCTTCTCGACGAGCGCGGTGAGCGGAACCGGGACGGGTTCAGGCATCGTCCGGCTCACATGTCCAGGAAGTTGCGCAGGATGCGCTTGCCCTCGTCGGTCAGCACCGACTCGGGGTGGAACTGCACGCCGTGCACCGGGTAGGAGACGTGCCGCACGCCCATGATGGTGCGGTCCTCCTTGGTGTGCGCCGATGCCTGGAGTTGTGGCGGGAAGCCGGTCCCCGACACCACCAGCGAGTGATACCGGCCGGCCTGGAACGGCGAGCCGACGCCGTCGAAGATCCCCTTGCCGTCGTGCACGACCGTGGACGTCTTGCCGTGCATCGGCGCGGTGGCGCGCGTGACGACGCCGCCGTAGACCATGCCGATGGCCTGATGGCCGAGGCACACGCCCAGGATCGGCGTGGTCGGGCCGAAGCGGCGGATCACGTCCATGGACACGCCGGCGGCTTCGGGACGCCCCGGCCCGGGTGAGATGACGATGTGCTCCGGTGTCATCTCGGCCACTTCGTCGAGGCTCACCTGATCGTTGCGGCGCACGCGCACCTCGGCGCCGAGCTCGCCGAGGTACTGCACGAGGTTGTAAGTAAACGAATCGTAGTTGTCGATGACGAGAACCATGTCTGCTCTTCCGCTGAGGCCGGTCTGAAGACCGGCGACTACGACAAACCGTTTTGAGCGAGCTCGAGCGCGCGCAGCACCGCGCGCGCCTTGTCGCGTGTCTCTTCGTACTCGGCCGTCGGGTTCGAGTCGGCCACGATGCCGGCGCCTGCCTGCACGTAGGCACGCCCGTTCTCGATCAGGACCGTCCGGATGGTGATGCAGAAATCCAGATTGCCCGCGAAGTCGAGGTAGCCGACCGCGCCGGCGTAGACGCCGCGGCGGCTCTTCTCGAGCTCGGCGATGATCTCCATGGCCCGCACCTTCGGAGCGCCCGACACGGTGCCGGCCGGAAAACAGGCCACCAGAGCGTCGAGGCGGTCGTGCTGTTCGTCGAGCTTGCCTTCGACGATCGACACCAGGTGCATCACGTGCGAGTAGCGCTCGAGCGTCATGTAGGTGGGAACGCGCACGGTGCCGTACTTCGCGACCCGCCCGATGTCGTTGCGCCCGAGGTCCACGAGCATGACGTGCTCGGCCCGCTCCTTCTCGTTGCGCTTCAGCTCCTCGCCGAGCCGCACGTCCTCCTCCTCGGTCCGGCCGCGCGGCCGGGTCCCGGCAATCGGGTGCGTCTGCACCTGGCGCCCCTCGACCCGCACCAGCATCTCGGGCGAGGAGCCCACGATCGACCGTCCGCCGACACGCAGGAAATACATGTACGGCGACGGGTTGACGTGCCGCAGCGCGCGGTAGACGGTGAACGGATCGGCGTCGATCGCAGCCTCGAAGCGCTGCGACAGCACCACCTGGTAGATGTCGCCGGCCGCGATGTACTCCTTGGCTGTCTTCACCATGCCCTCGAAACGCTCGCGCGTGACGTTGGACGTCACCTCGAGCGGGCGGCCCGCCGGCGGCACCGTCTTCGACAGCGCGCGCTCGAGCTCGCGCTCCACGAACTCCACCTTCGCGCAGGCGAACTGGTAGAGCGACTCGAGATCCTCGTCGCCGCTGATGCGCGCGTTCGCAATGATCAGAATCCGGTGCCGCACGTGGTCGAACGCGAGCACCGTGTCGAACAGCATGAAGCCGGCCTCGTCGTCCTCGCCCTCGGCCGCCTGCAGCTCCACCGGCTCGAACCAGGCGGCCGCGTCGTAACCGAGGTAGCCGACGGCGCCGCCGGTGAAGCGCGGCAGCCCGGGCACGAAGGGCGAGTGGAACCCCGCCATCAGCTCGCGGATCGTCGCGGTGAACGACTTGTCCGACTCGGTGGTCTCGCCCGCCCGATCGATGAGCACCTTGCCGCCGCGGGCCCGCACGATCAGGAACGGGTCCTTGCCGAGGAAGGAATAGCGCGCCACCTGCTCGCCGCCCTCGACCGACTCGAGCAGGAACGCGTAGTCGGCATGCTCCGCCACTTTGAGAAACGCCGAGACCGGCGTCAGGAGATCCGCCACGATCTCCTTGTAGACGGGGACAAACGTGCCCCGCTGCGCCAGCTCTTTGAACGCGTCGAACGTCGTGATCTGCATTGCTACGTCGTTGCCTCGTCTGTCGTTGCCGTTCGTCCCAACGCCTGCAGCGCCGACGCCCGCATGACGCCGGGCGAGGGGCGCTGTCCGGTCCACCACTCGAACTGCCGCTCCGCCTGCGCGATGAGCATGGGCAGGCCGTCGAGCACCACGCACCCGGCGCGGCGCGCGTCGGCAATGAGCGCCGAGTCGCCGTCGCCGTAGGTCAGGTCGTACACGGCGCGCCCATCAAGCGGCGCGCCCGCCATCGGCGACTCCTGCCGCCGGTTCGTGCCGCCGAGTGGCGTGCAGTTCACCAGCAGGTCCCACGACCCCGCGGCCGGCGGCATCGAGGCCGCCGACGCGCCGAACGCCCTCGCGACGTCGGCGGCCTGCTGCGCGCGCCGCGCGTGCACGGTCACCCGCGCGCCGCGCGCGACCAGGGCGGCCACCACCGCGCGCGCCGACCCGCCGGCGCCCAGCACGGACGCCCGCATCCCTACGATCGCGTTCGGCGCCAGATCCTCGAGCGGCGCGAGGAAGCCGTCCACGTCGGTGTTCGTCGCTTCCCAAGGTCGGTCCGCTGCGCGGACCGACAAACCCGTGCTGCCTTGGCGGCTCGCATCGCGAGCCGCGGGCCCGCGCCGCAGCGTGTTGGCCGCACCCACCGCGGCGGCGATCGGCTCCCTCACCGCAGCCGCCTCGAGTGCGTCGAGCTTGAACGGAATCGTCACGCTCGCACCTTCAAAGCCCATCGCCTCGGCATAGGCCAGGAAGTCGGCGAAGTCGTCGGTGGTCAGCGGTACGTAAACCGCGTCGATGCCGGCGGCCGCGAACGCGGCGTTGTGCATCACGGGCGACAGCGAGTGCGTCGCGGTGCGGCTCACCACGCCGAAGAGCCGTGTCTTCGGACCGATCGTGTGGAAGCGGAATGCATCGCGCATCCGCGCCGCCGGCATCTGACCCGGAGCCACCGCCGGGCCGGCAAACGTCCACCGCGAGCCGTACCGCGTGGCGAGCAGGCGCGACGGCACGCCCGGCTCCCCCATCCCCACCACGACCGCTCCACCTTCTTCGCCGATCGCCCGCAGCGGCAACGTGTCCGAGAGCCGGCGCGCCGCGTACGCCACCTTGATGGTGCCGGCGCCCGTGCGTCGCATGGCGGCCACACGATCGTCCAGCCCCGCGGGCGTGCCGGTGAAGTCGTGGAAGGAGACCACCGCCCGCGCCGGGTCGAGCGCGATCACGTCGTCGAAGCCCGCGCGCCATTCCACGTCCACGTACTCCGCCCCGGCCTCGAGAGCCCGCCGGAGAATCGCCCGACGCTCGTCCTCGGAGCCGTTGAACCGTCCACCTTCCCAGGCAGCCCGGCAGGTGACCACCGCCGGGGTGCGCCGTCCCCGGAGCGCCCCGAGCACGTCGAGGTCCTGGACGCCGTCGAGCCGCAGCTCGACCATGTCGCCGACCGTGGCGGCATCGCGGGCCGCCAGCAGTTCGCGCATCGTCGTGCCCGTCACGGTTTCGCACAGTTGTGCGCCCGACATCGTCTCCCCCAACCTCTCTGTGACCCCGAAAAACAAAACGCCCCTTCAACCGCGAGGCTGAAGGGGCGTTGAATCCGTCTTACTTCTTACCGAAGGCGCCAGGCGCTCTCAGACGCTGGCAGCCGCCCCTTCTGCAGTCCGGTACCACCACCAATAGCTGGCGTTGAGTACGGACACAGTTTCGCCAAAAAGCGTGGGGCGGACAGAAGGGATCATCGGCGTCGAAACAGTGGACGGCAGAGTAACGCAGCTATGCCCAGGTGTCAACCGTCGGACCCACAGCCCTTGCAGTTTCAGAGGTTTACCCGTATCTTGGGTGAGAGCGGGCCGGCCTCCGCTCCCCCGAAATGACCGCTGTATGACGACCCGCTCGCGCGCTGTGCTTGCCGTGTTGCTCGTGTGCCTCGCTGCCGGGTTGCCGGCGCAGACGCGCACGTTCCCCCTCGACGATCTCAAGGCCGGCATGGTGGGCATCGGGCGCACGGTCTTCGAGGGCGACCGGCTCGACGAATTCAAAGTCCACATCCTGGGCGTCCTCCGCAACACCATCGGACCGCGGCGCAATCTGATCCTCGCCCGGCTCGAAGGAGGACCGCTCGCCAACACGGGCGTGATTGCCGGCATGAGCGGCAGCCCGGTCTACATCGACGGCCGGCTCGTCGGCGCCGTGTCGTACTCGCTCGGCCAGTTCTCGAAGGAGCCGATCGCCGGCATCACGCCCTTCGACGAGATGCTGGAGGCCGCCACCCTGCCGTCGCCGCGCCGCCAGGCCGCGCGCGTGGAGCTCACGACGCCGATCACGCAGGAGGGGCTGCGGGCCGCGCTGTCGCAGGCGTTCGCGTGGACCAGACCGTTCGCGGAGAGTCCCAACGACGTGCAGCTCTTCGGCGACACCGCGGTGAACGGCGGCATGGGCGGAGGGATCGCCACGCTGCTGCGTCCGATCGCGACGCCGATTACGCTCGGCGGCTTTGATCCCCGCGTGATCGACCCGGTCGCGGGCGCGTTCCGCGACCGCGGCTTCCTGCCGGTGATGGCGGGCGGATCGATGCGGATGGCCGCGGCGCAGCAAAGCGGGTCGGCTTCCGCCTCTGTCTCTCCAGATCGACCGCTGCGCCCTGGCGACCCCATCGGTGTCGCGCTGATGAACGGGGACCTCGAGCTCGGCGCCACCGGCACCGTCACCGAGGTGGCCGGCGATCGGGTCTACGCCTTCGGGCATCCCTTCTATGGTCTCGGGCCCACGGCCTTCCCGCTGACGCGTGCCCACGTGCTCGCGGTGCTGCCCAGCCTCTCGAGCTCGATGAAGATCGCCAGTACCGGCGAAGTGATCGGCACCGTGCTGCAGGACCGCGCCACCACCATCGCCGGCACGCTCGGCCGCGGCCCATCGATGATCCCGATCACCCTCAACCTGAACGCCGAACGCGGCACCCGCAAGACGTTCAAGATGGCGATGGTGCGGGATCAGCTGTTCACGCCGCTCCTCGCCTATCTGTCGGTCCTCAACACGCTGACGTCGTACGAGCGCGAAAATGGGGTGGCGAGCTACGCGGTCCATGGCAGCGCGCAGATCAAGGGGCACGCACCGCTGGCGTTCGAGGACCTGTTCAGCGGCGACCAGCCGTCGGTCGGCGCGGCGGCGTCGGTCGTGACGCCGATCAACGTCCTGCTCCGCAACTCTTTCGAGGACGTCGAGATCGACGCGCTGACGCTGGACATCCAGGCGAGCGAGCAGGCACGCAGCGCCACCCTGGAGCGTGTGTGGCTCGACGGCACGCGGGTGAAACCCGGCAGCACGGTGAACATCAAGGTGCTCCTGCGCTCGTACCGCGGCGAGGAGATCATGAAGTCGATGGCGCTGCAGGTGCCGGCCAACGCGCGCGGCAGCCTGTCGGTGATGGTGGCCGACGGCGTCCGGCTCGGGCAGTGGGAATCGCGCGAGCTGCAGGTGCAGCCGCTCCAGACCCGCGGCGTGCCGCAGCTCCTGCAGGTGCTCAACAGCACGCGCAAGAACAACCGTCTCTACGTCCGGCTGATCACGCGCGACGGCGGCGCCATCGTCAAAGGCGAATCGCTCACGGCGCTGCCGCCCTCGGTGCTGGCCGTCATGGAGGCCGATCGCAGTGGCGGCAGTTTCCGGCCGCTCCAGAGCGCCGTGCTCGGCGAGTGGGAAATCCCCACCGACCTCGCGGTCACGGGCTCCCGCACGCTGACACTCCCCCTCGAGGATTGAAGCTCCCATGCTCACGCGTAGCACCCGCCTCGCGGCGACTCTCCTTGCCTGCGCGGCGGTGGCGATAGCCGTCGGCGCCGCGTCGCCAA
Organism: Vicinamibacterales bacterium; assembly: GCA_036004405.1. Lineage (GTDB taxonomy): Bacteria > Acidobacteriota > Vicinamibacteria > Vicinamibacterales > UBA2999 > DASYRM01. The sequence continues at coordinate 32,313 of DASYRM010000221.1, forward strand.
CCTTCTGGCAGACGGCCACCGAAGCCGACTTCCTGCGCGGCGACGTCGAGAACCTGGCCATCGACCCGTTTGGCCGCCTGACGCTCGGCCCCACGGCCTCGCCGGTCTACGAGGCGAGCGCGCCGTTCCTGTGGGCGACCGCCACGACGCCGGACGGCACCCTTTTCGTGGGCAGTGGCAACGAAGGGCAGGTATACAAGATCGACGCGAGCGGTCGCGGGCAGGTGTTCTTCGACTCCGACGAGCTCGAAGTCCACGCGCTTGCCGCGGTGCCCGGTGGCGGCGTCTACGTGGCGACGTCGCCCAACGGGAAGATCTACAAGGTGGACGCCGCCGGTAAGGCCACCACGTTCTTCGACCCGCCGGACACCTACATCTGGAGCCTCGCCGTCGATCGCACCGGCACGGTGTTCGCGGGCACCGGCGACAAGGGCGCGATCTACAAGATCACGGCCGACGGACGCGGCACCGTCTTCTACCAGACCAAGGCCACGCATGCGATGACGCTCGCCTTCGATCGCGAGGGGCGGCTGCTGGCCGGCACGGGGTCGCCCGGACGCGTCTTCCGGCTCGACGCCAGCGGCAAACCGTTCGTGCTCTACGACTCGAGCTACAGCGAGATCCATCAGATCCGCGTGGACCCGTCCGGCAACATCTACGCGACGGCGCTCTCCGGCCGCCCTGCTGGCGGCGGAGGCGGCGGCGACACGCCGCCACCACCGCCCGCGGCCGGACCGGCACCGGTAGCCACGGTGTCCACCGAGATCACGGCAGTGGCCGTCGCCGACATCAGCGTGTCCGCCTCACCCGTCCCCGCGTCAGGCGGCCGGGCCGCCGGGCCGACGGCCGGGGCCCTGTTCCGCATCACGCCGGACGGATCCACCGACGTCCTGTGGGAAACGCGCGAGGACACGCCCTACGACGTCGCGTTCGAACCGGGTGGGAGCGTGCTCGTGGCCACGGGCGGCCGCGGCAAGCTGTTCCGGCTGAGCGGCGACCCCGCACGCGCCACGCTCATCGCGCGCGCGGACGCGCAGCAGGTCACCACCCTCACGACCGATCGCACCGGCCAGGTGCTCTTCGCCACGTCGAATCCGGGCAAGGTGTTCCGGCTGTCGGCGACCCGCGCCGACCGCGGCACCTTCACGTCCGAAGTGCGCGATGCGCAGACCGTGGCCACGTGGGGTGTCATCAAGTGGCAAGGCCTGGTGCCGCCGGGCACACGGGTGGAAGTGTCGACGCGCAGCGGCAACACGAAGACGCCGGACGAAGCGTGGAGCGACTGGAGCTCGCCGTACGCGACGCCCGACGGCAGCGCGATTAGCAGCCCTCGCGCCCGCTACCTGCAGTGGCGCGCCGTGCTCGTAGGCGGGGGGCGCGCGGATGCGCCGCTGCTCACGTCGCTCATGGCCGCCTATCTGCCGCGCAACGCGCGCCCGCGCGTCACATCGATCACCGTGCACACGCCTGGCACCGTGTACCAGCGCCCCTTCCCCACTGGCGAGCCCGAGATTGCCGGGTTCGACGGCGACACGCCGGACCGCCGGGCGGCGGCGCAGCTCCAGGGCAGCGCCGGCGGCGGTCCCAACCTGGGGCGGCGCGCGTACGAGAAGGGTTTGCTCACCTTCATCTGGCGGGCCGAGGACGAGAACCGCGACGACCTCATCTACGAGCTGCAGTACCGCCGCGAAGGCGAGACGGCCTGGCACACGCTGAAGCAGGCGCTCAGCGACGCGATCTTCGTGTGGGACACGACGTCAGTCCCCAACGGACGCTACACCGCGCGGGTCATCGCCTCCGATGCTCCCTCGAACTCGGTCGCCAGCGCGCTCACCGGCGATCTCGAGAGCACGGCGTTCGACATCGACAACACGCCGCCGCTCATCACCGTGACCTCCGTTCGCCGTGAAGGCGGGCGGATTCTGCTGGCCTTCGACGTCCGCGACGACAACTCGGCGGTGCAAAAAGTGGAGTACTCGCTCGACGGCGACCGCTGGCAGGCGGTCTATCCGAAAGACGGCATCGCCGACTCACGCTTCGAGCAGTACGAATTGTCCGTGCCGGATGCGCAGGGCGCGCTGGGAGTGGTGCTGCGGGCCGCCGACGCGCTCAACAACGTGTCGAGCGCGCGGGCGTCAGGCAGTCGCTGATCCGATCAGGGCGGGCACTTTTTCCAGAGAGTTGTCCCCCGAGTTTTCCTGCGACGACGCGCCCTCGGGCGCCAGCCCCGCCGGCTTGGCCGGCGGCGGCTGCGGCACGACGAGCACCGGCCGCGTGAGCGGCATGCCCAGGTCGAGCGTCTGATGTGACGCCTTCACCGTGGTGCGCGCGAACAGCAGCACCATGTTGACGGCCACGACCTGGCGGCCCGGGCGCTGCGCCGGCGCGAACCGCGACTGCCGCACCGCGTGCAGCGCTTCCAAAGCCTCGCCGTCGCCGGCCGCGGGCAGCCGCTGCACGCCGCCCCGCTCGAGCAGCGCATAGTCGCCAACCGTCCCTTCACGCGTGAGCACGGCCGCCACCGCGTACAGTTCGTCCTGGTAGTTGTCGTGGTGCTCCGCCAGCATCGCGTCGTCGAACGCCGCACCGTCCTCGAGTCGCGGCAGATACATGGCCGCGTCGAGACGCTGCGGGTTGCGGTTCGAGCCCGGCTCCGCCAGGCTCTCGATCATCGCCGCCAGCGACGTCGGCTGTTCGGTGCTCGTGGCCTTCCACACGTTGCTCGCCACGCCCACCGACAGCGCTACCGCCACCGTGGCGCCGAGCGCCGGCCACCACAGTCGCATGTCCGAGAAGAGCTCCTCCACCCGTGCCGAAAACGACTGCTCGTACTCGGTGTTGGCGCGGGCGACCACTTCGGCCTGCATGGTCGCGAGCGCGCGGCCCAGCTCGCCGGGCATGCCGCCCGTGTCGTCCATGTGCGGGCTGCCGCCCGCGTGGGCGTGCGCCCGCGCCGTCAGGCGCAGCGCGTCGCCAATCGTCTGCGAGTCTTCGAGGCGAGCCGCACAGGTCTGGCACCACCGCAGGTGCGTTTCCACCAGCACCTGGTCGCCCATCGGAAGCTCGCCGTCCGCAAAGGCGTCGAGCCGCGGGCGCGCGTAGTCGCAGCCGACGTAGCGGATCATGACTTGATCCCCAGCAGCTCGGCGCGCAACGCCTGCCGGGCGCGCGTGAGCCGCGATTTCACCGTGCCGACCGCGATGCCGAGCGAGAAGGCGATCTCGTCGTAGCGCAGCCCGTCCACTTCGCGAAGGACGATCGCGGTCTTCTGATCGAAGGGCAGGTGCTCGAGGGCACGCCAGATCAGCGCGGCGGTTTCCTTGCTGGCGAGCTGACGGTCCGGCAGCACCTCGCCCTGCGAGGCCATGTCGCCGCACAGGGTGATGTGATCGTCGAGCGACACCTGGCTGCTGCGGCGGCGGCGGTTCCACCAGCGCTGGCGGTTTCGGGCCTGGTTCACCACGATGCGGAAGATCCAGGTGCGCAGGGCCGACTGGCCACGGAAGGACGGCAGCGTCCGGAAGACCCGCAGGAAGACCTCCTGCGACACGTCCAGCGCATCATCGCGGTCGCCCAGGAGGTGGAACGCCAGGGCGTAGACCATCCGCTGGTGGGCCGCGACCAGTTCCGCGCACGCTCCCTGATCATGGGCGACGCAACGTTCGACCAGCGCGGCCTCGCCCGCGTCGGTTCCTGCCCAGCTGATGGCACCGGCGTTTTTCACGGCGTCTCCCGTAAGTTCCGTCGACATATGAGTGTACCACCCGCTGCGGAGATTAGACCCCGGGGGGCGGCGAAGGTTCCGGGCTGGAACGCTTGGGCGACCCTGGGAAACGGCGTACGATGCGGGGCGTGAAACGGCCGGTCATCGTGATCACGGTCGTGGCAGCGCTCGGGGCGGCCACCGTGCAGGCGTGGTCGGACGTGCGGCAGGCACGGGCGTTCCGGCGGCTGCTTGCCGAAGGCGACGCCGCCCTCGGACGCGGCGAGACGTCGGCGGCCATCGAGGCCTTCAGCGGCGCGGTCGTGCTGCGGCCCCAGTCGATGCTGCCCTACCTCAAACGCGGCGACACCTATCGCCGGCAGGGTCAGCTCGACTCGGCCGAGCGCGACCTCACGCAGGCGCAGGCGCTCGACCCGACGGCTCCGCAGCCGCTGGAACTGGCCGGCGACGTCCGGATGACGCGCGGAGATGCGGCGGGCGCCGTCACTCCCTACCGCGCCTACCTGGCGCTCGACGACCGCGCGCCGCGCCTGCAGTACAAGCTGGGCCTCGCGCTGTATCGCAGCGGCGATCCCGCCGCGGCCGCAGACGCCGCGCGGCATGCGCTGGCGCTCGACCCAAACCTTGCCGAAGCGCACCAGCTGCTCGGTGTGGCGGCGCTGGCCCAGGGCCGGACCGACGAGGCCGCGGCCGCGCTGACCCGGGCGCTCAAGCTGCAGCCGGCGTCGGACGCCACGCGAGCGACTCTGGTCGATCTCTACGCCGCACAAGAGCGAACCCGGGACGAGACCGCGCAGCGGGAAGCGCTGGCCACGCTGGACGCGGCACGGCCCGAAGGGCTCGTCTCGCTCGCGCTCGCCCAGCTGCGCCACGGACGATCCGACGCGGCGGTCGCCACGCTGGCCCGCGCCGCGGAACGCTTTCCGGGTTCGCCGGTGGTGGCCAATGCCACCGGCCGGTTGTGGCTGGATCTGGCGGAGACCACCGGCGACTCGCCGGCGATTCAGCAGGCGATCGGGGTGCTCGCGCCGGCCGCCGCGCGTGAGAACGCCTCGAGCGAGACGCTCGCGCTGTACGGCCGCGCGCTGCTGTTGAACGGCGACCTCAAGCCGGCCCAGGCCACGCTGCTTCGGGCCACCACCCGCTTCCCCATCGAACGGAACGCGTTTCTGCAGCTGTCCGCCGCGGAAGCGCGCCTGGGCCATCGCGAGGCGGCGCGCGTCGCGCTCGCGCGGCACGCGGCGCTTACTGAGCACTGAAGGCCGGCTCTTACCCGCCCTACCGCGCCGAAGGCCCGGTCTTCGGATCCAGGGCGTCCCGCAAACCGTCTCCGAGGAAATTGAAACCGAGGACCAGGACGGCGATGGCGAGCCCCGGGAAGATCGTCAGGTGCGGCGCGTCGAGCAGATGGATGCGGCCGTAGTTCAGCATCGTGCCCCAGCTGGGCGTCGGCGGCTGCACGCCCAGGCCGAGGAAGCTGAGCGAGGCTTCCGCGAGAATCGCGCCGCCCATGCCGAGCGTCGCCTGCACGGTGACCGCTGGGAGTGTCGTCGGAATGACGTGGTGGACGAGCACGCGTGGCGTGCTGGCGCCGAGCGCGCGTGCGGCCTGCACGAACTCGAGCTCGCGCGCGCGCAGCACCTGGCCGCGCACCAGGCGCGCGTAGCCCACCCACCCGATGAGCGACAGCGCGAAGACGACGTTGAACAGGCTCGGCCCCAGCACCGCCACCATCGCAATCGCGAGCAGCAGCCCCGGAAACGCCATCAGGATGTCGATCGCGCGGCTCAGGATCTCGTCCACCCGTCCGCCGAAGTAGCCGGCGGCGGCACCGACGACAATCCCCACCGTTGACGAGATCGACACCACGACGAGCCCGACGAGCATCGAGATCCGGGCGCCCGCCAGCACGCGCGACAGGATGTCGCGTCCGAGCTCGTCGAGCCCGAACCAGTGCCGCAGCGACGGTCCGTCGAGCCGCAGCGCCAGATCCTGCGACGCGCTGTCGAAAGGGGCCACGACAGGGCCGATGAGGGCCGCCACCACCGCCAGCGCCACGATGAAACCACCCACGCCGACCGTCTTGACGGCTACGATCTGTCGCAGCGTGCTCATCTCATCACGCCGTCAAGACGGATCAGGGGCGAAGCCTCGCTCGTCATTCGTATCTGATGCGTGGGTCGAGCACGCCATAGACGAGATCCGTCAGCAGGTTGACCGCGACGTAGGTGACGGCGATGAACAGGATGCAGCCCTGCACCATCGGATAGTCCCGGAAGCCGATCGACTGGATCAGCAGCCGTCCGATGCCGGGCCACGCGAAGATGGTTTCGGTGATGACGGCGCCCGTGAGCACGGCGCCGAACTGCAGGCCGAGCAGTGTGACGACCGGGACGAGGCTGTTGCGGAACGCGTGCCGCAGGACGGCGCGCGCGCGCGAGGCGCCGCGGCCGCGCGCCGCCTGCACGTAGGGCTCGCGCAGCTCTTCGAGCAGCGTCGCACGCGTCATCCGCGCCAGGATCGCGGCCAGCGCGCCGCCGAGCGAGACAGCCGGCAGCACGAGGTGCGCCATCGTGCCGCGCCCCGAGACCGGGAGCCAGCCGAGCTGAATGGCGAACACAATCGCCAGCAACGGCCCCAGCCAGAAGTTGGGAATCGACACGCCGGCAAGCGCCAGCGCGGTGGCACCGGTATCGATGGCGGTGCCGCGCCACACCGCGGCCGCGATCCCGAGCGGCAACGCGGCGGCCACGGCCACCAGCATCGACGCGGCCGCCAGTTCCGCCGTGGCGGGCACGCGCGCCGCCACCTGCGACACCACCGGCTCGCCCGTGCGCAACGAGGCGCCCAGGTCGCCGCGCACCAGGCCCGAGAGGAACCCTGCGTACTGCTCCAGCAGCGGCCGATCCAACCCGAGCCGCCGGCGCAGCTCGTCCACGTCAGCCTGCGGCGCCGTCTCGCCCAGGATGGCCTGCGCGGGGTCGCCTGGAATCAGATGGATGAGAGAGAAGACGAGCGTCGCGACGCCGAGCAGTACCGGAACGGTCAGCACCAGCCGTCGCGCGAGATAGCGAAGCACCAAAAGGGATTCTAGCGAGGCTGCGCCTCCGACCGTTAGCATCGAGGCTCCGCCTCGCCAGGGCAGTGTTTAATTGCCCGCCCTTCGGGCGGGCGTAGGCGTCAGCCGAGGTCGAGCCGCCGCATCGTCTTGAGCAGCCCCTGCCGCGTGAGCCCAAGCTCGCGTGCGGCCTCGGCGCGGCACCCTGCGGCACGTGCCAAAGCCGCGCGCACCGCGTGTCGCTCGCACGCCGCCCGCACGGCGGCCAGCGTAGGCGGCCGGGCCTGCGGGTCCCGGATGCGGGCGGGCAAGAGCGACGGCGGCACCCGGCCCCGTGCGGGCGCGGCCACCGCGAGCGCCGCCGTGACGTTCTGCAGCTCCCGCACGTTGCCGGGCCAGGCATATGCCGCCAGCGCGCGCAGGACGTCGTCGCCGAGCGTGGCGGCGCTCCCCACCCGGGCGGCGGCCGCCTGCCAGAACATCTCGGCCAGCGCCGGCACGTCTTCGAGCCGCTCGCGCAGCGGCGGCACGCGCAGACGTACCACGTCGAGCCGGTAGAGCAGGTCGGCGCGAAACCGCCCGGCCGCCACTTCTTCGGTCATGCACCGGTTGGCGGCGGCCACGATCCGCACGTCGATGGGGCGCGTCACCGCCTCGCCGAGCCGGCGCACCTCCTGCTGCTGAATCACGCGCAGCAGCTTCGCCTGGGCCCGCGCGGACAGCTCCGACACCTCGTCGAGAAACAGCGTGCCGCCACTCGCTTCCTCGAACAGGCCGGGCCGATCGGCCGGGGCACCGGTGTAGGCGCCGCGCGCGTGGCCAAACAGCTCCGCCTCGACGAGGTCGTCGGGCAGGGCGGCGCAGTTGACGTCGCAGAACCGGCGCGCCGCGCGAGGGCTGAGACGATGGAGCGCGCGCGCCACGAGCTCCTTCCCCACCCCGCTCTCGCCCTCCACCAGCACCGCGAACGGCGCAGCGGCCGCACGCACGATCGATCGCCGCAGATCGTCGAGGGCGTGGCTCGGTCCGGCGATCTCCGGGACGAATGCTCCGGGAAGCGGCGCGGGCGAACGCGGCGTCGGGCCCGCTGGGCGTGATTGCGCCGCCACCACGGTGGCCATCGTCGCGCGCTCGATGGCGAGACGCAGCAGCGGCGGGGCCACGGCGGCCGTTCGTCGGAGGCGGCGGCCCGCCACGTCGGCTTCGCCGTGCATCCCCGCGCGCCGAAGCACCCCGATCCAGATCACCCTCGCGCGCGCCAGCTCGAGCGGCACCCGCGCCGCGTGCGCACGAAGCCGGATGCCTTCGAGGCACGACCCTGCCGCGTCCAGATCGCCGGCCTCGCCCACGATTCGCAACCGGGCGCGCTCGACAATCGCCTGGGCCTGCGGGCTGACGTCGAGTCCGGCGAGCTGGCGGCCAGCCGAGAGACGCCGGCCGGCGTCGAACAGCCGCGCTCGTGTCAGCAGCACCCGGACGGCGATCGACTCGATCCACGCCGCGACCACCGTGTCGCTCTGCGTTTCTTGTGCGGGAACCGGCGTGTCGGACACTTCAGAGTGGCCGCGCCAGAGCGCCAACCGTCCCAGGCAGGCATCGGCCCACGCACGGTGAGCGGCACCGAGCGCCGACACGCCGGCGATGGCCCGTACCCGCTCGTCCGCTTCCTCCAGCCGCGCCGAGTCGATCAGGGCACCGACGGCCCACAACGACGCATCGAGCGCCAGACTGCCGGCCCCGGCCGCACTCGCCGCCTCGCCGGCGTCGGCAAAGGTCCGCTCCGCGTCGGTAGGCCGGCCGCGTGCGAGCAGCAGGCGGCCGAGATCGATCAGCACCCGCGCACACGGCTCCCGCGCCTGCCGCCTCGCCAGCGCGCCTGCAACGTCGCGCAGTAGGCGTTCGGCCGCGGCGTGGCGTCCCGCGCGCGCAAAGGCGTCCGCCCGCCGCGCCCGCTGCAGCTGCTCGGCAACGGCCGGCGACAGCGCCGTCAGACGCGATGCAGCGGCGTGCAGTCGATCCCGTTCGCGCGGCACGCGCTCGGCGGACACAGCCACGGCAGGGAGGTCATGCAACGCGGCGCGCCGGCCGCCACACGCGGCCAGCGGCTGCGCACGCCACCGGGGCCTGCAGTTTCTTCCGTATTAAAATGAGCGCGAATGCTCAGATTTCTCAGCGCCGGCGAGTCTCACGGCCAGGCGCTCGTCATCACCATCGACGGCATGCCCGCCGGCCTCGAGATCGACATCGACGGACTCAACCGGCAGCTGCGGCGCCGCCAGGGCGGCTACGGGCGTGGGCGGCGCATGCAGATCGAAAGCGACCGGGCGGAGATACTGGCCGGCGTCCGGAAAGGCCTGACCACCGGCGCGCCGATCGCGATGCTCATTCGCAACCGCGACTGGGTCAACTGGCAGCAGACGATGCACGTCGAGAAGGAGATGCCCGAAGGCGCCACCGGCGCCAACCGGGCCGATGTCACGCGGCCGCGCCCCGGCCACGCCGACCTCGCCGGCGCGCTCAAGTACGGCCACACCGACGTGCGCGACGTGCTCGAGCGCGCCAGCGCGCGCGAGACGGCCTCACGCGTCGCCGCCGGCACGCTGGCCCGCCAGCTCCTGGGCCGCTTCGGGGTGCGGATCGCCAGCCACGTCTCGGTCATCGGCGATGTCGGCCTGACGGCGGACCGCGCGGTGTCCTTCGCGGAAGCCGAGGCGCTGGCCGACGACGCGCCGATCCGCTGCGTGGATGCGGCGATCGAGCAGCAGATGATCGCGTCGATCGACAAGGCCCGCGAGGCCGGCGATACGCTCGGCGGCGCCTTCGAGATCATCGCCACAGGCGTCCCCGTGGGGCTCGGCTCCTACGTGCAGTGGGACCGCAAGCTCGACGGTCGGCTGGGCCAGGCGATCATGTGCATCCACGCGATCAAGGCGGTCGGCATCGGCATCGGGCCGGAAGTCGCGCTGCGCCCCGGCTCGCGCGTGCACGACGAGATCCTGCCGCCCGCGGTGGCGCCGAGCGCTCTCGTGCGCCCCACCAACAACGCCGGCGGCCTCGAAGGCGGCGTCACCAACGGGCAGGACGTCCGCGTCACCGGCTTCATGAAACCGATCGCCACGCTCATGAACCCGCTGCGTTCCGTCGACCTCACGACGATGCAGAACGCGCCGGCGGCCATCGAGCGCAGCGACGTGTGCGCCGTGCCGGCCGCAGCGGTCGTGGGAGAAGCCATGGTGTCGTTCGTGCTGGCGGACGCCTTCCTCGAGAAGTTCGGTGGCGATTCGGTGGACGAGATCGCGCGGCACTACGCGGCCTCGGCCGATCAGGTCGCGGCGCGCTTCGCCGTCGGCGGCAGCCGCGCCTGAGCCGTCTCGGCGTCCGATGATCCGGCCCATCCTTCGCTACGGCGCCGACACGCTGCACCGTGCCGCCGCACCGGTGGCCGAGGTCACACCCGAGATCCAGCGGCTCATCGACGAGATGATCCAGACGATGTATGCGGCGCCCGGCGTCGGCCTTGCAGCCCCGCAGATCGGCGTCCCCCTCCGGATCTTCGTGGCGGACGTGTCGGTGGGCCGCGACCCGGCGGGGTTGCACGTCTTCGTCAACCCGGAGTTCGTCGAGCGGGACGGCATGCAGCTCGAGGAAGAAGGCTGCCTGAGCGTGCCCGGGTTCAACGCCACCGTGGCCCGGCCGAGCCGCGCCACCGTCAAAGGGCTGGATCGCAACGGCGTGGAGCACAGCGTGACCGGCACGGAACTTCTCGCCCGCTGTTTCCAGCACGAGATGGATCACCTCGACGGGACGCTCTTCGTCGATCGCCTGCGCGGCCTGCAGAAAGACCTGATCGTCCGGAAGATCAAGAAGCTCGAACGCGCCGGCAAATGGTGAACACGCTGCGTGTCGTCTTCTTCGGCACGCCGCGTTTTGCCGTGCCCACGCTCGAGGCGCTGCTCGGCTCGCGCCACCAGGTGGTGGGCGTCGTCACGCAGCCCGACCGGCCGCGCGGCCGGGGGCAGAAGCTGACCGATGGACCGGTGAAAGCGCTGGCCGTCGCGTGCGGGCTGCCGCTGCTCCAGCCCTCGACGTTGAAGGACCCGTCGGTCGCGGCCGGTCTCGAGGCCTGGCGGCCCGACCTCGGGGTGGTGGCCGCCTACGGCCGGATCATCCCGTCGTCGATGCTCGCGCTGCCCCGCTTCGGCATGATCAATGTCCACCCGTCGCTGCTCCCGAAATACCGTGGGGCCGCACCGGTGCACCGCGCTGTCATTGCCGGGGACGCCGAGACCGGCGTCACCATCATGCGTGTGGCGGCAAAGCTGGACTCGGGCGCGATGTTCGCGCGCACGACGCGACCGATTGGTCCCGACGAGACGAGCGAGGAGCTCGAGGACGCGCTCGCGAGCCTCGGCGCCCGCCTGCTCGTCGAGGTGGTGGATGCGATTGCGGACGGCACCGCGCATGAAGAGCCGCAGGACGAACGGCTCGTGACCTACGCCGCACGGCTCACCAAGGACGAGGGGCTGATCGACTGGACACTGCCCGCCCAGCGCGTGCACGACCGCGTGCGCGGCCTGCATCCCTGGCCGCACGCTTACACGTTCGTGGACGGGCGGCGCGTCATCGTCTGGCGCACGATTCCGCTCGGATACCCGGCGAGGGGACCCGCGGGCACCGTGATGCACGCCGACCGCGACGGCCTCCACGTGGCCGCTGGTGACGGTTGCGCCCTCACGCTGCTGGAGCTGCAGTCGGAAGGCGGACGGCCGCTGCCCGCGGCCGACTTTCTGCGTGGCCACCCGATCGCGCCAGGCGCGCGCTTCGGCGGCCCATGACGGCGCCCGCGCGCGTGGCCGCCTTCCGCGCGCTCCGCGAGGTGACGCGCGGCGACGCGCAGCCCGCCGCGGTGCTGGCGCGCGAGCACCGCGGGCTCGCCGATCCCCGCGACCGTGCCCTGACCACCGAGATCGTCACCGGGACGCTGCGCTGGCAGCGCGCGCTCGACGGCGCCATTGCGCGGACGGCGGCGCGATCGCTCGACACCGTCCACGCCGACCTGCTCCTGATCCTGCGCCTCAGCCTGTACCAACTGCTGCATCTCGATCGTGTGCCGGCGTCCGCCGTCGTGGACGACGCCGTGTCGCTGGCGCGCACCGCCGGTCAGGCGCGCGCCACCGGTTTCGTCAACGGCGTTCTGCGCACCCTGTCGCGTACGCGCGACCGGCTCGGCCTGCCGCCCCGCCCGGCGGACGGCGCCTCGCGACAGGCAGCGCTCGACTATCTGGGCATCACCCAGTCGCATCCCGACTGGCTGGTGGCGCGCTGGCTCGATCGCTACGGTTTCGAGCCCACCGCCGCCTGGACCGAGTTCAACAACTCCATTCCAGCCCTCACCCTGCGCGCCAATCGGCTGGTGACGTCTCGCGACGCGCTTCGCCAGGAATTGCTCGCCGAGGACGACCTCGTCACCACGCCCGGCCGCTATGCCCCCGACGCGCTCGTCGTCCAGGGCGGGCGGCTGCCAGAAGCACGGGGGCGCTTCACCATTCAGGACGAAGCCTCGCAGCTCGTGCCGCTCCTGCTCGGTGCCCGGCCCGGTGAACGGGTGCTGGATCTCTGCGCCTCGCCGGGCGGAAAGGCCACGGCGCTCGCGGCGGAGATGGACGGCCGCGGCCTCATCGTGGCGTGCGACGCCCGTCCCCGCCGCATGCGGCTGCTGGCCGCGACCGTGCGCGACAGCCGCGCGCCGAACGTCCGGCTCGTGCAGGTGGGCAGCCGCGACGAGGTGCCGTTCTCGCCGGTGTTCGACAAGGTCATCGTCGATGCGCCCTGCTCGGGGCTGGGCACGGTGCGCCGCGATCCGGACATCCGCTGGCGCCGCACCGAAACGGAACTGGCCACGTTTGCCGCGTATCAGCAGACGCTGCTCGCGCGCGCGGCCCGCACGGTGGCTCCGGGCGGCCGGCTCGTCTACGCTACGTGCTCGAGCGAGCCCGAGGAGAACGAGGCGGTGGTGGACGCGTTTCTTGCCGCCCACTCCGGCTTCAGGCTGGCGGACGCGCGCGAGATTGACGACGCCCGGCTCGGCCCGGTGACCGATCCTCGCGGGATGCTGCGCACGCTGCCGTTTGCCCACGGGCTCGAGGCCTTCTTCGCCGCCGCTCTGGTCCGGCTCGGCTGAAGGCGCGCCCGTGGTACGATCGTGGTGTTCATGCCGCTCGGCACGCGCGTCTGGAAGCTCGGAAAGCTGCTGCTCCTGGCGGGCGCCCTTGGCCTCACCTTCCTCGTCTTCTTCGGCATCGCCATGCGCGCCGCACTGAAAGCGCGCGAGGTACGGGTTCCGGGCCTCGTGGGGTCCACCGTGCCCGAGGCGACGCGCTCGCTCGGGTCGCTCGGCCTGGGGCTGCGCGTGGACGACACGCGGCGGCCGGACGAGCACGTGCCGACGGGGCACATCATGCAGCAGGAACCGGGCCAGGGCGCGCTGGCCCGCCAGCAGCGCTCGGTGCGCGTGTGGGTCAGCTCGGGGCCGCGCGCCACCATCGTGCCGCAGCTGGCGGCGCAGACCGAGCGCACCGCGCGCATCCGGCTCGAACAGGGCGGACTGACCATCGCGTCGGTCTCCGAGATTCGATCGACGGCCTATCCCGCCGATACCGTCATCGCCCAGGATCCGCCGGCCGCCACCATGGCCCCCGGCGTCTCGCTCCTCGTAAACCGTGGAGAGGAAGGGGCCGCCTACGTGATGCCCGACGTCATCGGGATCGACGGCACTCGCGCCGCGGATACGCTGCGCAAGCAGGGGCTGCGCGTCACCGTCGTGGGATCGCAGCCGTATCCGGGTGTGCCGGCCGGCACGGTCGTGCGGCAGCGTCCGTCGGGCGGGTTCAAGGTGACGGCCGCCGACGCGGTGTCGCTCGAGGTGAGCCGATGAGCGGCGGCATCCGGATCGCGCCGTCGATCCTCTCCGCCGACTTCGCGGCGCTCGGGCGCGACATCGCCGCCGCCGAGCGCGGCGGCGCCGACCTCATTCACGTGGACGTGATGGACGGCCACTTCGTCCCCAACATCACCATGGGCCCGCCGGTCGTGCAGGCGGTCAAGCGCGTGGCCACGCGGCCGCTCGACGTCCATCTGATGATCGAGCACCCCGACGACTACATCGAGGCGTTCGTGAAGGCGGGCGCGCACATGATCTCGGTGCACGTCGAGGCCGTGCCGCACCTGCACCGCACGCTCTCCTTCATCCGCTCGTTCGGAGCGCTGGCCGGCGCCGTGCTCAACCCCTCCACGCCGGCATCGGCGCTCGAGGCCATCGCCGGCGACCTCGACTTCGTGGTGGTCATGTCGGTGAACCCCGGCTTCGGCGGCCAGAAGTTCATCCCGCAGAGCCTCGAGAAGATCCGCCGCGTGCGCGCCGTGCTCGGGGCCGCCGGCTCCACCGCGCCGATCGAGATCGACGGCGGCGTGGACGCCACCAACATCGAGGCGATTGCCGCCGCGGGCGCCACGATCTTCGTCGCCGGGAACGCCATCTTCGGCACCCCCGATCCGGAAGCCGCCACGCGCGCGCTGCGGGCCCGCGCCGAGCAGGCCGCCCGGGCGGAGGCATGAGCGAGTCGGCCGCGCACATGCGCCGGGCGCGCGTGCGCGTGCGATACGCCGACACCGACCAGATGGGCGTGACCTATCACGCCAACTATCTGGTCTGGTTCGAGGTGGGCCGCACCGATTGGCTGCGCGAGTCGGGCTGGACCTATCGCGACATGGAAGAAGCGGGCGTGTCCCTGCCGGTCATCGAAGTGTTCTGCCAATACCACCAGCCGGCGCGCTACGACGACGAGCTCGAGATTCGCACCCGGGCGACGCTGCTGACGCCGGTCCGGATCCGCTTCGACTACGAGGTCGTCCGCATGGCCGACGGCACCGCCTCGGCCTCGGGGCACAGCGTCCACGCCGCCCTGAACCCGGCCGGGCGGCCGTGCCGCCTGCCCGAGCGCGTGCTCGAGATGCTCAACCGCCCAACCGGCCAACCCGACAGCCCGACCGTCTACAATTGAGTGTTATGGCCCGCCTTCGCTGATGCTACGGCGCGGCAGGCCCACCGGAAGGCTTTCACGCACGCATGACTGACTGGCATCTGTTTCGCGCCCGGGCGCTCTGGTGCACCGCTGCTGTTCTGGCGGTCACCCTCGCAGCGGCCTGTGGGCCCAAGAAGAACGTCATCCCGGCCAATATCTCCCAGCCGGACCGCTATCTCCTGGACAAGGCCGACGAGGCGATCAAGAAAAAGCGTTGGTCGGACGCCCGCGAGTACTACCGTCAGGTGGTGGACAACTACCCACAGAGCCCGATCCGGCCGGACGCGAAGCTCGGCATGGGAGAGACCTACCTGGGCGAGGGCTCGTCCGAGGCGCTCGTGATGGGCGCCAACGAGTTCCGGGAGTTCCTCACCTTCTACCCCACGAACGCCAAAGCCGACCTCGCGCAGTTTCATCTGGCGCTCTGTCACCAGAAGCAGATGCGCGCGGCCGAGCGGGACCAGACCGAGACGAAGGACGCCTTGAAGGAGTACCAGGTGTTCTTCGACCGTTACCCCAACAGCCCTCTGATGCCCGAGGTACGCGCGAAATGGCGTGAAGCCCGCGACCGCTTGAGCCAGGCGTCGTATCGCGTGGGCGTCACGTATTATCGGATTCGCGTGTACGCGGGGGCCATCGATCGCTTTCGCGAGATTCTTCGCGACGATCCTGAATACGGCGCGCGTGACGGCGTCTACTACTACTTGTCCGATTCGCTCGCTCAGATCAATCGGAAGGCCGAGGCCGTTCCGTACCTCGAGCGTCTGATCGCCGAGTTCAGCAAGAGTGAGCACTTGAAGAAAGCACAGAAGCGCCTCGCCGAACTCAAGTCGAAGTAGTTCGAGCGCGCTCGGGTGACGTTGCGCGAGCGCACGATACGCGAGCGCTTTCACCGCCTGTCGAGGTTCAGTATTTACTGGATCCCTGTTTCATTCCGCCCTATGCTGCGTCCCGCTCATTGACTTGAGTATGTCATTGCTCCTGGGCTAGTGCATTCAAACAGAAAGCCGCACTCAAGTAGAGACTTGATATGCGATCACGCCGGCCCCTCGGCGTTGCGGACGCCGCGTCAGTCGATCCCGTCAATGCGATCGACGCGACCTGCTTCGCGCTCCATGACTCCTTCTCTCACCTCAGACCACACGCGTGCTCCACGGACATGTCGTTTCCGATTGAGAGAGACAAATGGACCGAGATCAGTACTCGGCTGCGGCTTTCAACCAGAGAAGCTCAAATTGCACGACTCTTGTTGGATGAGCGGGACGAGGCGGACATCGCTGCCACTTTATCGATCTCTCCGCGTACCGTTCATGGACACCTCGAGCGCCTATATCGAAAGCTTCACATTCACAGTCGGTCTCAGCTTCTGCTTCGCCTATTCAAGGCGTACCTTCTCTCCGATCGCCAGGGGCGAACGTCGGAGCTCGATCGGGCTTCCTGGCCCACCGCTCGTAAGCCCAGGGCTGTTTGGCCGTCTTGCGCCGTAGCGACGTCTTGTCGCATCGTGGCACCATGTCAGCAGAACGCGCTCGCCTCGTCATCGACTCGATAGGCACCGCTGCACTCGTCGTAGCGGCTGTCGTTCTTCTCAGAGCCGACCTCAACCGATCCCAACCGGCCAGCGCCGGTCCTCGCATCGTCCCATCGAGAAGCAATGGAGACTCAGTCGATCTAAGCCTCCAGCTGACTGGGCCGGTCAAAGGCTCACCACAGGCTGAGGTTGTGGTAGTTGAGTTCTCCGACTGGCAATGCCCGTTCTGTGAGCGATTCGCGCGAGACACTCTACCGCGCCTCCTCCGCGAATACATCGACACCGGCAAAGTGCGTTTCTCGTATCGCAACAATCCGCTTACGGAGATTCACCCGCTCGCCCTTCAGGCGAGCACGGCCGCCGATTGCGCCGATCAGCAGGGTCGTTTCTGGGACATGCACGACGCCATCTTCGCCCACCAGCGACAACTGACAGGCGGCGGATTCGTCGAGTATGCGCGGGCCGCCCAACTGGATGTCGCCAAGTTTACCCGGTGCCTCGACGCAGGCACGACGGCGCGTATACAAGCTGACCAGGCCGAGGCGCTCCGCCTGGGACTACAAGCCACTCCGGTATTTCT
>DASYRM010000222.1:0-17754 GCA_036004405.1 Vicinamibacterales bacterium
CTCAAGGGCAAGGTGGTGCTGCTCGACTTCTGGGCCACCTGGTGCACCGGCTGCAAGGTGGAGATCCCCTGGTTCATCGAGTTCGACAAGGCCTACCGCGCCAAGGGGCTGGCGGCGGTTGGCGTGGCGATGGACGACGACGGCTTCAAGACCGTCGAGCCTTATCTCAAGACGCACCCGATCAGCTACCCGATCGTGGCCGGCAACCTGGAGATGGCGAGCCCCTACGGTGTGGCCGCCCTGCCGGTGACGGTGCTCATCGATCGCACCGGCAAGGTGGCCGCCACGCACATCGGCGTGGTCGATAAGAAGCAATTCGAGGCCGAGCTGAAGCAACTCCTCGCCGAGCGGTAACCTTTTACCGGCGCGTGGCGATGAACGTCGTCATGGCGTCGCCGCGCGACCACGGCTCTACGGCGCGTACATCGTCGAAGCCGCTCGCCCTCAGCTGGTCGTGCAGCTCCGCAAACCGGTAGGCGCGATGGGACCCGCGCCGCACCTCGGTGCGGCCGTTCCTCATGAACGTGTACTCGATCTCCAGCCGGCTGCGCGTGTGGTCGTAGTCGTTCTTCACGAGCAGATGCATCTCTCCGACCTTCCACCACCGGCGATCCTGGAGGTGTCCCAGCAGCTGCTCGAGCACCATCGGTGTCTCGAGCAGCAATCGTCCGCCCGGCTTGAGCGTGACGGCCACCGCGCGCAGGAACGCCGCGTTGCCCGTGTCGTCGAGGTAGCCGAAGCTGTTGCCGACGCAGAAGGCGCCATCGAAGCGCTGCGGCCACGGCAGGTCGCGCATGTCGCGCTGCTCCCACGTCACTGACGCCGCGGCGGGCGCCGCCGCCGCGTGGGCGAGGAACTCGCGCGACGAGTCCACACCGGTGACGCGGTAGCCGCGCGCCGCCAGCGCCAGCGACACGCGTCCGCCGCCACACGGCACGTCGAGCATCTCCGCCCCGGCCGGCAGCGCCAGCGCCGCGGCAATCCGCTCCGCCTCCCGTTCGCTGTGTTCTGCCGGCACCGCCTCCAGCCACAGCTGGACCGAGAGGCCCTCGAAGAAGTCTTCCCACCAGTTGGCCGGTGCTTTCGCGCTGAATTGCATGCTCATGACAGATCTCCATCCCAACGTCCGCGTCGCGCGGACACACTTCGAGTGAGTTGTTGAAGAAAGGGACGGACCGGGCTAGCGGGTGGCGTTCGGAGTCAGCGGCAGTTCCGGCGCGACTGTAGCACAACCGACTTCGTGCAGCGCCGGGGCAGGCCGTTATCGCGTGGCTCCACGCGCCCGCAGCATCGAGGCAATCGGCTGGTGTCCACGACGCTCGGCCCAGGCCAGCGCCGTCGCCCACGGCTCGTCATCCAGGAGAGCGACAGGGGCGCCACGCGACAGCAGGAACTCGACCATCGTTGCTGTGTTGGCCCGCGCGGCCCAGGCGAGCGGCGTTGATCGATACTCGTCGTCGCGGGCCGTCATCGTGGCGCCCGCGTCGAGCAGAATGGCGGCACAGTCGGTCGTGTCCTGGGTGGCGGCATGGTGAAGGAGCGTCTGGTGCTGCCAGTTCATCTGGTCGGGGCTCATGCCGTGCGCGAGCAACATGCGAAGCGCGTCCGGTCGATTCAGATACCCCTGACAGCTGGTGTGGACCGCCGGCATGCGAAGTCCGGCGTCGAGCAGCCGTGCCAGGAGATCGGGCCGCTCGGCGCTCATCGTGAACGCCGCGCCGATTCTGAATTCGTCGGGCGGCGCCATCGCCATCTGCCTCAGGCGGTCGTCGTCGTGTTCGATCCAACTCGTGTCGTACGCCCCGAGATCGCCACCATGAGCCTCGAGGAGTGCGCGGATTTCCGGCGTGGCGGCAAACGCGACCGCATTTGAAGTGGAGTCGATGTCTTCGTTCGGATCGGCGCCGTGGTCGAGCAGCAGCTTGACCATCGCGAAGTTGCCCCTGCGCGCCGCCGAATGCACCGCCTCGGCCGGTTCCCATCGCGGGTTCGCCCCCCGCTCCAGCAGGAGCCGGGCGATTTCGTCGCGGCCGAATTCGACCGCCGCCGACAACGGGCGCCGCCGGTTCGGGCGCGTCTCGCTGATTCGGGAAGGGGCGTCATCGAGCATGTGCCGCACGCCGGCCAGATCGCCGAGCGCGGCCGCGATGGTGAGGTCGTAGGTCGCTCCGCGCGAGACGAGCAGCCGCACCATGTCGTCGTTGACGGATGGCCGACGTTCGCCCCAGATGCCGAAGTCGATCGCCTGCAGATCGTCCGGGTTCCGCGCGTGTATGTTCGCGCCGCGATCGAGCAGAAGAGTCACCACCTCACGGCTGCCGCCGACGACGGCACAGTGGAGCGGCGTGACGCCCCGGCGGGCGCCACGATTCACGAGCGTGGCGTCGGCGTCGAGGAAGGTCCGGACAACGTCGATCTCGCCCAGCGCGGCTGCGCGATGAATCAGGTGATCGGCGGATTGCGCCGCAACCCGTCCGCGGCGCTCTCGTTCCTGTTCGAGCATCCGCGCGATCGGCTCGTGACCGCGCTCTCTCGCCATCTCGATCAGGTTGCGATCATGCAACCCGTTCTGTTCGGGATCGGCGCCTGAGTGGAGCAGCAGGCGCACCGCGTCGGCGTGTCCTTCGCGCGCCGCAAAATGCACGGCAGGCGCGTACCAGTATTCCGCTCGAGCGAGACGCGGATCGTGCTGGAGCAGCCGCCGCAATGTCGCGACGTCGCCGGTCGAGGCGGCGACGATGGTGTCCCATGTGCCGCGGCCGTCCCCGGATTGCAGTTCGAAAGGCTTGATCATGCGCGGTCCCGATATTGTCCACGCAGGACATCCATCGCGTATCACCCGGCACGACATCCAAACCCAGCCGCGCGCCGTAGTGGCAGGCAGGCGATCACGCCGGGGAGGATAGCGATGCTCGGAGAGCTCATTTCAGAAGGTGTAGGCAAACGCGGCACGCGGAGGGTAGTGGCGGTGGATCCGCGGCTGCGTGTCGAGGTGTCGTTCGAGGCCCCGACGACGCTCCTCGGGCTCAACGGGCTGAACGTCGGGACCTACATGTCGTCGACGCGGTCAGATCAGACGCTCGAGGGCGAAGGGCGAGGTGTCTTTGCCTCGCCAGACGGCGAGATGGCCACGTGGAAGGGCGTCGGCAACGGCCGCTATCTGCCCGACGGCGCGGTGAGCTACCGCGGCGGATTGGCCTTCACTTCCAGCACGCCGAAGCTCTCGCGGCTCAACGCCGTGGCCGGCGTGTTCGAGTTCGAGGTCGCGGCCGACGGCACGACGCGCTCCCGTATCTGGGAGTGGAAGTAGGGCGCGATGTCGCCGCTGCCGCCGCTGCTCACCGTTTCGTCGCCGTCCACGAAACGCCGATCACGCTGCCGCAGCCCGCGAAATTTCGAAAGTTCACCGAGCCTTCGGCCGTTCTACCCAGCAGCAGGCCGTGGACCTCGGTCGCCTGGCCTTCGAACGGGTTGCCGGTGGCGTAGT
Source organism: Vicinamibacterales bacterium (assembly GCA_036004405.1). Taxonomy (GTDB): domain Bacteria; phylum Acidobacteriota; class Vicinamibacteria; order Vicinamibacterales; family UBA2999; genus DASYRM01. Next base: position 3,488 of record DASYRM010000222.1, read on the forward strand.
GAAAATCGCGATACGACGTGATGATGCTGGGACACGGGGCGGGAATGCATTCGACCGTCGGCTTGGTCGGGAGGCTGAGGCTGGAGAACGTCTGCGACCCCGAGCATCCGTTGAACTCGTGCCCGAGGGTGATGTTGGTGACCGTCTCGTCCGACGAGATCGTGAACGCGATCGGACGCCCCTGAGCGGTCGTCCCACTCCACTGGCCGCTGAGCCCGGTGCTCTGGGATGACGAGGGTCCCGTGGAAGGCTGGCATGCCACTGCGAGCATGCCCACCGCGATGGCAGCAGAACGGAGCGTCAATCGTCGTCGGTCCGCGTTCTCAGCGGGCCGCGCCTGCGGCAGGGCGGCCGCCGCTCAGGAGCGCGAAGTGCGTGCGCTGCTTGAACCGCCAGCCTTGCGGCGTCTTCACGTAGACGTCCTCGTAGTGCCCGTCGTACTGGATCTTGTTGGGGTCGCCGCCGAGGCCGATCATCAGCATGTCCACGGTGCCCTTGGCACCTTCGGGCGTGGCCTCGATGACGTGGTTCGGATAGAGGTGCCGCACCCCCTGCTGGATCCAGCCGACGTTCTTGCAGCCGCGCGAGCCGCCGCCCGACACTTCCGCCAGCTTCTCGCGTCCCTGGATGCCGGTGGTGGGCTTGCCGTTGATCGTGGGCAGAAAGACGCCGTCGGCGGTGTAGAGGTCCGCGTAGTCGTAGCCGTTGTTCGAGCAGCTGTCGATGAACTTCGCGTACTTCGCCACCAGCTGCTGGATCTCGATGTAGTCCATCGCGGTCAGCGTCATCGGTTTCTGCGCGAGCGCGGCGAGCGGGAGAGAAAGTGCCACGACGAGTCCCAAGAGGAGTGTGCGCATGATGAAAGCTCTGGCCAAGGTCTAAGGTCTAAGGCCCTCAAGGAACAGTAAGCGAGCTGCGGTCCACCTTCTCGAACTGGCCGACCATCAGCTCGCTGGCGTAGTTCATCTGCTGGCACTGGTACTCGAAGAGCTCGGTGCCGGCCTCCCACCGCAGGTTCATCTGCCCGGTCCACGGCGCCGTGTAGGCACCAGGGTCATCCACCGTCAGCTGATAGCGGATAGTGTTGAAGTCGGTGCGGGTGAACTTCTCGATCGTGTGCATCTGGCTGGTGTGTGGCAGGCCGTCGCGGTCCATCCAGAAGCCTTCGTTGAAGCCGACGGTATCCACGACCATCGTGTCGTCCTCCCACCAGCCGATCGAATGGCCGTAGTACGTGGGTGTGAAGTCCTTCGGGTGCGAGCGGCCGTCCATGAACACCTCGCGGAAGGTGTGCGGCCCGCCGATATCGAACACGAAAACGCGCTGCAGCTCGCGTAGCTCCACCATCTCGACGCCGTACGGCGTGAGGAACTGCCGCGCCACCCCCGACGGCTTGCAGCGCGTGTGCGGCTCGAGCTCGTTGCTGTTGCGATCCGCGAACAGGGCCTTGGCCCACGGCTGGAAGGGAATGTCCTTGAGCTGCAACGGATTCGGCACCACGGGCCCGGGCAGCCACACGCCCTTTTCCGTCGGCGTTGCGCCGCCGAGCAGCACGTGACCGTCGGTGCCGCGCGGGACCGCGCGCGGCGGGCCTGACGGGCGCCCGCGTCCTCGGGACGCGTTGGCGGCGCCGCCACGATCGCTCCGCCCTTCCGGCACGCCCACCTGCACGCTTGGCCGCTGCGGGTTGGCCTCTTCACGCTGTCCGAAGATCAGCAACGGCCAGGCGAAGAGCAGCGCGGCGACGAGAAGACCAAGGGTTCGATGCATGCGTTTCTCCCAGGCGGACCCGCAGGTCCGCCTCTACGTACGTTCTACCGCGTGCCGCTCGAGGACGGCAGCGTTCCCGTGGCGTCCACGGCAAAGACGAGCAGCTTCGGCGTGAACGGCGTGGGTTGGTTGCCCGGCCCCGCGTTACCGCCCGGAGCGGCCTGGCCGACGCCGCCCATCAGCGCCACGTACTGCTTGCCGTCCACACGATACGTGATGGGCGGCCCCATGCCGCTCCGCATGCCGGTGTCGATGTCGGCGAGCTTCTCGCCCTTGTCGGCGGTGTACGCCATCAGGTGACCGTTGCTCAGTACCTGAAACACGAGATTCGCCGCGGTGGTGAGCGCGCCGCCGCCGATGCCGCCACCGCCGGGCATGCGCCACCGCATCTGCCCGGCCACCGGATCCCACGCCACGAGTGCACCGCGACCGCCCGTGCCCTCGATCGGCGGCGGTCCAATTGCCGGCGGGGCGGGCGCGACCGGCGTTGGCGCCGGACGCACGGTGCCGGTCATGAACGCCGGCCGCGGATTGAACGGCGCCTCGACCGCATACGAGAACGTGTTGAGCGTGGATGTCGGGACGTAGGTGAGCCCCGTCATCGGATTGAACGCCATCGGCGACCAGTTGTGCGCGCCGCCGCCGCCCGGCGTCACGAGCGTGGCCGCGGCGCCGTAGTACGCCTCCTTGTTCACGATCGGCCGCCCGGTCTTCGGGTCGAGACCGCTCGCCCAGGTGACCTGTGAGAAGGGCGCCGCCGAGATGAACTGGCCGGTGACGCGATCGACCACGTAGAAGAACGCGTCCTTGTTGGCCTGCATGATGACTTTGCGCGTGCGCCCTCCGATCGGCAGGTCCGCCAGGATCAGATGCTGCACGCTGTCGAAGTCCCACGAGTCGCCGGGCACCACCTGGAAGTGCCACTTCAACTCGCCGCTGTCCACGTCCACCGCCAGGATGGAGCAGACATACAGGTTGTCCATCCCCATGGACGTCCGCAGTTCCTGCGGCCAGGGCTCGGCGTTGCCGGTGCCCACGTACACGAGATTGAGCTCGGGATCGAAGGCCGCGCCGTCCCACACCGCGCCGCCGCCGCCGTGCTTCCACCACTCCTTGTCCCACGTCGCCAGCGCCTTCTTCATCGCGGCGTTTTCCGGGGGGCGCGAGGGGTCGCCGGGGACGGTGTAGAAGCGCCAGGCGCGGCGCCCGGTGAGCGCATCGTAGGCGTCGAAGAAGCCGCGCGTGGGCCGGTCGCCGCCGCTGGCGCCGATGATCACCTTGCCCTTGGCGATCCGGGGCGCCATGGTCAGCGTGTAGTGGTCCTGCGGGAAGGCGACGCGCGATTCCCACGCCACGCGGCCGGTGAGCGCATCGAGCGCCTGCAGCCGGCCGTCGATCACCGGCACGAAGAGCAGCCCCTGATAGAGCGCCAGCCCGCGGTTCACCACGCCGCAGCAGATCTCGGGCCGCACCTCGGTCTTGTTGACCCACGGATCCCAGCGCCACTTTTCCTTGCCGGTGCGCGCGTCCACGGCGAACACGACGCTCCAGTTGGTGATGCCGTAAATCGTGTTGTTCCACACCAGCGGCGTGGCTTCCTGGCCGCCGCCGCCCGCGCCCGTGTCGTAGGCCCAGGCGAGCCCGAGCCGCGCGACGTTCGACGCGTTGATGTCGGTGAGCGGGCTGAAGCGCGATTCCGACTGGTTCAGGCCGTACGAGAGCCACTCGTCGCCGGCGCCCGCCTTCCGCAACGCGGCGTCGTCCACCCGTGAGGCCTGCTGACCGGCGCGCAGCGACACCGGCCCGATCGCTGCAGCGACGGCGAGGATGAGAAGCGCCGAGCGGAAGCGAAGCATGCTGCTGTCCTTACTGGTTGCTGGTTCGCGCGGGAGCCGCGGCCGCGGGACGCCCGGTGTCGTTCGACGCGGTGCGCTGCTTGAACTTCCACACACCGTTTTCGCGGACGAAGGTGTCATCGTAGCGGCCCGCCTGCGCGATGACCGCGCCGCGGTCCTGCGGCTGCACGAACGCCCATCGCGACCACGCGGTGGCGGTGTCGCCGTTCACCGTGATCACGAAGTTGGAGAGCAGGTGATAGTTGTTGGTCGGATTGCCGTTGGTGCCCATGTTCTTTTCCATGAAGGCCTTGATGTTGGCCGGGCCCTTCACGGAGCCGAACCCGCCGACCCACTCGCCGTCGGCCGCGAACAGGTTCGAATAGGCGGTGAAGTCGCGGGCGTCGAGCGCGCGCCCGTAATCGAGCAGCACCCGCTGGATCTCTTCCTTGTCGGCAAACCGCTGCAGGCGCGTCTCGACCGACTCCTTGGCGCCCTTGCCGCCCTGTGCGGCGACCGCATTCCACGCGAAGGCGTAGGCCATGAAGGCCACGAGCGGAATCAGGAACACCACGAGGAACCGGAGGACGCGCCGCTGCGGATTTGGAACAGTCATGGTCTACTCCAAGGCAGCCCGACAGCGCCCCCTGGCCCAGCGTGCCCACGGACGCCCGGCGGGGAGCGCGGATGACATGGGCGGAGTTTAGTGGGCCGTTTCGCCACGCGCAAGCTGGGTGGGGGCGCGGCCAATCAGCCCCTTTCGGCGTGAAACGTCCCGACGTGCTAACGTTAAGGGCCGTCCTGAGCCGCCTGCAATCCTGCCGGTTCCTCAACATGGCTACCGCCGGAGGAACCGATGTACCAAACCAGCACGTCCGTCGCTCGTTTGCTCATCCACCCAGTTGCCGGTGCTTCGATTGGAGGCGTACGATGGTGAGCCGTCCCGCGACTTACAACTCGTACGAGTTCGTCGTCGTGTCGTCGCTGCGGGCCAAGCAGCTGCTGGCCGGTTGTGTGCCGCACGTCGCGGGCGAGCACAGCGCCGCCGTGAAGGCGCAAATGGAAGTGGCCGGCGGCAGCATCGCGCGAAGCGCCGACGACGCACCACCGTCGCCGCGTCAGTGCGAGTGGCAGCTCTGAACAGGAAAGGGAGCGTGGAATGACCGGAAAGATTCGAACGTTGCGGGTCGACAAGGGGTTCGGGTTCATCAAGGACGATCGCGGGAACGACTACTTCTTTCACCAGAGCGCGATCTACGGCGAAGGTATCGCCGACCTGCGCGAAGGCGACAGCGTCGAGTTCGAGATCGGGCAGGGGCCGAAGGGCCCGCGTGCCGAGAACGTCAGGCGCACGTCTACCTAGGGGATGCTCAAGTTCCTCCGGGCGTGGCGCTCGCGGCGGACATCCGCGCTGTCGAACGCCGTGCCCGCGCCGGAGCCGCGGCCGAAGCCGCCGACCATGCTTGGCGCGTACTCTCCGCTCTACGGCTATCTCGAACACCGCTACGCTGTCACCGTGGTGTTGAGCTTCTTCGACATCGAGGCGCTGCTGGGGTTTCCGCTCCCCGATGCCGCGCGCAACAACGACCGTTGGTGGACGGCGCCCGTGCTCGCGGGCGACCGTCACGCCGATGCGTGGGCCGCAGCCCATCGGACCGCAAAGCCCAACCTCATGGCGCGGACCGTCGCGTTCGATCGCGTGCCGTAGACGCACGCGAGCGCGATGACACGCCTTTCGTCAGCGTGGGCCTGCCGCTAGAATAACCGACACATGCGGGTGGATCACCGCAGCGGCGTGGCCGCCGTCGTCGTCAGTTGCGTCGTGGCGCTGCTGTCACCGACGCCACGAGTGAATGCCCAGGCCCCGGCCCAGGAGCCGAGGTTCGAAGTGGCCGTCGTGAAGGTCAACGACTCCGGCGAGCCGCGGGTCGCGGGCGGGTTTCAACCCGGGGGGCGCTACAGCGTGACGAACTATCCGTTGCGCGCGCTCATCGCGGCCGCGTATCTGCGCCCTCAGGTCAACCCAGACTTCCTGATTGCGGGCGGTCCTGACTGGATCGACAAGGCCCGTTTCAACATCGAGGCCAAAGCCGCCGCGGAATTCCCGGCGGGTCCCGACGGACCGAACGCGCCGCGTCGAGTCATGCTGCAGCAGCTGCTGGCTGACCGGTTCGGATTGAGAGTCCATCACGAGAGCAGACAGGGGCAGCTTTTTGCGCTGCTGCGGGTGAGAGACGACCGGCTCGGGTCCAGGCTGCGCCCGTCGCAGATCGACTGTGGCCCGTCGGCGCCTGCTCCCGAGCGGTGCGTGCCGCGGATTGCGCCTGGCAGCCTGACGTTGACGGGTACGTCATTGACCGCTCTCGTCAACCTGCTCCCGCGCTTCGTGGACCACGTGGTGATCGACGCCACCGGCCTCAGCGGACGCTTCGATCTCGATCTGACCTGGACGCCAGGCCCGACCGAGTGGGTGCCGCCATCCTCAGGCGCTGGTGTCGCGGCGGGAGACGACGGTTCGTCGTTGACGACCGCCCTTCGCGAGCAGCTCGGTCTGCGCTTGCAGGCGCAGACAGGGCCCGTCGACGTTCTCGTGATTGAGGCCGCGACATGGCCTACTGGGAACTGACCCACGCCAAGGCGTGGTCAATCGCCGTCTTCGCCGCGCTCGCCATCGCCTGCGGGCGGCCGGCGGTGACTCCGCCGAACGCAGGGACCGCCACCGCGTCACTGCCCGACTGGAGCGGCATCTGGCTTCCTGACATCGAGGATCAGTTCGCACAGATCTTCAGCAATCCGCTGCCGTGGAAGCCCGAGGTGGCGGCCGAAGTGAAGCGGCTGACCGTCGCCGAGGCCGCGGGCCACCCGAAGGGGCTGTTCGCCAACTGTCTGCCCGAGGCGATGCCGGCGTGGATGCTCGTGAGCCACAACGCGCTCGAAATCCTCTTCACCCCCGGCCGCGTCACGATGCTCGGCGAATCTGACGGCAACCGTTTGCGCCGCATCTACACCGACGGCCGCTCGCATCCAGCCGACCCCGATCCAAGCTTCCACGGCCACTCGATCGGCCGCTGGGAAGGCGAGACGCTGGTCGTGGACACCGTTGGAGTGCTGCCGCAGACCTACATCGCCGTCAGCGAAGCGGTGGGCGTCCCGAACAACGGCGGCCTCCACGTCGTCGAGCGCATCCACCGTGCGGGCGCCGACGTCCTGCTGGACGAGCTGGCGATCACCGCGCCGAATGTTCTGACCACGACGTGGATGACCACACGGCGGTTCACGCGCCAGAAAGGACCGAACGCCGACATCCTGGAAGGCGTCTGCCTGCAGGGTTCGTTTGCCGAGCAGACCGATGCCCGGGGCGATGCGGTGTTCGTGCCCGTGCCGCACACCGACGAGGGGAACCCGGTGCCCCCGCCAGCGCGATGACCCGCACGTTGGCAGTGGTCGCCTTCACGGTGATTGCCGTTACGGGCGCGCAGGCGCATCATTCGAGCGCGATGTACAACCAGGAGAAAACGCTCACGCTGCGCGGCGTGGTCACGCAAGTCCGCTGGACCAGCCCGCACGTGAACGTCTCGGTGCTGGCCGACCCGGGCCGCGGCCAGGCCGGTGTCGCGTGGGTGCTCGAGGCGACGAGCCCGGGCAACTTGATGCGCGCCGGTTGGACGCGTACGTCGATCAAGGTCGGCGATCGCGTGTCGGTCGTCGTGGCACCGCTTCGCGACGGCACGCACGGCGGCTGGTGCCGCGGCGTGACGCTGGTCGATTCCGGAAAGAAACTCGAGTGCTGATGCGAAGCGCCATTCAGTTCGTGGCGGTAGCCCTCGTCGCAGCCGGCCTGCGCTCTCATCCCTCTGCCCAGGAGCAGCCGGCCCCGTTGCCGGTGTCGGCAACCTTCGAGGTGGTGTCGGTCAAGCGCTCCACTGACCCCTCCGTCCAGATCGGGGCCCGGACGATGAGCGGCGGCCGGCTGTCGGCCGTGTTTACGGTCCGAACGCTGGTGTCGTTGGCGTACGGCTACCCGGATACGCTGCGCGACGCCCAACTGGTCGGCGGCCCGTCATGGATCGGCACCGATCGGTACGAGATCAACGCGACGTTCGAGGGTCCGGTTGCCATCGCTCCCAACAGTCCGCCGGTGCGTCTGCTGGCGATGGAGCGCGCGCTGCTCGCCGATCGATTCAAGCTGAAGGTGCACCAGGAGACGAGACAGCTCCCCGTCTTCGATCTGGTGCGCAGCCGTGCGGACGGCCGCTTGGGGCCGCGCCTCGTGCGGTCGGACGGCAAGTGCCTGCCGCTGCCGAGCACGTCGGCGCCGATCACCGACTCCGCACCGTATTGCGGAGTGAAGCGCTCGGTCCCGGGCAGCATGTCTGCCAAGGGCATTCCGCTCTCGCGCTTTGCCTTGCTGATTTCGTTCCTGCCCGACGTTCAACGCATCGTGCGAGACCGCACCGGGTTGACGGAGGCGTTCGACATCGACATCGAATTCGCGCGCGACGCCACGAATGCGCAGGACGCGCCGCCGATTACGACGGCGCTCAAGGAGCAGCTCGGCCTGGAGCTCAGGCCGGCCACGGGGCCGGTCAACGTCGTCGTGATCGACAGCGTCGAGAAGCCGGCCGAAGATTAAACTGCCTACTGGCGGCGCTTGCGAAACGCCCGGACGCCCAAGCCAACGAGGCCACTGGCGACCAGCCACCCGGTGACGGGCTCAGGCACGGGCACCTGGTCGTCTCCGGCGTAGGCGGCACCCGCAACAGCGGCACAGAGCAGGAACAGATAGAGGACGCGTCGAATCACGGCAAACTCCTGGTCAGGCTGCGAATGCAGCGCCACCGCGTGTGCAATGCACGGACCAGCCCTGCGGCGCGGGCTCGCATCAAATCAGGCCGTTTTTGGCGGGTAGCGGTGCGGGTGGTCCCGTGCGCGGCAGACTTTTCGCTACCTATCGGGCGTTCGGCAGCCTTTCAGGGCAGCTCTCGGACCACCCGGAAGCCGGTGCGGTTCGCCCGGTAGCCCTCGAGCCGGTAGTACGACGGCTCGAGATTGCCTGGCGAACTGAGAAACGCTCCGCCCCGCACCACGTGGCGGCCCCGGCAATCCGTGCTGCCGCTGGCCGACGCATTGGACGGGGCCAGCCGCAGGCGGTCTTTCAACACACGAACGAATTCGCGCCCCACGCAGTCGGTGGTGAGCTCCCACACGTTGCCGGTGGTGTCGAACAGGCCGAACGCGTTTGCCGGATAGCTGCCGGCGGGCGCCGTGGCGGCAAAGCCGTCGTCGCAGGCGTTGGCGTAGGCCAACCCCGACGTCTGGTCGGCTCCGTTGGTCTTCGCGCAGAGGTCGGTCACCGACGGCGCGTCCACGCCGAATCGGCCGACGTGGCCGCTGCGGTTGAAGAACTCGAACTCGGCCTCGGTGGGTAGCCGCCAGGTGTGGCCGGTCTTCGCCGTCAGCCAGGCGGCATATGCGGTCGCGTCCTCGAAGGTGATGCACGTCACCGGATGATCCGGGCCCTGGGAGAAGACGGGCTTCGTCCAGTCGGCATCCTCGTGCGATTCCCAGACCTGCTCGCGCGTGTGATGCCAGCAGCCTTTTCCCGGTCGATAGCCGCTGGCTTCGACGAAGCGGCGAAACTGCGCCACGGTTGTTTCGGTGCGCGCCACCGCAATCTGGCGCAGTAAGCGCACCGGACGCCCCGCCTGCCGTTCCATCCAGCTGCCACCCGGGCCGATGACGTTGATCTGGAACTGGCCAGTGGGCACCACGATCGTGGGGGGAGCCGCCGCCGATCCCGCGATCTCGTCCTCGACGATGGCGCCGGTCGGCGCCCACGCGGGGCCGTCGCGCAGCTGCTCGATGAAGCGCCCGGCCTCGCGCGTACACGCGGCGGTGCGTCCGTCGGCACAGGCCTCGACCAGCGTGATCTGCACTCGTGGCGGCGCCAGATCGCGCAGGCGTTTCCAGATGCCGGCGCCCGGCGCCGAGATGAGGGCCACCTCCGCGTCATGGCTGGCTAGAAGACGATCGATCTCGGTGCGTTCGCCTTCCATGCGGTCGAAGTCCAGGACGAGCGCGGCGCGCCCGTGACGCGTGTCGATGATGGCGGTGCGTGATGTCGGTACCTGCGGTCCAGAGCCAGCGCAGGCCGGCCCCCCGGCCACCAGCAACAGCGCGACGGCGCGCCACCCGGACGATCCGCGCCGCCTGTCACTCATGGAACGGATCGGCGAAGGCGGGATTGGTCATCAGCGTGCGGTCGGTGAGGCTCTCGAGGAATGCAAGGAGATCACGCTTGTCGGCGGGTGTCAGGACGAAGCCGGACACCAGCGGCGACTTGTGCGGGTTGCGACGGCCGTCCCCGGCATCGGGACCCGAATCGATGACGCGCCCACCCGCGGCGTAATGCTCGATCACGGCCTCGAGCGTCGCGATCGAGCCGTCGTGCATGTAGGGGGCGGTGACGGCGACGTTGCGCAGCGTCGGCGCTTTGAACCGGCCCATGTCTTCCGGGTTGTGGGTGACGTCGAACAGGCCGCGATCGACCGCCGGATAGGCGCCGTCGCCGCCGAGGTTGTAGAGACCGGTGTTGTGATACGCGACCGACTCGTCGTCCTTGCTCGTACGGTGACCGGATGTCATCCGGAAGTTGACGCCGCCGTGGCAGCGCGAGCACTTGAATTGAGGCGACCGAAACAGCTCGAAACCGCGGCGCGCGTTGTCGGTGAGCGCCGTGTTGTTGCCGCGGAGGAACTGATCGTACGGCGAGTCGAACGAGACCAGCGTGCGGACGAACGTGCTGATGGCGCGCACGATGTTGGGAAGCGATATCGGCGCGGCGTCCTGCGGAAAGGCGCCACGGAAGAGCGCGGCGTATTGCGGGTCGCCCCGCAGCCGCGCCATCACACCCGCTTCGTTCTCGAGTACTCCCATCTCGAGCGGATGGCGGCTCGTCAGCGGCACCATCGCCTGCTGTTCCAGGGTCGCGAGGGTGTCGTTGGCCCACGTGTAGCGGCCGTTGTAGGCCACGTTGGTCAGTGTCATCGCGTTGCGCGTCGTCAACTCGCCCGTCGCTCCGACCGACTTCGGCCGCGGATCGGAAAACGCGAAGGCTTGACGATGGCAGTCGGCGCAGGACAGCGAGGCGTTCACCGAGATACGACGGTCGTAGAACAGCCGCCGGCCGAGCGTGGCTTTTTCGTTGGAGACCGGGTTGTCGGCCGGCACCTTCATTGGCGGGTAGGCCAGTCCGCGAGTGCGTGACAGCGTCCAGACTCCAGCCACGAGCGCGACGCCGGCCAGGCATGCCGCGATCGTTGCCGTTCGTCGAGTCATGTCTACCGATGAGTCTGAGCCCGCCTCCGGGACGGAGTCAACGACGATGCGAGTGGCTTCTCCTCGCGAGCGAGACGCCGCGTGCAGTCGTGGTCAGGAGACCGGAGCGGCGTCGCCGCCGGCGGCGAGGTGTCGGACGGTGGTCAGGAACTCGTCGGCGCTCGCGGGCTTGGCCATGACTTCCGCGAACACCTCCTTGAGGGCCGAGTCGTCCGTCGACCAGTTGGCGGTGTATGCCATCAGCTTCATGTTGCGCGTCACCGGACTCGCCTTCAACAGCCGCGCAGCCTCGAGGCCGTTCATCACCGGCATCGCGACGTCCAACACCGCCACATCGGGGCGAGCGTAGTGCGCCGCGATCAGCGCCTCGAGCCCGTTGGCCGCCGTGATCGCGTGAAAACCTGAGAGTTCGAGAAACAGCGCGACCGTCTCGAGACTGTCTTTCGAATCGTCTACGACCAGCACGATCGGACGCCCGGACTGTGTGGAGGCCGGCTCGCCGATCAAACCGGCGTGAAGCGCTTCGGCTCGCCGCCGCTGCAGGCGCGCTGCCGCGCACAGCCGCTGGACCCTGGTCAGCAGCTCGTGTTGGTCCCCGTGCGCGCCGCCTTCGAAGCGTACCGCGAACTCGGTGAGCGCGCGCTCGTGGTCACCGGCATCGGCGACGAGCCGTCCGCACTCGACGAGAAGCTTGTCGAAGCGGCTGCTACGAAATGATTGATCCATCGGCTGTCTGGTGGCTGCTCGCCAACCAGGTCCCAACTCTCGCTGCCGGGGGTGCAGCGGAACGTCACATGCTAGCAGCGTTCGTCGTCGCGCTAGCTCGTCCGCCTGAATCGCCTGGCCATCAAACGCGGTTGCATCAGGCGGCTTCCGGTTCGCCCGGCAGCGTGAAACGCTGCACGACGCCGACGATGGCCTCGGGGCTGGCCGGCTTCCGCAGTACCTCGGCGAACACCTGCGTGGCCGGCGCGTCGTCCACGTTCAACTTCGCCGTGTAGGCAATCACGTTGACGTCCTGCGTCACCCGGCTCGCCTTGAGCAGGCGCGCCGCCTGCACGCCGTCGAGCACGGGCATGGCGACGTCCATGATGATGACGGCAGGTCGCGTGTAGTGCGCCACGATTACGCCCTCGAGCCCGTTGCTGGCGGTGATGGTGTCGAACCCGGACGTCTCGAGCAGCATCGAAGCCATGTCGCGGTTGTCGGGCGAGTCGTCGACGATGAGCACGAGCGGCCGCCTGACGGCGTCTTCGCTGTGCGGCGCCGCCACCGTTCCGATCAGGCGGGCGCGAATCGTATCGGCGATCCGCCGTTGCTCGCGCGCACCCACGCACAGCTCGTGGAGCGTCTTCAGCAGGTGATTGTCACCGCCGGTTTCGGTCGCCGCGATGAGGGCGGCGAGCCGCTGTTCGTGGTGGCCGGCACCCGCGGCCATGTGGTCCGCGTCCACGGCGAGCTCGCTGAAACTGTCGCTGTCGAAGGAGTGGGGCATCTCGCAGTGGATCTGTTCGCGAGGGTAATCCATCAGGCGCCCCAATCGCCAGTAGGTAATGCCCTTACAGCTCGCCGGTCACGAATCTACCTTAGCCGTTGAATTCGGACAGACGAGGTTGCGCCTCGACCTAGGTCCGGGCTTCCTTCCGCTTCGCGCTGCCGTCCGAGACGAAGAGCGACAGCAGGAAGCTCACGACGGTCACCACCAGCGCCCCCTTGAAGGCCGGCAGGAATCCGGCCACCGAGAAGCCGAGGCCGAGCGCATCGGAGGCCGCCCCGGTCAGCAGGAGCATCAGCGCGTTGAGGACGAGCGTGAACAGCCCCAGAGTCAGGATGACGAAGGGCAAGCTGAGAAGAAAGAGCACCGGCTTGATCAACACGTTCAGTACGCCGAACACGAGCGCGACGCCGAACAGCGAGACGCCGTCGCCCGTGTACGAAATGCCGGCCACCAGGCGGGTGGCCACCCAGAGCGCTGCCGCATTGATCAGCAGGCGCAGCAGGACGTGCATAAGGCCCTACGAAAAGCTGTTGACTGCCGCGGCCTCGTTCTCGTGCGAATCGAAGATGGTGGCCAGCTTGGTGAGCACCAACAGATCGTTGAGACGTTTGGTCATGTTCAACAGTTTCAACGCGCCGCCGTTCTTCGAGGCCGTCACGTTGCACTGCACCAGCTGGCCCAGGCCGCCGCTGTCCACGTAGGCCACCGAGCCCAGGTCGAGAAGGAGCTTTTTCTTGCCCTGCTGCAGCAGGCTCTGCACCTTGTCCTTCAGCAACACATCGCCGCCGGAACTCAGGGTGATGTCGCCGGTCACTTTAATCACGGTCACTTCGCCTACTGTCCGCTCTTCAAGCTGCATGACTCCTCCGAGAGAACCCGCGCAAATTGCAGGGAGCAAATTGCAGGGAAAGGTGATCCTATCTCAGCGGAGCTTCTTCTGGGCGTCGCGATAGCGGGGGGACGTGGCTGGGACCAGGGCGTAGGCCGCCCGGGCCTTGGCCGTGTCCTTGACCTTTTCTTCGTAGAGCTCGCCGGCGCGCCACGCCGCGTCGCGCCGGTTGGCGGGGAAATTGGTGGCCAGCAGCTCCAAAGACTCGGCGGCCAGGGCGAACTGCCGTACATCCTTGTACCGCTCCGACAGCGCCTCGAAGGCGGCTTCGGCCGCCGGGTTGGACGGGTAGCCTCGCACCAGGCTCCGGTAGGTTGCGAGAGAGGCCGGCACGGACGTCTGCAGCTCCCCATCCACCTGTCGTAGCTTGGCCTTGTCTTCGAGCGCCGCTTTCCGTGCCAGCGCCTGCGGGGCGCGAGCGCTCTTCGGGAAACGGTCGAACACCTCGCCGTACAGGCCGCGGGCAGCCGCATCGCGATCGTCCCGCTTCCCCTTCGCCACGAGCTCCGCCAGCTGATACGTGGCGTCGGCGGCCGCGGGGCTCGAGCCGTAGTGGCTGCGCAGCTCCACGTAGGCGGCCTGGGCGTCATCGGGGCGGTTCTGTTTTTCGTAGACCTGCCCGATGAGAAGCTGGGCGGCCGGCGCCGAGGCGCTCGTGCTGTAGCTGGCGACGGTCTTCTTCAGGTCGTCGAGCGCTTGGTCGAGCAGATGCGCGTCGATCTTGGCCTGCGCGGTCTTGAACAGAGTGGCGGGCGCGTCGTCGCCCTTGCGCGTCTCGTCGACGACGGTCGACCCGGCGCCGGGCGCGGCGGCGGCCGCGGGGGTGGACGGTTTGGCGGTCGCGGGTCTGGCCGGCGCCGGTGCTGCTGGCGGCGTGGCCGTGGCCACCGCGTATTCGACCGGAGGCGCAGGCGCGGCAGCTGGTGTGTCGGCAACG
>DASYRM010000223.1:0-23953 GCA_036004405.1 Vicinamibacterales bacterium
GATCTATACAGAACGACGTAGCGGACGTTCGCTCGTCGAAGACCGCTTGATGCAGCCTCACATCCAGGCTGGTCGCCCAACACGAAGTCGCGCTCCGATAGCGCCACAAGCGTGGCGTACGGCTCATGTGACAAATACCACGGCCGAACGCCCGAAGGCAGTCTCGCAAGGAAGCCTCCCGCGAGCGGATGTCCATGGAGCGTCTGTTGATACAGCGCATCGCGGTCGAACACACCAGTGTTCCCGAGGCCGTCACCGACGCCGAACGGCACTGGCAAAACGGCGCCGCCCGTCGAATCGGCTGCAATCGTGCGATACACGCCGGGATCCGGAAGAGGGATCATGGGCAAAGGCGCCGCAAGAAACTCGACTGACACAACGACCATTGCGATCGAAGCCGCACGCGACCAGGACGACGCGTGCCTGGAAATGAGGATCGCGGCAAGTACGGCTCCAGACAGCTCCACAACCATCATCGCGCGGCTCGGCATTCTCGCGTTGTTGACGATCGGGATCAGATGTGCGAGCGCCTGAGGCAGCAGCACGCCGGTATTTGCACCTAGCACCATCAGATACGGCCCCAGCGCCCACACACCAGCGCCGCATGCGATCAGCAGCCACTTCGTTATGTCTGAGTCGTTACGACGGCGGTGGTATGCCCATCCGAGCGTCAGCAGACCAAGCAACCCGAGCCATGCGGAGCCGTCCATGGCATCGAGACCGAATCGCGAATAGATCAGTCGGATTCGCTCGCCGAGAAGGCCATTGAACGGGGGCCCAAGTGCGAGGGTCGCGACGTCGATGCCAGTTGGGCTGCTCTTTAGGGCTGACGACTGCGTAATGTATTGTCCCGACGTCCAGAGTCGCCAGCTGGCGACCCCTAGTGGCGCAGTACAAATGGCCACCAACGCAATCGCGGCCGCGGCGTGGGCACCGCGCACAGCTAGCAGCGTCACCGGTTGACGAACCGAGACAACGGTGATGCGCCAGCGAATAAGGGCCGCCACGACTAACAAGATCCACGCGGCCGAAAAGGCATTGCGAGGCGTTCTGGTGCTGACGGCAATTCCGCCGATCAGGAGCGTGTCGCGGTCGAGGGCCATGATTGCTGCACCTGCGATGGAGGCGACAAGTGCAAGTCCCGCGCAAGCGATCCACAGTCGAGATCGACGAGCGTGGAATGCGAATGTGACACGGCACGTGTTGATCACAGCCCAACCGAGAGCGAAGAGACCCGCGTAGACGACGTAGTAGTAGTCGCAGTAAGCCGTCAGGGTCAGCGCAAGCGCCCATGCGCCAGCACTCAGCCATCTCGGTCGGTTCCACCATCGGATGAACCCTACACAGAAGAAGACGAACGGCCAAGCGAGCACAAGGTTCAGGTGCCCCATGAGCCGCTGCGTGATACTCGGAGAAAGCAGAAACAGCAGGCCCGAGATGCATGCAGGAAGTCTACGTCTCGTGACCTCAAAGGCGAGGGCATAGGCGGACAGTCCATTTAGCACGAGCGACGTCAGGAGCGTGACGTTGTACGCTTGCACCACAGTCAGCTGGGAGAGGACCGTAGCTCCGAACCACGCCACCAGGGCGGTGTGAGTATGAAGGACCAGTGGTCCGCCGAGCGGCGCTAGAATCGCCGGCGACTGCAAGAAATGGAGGTCCGGTGAGTGCATCGCTTGCCGCATCCACCAGAAGTTCCAGATGAACGTCACATTGTCGCCAAGCTCTAAACCTGGCAGGTGAGAGCCCAGTCGGGTCACTAGCGGCCACGTGTGGGCAATGGCGACCGCCAGGTAGAGCGCCGACAAGAGTGCCGAGGCGACAACCGGTTTCAAGATCCTCCTCGCCACGTCGTGCAGAGTATCAGACAGGAACGTCGATCGCCTGTGAGACGGTCTGTGGCTCGACACGCGCCGACCGAGGTCTTCGTGGCCCAATCACCCGTAGCCTATGAAAGGCTCTTCCCCTAGAGCGACCTTGGCTCAATCCGCGAACCCGCGCGAACAGAGATCAGGTACTCCGTTGTTCCACGACACGTTAGTGTGCTTGCCGTTTCTCGAGGGCTAGCTCCGCCGGCTGCGCAGCGTGCGTTGCAGTGCAGTGTCATTCGGTACAGAGGTCATGTCGCGCGTGGGCGTACGCTCAGCACACGTGCGATGACCTCTGTACCCGCCACGCCACCGTCGCGCTGCCAAGCCTCGCGCTTGGTTTTGCTGGCAGGGGACGACAGCTCGCCCCCGATCTACAACTGCGCAGGGACTGCGGCGCCAGCACGATCGTGCAGCCTCTTTTCAGAGATCCAGCCCAGGCGGATGGCACGACTAGCGATCCACATCGCCTCCCTCCAGCCATAAAACGGCCGAGATAGGCGATCCGGACGTTTTCCACAGCGTCAACAGCCTTTGCACACGAATTCAACAAGGTCGAAAGCCCCAGATCCAACCGTCGAGTTAGGATCCGCCGAATGGCGGGGAGCGACTTCAGAGATTCTGGACACTCGCGGCGGGGGAGCGCCACTCTTCGTTGACGTCTGATCTGTTCGGTACGGACCGCGGGCTCGAGGTGCGGTGTCACGACGGAGAAGCCTGCGTGAAAACACAGCGCGTCTCGAGCATGGCCGACGCGATGAACCTCTGCGAAGCGTGGAAGGCGGCGTACCGCGTTCAGGGCTGGAGTGAGCCGGTCGAATAGACAGGAGGCTGGCCGGGGCAACCCGCCCTACGCCGCGGCGTGCCGAGTGATCTCCTGTCTCCACACCGCCGCCAACCGTTGCGCATCCGCGTGCGTCATGACCTCGGCCTGGAGTACCGGAGCTTCGCCGTCCACGCCGGCGCGGAGTTCAAGGCCGTTGGAGGTGCGGTACGAGGTGCAGGCGAGCGTCTGGCCCTTGGGGCGCGGCAGCCGCCAGTACGTGACGATCGCGCGCTCCTGTGATGCGGGAGCGCGCGGCTGAGGATCCATCGTCGTCCCCTTCCCCGCGACATCGGTCGCGACGTGGAAGGTCCGATTCTACGGCGGCGAGATGACGTCGGCAAGGCGCGGAACCGCCGCAGTCATGACATTCCGGGATCGCGGGTACGGCTCCGCTTCTCATGGCTCGCACGCGCCACATCCTCACGGTGTTAGATGTCTCGATGCGTACAGATTGAGGCCTCCGCGCCGTACGGGTGTGACCTAGGCTGGCACTCACTCGTGACAGACTGCGCTGCGTGGACCCCGGCGTCCGCGCCGTCTCTCCGGAACCTCAATGATTCCGCCTGATCGGAGACTGCAAATCTCCTCAGACTGTCGTGGGGAATCGAACCCGCGTTCCGCCGCGCTTTGACGACCTCGCTGTGCACGTTGGGTTATGAGCCCGTTTCTGCTTGGCAACCTGAGGTCCGCTCGGGACGAATAGGCTCCACTTCCTTAGGAATTGGGCCGACCTGAGGCAACTGCGATCAACCCTGGTCCGTCACCGATTGTCAGCCGTTTGTCAGCCGCTCGGCCGAGCCACTCCCGACGCCATCGTCAAGCGAGCTTGCCACCGTGCTAGGCGGCGTCAAGGGTTCCCGAGCTGGCGCTCGGCGGCTTCGCCGCCCTTGACGTCGCCTGCGCGCGGTGCGAACTGGCGCATACCGATGGCGCCATCGAACTGAATTCTCCCGCAGGCCCATTCGTTGCCACTGCGGCGTTTATCGCGAGTTGACGTCCAATTGTCGCCAGGTCAAATCGAACGGCATCACCATCGGTCAACCCCTCAGTGCCGCAGTTGGATCGAGGCGCATGGCGCGGAGAGCCGGAATAAGAGCCGCGCGTGCGCCAACGAGACGCAGCATTGCGGTTAGTCCGCGAATGTCAGCGGATCGAGTGCCGGCACGCCGAAGAGCAGACCGCGAAGCGCGCGTCTCGCCGAGACCGGGTGGCGTAGAAGTGATTCATTGGCGCAGCGCGTCGACCGGGTCCACTCGGGCGGCGCGGCGCGCAGGCACGTAGGCCGCGAGCAGCGCGAGCGCGAACATGGCGGCGATGGCGAACACCAGCGGCCGCAGGTCGTTCACGGGCAGCTCGGTGACGAGGCGGCTGGCCGCGCGGCGACTCACGAGACCGAGGGGCACACCAATCGCCACTCCCGCGCACACCAGGCCGAGGGCGCCGTTCAGTACCACACGCAAGATGTCGGCCCGGCTGGCGCCGAGCGCCATGCGCGTGCCGATCTCGGTGGTGCGGCGTGTCACGGTGAAGGCCAGCAGGCCGTAGAGGCCGAGCGCGGCAAGCGTGGCGCCCAGGCCGCCGAAGAACGAGGAGAGCGTGGCGACCACCCGTTCCGACACGACCCATCCGTCGACCACGTCGTCCATCGTCGTCACGCGCGCGATCGACACGGTTTTAAGTTCATCGCGCACCGCTTGGCGGACCGCGTCCGTCGCGGCGGCGGGATGCCCGGCCGTCTTGAGCGCGACCTCGTTCACGAACATCCGCGGCTCCTGGAAGGCATTCAGATAGATCGTCCGCGGCGGCGCCTCGCGCAGGTCCAGGTACTTCGCGTCGGCCACGATGCCGACAATCGTGTACGTCTGATCGGGCGGTGCATTCGTGACGCCACTGCCGGAAGCGCCCACGAACTGGAATCGTCCGCCGATGGGATCCCTGCCACCGAAGTAGTAGCGGGCCAGCGACTGGTTGACGATGGCCACCGGCGGGCCTCCGCGGTCGGTGAAGGCGAAATCGCGGCCGGCGAGGAGAGGCGTGCCGAACGTCTCGAAATAGCGCGGACCCACCCAGTTGAGCGGCACGAAGCGGCGTGCGTCTGGCGACTCTGGAAAGCCCGCCACGCTGATGAACCGCGACGCCCCCGCGCCGGAGATGGGCGTGACCGCGCTGATCGTCACCGCGCGGACGGCCGGAATCTGCGCCAGCCGGTCGAGCAGCTGCTGGTACGGAACGAAGAGCTGATCGCCTCGGTATCCGCTGCCGGTCGCATCCAAGGTAACCAGCAGGAGCGATTGCCGTTGGAAGCCGAACTTCTGGTTGCGCAGGTTCGACAGCTGCTGCACGAACAGCCCTGCCGCGCTCAAGAGCACGAGCGAGCAGGCGATCTGTCCGACGACCAGCATCTTTCCGAACAGGCGGCGGGAACGTGTCTCTCCCGCGGCTCCGTGGGCGCGCAATGAAGCGGCCGGCGCGGCGGTCAATGCACGCCAAGCCGGGACCGCGCCAAAGAGGAGCGCGGTCAGTACCGCGGTCGTGGCTGTGAACAGCAGCATCCGCAGATCCGGCTGCACGTGAATCTGGATCGGCTGCTGAAGACGCGCGAAATCCCGCCCGGACAGGATGATGGCCACGAGCGCCCTGGCGCCGGCGGATGCGAGCGCGACGCCGAGCACGCTGCCCATCCCCGCGAGCAGCAGCGACTCGGTCAAGACCTGCCGCGCCAGCCGTGCGCGGCCCGCGCCGAGCGACACCCGCAGCGCCACCTCGTGCTGCCGCGTGGCCGCGCGCGCCAGCAGCAGCCCCGCCACGTTTGTGCAGGCGATCAGCAGGAGCACGCCGACCAGCGCCATCAAGACGAGCAGCGCGGTGCCGAAACGGTCGCGCAGCGTCGCAAATCCCGCGGCCGCCGGCTCGAGCTCGATGGTGAAGTCGCGCGCGAAGGCGGCCGACCGGCTCCTCGCGAAGTCCTCGAGGCGAAAACGGTCGAGGACCTTCATCTCGGCAAGCGCTTGATCGATGCTGACGCCGGGGCGCAAGCGTCCCAGTATGCCGACGCCCAGTGAGCCGTCCACGCGGCGGCTCGGTCGCTGGAGCAGCGGCTCCATCGCGGCCGGCAGCCACATGCTGGGCCGCAGCCCGACTTCGAGCCCGAAGAACTCCCGCGGGGCCACACCGATGATGGTGGCCGGCGTACTGTTGACGAGGATCGCCTTGCCGACCACGGCGGGATCGGCATGCAACCGGTTGGTCCAGTACGACCAGCTGACCACTGCACTCGCTGCAGTGGGCGACTGTAGCCGGTCGTCCTGATCGTCGACGACGCGTCCGAGCGCCGCGCGGACGCCGAGCATGCGGAAGAAGTTGCCCGCGACGTACTCGCCGTCCACCGCTTCGCGTTCGACGCCGTCGCCGGTCACTCGCAGACGCACACGCGAGACTGCGAGCAGTTCGGAAAACGATCGGTTGTCGTCACGAAAGTGTTCGTAGTGCCGCCACGAGAACGAGCTCAGACGCGGCTCTCCCGGATATCGGCTCAGCACCTGAACGAGTTGTTCTGGGTGGCTCACCGGCAGTGGACGTAGCATCAGCGTGTCGACCAGGCTGAAGATCGCCGTGTTGGCGCCCATGCCGAGCGCCAGCGACAGCACCACCACCGTGGTGAAACCGGGCGAGCGCCGCAGCGTCCGCACGGCGTAGCGGAGGTCCTGCCACGCCGTGTCGAGCATGGTCTCCCAGCCGACGTCACGCACGCCCTGTTTCAGCGCGGCGGTGCTCCCCAGCTCCATTCGTGCCGCGCGCGTGGCCGCCTCGCGGCTCATGCCCACTCGCACCTTGTCCTCGATCGCCATCTCGAGGAACTGCTGGAGCTCGGCGTCCAGCTCCTGTTCCTGTCGCGTCCGGCGCAGCAGCGCGACGATTCCGGCGCCAACGCGGGAGAGCAGCGGCATCACAGCTCTCCGAGCGACGCGCCCAGGATGCGTGCGATCGCCACCGATTGCTGCTCCCAGTCTTTCGTCTCGCGCTTGAGCGTCGCGCGCCCCTGCGCGGTCAGCGCGTAGTACTTGCCTTGCCGGTTGTTCTCCGTGGCCTGCCACGTGCCGGCGATTAGTCCGTCGCGCTCCAGGCGGCGCAGGGCGGGGAAGAGCGATCCGGCATTGACGCGAAAAACGCCCTGGCTGATCTGCTCGAGACGCAGGCCCACGCCGTAGCCGTGCATCGGCTCGAGCGCCAGCGTCTTCAGGATCAGCATGTGCAGCGTGCCCTGCACGAGGGTGCTCGGTTTCGGTTCGGCGGCCATCGCGCTCCTCCTCCTCCTCTAGTCTTGCTAGAGGAGAGTAAGATAGCTCAATCGAGGCGACGATGCAGCTCGTGAGCCGATTCGTTCGATACTGGGAATAGGCAGTTGATTAGCGCACCTCCGCCGTCATTTGTAGGCGCGGTCTCTGATTGTCGACCTTGTGGAGATCAAGAACGAGTAGTCGCGTAGCGACTACCTTTTCTTATGTCGGTCTCCACCGTGTTTCGACTCCAAGGCCGGGCGCTCTCGCAAGGCGTCGAGGTGGGGACCGAGAAAGGCGCCGCGATGAGCGCGCGAGGAGTAGCCGCTTGGCGCTCGCCGATCCCTCCTTGATCACCAATGTTTTCGATGTTGGTGGAGGTGATTGTCGCGGCGAACGGCGCAAAAACAATCGTAAATGGCTGATATGTAGCCACTTAGTGGTGGAGGCGGCGGGAGTTGAACCCGCGTCCGAAAGCCCGTCGTCGAGGGACTCTACATGCGTATCCGCTTCTTTTGTCTCGTGCCCGGCGTGAGGAAGCGGCTAAAAACCGCCGGGTCACCAGCCTCGGAGAATCTCGCGGGCCCGCGCCGAGGCGCCACGGGCCCACCAGCCTGTTTAATGGCGTTCGACCCCCAGCCACCAGGCGAGGCCAAGGCGAACGTCACAGCCTAATTAGGCTGCGAGAGCGTACTGATTGTCCGCAGTTAACGGATGTCCCATCAGATTTACGAGTTAATGGTGCTCGGCATGCATCCCGCGATCTCGAACCCCCGTCGAAGCCAAATTCGCCCCCTGGGTGTCGCCGATCGAACGGCAAACTCACGCTCCTGAGTTACCGTCCAACCAGTGTAGCAGGCGGGAAGGGATGGGCGCTCATGTGACATCCCGCACCCGACGATAAGGTGAAGGTAAAGGGGTGACCTCAGGATCGAGTGCCCCTATAATCGGGGCAAGAGTGTGAAGAGAGAGCGACCTAACCATCGGCAGGGCTTGGCGTTGCGTGCCTTCGTCGTTCTCGCCGCCATCACGGGCGGCGCCACGCTCCTGAGCGGCCAGCAGCCCGCGGTCCCGCGGCTGGGCCTCGATTCGCTGCTCGTTGCCACCGCCCATCCGCCGTTGCCGGCTGCGCCGTCGTTGTACTGGTTCGTGCCGGAGGGGCCGGCGCGCTCCGGGCGCGGCCTCGATGCCGCGGCCAAGCGCCTCGCCCAAGGCGCGCAGTTCGTGTCCGCCGGAGACTTCGCGGCTGGGCTTCCGCTGATTTCGGCGCCCGACCTGGGCGACCCCCATCTCGCCAATTACGCGACCTACTACCGCGGCGTCGCGCAGATCGGTCTGGGCCGGTACGACGAAGCCATGACGACGCTGTCGCTTCTGGCGGCGCGCCCGCTCGAAGGCGCCCTCAAGGAGCTGGCCACGCTGTCGCTGGCCGAAGCGGCGCTCGCGCGCGGCCTTCCCGATCGCGTGGAGCCGGCGCTGGCGCAGCTCACGCTCGACAAGCTGGCCAATCCGGAAGACGTGTGGCTGATGCGGGCGCGCGTCGAGGACGCGGCAGGGCACCACGCCCACGCGCTCGAATCCTACCGGCGGCTCTACTACGACTTTCCGCTGAGCGCGCAGGCAGCCGCGGCACCGCTGGCGATCGGCCGCTTGCGGACGGGTGATCTGGATCAGCCCGAGACGTTCGAGCGCGGGCTGTCGCGCGCCGAGCGTTTCTATAGCGCCAAGCGCTGGGCGGACGCGAAGGCCGCGTTCAACGCGCTGTCGCCGGCCGCCGCCGATGGGCGGGAGCTCGTCGCGCTGCGTGTGGCCGAATCGGACTACTACCTGGGGTCGCGGCGTCAGGCGCGCGAGGCGCTTCGCCCGATGCTCGAGGGGTCGCGGGCGGCCGAGGCCCGCTACATCTCGCTGCTTGCGACCAAAGCGCTGGGCGACCGCTCCGGATACACCAAGCAGGCGCGGGAACTCGTCAACGACTTTCCCAACAGCCCGTGGGCCGAGGAAGCGCTGAACGGTCTCGGCACCGACCTCATCACCTCGGACGATGACGAGGCCGCCGACGCAGTATTCCGGCAGCTGCTGAGCAGCTTTCCGCGCGGCCGCTACACCGATCGAGCGGCGTGGAAAGTTGGGTGGCGGGCGTACCGTGCCGGCGAGTTCGCCGACGCCGCCGACGTCTTCGACGGCGCGGCGGCGCGAGCGCCGCGCGCCGACAACCGTCCGGCGTGGCTCTACTGGTCGGGGCGGGCGCACGACCGCTTGAATGACACCGTCACCGCCAACGCCCGCTTCCGGCTGGTGGTGGCCGACTATCAGAACTCCTACTACGGCCGTCTGGCCTCGAAAATCCTGGCGTCGCGCGGCGAGCCGGCGGTCACAGCCCGGATCACGTCGTCACCAGCGGCCACGCTGTCGGCCGTCGTGTCCACCGACGACATCATCAAGTCGCTGATCACGGCGCAGATGTATCCCGACGCCCTCCGCGAAGTGCAGTACGCGCAGCGGGTGTGGGGCGACTCGCCGCAGCTGCAGGCCACCTCCGCGTGGATCCGGCATCAGCAGGGGCTGACGCTCTCGGCCGACGAACGCTTTGCCGCGCTGCGCGGCGCCATCACGACGATGCGCCGTGCCTACCCGCAGTTCATGGCGGCCGGCGGCGAGGCGCTGCCCGCCGACGTGCTGCGCATCATCTTCCCGCTCGACTACTGGCCGCTCATCACCAAGTACTCCGAGCAGCACAAGCTGGATCCGTATCTCATCGCGGCGCTGATGGCGCAGGAATCCACCTTCACGGCCGAGATCCGCTCGCACGCCAACGCGTACGGCCTGATGCAGATCATTCCGGATACGGGCCGCCGCTACGCTCGCAAGATGGGCATCAAGCCGTTCAACACGGCGATGCTGCGCCAGGCCGAGATCAACGTCCAGATCGGCACCCAGTACTTCCGCGACCTGATCGACCGCTACGGCGGTGCCCACTTCGCCCTGGCCAGCTATAACGCCGGCGAGTCGCGTGTCGATCGCTGGACGGAGGAGCGTCCCGGCATCCCGCAGGACGAGTTCATCGACGACATCCCGTTTCCCGAGACGCAGACCTACGTGAAGCGTATCCTCGGCACGGCCGAGGACTACCGGTACCTGTACGGCGGCGGTCTGCTCGACCCGAACCAGGGGCCGGCGCTCGTGGCGGTGAATACGCTTCCGAGGGCCACCGTGGCGCCCGCCGCACCGTCGAGGACGACGAAGAGCGCGCCCGCCAAGAAGCCCGCACGCAAGCCCGCGCGCCGCACGCGCCGCTGACCGCTTCGCGATGGTCGATCGCCTGCTCGACCTGACCCGCCAGGCCGAGGCGAATCATTTCTGGTACCACGGGTTTCGCAGCTATCTGCTGCCGGTCTTCGCGCAGGCGGTGGCCGGGCGATCGCGCGTCCGCGTGCTCGACGTCGGGTGCGGCACCGGCTACAACCTGGGCCTGCTGGCGCGCTACGGATCGGTGGTGGGGCTGGACCTCAACCAGCGTGGGTTGACGCTGGCGCGCGCCATCGGACGTCCGCTCGTGCGCGCCAGCACGGAGCGCCTGCCATTCGACGACGCCACGTTCGACTTGGTCACCTCGTTCGACATGATGCAGTGCATTGCCACCGACCGCGAGGCGGCGCGCGAGATGGCGCGCGTGACCAAGCCGGGCGGCGTGGTCGTCATCTCGATGGCGGCGCTCGAGATCCTGCACGGCGATCACTCGGAAGTGTGGCAGGAGCACCGGCGCTACAACCGCGCCTCGGCCCGGGCGCTGGCGGAGCAGGCCGGCCTGCGCGTTGAACGCGTCGCGTTCATGTTTGCGGCGCTGTTCCCGGTGCTGCTGGTTTCTCGCGGCGTGCAGCGGCTGACGCGGCGCTTTCGGGAGGTCCGCGACGACACCGACATCACGATTCCCGCGGCGCCGGTCAACGCCGTGCTATCGGGTGTGTTGAAAGTCGAGGCGGCGCTTTCGCGCCGCGTCGGCATGCCGGTCGGGAGTTCGCTGCTGGTGGTGGCCCGCAAGTCGTAGAGGTGCACCTTTAGGTGCACCTGCAGGCGGACCTGAAGGTCCGCCTCTACGTGGCTAGAACCGGACCATTCCGCCGAAGTAGAAGCCCTTCATCTCCAGGTCGCCGGTGTCGGTGTCGAGCAGGTAGTCGGCCGACAGCGCCCGGTAGCCGCCCTGCACGCCGAAGTACCGCGTGATGCTGCCGGTCACATAGACGTCGAAGTTCTTCATGTGGGCGGCGCCGTTATCGGTGTCGGTGAGCTTGTTGGCGATGAAGCCTGGCATCTTGAAGCCGGTCCACTCGGCCCCGATGCCGACGTTCTTGTGCGGATAGACGCGGGCGACGGCGCCGAGCGCGGGGAAGGGCACCTTCTCGTCGGTGAGCGACGTGGCGGTGAGCCCCTGCGAGCTCGCGCTCAGGTTGGCGACCACGTGGTTGAAGTTCACCTCGGCGATGAAGCCGAGCAGCCCGTGAGCGCTCTTCACGAAGTCGTGTTCGTAGCCGAGCTTCCACAGTTCCCAGTCGAGATCGGCGGTCGCGTTGGCGGCGATGTTGAACGGCCGGCCGCCGATGACGACCGCCTGCTGCAGCGTGGCGGTCTCGTTGTAGACCAGGTCCACGTGGCTGATGCGCAGCTTGTTCTTGCCGCCGTGGAGGACGGCGCGGAACTCCTTGAAGCGCTGGCTGTCGATGGCGAACTGCTGCACGAGGTCCACGCCGGTTGCATTGACGGCCCGGAGGGAGTCGCTGCCGATCACGATGCCCGGCGTCGGCTGCCAGAACATCAGCCCCAGCTCGACGTGGAAGTTCTCACCCGGCGGCATGGGGGCCTCGGGGCGGAATTGGGCGTCCGCCTGCGTCGAGGCGAACAAGCTCAGCAGAAGACAAACAGGCAGGGTTGAACGAATGTGCATGCTTTGAGTGTCGGCTTCACGTCCGACGGCCATTAGAGGCCTGTTCAGGCCCGGTTCAGGGCCCCCCGATACAATTGACCCAGTGTCCCCGGCTCGCAGGCTCCTCGAGCACCTCGTTCCCTACCGGCGCGCATACGTCAAGGGCTTCCTCGGAGTGGTGGCGGCCACGGCGCTCCAGCTGGCGGCGCCCTGGGTGACCAAGTATGCCATCGACGACCTCGTGGCCGATCTCACGGCGGCCAAGCTCTGGGGCTACGCCGGCGGCATTCTCGGCCTCGCGGCCGTCGGCGGCTGGTTCCGCTTCCTCAACCGCCGCGCCATCGTCGGAGTGTCGCGCGAGTTCGAGTACAGCCTGAGGAACGAGTTCTTCGCGCATCTCCAACGCCTCGACCTCGAGTACTTCCAACGCACGCGGACCGGCGACCTGATGTCGCGCGCGACCAACGATCTCACGGCTGTCCGCATGCTGATGGGGCCGGCGGTGCTCTACACGTCGAGCACCGTGCTCACGTTCGTCGTGGCGATGGCGTTGATGATCTCCATCGATCCGTGGCTGACGCTGGCGGCGCTGGTGCCGCTGCCGTGCGTCTCGTTCTTCGTCCACTACTTCGGCAAGCGCATTCACGACCGTTTCGAGCAGATCCAGGCCCAGCTGTCCACGGTGAGCGCGGTGACGCAGGAGTCGCTCGCCGGTGTTCGCGTGGTGCGCGCCTACCGCCAGGAGCCGTTCGAGCTCGAACGCTTCCGCGACGCCAACGCGGAGTATGTGCGGCGGAACCGCGGGCTCATCGCGCTCCAGGCGATGTACTTCCCGAGCATGGGGCTGCTGATGGGCATCGGCGCCCTCCTCGTGCTGTGGCTGGGAAGCCGCGAGGTGCTGCGCGGCCGCATCACCATCGGCGAGCTGGTCGCCTTCAACGCCTACCTGGCCATGCTGGCGTGGCCGATGATCGCGTTCGGCTGGGTGACGAACCTGTGGCAGCGCGGCATGGCGTCGTGGAAGCGCATGCTCGAAGTGCTCGACGTCGAGCCCGCCGTCTCGGACGCCCACGCCACGGCCGACGCGCCGGTGTCCGGCGCGATCCGCGGCGACGTCGAGTTCCGCCATCTCACCTTCGGCTTCGGCGGCGACCCGGTGCTGAAGGACGTCTCCGTCTCGATTCCCGCCGGGACCACGACCGCCATCGTGGGCGGCACCGGGGCGGGGAAGTCCACCCTCCTCAGCCTGCTCGCCCGCCTGTACGACCCGCCCGCGGGCACAGTGTTCGTGGACGGTCACGACGTCCGGCATCTGCCGCTTCGCGTGCTGCGTGGCGCCGTGGGCTTCGTCCCGCAGGAGCTCTTCCTGTTCAGCGCGACGATTGCCGACAACATCACGCTCGGGGAGCCGGCGCCGCAGGCCGGCGTCGCGCGCTGGCCGCGCGAACGCGTCGAGGCGGCGGCCGCCACGGCGCGGCTCGACGCCGACCTGGAGTCGTTTCCGCAGGGGTACCAGACGATCGTGGGCGAACGCGGCATCACGTTGTCGGGTGGACAGAAGCAGCGGACGGCGCTGGCCCGCGCGCTGGCGACCGACCCGCGAATCCTCGTGCTCGACGACACGCTGTCGGCGGTGGACACGCATACCGAGGAGGAGATCCTGGGGCGCCTGCGCGGTGTGATGCGAGAACGGACCTCGATACTCGTCTCGCATCGCGTCTCCACGGTGCGCGGCGCCGATCAGATCCTCGTGCTCGACGACGGCCGTGTCGTGGAGCGGGGCACTCACGACGAGTTGCTGCGGCTCGGCGGCCACTACGCCGCGCTGGCGCGGCACCAGCAGCTCGAAGACGAGCTCGCCGCCATCAGCTGACCATGGCGCCCCACGACGAGGACGTCATCGGCAAGGCCTACGACTCCCGGCTGATGCGCCGGCTGCTGACTTATCTGGTGCCCTATCGAGGGCAGGTGGCACTCGCCATCGCGGCCATTGTCACCAACGCGGTGCTGCAGCTGGCGCCGCCGTTCCTCACCCGGATCGTCATCGACCAGGCGATTCCGGCGCGGGATCTCTCGAGCCTCGGCGTGGTGGCGGCGCTCTACCTCGGCGCCACCGTGCTGTCGTTCCTGCTCGAGTTCGCGCAGACCTGGACGATGCAGATCATCGGGCAGCGGGTCATGTTCGATCTGCGGATGGCGGTGTTCGGCCACCTGCAGCGCCTCGACCTCCGTTTTTACGACCGCAACCCGGTCGGCCGTCTCATGACCCGCGTGACGAGCGATGTGGACGTGCTGAACGAGCTCTTCACCGCCGGGGTGGTGTCGGTGTTCGGCGATGTGTTCACGCTCGTCGGCATCATGGCGATGCTGGTGTGGATGGACTGGCGGCTGGCGCTCGTGGCCTTCTCGGTGCTGCCGCTCATCGTCCTCGTGACGCAGTGGTTCCGCCGGCACGTGCGCGAGTCGTACCGCGAAGTGCGCGCCTGGATCGCCCGCATCAACGCCTTCCTTCAGGAGCGCATCTCGGGCATGGCGACGGTGCAACTCTTCCGGCGCGAGGCCCGCGATCTGATGGCGTTCGACGACATCAACCGCGCCCATCGCAACGCCAACCTCGACTCGATCTTCTATTACGCGGTGTTCTACCCGGCCATCGAGCTGGTCAGCGCGCTGGCGGCGGCGCTCCTGCTGTGGGTGGGCGGCGGGTGGGTGCTGCGCGACGCGCTGACGCTCGGCTCGCTGGTGGCGTTCCTGCAGTACTCGCAGCGCTTCTTCCGCCCGATCAGCGACCTGTCGGAGAAGTTCAACGTGCTGCAGGGGGCGATGGCGTCGTCGGAGCGCATCTTCACGCTGCTCGATACGCCCGTGGAGATTGCCTCGCCGCCGGGCGGCGCGCCGGCCCGCCGCGGTGCCATCCGCTTCGAGCACGTGACGTTCGCCTACGTGCCCGGCGAGCCGGTGCTGAAGGACATCTCGTTCGAGGTGCAGCCCGGCCAGCGCATCGGCATCGTCGGCGCGACCGGCTCGGGCAAGACCACGCTCATGAACCTGCTGCTGCGGTTCTACGACGTGCAGGACGGGCGCATCACCATCGACGGTCAGGACATCCGCACGCTCGACCTCGCCAGCTTGAGGGCGCAGTTCGGCCTGGTGCTGCAGGACGTGCACCTGTTCTCCGGCACGATCGCCGGCAACGTGCGGCTCGGGCACCGCGAGATCAGCGACGAGGCGATCCGCCGCGCGGTGGACGCCGTGCACGCGGGGCCGTTCATCGACCGGCTGCCGGGCGGTCTCGACGCGCCGGTGGCCGAGCGAGGCAGCACGCTGTCGGTGGGGCAGAAGCAGTTGTTGTCGTTCGCGCGGGCCCTGGCGGCAGACCCGCCGGTGCTGGTGCTCGACGAGGCCACGTCCAGCGTGGACACGGAGACGGAGATCCTCATTCGCGACGCGTTGCGCGTGCTGATGGCCGGCCGCACCACGCTGGCGATTGCGCACCGCCTCTCGACGATCCAGGACATGGATGCCATCTTGGTGCTGCACAAGGGCGAGCTGCGCGAGCAGGGCACGCACCAGCAGCTGCTGGCGCAGCGGGGGATCTACCGGCGGCTGTTCGAGCTGCAGTTTGCGAGCGGCCGAGAGGCGGTGGTGCAGACGCCGGCGTGACGGGCCGCCTGAAGGCGGCCCCTACGACTGCTAGTTTTCCGGCTCAGGCGCCGGTTCGATTGGCGCCGCGGGACCGGGAGGCACGGTCTCGAAGCCGTCGCCGGCGTGCGGATCCTGTGACGCCGCGGGTTCGGCCGCGGCCGGTTCACTCTTGTCCTCGCGCGACGCCGCGGCGCGGCGGGCCACCTCGCGGCGCCGGAACAGCCGATCGATCAGGCTCGGCGAACTGGCACGCGGATCCCAGCCGAGGCGCAGCACGTTCACCTCGATACGGCGCCGCCCGAACTTCAGCGCCTCGCCGCAGCTCCAGATGTAGAGATCGAGGTGCCGGCCCTGCACGGCCGGGCCGGTGTCCATGATGGTGTAGACGCCGTTGTACTCCGGGTCGCCGGTCGCCAGCGTGACCACGCTGCCGACGGGCAGGAGCTGCGGATCGGCGGCGGCGATGCCGCGGCGTACGTTGACGCCGGCCGCGGTCGTCTGCCCTTTGCAGTAGGCGGTGGCGTCGAAGGCGAGGTGCGAGCCGGGAGCGGGACGCTCGTCTTCGTCGCCGAGCATGTCGAGCCAGGCACCGTAGCCCGAATCGAGCATGCGCGTCTCGTACGCCCACACGGCCACGACGAGGGTGGCGATGAGGGCGACGATGGTGCGGCGCATCCGCGAGGCGAGCGTGAACCCCATGGCCTCCAAACGTGCGAGCGTGCGTGCTCAGCGAAAGTGTTCGAACCCGAGGGGCAGCGCGCGGCAGCCCGAGGCGTCGCGCACGGCCAGATCGGAGCCCCGCGTCACGACGCCAATCCTGGTTATCGGCAGATCGCCGATGCGGCGACGGGCGCCCCGCAGCCGGCCGCGATGGCGCGGCCGGACGGTGAAGAGCAGCTCGTAGTCGTCTCCGCCGCCGAGCGCGGCGGCAAGCGCGTCGGTTCCGGCGGCGGCATGCCAGGCGCGCGCCTCGTCCGACATCGGCAGCGCGCCGACGTCGATCTCGACGCCCACGCCGGACGCGCGAGCCAGCTGGCGCAGTCCGTCCGCCAGGCCGTCGCTCAGGTCCACGCAACTCGACGCAGCTCCATGATGCGCCAGCTGAAGGCCGGCGCGCACCCGGGGCTCCGGGCGCAGGTAGCGGCCGGCACAGACCGACTCGACCTTAGCCGCGGCAGCCGAGGCGCGCAGCATCGCCAGCCCGGCCGCGGCGTCGCCCACCGTGCCGGTGACGTAGATCTCGTCACCGGGACGCGCGCCGGCGCGGGTCAGGGCGCGGCGCGGCCGCACGGCGCCGATGGCGGTGACGTTGATCACGAGAGGTCCTGTCGTCTGTGTGATGTTCCCACCCAGCAGCGTGGCGCGGTGAGCGGAGGCGTGGCGAAGGAACCCGTCGATGAGGCGGTCGAGCGCCGCCACGGCGAAGCCGGCTGGCAGCGCGAGCGAGAGCAGCACGGCGCGTGGTTGCGCGCCCATCGCCGCCAGGTCGCTGAGGTTCACCGCCAGCGCGCGGTGCCCGATTGCATCCGCCGGCACGAACGCCTGGTCGAAGTGCACGCCGTCCACGAGCGTGTCGGTCGTCAGCACCTCGCGAAGACCGCGCGGCGGCTTGATCACGGCGGCGTCGTCACCCGGCCCCACCTCGACCCAAGCCGGCATCACCACCCGGCGCGTGATGCGCTCGATGATCGCCTGCTCGCCGATCTCAGCGACGGTCGTGTTGGAGGAGGTGGTGGTCACTGGGGACCGTGACGGAGAACTTCCGGCCGCAACTCGCTGTCAGCGAATTGGAAGGAATTAACGCCCCGCTTTGCCGTGTGGGGAGGTCGCATGAACCTGCTTAAGCAGGTGGAGCCGCTGTGATAGATCGCGCTTCAGGCTTCCTCGAAACAGAGGCGTGCACAACACGCGACCCCGCAGCTCACTTGGGTAAAACATCGGCTCAAGCGAGCCTCCGAATACCATCACGAGCAAAGCAGGAGCAGTTCGATATTAGCCCAACTGACGCCTGAGTTGTAACAGGGTAGAACAGGTGAGGGGGAGAATCAGCGCGCCATGCTGCCGGTATGTGCAGTCTCGAACGATCCCAGGACATCGTCCACGAGCCGCTCCAGGCGCAGGGCGCGCTCGTTGAGCTCGCCGCTCGAGGACGACGACTGCTGGCGGGCGCGGAAGCACTCGTCCGCGATGTTCAGGGCCACCAGCAGCGCCAGGCCGAGCAGGTCGCTGGTGGGCGCCGCCTGGGCGGCCGACTTCATCTTCTCGTCGACGTACGCGGCCAGTTCGGTCACGTACGCCACGTCGAGCGAGCTGCGGATGGGGTAGCGCTGCCCGGCGATCTCGACGCTGACGATGCTGTTTGTCACGCGTTCAAATGATCGAGCTGCCGCAGCATGTCGCTGACGCGCGCGCGCACGAGCTCGCGTTCGTCGCGGAGCGCGGCCAGCTCCGACGTGGTGCCGTCGAGATCGGCGACGCGGGAGCGCAGGTCTTCGAGTTCCCCGGTCAGCCGGGCGTTTTCCTCGATCGAGCGCGCCTGCTCGGCACGCAGCTGCGTGACCAGGCCGACGAGGGTCTTTACCTTGTCCTCGAGTCGATCGATCGGGTCGAGGTCTACTGTGCGCGCGACTGCTGACTTCACCATCAAGCTCCGGAAGAAATGCTGGCGTCCGGCGAGCATGGTGCCACGAACGCGGCAGCCGATCAATCGGAAATCAGCGTTGGACGGCGCCGTGTTCGGAGACGAGCGCTTTGACGATCGTCTCCATCGCGGCTTGCACTTCGGCGTCGGTGAGCGTGCGGTCGGCGGCGCGGAAGGTGAGCCGCAGCGCGAGGCTGACCTTGCCCTCCGGCACGCCTTTGCCCTGGTAGCGATCGAACTCGCGTAGGTCGGTCAACGACGGCGGAGCGGCGCGGCGGATCGTCGCGCGCAGCGCCGCTGCCGGCAGGGTGTCGTCGACCAGCACCGCGACGTCGCGGGTGACAGACGGAAACCGCGGCAGCGGTACCACGTGCACTTCGCGTGTGCCGGCCGCGGCGTCGGCGGCGTCGAGGTCGATGTCGGCGACGAAGACCGCATCGTCGCCCGGGAGTCCGTGCCGTTCGGCCAGTGCGCTCGTGAGGCGTCCCAGCACGCCGATGCGCCGTCCGCCGCTCAGCAGCGACGCGGTCTGGCCGGCGACGAGCCACGGCTCGACATGGGTCTCGGTGGTGGCCTCGAGGCGCAGCGCGCGGCAGACGCGCTCCACGGCGCCCTTCATGTCGAAGAACGTCACCTCGGCGGCCGGGCTGCTCCAGTGCGGCACATCGCTGGCGCCGGTCCAGGCCATCGTCAGCGATCGGCGCTCGCCACAGGCCTTTGAGAACACGTTGCCGATCTCGAACAGCCGCACGTCGCGCTGCTCCCGGCGGCGATTGTGCGCGACGGCATCGAGCAGACCCGGCAACGC
Organism: Vicinamibacterales bacterium; assembly: GCA_036004405.1. Classification (GTDB taxonomy): domain Bacteria; phylum Acidobacteriota; class Vicinamibacteria; order Vicinamibacterales; family UBA2999; genus DASYRM01. The sequence goes on from DASYRM010000223.1 coordinate 18,987, forward strand.
CGAGGGACGCAGCACGGCAAACGTCTCCGAAAGCGGGTTGGCAATCGACGCCAGGTTGCCGGCGGCGGCAAACGGCGCAGCCGCAGCTTCCGCCATGAAGCCGAAGGTGACGGCTTCCGAGAACCCGGCCCCGGTCAGGATCGTGCGCAGGTGCCGCGCGCGCGCAATGCGTGGATCCATGGCCGGCGGGGCAGTCCGGAGGGCGGGGAACGTGGCCGGAATGCGGTCGAAGCCGTAGTGGCGCGCCACTTCTTCGATGAGGTCGACCTCGCGCAGGACATCCACGCGGCGCGTCGGCACCGTGACGGTCCACCCGTCAGGCGATGGAGACAGACCGAAGCCGAGCGCCGACAGGACGCGCGTGACGTCGGCGTCGGGTACGGTGACGCCGAGCAGGCCCGACAACCTGGCCCGGCGCAGCGCCATCCGGCGCGGCGAGACGGGCGCGGGGTAGGCATCCACCACCTGGCCGCGCGCCTTGCCCGCCCCCGTCGCGGCGAGGAGCGCACACGCCCGCCGCATGGCCAGGAGCGGCAGGTCCGGATCCACGCCGCGCTCGAAGCGGGTGCTCGCCTCGGTCTTGAGCCCCAGCGCCTTGCTCGTCCGCCGCACCGAATTGGCGTTGAAAGAGGCGCTCTCGAAGACGATGGCTTTGGTGGCCCCGCCGACTTCTGAATCCGCGCCGCCCATCACGCCGGCAATGGCGATTGGCGCCCGGGCGTCGGCAATCACCAGCATCTCCGGCGCGAGCGCCCGCTGCTGTCCGTCGAGCGTCGTGATCCGCTCGCCGGCCTTGGCGCGGCGCACCCGGATTTCGGCGCCGCCGATCTTCGTGAGGTCGAAGGCGTGCATCGGCTGGCCGAGCTCGAGCAGCACGTAGTTGGTGATGTCCACGACGTTGCTGATCGGACGCACGCCCGCGCCGCGCAGGCGCGCCTGCAGCCACTCGGGCGAGGCGCCCACGGTCACGTCGGCGACGGCGCCGGCATACCGTGGGCCGAGGTCGGGGTCGTCGAGGTGCACGCTGATCACGGTGCCCGGGTCTGAAGACCGGGGTCCACGGACTGGAATCAGCGTGGCCAGCGCCGTGTCCTCGGCCGGTTCACGCAGCGGCAGGCCGTAGGCGGTCGCCACCTCGCGCGCCAGCCCCAGCACCGAAAGACAGTCGGGACGGTTCGCCGTGACCTCGAAGTCGATGACCGTGTCGTCGCCCGCGCCGTCGATCCCCTCCACCGCGAAGCCGCGCACCGACAGACGCGCGGCGACGTCGGCGGCCGTGCCCGGTACGTCGACGAACTCCTTCAGCCAGGAGAAGAGGACCTTCATAGCGGAAACTGCTCGAGGAAGCGCAGGTCGTTTTCGTAGAACAGGCGGATGTCGTCGACGCCGTACTTCAGCATCGCCACGCGTTCCATCCCCATGCCGAACGCAAAGCCGGTCACCTTGTCGGGGTCGTAGCCGACGGCCTCGAAGACCGCGGGGTGCACCATGCCGCTGCCGAGAATCTCCAGCCACCCGGTGTGCTTGCAGACGCCGCAGCCCGATCCGCCGCACGACTGGCAGGAGATGTCGATCTCGGCGCTCGGTTCGGTGTAGGGGAAGAAGCTCGGGCGCAGGCGCACCTTCACGTCGCCGAAGAGGCCGGTGAGCAGCGCCTCGAAGGTTCCCTTGAGGTCCGCGAGCGAAATGCCCTCGCCGACGACGAGCCCCTCGCACTGCTGGAACATCGGCGTGTGCGTCAGGTCGAGGTTGTCGCGGCGGTAGACGCGGCCCGGCACCAGGATGCGCACCGGCGGCGGGAACGTCTTCATGTAGCGGATCTGCATCGCCGACGTGTGCGTGCGCAGCAGCGTGGCCGCCCGCACCTGCGCGTCGGGCACGCGGCCACCGTTCTGAGACGCCCGGTGGCCGCCCCAGATGCCGCCGACGATCGGCGCGTCCAGATAGAGCGTGTCCTGCATGTCGCGCGCGGGGTGATCCGGCGGCATGTTGAGCGCTTCGAAGTTGTGGAAGTCGTCCTCGACCTCGGGGCCTTCGAGGATCTCGTAGCCCATACGGCTGAAGATGTCCTCGACCTCCTGGCGCACGCGCATGAGCGGATGAATGCGCCCCACGGCGTGCTCGCGTCCGGGCAGCGTGATGTCGACGGCTCCGGCCGGCGGGCGGCTGGCCTCGAGCGTGGCCTTGCGCTCGGCGAGCGCCGTCTCGACCTCCGACTTGAGCGCGTTGACGGCGGCGCCGAAGCCGCGGCGCTCCTCGGGCGGCAGGGTCTTGAGCGTCTGCATCAGCGCCGTGACCGATCCCGACTTGCGGCTCAGGAACTCGTCGTCGATCGTCTTCAGGTCGCGCTCGCTCGCGGCGGCGGCGAGGCGGGCCTGGAAGTGCGCGCGCAGCGTGTCGATGGAAGCGTCGGCCATATATCAAAAAAAAGGCGGGTCTGAGGACCCGCCTTCCGGTTCACCTTTTCGGCGCCAGTCTACGCAGCGGGCAGCGCAGCCTTGGCTTGCGAGGCAACCTTGCTAAACGCCGCGCTCTGCGTGATCGCCATGTCGGCCAGCATCTTGCGGTCGAGCGTGATGCCGGCGGCCTTCAGACCCCGAATCAGCTGCGAGTAGGTGAGGCCGTTCTCGCGCGCGGCGGCGTTGATGCGCACCACCCACAGGCGGCGGAAGTCGCGCTTCTTGTTCTTGCGCCCCACGTACGCGTACTTCGCCGCGGTATCGACCGATTCTTTGGCCTGGCGATACAGCTTGCTCTTGGTCTGGTAAAAGCCCTTCGCACGCGCCAGCAGCTTCTTGCGCTTGGCGCGCCGGACGGTCCCGCGTTTCACTCTCGGCATTGCGTGTCTCTCTTCGCTCCAGGCGGACTTGAAAGTCCGCCTCTACGTACGTCTATTTGTAGGGCAGCATCAGGCGGACCTTCACGGCGTCGCCGTCGGCGACCACCTTGCTCCCGCGCATGTGCCGCTTCGATTTCGTCGTCTTGCTCGTGAGGATGTGGCGCTTGAAGGCGCTGCCCCGGGTGACCTTACCCGTGGCCGTCACCTTGAACCGCTTGGCCGCACCCCGATGTGTTTTCAGCTTCGGCATCTCTGTCCTCAGGCGGACCTACAGGTCCGCCTCTACGTACCTTCTTCGACCGGCGCTTCTTCTTCGGCCCCGCCGGTCTCCTGCGGCCGCGCCGCCTTGGGCGCATTCTTCCGTCCTGCGCGCTGGCCCAGGATGACGTGCATCTGGTTGCCTTCCCGCCGCGGCATCGTTTCGGCAATCGCCAGATCCGCCAGATCGGCCAGCAGCCGCTCGAGGATGCGCTGCCCGATCTCCGGGTGCGCCATCTCGCGGCCGCGGAAGAAGATCGTGGCTTTGACCTTGTCGCCGTCGTTCAAGAAGCGCTCGATGTGCTTCTTCTTGAACTGGTAGTCGTGTTCGTCGACCTTGGGTCTGAACTTGATTTCCTTGACCAGGATCACGCGCTGGTGCTTCTTCGACTCCCGCGTGCGCTTCTGTTCCTGGTACTGGTACTTGCCGAAGTCCATGATCCGGCAGACCGGAGGCACCGCGGTCGGAGAGATCTCGACGAGGTCGAGGCCCTTCTGTCGCGCGATCGCCAGCGCCTGCGGCGGTGGCATGATCCCGAGCTGCTGTCCAGTGTCGTCGATGACTCGAATCTCTCGAACCCGAATGCGCTCGTTGGTGCGAACGCGGTCATCACGTCGGGGCGAACGATCGTAGGCGATATGGTCCTCCGCTCTTTACTGCCTAAAGCCTAGACACTTCCCGCCGGTTTGCTTCTCCGGCGGCGGCCTCGACGAACTCGGCCAGCGGCCGTGCCCCGAGATCCCCCTTGGATCGGCTGCGAACCGACACGGCGCCGTCGGCCACCTCGCGGTCGCCGATGACCAGCATATAGGGGACCTTCTGCAATTGCGCCTCTCGGATTTTATAGCCAATCTTCTCGACGCGCGCGTCGACTTCCACCCGTAACCCCTTGTCGGCCAGCGCCTGCTGGACCGTTTGGGCGTGTTCCAGGTGTCGGTCGGCGATTGGCAGCACGACAGCCTGCACCGGGGCCAGCCAGAGCGGCCAGGCGCCGGCGAAGTGCTCGATGATCATCGCCAGAAAGCGCTCGATACTGCCGAAAATGGCGCGATGGACGACGATCGGGCGGTGGTGGGCGTTGTCGGCCCCTACGTAGTGCAGGTCGAACCGTTCCGGGAGCTGGTAGTCGAGCTGAATGGTGGCGCACTGCCACTTCCGCCCGATGGCGTCGGTGACGTCGAAGTCGATTTTCGGGCCGTAGAACGCCCCGTCGCCCTCGTTCACCGTGTAGGGCTCGCCCAGCCGGTCCAGCGTCGCCTTGAGCTGGGCCTCGGCGTCGTTCCAGGTCTCGACGCTCCCCAGGAAGTCGGGCGGCCGAGTGGAGAGCTTCATTTCGGGCTTGAGCCCAAAGTCCTTGTAGACGCGCTGCACCAGCCGGAGGACGTGCTCCACCTCGCTGCCGATCTGGTCCTGGGTGATGAAGCAGTGGCCGTCGTCCTGCGCGAACTGCCGCACGCGGGTGAGGCCCGACAGCACGCCTGACGCCTCGTTGCGGTGGAGCGGGGTCTGCTCGTGGTAGCGGATCGGCAGGTCCTTGTAGCTGCGGACCTCGCTCGCGTACATCAGCATGTGCCCCGGGCAGTTCATGGCCTTGAGGGCCATGGTCTCGCCCTCGGATTCCACCATGAACATGTTCTGGCGATAATGCTGCCAGTGGCCGGAGGTCTCCCACAGCGCCTTGTTGAAGATGAGCGGCGTTTTGACTTCGACGTATCCGTTCGGCAGGAGCACGCCGCGCATGTAGTTGGCCAGCGTGTGGTAGAGCGTCGTCCCCTTGTCGCGCCAGAACGCCGCACCCGGCGCCCACGGGTGGAAGGTGAACAACCCGAGCTCGCGACCGAGCTTGCGGTGATCGCGCTTCTTCGCTTC
>DASYRM010000224.1:0-52214 GCA_036004405.1 Vicinamibacterales bacterium
GGGTGACGTCCTGGCCGAAGCTGACGAAGCGGCGGAAGAGGATGCAGACGTGCCCCGGCTGTACCGGCACGCGGACGCCGGGAGCCTGTCGCGTGGTCACCGTCCAGCCGCTCTCATGCAGCAGCCAGCCGATGAAGGCGCCGGCCGCGTCGGGCAGCGACTTCTCGATCGCCATCCCGGACACGTTGCGGCGGCCGTAGGGACGCGGCACCGGAAGCGCCACGACCGATGGCTGCGCGTCCACCGCCGGGCGGCTCGGCAACAGGCGGATGTAGCCGGCCTGCAGCGTGTCGCCGTCCTCCACCATCACGCGCTCGAACGCGGCGTTCACCACCTGCTGCAGCGCCGGCGTGCTGCGAAAGCTCGTCGCCAGCGTGAGATGGCGCGCGCCGTGCCGCTGCAGCTGACGGCAGACGTCGTGGTACACGCCGACGTCGGCGCGGCGGAAGCGGTAGATCGACTGCTTCGGGTCGCCGACGATGAAGAGCTTTCCGGGAACCGGACGCACCTGCCGCCAGTCGCGTTCGTGGGGGTCGTCGGCCGTGAGCAGGAGCAGCAGCTCCGCCTGCAGCGGGTCGGTGTCCTGGAACTCGTCCACGAAGATCCGCGTGCAGCGCGCCTGCAGCGACGCCCGGACATCCGCGCGCTCGAAGACCAGGTTGCGGGCGCAGTGCAGCAGGTCGAAGAAATCGAGCTCGCCGCGCCGCCGCTTGACGTCGGCGTAGAGGTCGAGGCTGCCGCGCAGCTCGTCGCGCAGCAGTGCGGCCAGGTCGGCGTCGGCGTCCATCCGGAACTGGTCGAGCTGCGCCACCAGCTCCTGGTGCGCCTCGTAGGTGGCCACGCGCGACAGCTCCTTGGCGAACTGCGGTCCGTATCCCTTGCGAGCGCGGCGGAAATCGCGGTCGCGACCGAGATCGACGAGCAGCGCTTCGGCGCCGTCGAGGTCGCCGTCGGTAATCAGCCGCGGCAGCTCGTCGGCCGCGCGCCGCCCGGAAGCCGTATCGAGAAACAGCGAATCGCGAAGATTCGACGCCTTGCGCGTGATGTCGGCAAACAGCTGCACGCAGGTGGTCAACCGATCGATCTCGGAGGCGCGCGCGAACTCGGGCCGCGTCCACGCCGACGGAAAGTCACGCCACTCGCTCAGGTTCCATCCCGCCGCGCGCAGGCGATCGACCGGACCGTCGGCGTCGCCGTCGCCGCCCATGCCGGGACGGCTCGAGCGCCGCAGCGAGCGCCGCACGCCTTCGGGCATGTCGCGCAGCGCCGACTGAAACCAGGCGTTGAACGCGTCATCGTATCGGCGGCGGGCCTGGTCCTCGGTGAGCACGACGAAGAGCGGATCGATTCCCGCTTCAACCGGATGTTCCTTCAGCAGGTCGGCGCAGAAGCCGTGAATCGTTCCGATCTGCGCCTCCTCCAGGCTTCGCAGCGCGGCTTCGAGCGCCGCGCGTTCGTCCGCCGGCCGCGGCTCTGCTGCGCGCGCCTTCTCCAGCTCCTGCCGCAGGCGCAGCTTCAGCTCGCCCGCCGCCTTCTCGGTGAACGTCACCGCCACGAGGCCGCTCATCTCGGCGCGGCCGGTCGCCAGCACCCGCACCATGCGGTCCACGAGCGCGGTCGTCTTGCCCGTGCCGGCGGCGGCCTCGACCACCAGCGTCTCGTCGAGCGCCGATCGGATCAGTTCGCGGTCGCGGTCGTCGGTGGCGGTCATGGCCGGCTCCTGAGCGTGACCAGATCCGCCGAGAGCTCCTGGCGTTTGCGCGCGACCCGGTGCGCCTCGCCTGGCCCGCAGACGGGACGGAACTCGCACCACGTGCAGGCATACTCGGCGGGCGACGGCGCCAGAGGCCCCAGCTCGATGGCGCGATCGATGGTTTCGAGCGCTTCGATCGCCATGCGCTTCGCCGACGGCGTCAGCAGGACCGGCCGCTGCTTGAAGCCGCCGGCCGACGTGCAGAAGAAGAGGCGCGACTCCCCCACCGGCGTGTCGAACATCGCCTCGACGACCGCGGCGTACACGAGCGGCTGCAGCACGGCGCCGCCGGCGATGACCAGCGTGTCTTTCGTGCGGTCCTTGCCGGTCTTGTGGTCGGTCACGCGCAGCACCCCCGTCTGCCGGTGGACGTCGACGGCGTCGATGGCGCCGCGGAGCGGGAACCGCCCGTCCACGAGCACCGGCTCGACGACGCTGCGCGGATCGTGGTTCTCGTCGAGCGGCAGACCGAACGACAGCTCGAAGTAGCGCGGCTCCCACTCGCTGTCGTGCGCGACGTGCCGCAGCCAGCCGCGCAGATCGCGGGCGATGCCTTCGATCTCCTCTTGCCACACGCGATCGATCGCCGGCCAGAGCCGCTCGTGATACTCCGCCGCCACATCCCGGATCACGGCCTCGAGCACCGCGATGGCCGCGGGCAGTGCGGCGGCAGCGAGCGGCAGCTGACCGCGCGCCGACAGGGTGCGCATCGTCACCGCCTGCATGCGGTGCACGATGCTGCCCTTCGTGAGCGGGTCGAGCCGCTGTAGCGGCTCGGGCTGCTCGGCCGCGCGCAGCCGGTGAATGCCACCCAGCAGGAACTGATAGGGGCAGGCCGCGAACCGCTGCAGCGCCGACACCGAGTAGGGACGGCGGCCGAGCCGCTGCCCCTCCAGCACCTCGCGCGTGCGCGCCGAGACCTGCACGATGCCGTCGAACTGCGTCCACTTGGGGCCGCTCCGCGCCCAGCGCTCGATCACCGAGCGGCGCAGCGCGTCGTTCAGCCGCAGCAGGTATTGGGCGCGCCCTCGGACCATCTCGCCCGGCGGTGCGTCGAGCAGCCGGCGCAGGATGGCAAGGTCGTGCTCCTGGCTGTCGATCGCCGTGTCGGGATCCGGCGGCGCGGGCCAGGCCAACGTGGAGAGTCCGGTCTGCGCCGCGGCCGCCGCCAGCTCCTCGTGATCCGGAATGCGTCCGGTGACGCCGCGCACGGCGTCGAGCGCGTAGAAGGACGGCACCCGTACCCGGGACTCCGCCACGTCGAGCCGCGGGTACGACAGATACAGGCGCTCGGTCGCGGCGCCCGCCGCCAGATGCAGCAGCAGGCGCTCGCCCGCGCTGCGGTCGGCCCTGGTATCGAGGCGAGCGTCGAGCCGCGCGCAGAGCTCGGAGCGAATCGCGTCGGGCAGCAGCGGATCCTGGCGCGGCTTCTGCGGGAACACGCGCTCGGCCACGCCCGGCACGAACACGACGCGGAACGCGCGTCCGCGCGCGTGGGCGGGGCCGCCGACGAAAATCCGTCCGTAGCGGCGCGCCGGCGGGTCGCCTTCGACCAGCCGCAGCCGCTCCGACAGCACCCCGCGCACCTCGGCAAGCCCCACCGGGCCCACGGCGGCCATCGGCCGCAGCTCGGCGAGCACGCGGAGCACGTGCGCCGGTGCCCGAAGTACGCGCGGCGCCAGCCGCTCGAAATGGGCGAGCCAGTCGCCCCACGGCGCGCGGTCCGGCCAGGAGGCCATCTCGCGGATGAGTGGCAGCGCGAAGCCGGCCAGGTGCGCCAGCCGCGCCAGGTCGCGCTCGAGCGCCAGCGTCAACGACGACTCCGGGTCGGCGCGCCGCGATTCGGCCAGCCGGATCTGCAACTCGCCCGCGTAGCCGCGGAGCCGGCGGCGCCAGCGTTCGGGATCGCCACCGATGACCGCGGCCTCCACCAGCATCCACTCCCAGCGGCGCGGCGTCCGCAGCGTGCCGGCGATGTCCGGCTGATCCTCGCGTGCGAGCTCCAGCGGCGGATCGGGCTCCGGCGGCGTGGCGCTCTGTGCCGTGGGATCGATCGCCGCGAAGAGCTCGTCGCCCGGCGGCACCCAGACGTCGGTCCGCGCCCCCGGGTCCGGCAACTGTCCGAGCGAGAGGTATTCGGCAAAGCGATTGGCCGATAGCCCTTCGGCCGCGCACGCGAGCAAGGCCAGGAAGGCTCGTCCGCCCGCGTGCGGCCGGCGCGTGCCGCGCTCGAAGCTGGCGGGCACGCCGGCGCGTTCGAGCGCGTGCTCGAGCAGACCGAGATAGTGCGCCGGGGCGCGGACCAGGACCGCCATCTCGTCGAAGCCGACACCCCGCCTCGCCTCGCGAAGGACGCGGCGCGCGATCTCGACGCACTCGCGCCCTTCGCCGGGCGCCGAGAAGAATTCGAAGCTCGTGTCGCTGTCGCGCCGCGGCGGCGTGTCCTCGGAAAAGAGATACGTCTGGATGCTGCCGAGATCGCTGTCCGGTGCCGGTGCGATCGATTCCATCTCCGCGCCGACGCCGGACCAGACGCGGCGCGCCGCATCCTCCTGCGACGGCACCGTCACCAAGGTGTTGCGGGCCGCCGCGGCCAGCGCCAGCGCAAACAGCTCCTCCGCTGGAGTGCCGAGCTCGAGGTCGAGGAGGATTAGCGGACACGCGAGGAACGCTTCCTCGGCGACCACCTCGGTGGCGGCCGCGAACAGCCGCGCGCGGTCCGCCACCCGCGCATCGCGCAGCTCGTCGTCGGCTTCGCCGATCAGCCGCGAGAGATCTCTGTTGGCGGCACCGTTGCCTGCTTGCAGCACGTGCGCCGCCGACAGCTCCGCCAGCCGAATGTCGCTGAACGTCCGCGCCAGGGCACGCGGGAACCCGGGCGTGCCCGCCACCGCCGACAGTACCGACAGCTGCTCGTGGCGCGCGGTCTCGAACGCCGCTCTCGCCGCCACGGCTTCGAGCGCTAGAGCGCTCGCCGGGGCAATGCCCTGTCCGCCCAGCCCCGGCGCCGCGATGCGCGCGGCGAGCTGCGTCAGGCTGAACCGCGACAACCCCATCGTGGCCGGCCGTGCGCGCGCAATCGCGCGCGCGAAGTCGTCGGCCGCGCCGCGCGTGGCACCTACGATCGTCAAAGGTTGCGACGGAGGATGGGCCAGCGCAAACGCCTGCGCGGCTTCCAAGCGGCTGGCCGCCGACGGCGACAGCACGCACCGGATTCGAGGCAATCCGTTCATGTCTTGCACCTGCGCCGGACGCTGTGCCGGGCGATTCGGAAGCAGCGGCACTGCGCCGCTGCGCGGGCCTACGGTAACAGTTTTCCCCCTCCGCCTCCAGGTTCTACGGCGCGAGCCGCTGGCGGCGCCAGCCGTCGGCGCCGAGCGCGTAGGCGAGACGATCGTGGAGGCGATTCTCGCGGCCCTGCCAGAACTCGAACGCATCCGGCGACACGCGGAAGCCTCCCCAGCCGGCCGGCCGCGGCACGGCGTCGCCGAACTCGGCGCGTGCACGCGCGACGGCGGCTTCGAGCGCTTCGCGGCTGTCGATCGCGCGGCTCTGTGGCGACGCGTGCGCGCTCCACCGGCTCTCGAGCGGCCGCGACGCGAAGTAGGCATCCGACTCGGCGCCCGACACGCGCGCGATGGGGCCCTCCACGCGCACCTGCCGCTCGAGCGATGCCCAGTAGAAGAGCAGGGCCGCGTGGTGCGTCGATTCGATCTCGTGCGCTTTGCGGCTGTCGTAGTTCGTGTAGAAGACGAAGCCGCGGGCGTCGAAGCCCTTCAGGAGCACCATGCGCGCCGAGGGCCGTCCATCGGCCGTCGCCGTGGCCAGCGACATCGCCGTCGGATCGGCTTCGACGGCGCGCGCCTGCTCGAACCAGCGCGCAAACAGGTCGAACGGATTTGCCTCCGCCGACGCTTCACTGAGCGGCTCCCCGCGGTATTCGCGCCTCAGACTGCCGAGGCTCATGCCTGCAGGCGGATGGCGTCGCCGTCCACGGTGATGAGCAGCGTGCCGCCGCCGGCGAGCGAACCGAAGAGGAGCATCTCCGAGAGCGGCTTCTTGATCACGCGCTCCACCAGGCGCGCCATCGGTCGGGCGCCGAACGCGCGGTCGAAGCCCTTGATCGCCAGCCAGGCGCGCGCCGCGGGATCGAGCTCGATCACGATGCCCTTGGGCGCCACCATCGTGCGCAGCTCGTCGATCTGCTTGTCCACCACCTTCTCCACTTCCGAGGTACCCAGCGCGTTGAAGGTGACGGTGGCGTCGAGCCGGTTGCGGAACTCGGGCGTGAACGTGCGCTCGAGCGCCCCCCGCGTCGATCTGCCGACGCCGGTGTCGGCAAACCCGAGGCGGCGGTCCGACACGTCGCGTGCGCCGGCGTTGGTGGTCATGATCAGGATCACGTGGCGGAAGTCCGCCTTGCGGCCGTGCGAATCGGTCAGCGTGGCGTGATCCATCACCTGCAGCAGGATGCTGAACATGTCCGGATGCGCCTTCTCGATCTCGTCGAGCAGGAGCACCGCATGCGGCGACTTCCGGACGGCGTCGATGAGCAGCCCGCCCTCCTCGTAGCCGACGTAGCCGGGCGGCGCGCCGATGAGGCGCGACACGGCGTGCTTCTCCATGTACTCCGACATGTCGTAGCGCAGGAACTCCACGCCGAGGATGCGCGCCAGCTGCCGCGCCAGCTCGGTCTTGCCGACCCCGGTCGGCCCCGCGAACAGGAAGTTGCCGATCGGCTTGTCCGCCGACCGCAGGCCCGACCGCGCGAGCTTGATGGCCGACGCCACTTCGGCAATCGCGGCATCCTGCCCGTAGATGACGCGGCGCAGCTCGACGTCGAGCGACGCCAGCGCCCGCTTGTCGTCGCTCGAGACCGACTGCACGGGCACGCGCGCCATCTTCGCCACCACCGCCTCGACGTCCGCCGGCTCGATCGTGGCGCTGCGGCGCTCGGCCGGCTGCAGCTTCCGGGCGGCGCCCGCCTCGTCGATCACGTCAATCGCCTTGTCGGGCAGATGCAGATCCTTCAGGTGCTTGGCCGAGAGCGTCACCGCCGCCTCGAGGGCGGCGTCCGCATAGCTCACCCCGTGGTGCTTCTCGTAGTGGGGCCGCAGCCCTTTCAGGATCTCCAGCGTCTCGGCCTCGGTGGGCTCGAGCACGTCGATCTTCTGAAAGCGTCGTGCCAACCCCCGATCCTTGTCGAACGACTGCTTGACGTCGCTGAACGTGGTGGACCCGATGCACCGCAACGTGCCCGCGGCCAGCGCCGGCTTGAGCAGATTGCCGGCGTCCATGGCCCCGCCGGACGCCGCGCCGGCGCCGACCAGGGTGTGAATCTCGTCGATGAACACGATGGCGTGCGGCTCTTTCGCCAGGCGATCGAGCACCTGCTTGACGCGCTCCTCGAAGTCGCCCCGATAGCGGGTGCCCGCCACCAGCGAGCCGAGGTCGAGTGCATAGACGGTGGCCGACTTGAGCACCTCGGGCACGTCGCCGGCCTGAATGCGCAGCGCCAGCCCCTCGGCGAGCGCCGTCTTGCCGACGCCCGGCTCACCGACCAGCAGCGGATTGTTTTTGCGGCGCCGGCACAGCACCTGCACCATGCGCTCGATTTCGGCGGTCCGGCCGATGAGCGGATCGATGTCGCCGCTCGCCGCCTTCTGATTGAGGTTGGTGGCGTAGGCCTCGAGCGGATCGGGCGGCGCCGGCGCCGCGGCCGGCTCGCCCGCCGGCACCGCGGCCGCGTCGGGGCTGCCGTGCGACAGGATCCGCAGCAGCTTCAGCCGCTCCACGCCGTGCGTCTTGAGGAAATATGCGGCGTGGCTCTCGGTCTCCTGCAGCATGAAGACGAGGAGGCTCCCGGTGTCCACCTGCGTGGCGCTCGACGCCGAGGCGTGAGCCACCGCCTGCTGCACCACGCGGTCGAATGCCACGGTCGGCTCGGGTTCCACCGACGCGGAGCCGGGCACCGGGACGAAAGCGCGCTCGAGCACATCGGTCACGCTCTGCCGCAGCGACGGTAGATCCGCTCCGCACGCCGCCAGCTGCTGGCGCGCGGTAGGTTCTTCCGTGATCGAGAGCAGCAGGTGCTCGAGGCCGACGGTGTCGTGACGGCGCCGGCTGGCGTGCCTGAAAGCGCGCTGAATCGTCTCGAGCGTCTCGGAGGCGAACGGAATCGGCGTCTTGCTCATGAGCCGGCCTCCTCGGGCCCTGCCTCAGGCTCCATCGTCACGAGGAGCGGAAACTCGTGTGCCTCGGCGGTCTGCATCGTCGTACGCAGTTTCGTCTCGGCGACCTCATGGGTATAGACCCCGGCCACGCCGAGCCCCGAGCGATGCACGCTCATCATGATTGTAAAGGCCTCGGCGTAGGGCTTCTGAAAGATCGTCTCGAGCACCCAGACCACGAACTCCTGCGTGGTGTAGTCGTCGTTGTGCAGCAGAACCCGCCACAGCCGCGGCCGCTGCACCTGCTGATCGGGCCGTGACTCGGTAAGCGTGGACTCGCGTGTATCCGGTCGGGTACTTCCCATCCCTCGGATCCATTGTACCCAGGCGTCTGCACCCCGGCATCACTCCTCCGCGAGGTCGGCGTCGAGACGCCAGGGCGAGAGCACCGGCGGCTCGCCGACGCAGCGCCGCACCACAGCCAGGAACTCGGCCCGGCTGACGGTCCGCGCCCCGAGCGAGGCCAGGTGCGAAGTGGACATCTGGCAATCGATCAGCGGAAACCCCCAGCGGCGCAGCTGGCGGACGAGGTGCACGAGCGCCACCTTGGACGCGTCGCTGCGCCGCGCAAACATCGACTCGCCGAAGAACATCCGCCCCAGCGCGACGCCGTACAGCCCGCCGGCCAGCGTGTCGCCGTCCCACGCCTCAATCGAGTGCGCCACGCCCATCGCGGCCAGCGCGCAGTAGGCGTCGAAGACGGCGCTCGTGATCCACGTGCCGTCCTGATCCGGCCGCGGCTCGGCGCACGCGGCGATGACCTGGGGAAACGCCGTGTCGGCGGTGACGCGGAAACGGCCCGCGCGGATCGTCTTGCGCAGCGACCGCGACACGCGCATGGCGTCGGTGGCCAGCACCATCCGGGGATCGGGGCTCCACCAGAGCACCGGATCGCCGTCGCCGAACCAGGGGAAGATGCCGTGCTCGTAGGCCTGCAGCAGGCGCGGTGTGGACAGGTCGTCGCCGGCGGCGAGCAGCCCGTTGGGATCCCGCAACGCCTCCTCGACGGGTGGAAAGGGATCGCCGGATTCAAGCCATGGGATCATCTGTGGTCGTGCCGCCGCCGGTCACGCGCTTCGCGCCGTCCCCGACAGGGTACCTGCACCTGGGCCACGTGGTGAACGCCATCTACGTCTGGGGCATCGCGCGCGCCACCGGCGGGCGCGTCGTCCTGCGGATCGAAGACCACGATCGGCTCCGCTGCCGCGCCGCGTACGAGGCCGCGCTGCTCGAGGATCTCGACTGGCTCGGCTTCGTGCCCGACGAGGGGCGCCACCCGCCCGCTCGCCAGAGCGATCGGCTCAGCGACTTCGCCGACGCCCTCGCGCGGCTGGATGCCGATGGTCGCGTGTACGCCTGCGAGTGCTCGCGGAGACGCGTCGGCGGGAAGCCTTACGACGGGCGCTGCCGCGACCGTGGCCTCGCGCGCCAGCGGGGGCGCGGCCTGCGCGCGCGCCTCGATGACGAGCCCTCGGGCGACCTCCTGGTGCGCGACCGGGATGGCCACTGGACCTACCAGTTCGCGGTCACCGTGGACGACACCCGGCAGGGCATCACGCTGGTCATCCGCGGTCTCGACCTGGCCGACTCCACCGGACGACAGGTGGCGCTGGCCCGGCTTCTGGGCCGGCAGTCGCCACCCGCCTTCTTCCACCATCCCCTGATCGTGGACTCGGCGGGGCGAAAGCTCAGTAAGTCGGCCGGCGACACGGGTGTCCGCGAGCTGCGGGCGGCCGGTCTGCCCCCGGAGACCGTGGTCGGAATGGCTGCCGCCGCGGTCGGGCTGATCGACGCCCAGGCGCCCATTCCGGCCGCCGCCGTGTCGAGTCTGTTCCCGACCGGCGCCGGTCCAACGCCAAATGCCCCGCCGTAGGCGGGGCAAAAGGAGATACTGTCACTAGCGAGGCGAAGCTTGACCGTCTGGAGCGCAGCCTCGCTAGTGATAGAATCGTGTGCCGTCTCGCCGAGACGGCAATTCCGCGAGGGAGCCTTGTCAGTCCGTTTGTTCATCGGGAACCTGCCCTACGGCGCGAGCGAAGCCGATCTTCGCGCCCATTTCTCCGCTGTCGCCGAACCGTCGCACATCGTGATGCCCGTCGATCGTGAAACGGGGCGTCCGCGTGGCTTCGCGTTCGTCGAGTTTGCCGAGCGGGACAAGGCGGAAGAGGTCATCAAGAAATTCGACGCGCAGCCCTTCCAGGGGCGCAACCTCGCGGTGAGCGAGGCACGCGCGCGCGAGGATCGTCCACCACCGCGTCCTGGCGGGTTCGGTGGCGGCGGCTTCGGCGGTGGCGGTGGCGGCTTCGGCGGGCCGCGTCCCGGCGGCGGCGGGTTTGGTGCCCCGCGCCCCGGCGGCGGCTTCGGCGGACCACGGCCCGGTGGGGGCGGCGGCTTCGGCGGCCCCAGGCCGGGCGGCGGCGGCTTCGGTGGACCGCGGTCCGGTGGCGGCGGCTTTGGCGGTCCCCCGGGACCCGGTGGCCGCGACCGCAGCGCCAACTTCGGACCGCCCGCGCCGCCCAAGCGGCTGCGCGGCGCGAAGAAGGGCGGCGCGCAGCAGGAGAACAAGCCGCGTGGTCCGATCAAGGAACGCAGCGACGGCCGCATCTACGCCGTGGATGACCTCGACGAGGCGCCACCGGTCGACTTCGACGACATCGCGACCAGCGCACCGAAGGACGCCGAACCCGACACCGACACTGGCACCGACGAGCCGGGCGGGGACGAATAGCCCTGCTGCGTCATCAGTCGGCGCGTGGCCCTGCCGCGCGCCGATAGTCGAACCACTCGATCAGGTGGTCGACATGCAGCTTCCGAAAGACCATCGCCCGGCCCTCGCCTGAGAACCGGATCGACGTCGGGAACCACGTCTCCGCATCGACACGCTCGCGCACGAGCGTCACCATCGCGCCCTTGTTGAGCCGCGCCACCACGCCGAGCCCGTAGTTGATGTCGTCGATGGCGGTGGCCTCCACGCGCACCACTTCGGCGTCGGCTTCGTCCACGAAGATCTTGCCGCGGAAGAGGCGTGCGAGCTTGCCTTCACGCGATTCTGGCTGCGCGCCCTCCCGGGGAGAGAACGTGACGACGATCACCTCGCGGCCGTTCACGTGCTCGCGATGGTCGAGCACGAAGTCGAGCGCATCGGCAGTGTCGGCCACCGGCGACCGCTTCGAGCTGCGCGCGCGCGGCCGGCTGCGCGTCGTCTGCCCTCCCTTCACCGCCTGGCCATCGCGCGCCACCAGCGTGCGCTCGAGGCCGCCGTCGGGCAGCGGCGTCACCTGGAACTCTTCGGTCCCCGTGCCGCTGCCGAGGCGTCCGAACGGGTTCGTGTGCAGCGCGCGCAGCCGCTCGCGGTAGGCATAGCTGGCCTGGCGGGTCTGCGATCGCTCGAGATTCGCACGTGTGCTGTCGAAGAACTGCTGGCGACTCGGCAGCGGCCGCTCCTGCGCGCTGGTTGTAGCAACCAGCAAAGTCGCCGCGATGCCGAGGAGCGTTCTCCCCACTCTGCCCACTCCGCCTACTCTGCCTACTCCGCCCTAAACGCGCCGCAAGCGCTCGGCGGCGCTCTGCAACGTCTCGTCCTTCTTGGCGAAGCAGAACCGCAGCACCGGCCCCGACGGCTCGCCCGGCTGCAGAAAGGGCGAAATCGGAATCGCGGCCACGCCGTGCTCGCTCACCAGCCGCATCGCAAAGTCGGCGTCACCCTCGGTTGTAATCGCCGAGTAGTCCAGCATCTGGAAGTAGGTGCCGCGGCAGGCCAGCGGCCGGAAGCGGCTGCCCTCGATCAAGCGGAGAAACAGATCGCGCCGCCCCTGGTAGAACTGGGTCACGTCGTCGCACTCGGGGTTGGCGTTGACGGCGTCGGCGTACGCCATCTGCACCGCGCCGTTCACGGCGAAGGTCACCCACTGGCGGACGCGCTGAATCTCGGTGATGAGCGGCGCCGGCGCCGCGCAGTACCCGACCTTCCAGCCCGTCGCGTGATAGGTCTTTCCGAACGAGCTGATCACCACCGCGCGTTCCGCAATCTCGGGATAGCGGGCGAGGCTCTCGTGGCGCACGCCGTCGAACCGCACGTGCTCGTAGACTTCGTCCGACACGACAATGGCATCCGTGTGTTCGAGCACGGCGGCGAGCTCGCGCATGTCGCTCGCGTCCCACACCATGCCGGTCGGGTTGTGCGGCGTATTAAGGACGATCACGCGCGTGCGCGGGGTTACCGTCCGGCGTACCTCGTCCCAGTCGATCCGGTAGTCGGGGTAGCGGAGCGTGACGTAGCGCGGCACCCCGCCGCTCAACTGGATGGCCGGAGTATAGGAGTCGTAGGCCGGCTCGAAGAGCACGACCTCGTCGCCCGGGTGGACCAGCGCGGTGAGCGTCGCATACAGCCCCTCGGTGGCGCCCGTTGTGATTCCGATCTCGGTGTTCGGGTCGTAGCGGCGTCCGTAAAGGCGCTCGATCTTCATCGCCAGGGCCTGTCGCAGCGCCAGCACCCCAGGCATCGGCGGATACTGGTTGAAGCCCTCACGCATGTAGTGGGCCACTGATTCGACGAGCGCCGGCGAGGTGCCGAAGTCGGGAAATCCCTGCGACAGGTTGATCGCCTGGCGTTCGCGCGCCAGCCGGCTCATGACTTCGAAGATGCTGACCGCGCTCGACGGAAGCTTCGACTCGAGGACCTTCACCGTTTCATGATACCTAGCGAGGCTTCGCCCGGCGCACTAGGCGTCGTCGTCGAGCCATTTCCCCGGCTTCAGCGACAGCAGCGGGTACCGCTGCCGGAGGGCCACGACGCGGCCGTAGTATTCGGTCTTCGGAAACTCCCCCGCCAGCAGTGCCGCGCGCAGCCGCCGAAGCTCGTAGCGGTAGAGATCGTTGACGAAGTCGTGCAGCAGTTCGGGCGGGGTCGCGGCCGTGGGACGAGCCCCGTGGGCGGCCAGCGCTTCGAGCACCCAGGCGTGATAGCGGTAGCCGGCCCGCGCGGGAGGCATCGGCTCGATACCATATCCCACCCGCCGCGGGCGGTGCCGCGTCAGCAGGCCAGACGCTCCTCCATCCGCCGTCCGGCCCCGGCCGCGTGCACGTGAACATGCCGTCGCTCGCCTCGTCCTTCTACGCGCGATTTCCGGGACGAGACCGCAACACTCTGCCACGAGCTGCGCCCGCCCCGGCGCGAAGCGGGCTAAAATATAGGGGATATGAACGTTGGACTGATTGGCTGGCGCGGCATGGTGGGGTCCGTGCTGGTCGAACGCATGCTCGCCGAGCGCGACTTCGACCTGATCGACCCCGTGTTCTTTTCCACCTCGCAGACGGGCACCGAAGGCCCGTCGGTGGGTAAGCGCACGCCCGCCGTCAAGAACGCCAAAGACCTCGCCGAGCTGAAGGCGTGCGATGTCCTCATCTCCTGCCAGGGCGGCGACTACACCAAGGAGATCTATCCGAAGCTGCGCGAGGCGGGTTGGAACGGCTACTGGATCGACGCGGCGTCGTCGCTGCGGATGAAGGATCACGCCGTCCTCATCCTGGACCCGGTGAACCGCGACGTGATCGATCGGGCGCTGGCCGCGGGCATGAAGGACTACATCGGCCCCAACTGCACCGTGAGCCTCATGCTCATGGCGATGACCGGCCTCTTCCGCGCGGAGCTCGTCGACTGGGTCACGTCGATGACCTACCAGGCGGCGTCGGGCGCCGGCGCCAAGAACATGCGCCAGCTGATCGCACAGATGGGGCACCTGGAGCGCGCCGTCGCGGCGCCGCTGGCCGATCCGGCGTCGGCCATCCTCGACATCGATCGCGGCGTCATCGCCGCGATGCGCTCGCCCGATCTTCCGACCAGCGAATTCGGCGGGCTGCCGCTCGCCGGGAGCCTGCTGCCCTGGATTGCCGAGGACCTCGGCAACGGCCAGAGCAAGGAAGAATGGAAGGCGATGGCCGAGGGCAACAAGATCCTCGGCACCTCCGGCATTCCGATGGACGGGCTGTGCATCCGCATCAGCTCGATGCGCTGCCACAGCCAGGCGCTCACCATCAAGCTGACTCGCGACGTGCCGCTCGCCGAGATCGAGTCGCGGCTCGCCGCCGCCCACGAGTGGGTATCGGTCATCCCGAACGACAAGGAGTCGTCGCTCCGCGAGCTCACACCCGCGGCCGTCACCGGCACGCTCCGTGTGCCGATCGGCCGGCTGCGCAAGATGTCGATGGGCGGCAAGTATCTGACGGCGTTTACGGTTGGCGATCAGCTGCTGTGGGGCGCCGCCGAACCGCTCCGCCGGATGCTGCGCATCCTGCTCGAGCGCGGCTCATCGGCTCGTTCTTCGACGCCCTCCGAAGCCGTCGCTTCACACTAGCCGCGTACGTAGAGGCGGACCTCTGAGGTCCGCCTGCAGCAGGCGCACCTGAAGGTGCGCCTCTACGTGGTAGCGTAGCGGCGCTATGCCGAAGTCGAAGTTCAAGGACCGTCTCTTCGACGCGAGGCCGGATCGACTCGACCTCCGCGATTTTCCCTACCGCCCGCCGCTCCGCAACCTGCCGCCGGAGTATCCCGAACCGGCGGCGCTGAAGCGCAGCTTTCCGAAGTACGCCTCCGACAAGATGGTGCTCGACCAGGGCAAGGAGGGCGCGTGCACCGGCTTCGGCCTGGCCGCGGTGGTGAACTATCTGCGGTGGTCGCGGATCCGGCTGGCGAAGGGGAGCGGCCGCAAGGCGCCGCCGCCGAAGGTCAGCACGCGGATGCTGTATCACCTCGCGCGCTTCTACGACGAGTGGCCTGGCGAGGACTACGACGGCTCGAGCTGCCGCGGTGCGCTCAAGGGCTGGCACCGTCACGGCGTCTGCGATGACCGTCTCTGGCCCTACCGGAACAAGGCTGGCGAAGTCGTCTTCCTCGAACCCTCCGAGGGCTGGGACGCCAACGCGACGCACTGCCCCATCGGCGTCTACTACCGCATCGACAAGCGCTCGGTGGTGGATATGCAGGCGGCGATCTGCGAGGTGGGCGCGATCTACTGCTCGGGCAATGTGCACGCCGGCTGGTTCGCGTCGCCCTTCCCGCAGCAGAACGGCATTGCCTACATCAACGCCGCGCCTGGCGCCGAGAACACCGGCGGACACGCGTTTGCGCTCGTCGGCTACAACCGCTACGGGTTCATCGTGCAGAACTCGTGGGGGCCGAAATGGGGCACCAAGGGCTTCGCCATCCTCCCTTATGCGGATTGGGTTGCGAGGGGCACCGACGCCTGGGCCGTCGTGCTTGGCGCGCCCATCGAGCACGCCGAGTCGCCGCACTACCACGAGACGCAGACGCTCTCGGCCCGCGCGTCGGCCGGCGACGCCGCTGTCGCACTGGCGGGGCCACCGATGGCGGCGGTCTCGGCCGCCGTCACGCCCTGGGACCGCGACAACGCCTACCGGCACGCCATCGTCATGGGCAACAACGGCGCCCTCATCAACCGCAATATCTCCCGGCAGGCGCTGTCAGCCTTCGAGCACGTCGTCGTCGAGGCACCGATCGAGTGGTGCGGCAGCGGGCCCGGCCGGGTGCTGCTCTACGCACACGGCGGCCTGAACGCCGAAGAGGAGTCGGTGAAGCGCATCCAGGTGATGGCGCCCTACTTCAAGGCCAACGGCGTCTATCCGATCTTCCTGACCTGGCGGACCGGCGTGCTCGAAAGCCTGAAAGGCATCTTCCAGGACATCCAGGAGGGCGTGGAACCGACGGGCGCGTTTCGCGATGTATTGCGGGTGGTCAAGGACACCGTGGGCGAGGCGCGCGACCGGGCGGTGGAAGTGGCCTGCCAGACCGCGGGCGTCAAGGCGATCTGGTCGCAGATGAAGCAGAACGCACGGGCGGCACAGATGACGCCGCAGCCGGTCGCCGGCGTCGACGGCAAGGTGGCGCAGCACGATCCGACGCTCGTGCTGCTGGCTGACGCCCTCGGCCGGCTGAAGGCAAAGCTCCCCCGCCTCGAGGTGCACCTGCTGGGGCACTCGGCGGGATCGATTCTGTTCGGACACCTCCTCGACGCCTTGCGCGAGCGATCCCTGGCGGTCGATTCCTGCACGCTCTACGCGCCGGCGTGCACAGTGCAGTTCGCCCTCGACCACTACGAGCCGGCGATGACGAACGGCGTGCTGCGCAAGCAGGACTTTCATGTGGAGCTGCTGAGCGACGAGCGCGAGCTGGGCGACACCGTGGGTCCGTATGGAAAGTCGCTGCTCTACCTCGTGAGCCGCGCGCTCGAGGACCAGCACAAGACGCCGATCCTCGGCATGGCGCACGCCTGGGACCCGTCGAAGCGGTCCACGTGGACGGACGACCCGGTGATTCAGCGCGGGCTCAAGGTGTGGCAGACGTTCTGGGGCACCGTCCGCTCGCCGCGCGAGATCACCGAGACGCAGATCTCCAACGGTGTCGACCGCCTGCCATCGTCGCATGGCGGGTTCGACAACGACGTCGCGGTGTTGACGCGGACGCTGGAGCGGATCGCGGGTCGACCGCTCAAACACCCGGTCGAGCAGTTGGTCTACTAGGGCGGGTAAGGCGGGTGGGGCGGGTAGGTCTGAAACGAAACGGGCCGCGTTGCCGCGGCCCGTTTGCGTAGACGTAGGGGCCGGCTTTAGCCGGCCCACGGGCCGCCTGAAGGCGGCCCCTACGTACTTCACTTAGTAGCGATAGAAGTCCGGCTTGTACGGCCCCTCGACCGGCACGCCGATGTAGTCGGCCTGCTCCTTCGAGAGCGTCGTCAGCTTCACGCCAATCTGGTCGAGGTGCAGCCGCGCCACTTCCTCGTCCAGCTTCTTCGGCAGCATCGTCACCGTCTTGCCGTACTTCTCGGCGTTGGCGTGCAGCTCGAGCTGCGCCAGCGTCTGGTTGGTGAACGACGCCGACATCACGAAGCTCGGGTGACCGGTGGCGCAACCGAGGTTGAGCAGGCGGCCTTCCGCGAGAATCATCACGGAGTGGCCATCCGGGAACGCCCACTCGTCGTACTGCGGCTTGATGTTGATCCGCTTGATGCCCGGGGTCTTCGCCAGGCCGGCCATGTCGATTTCGTTGTCGAAGTGGCCGATGTTGCCGACGATCGCCTTGTCCTTCATCTTCGCCATGTGCGCGGCGGTGATGATGTTGAAGTTGCCGGTCGTGGTGATGAAGATGTCGGCCTTGTCGAGCACGTTCTCGAGCGTATTGACCTCGAAGCCTTCCATCGCCGCCTGCAGCGCGCAAATCGGATCGATTTCGCTGACGACGACGCGCGCGCCCTGGCCGCGCAGCGCCTGCGCGCAGCCCTTGCCCACGTCGCCGTAGCCGGCCACGAACGCCAGCTTCCCGCCCATCATCACGTCGCTGGCGCGGCAGATGCCGTCGGTGAGCGAGTGCCGGCAGCCGAAGATGTTGTCGAACTTGCTCTTCGTCACCGAGTTGTTGACGTTGATGCCGGGGAACATCAGCGTGCCCTTCTTCTCCATCTCGTAGAGACGGTGCACGCCGGTGGTCGTCTCCTCGGAGACGCCGCGGATGCCCTTGGCGATGCTGGTCCAGCGGCCCGGGTTCTTCGAGAGCTCATCGCTCAACGCCTTGAGGATGACGCCCCACTCTTCCGGCTCGTTCGCCGGGTTGAACGTCGGCACCTTGCCGGCCTTCTCGTACTCGGCCGCCTTGTGCACGAACAGCGTCGCGTCGCCGCCGTCGTCCACGATCAGCGACGGGCCCTTGCCGTCCGGCCACACCAGGCACTCGACCGTGCACCACCAGTACTCGTCGAGCGTCTCGCCCTTCCACGCGAACACCGGGATGCCCTTCGGGTTGGCCACCGTGCCGCCCGTCTCCGGCCGGCCGACGACGACCGCCGCCGCGGCATGATCCTGCGTCGAGAAGATGTTGCACGACACCCAGCGCACGTCCGCGCCCAGCAGCGACAGCGTCTCGATGAGCACGCCGGTCTGGATGGTCATGTGCAGGCTGCCCATGATCCGCGCGCCGGCGAGCGGCTTCTTGCCCTCGTAGCGCTTGCGGATCGCCATCAGCCCGGGCATTTCGCCCTCGGCCAGACGCAGCTCCTTCCGGCCGAACTCGGCCAGATTGAGATCCGCCACCTTGTACGGAACGCGACTCGCCGCCTTGGCGAGATCGTATGCGTGCTGTTCGCTCGTTGCTGTCGACATTGCCTGCTTCTCCTGTGTTTATGCCTTCACGGCCACGGCTGAAAAGAGCGCCGGACCACCCGCATCCGGGTCGGCCGGCAGGTTCCGCACGCGCACGCCGGTGAAGCCGGCGCTCGCGAGGAACCGCGTCATCTGTTTGTCCGAAAACCCGAGCCACACGTGGCCCATCTGCTGCTGGTACTCCTCGTGCTCGTGCGGCAGCATGTCCACGACGAGCACGCGGCCGCCCTTGCGAATCACGCGCGCGGCCTCCGAGAGCGCCTTCGCCGGCGCCGGCGAGTAATGCAGCACCAGCGACAGCACCGCCACATCGAGCTCGCCGTCGCGAATCGGCAGCGACTCGAGCTCCCCTTTGCGGAACTCTACGTTCGTGATGGATCCATCGAGCCGCGCGCGAGCGGCGTCGAGCATGTCCATCGACGCGTCCACCGCCAACACCTCTTTCACGTACGGCGCGAGCGTCTCGGTCAGCTGGCCGGTACCGCATCCGAGGTCGCCGACGCGCAGATCGGGATCGATGAGACCCAGCAGGGCCGACTGGTAGAACGCGCCGCCGTAGAGGTCTTGACGAAGCCTATCCCACACCGCCGCCGCGCTGGCGAAGAACTCTTGCGACTTGGCCCGCCGCCGCGCCAGCACGCCCTTGAGCCGGCGGTCGTCCTGTCCAGCGGCCGAGGTGGCAACCACCTGCTCGCGGATGAGCGGCCACAGCCGCTTCGCGCCCGAATCGAGATCGTCGGCCGGCATGCTGTAGAACCGGCTGGTGCCGTCGCGGCGCGACGCGACCCAATCGTCGTCGGCCAGCGTCTTGAGATGCCGGCTCACGCTCGACTGCGGCATCTGCATGACCGCGCAGAGCTCGGACACCGTCAGCTCGTGCCGCTCGAGCAGCAGGAGCATCCGGCACCGGGTCTGGTCGGACAGGGCCGACATGTGGTCGAGAATCGGGGCGTTCATCGGCGAAGGTCGTTCAGCCGAACTATGTATCCGTAAATCCGGATGGAATCATATCACCCGAGCGCCAGAGCGTCAACCAGGCCGAAAACAGCGCCTCCGCAAGAATCAGCCGGCCCGCCGTTCTAGATCGCGAACCGGCGTTAAGCCGGTTTGCCAGACAACGCGCGCGGCCCGCGAAGCGGGCTGCGCCAGGAGGACGGAATGACGCGATATCTTGCCTGCTCGCTTACGGCGCTCCTGGCCCTGGTGGCCCCCGGGGCCAGCTCGCCTGCCACGCTGCCGCCACACGGCCCCGACGTCGAAATCCTGGTGCACGGAGTGCCCCAGCCGCGATACGTGCACGACGGGCGCTGGTACATCGAAGCGCTCAGGGGGCGTGAGTACGCCATCCGTCTCCGGAATCCCTATCCGGTCCGCGTGGCGGTGGCGCTGTCCGTGGATGGCCTGAACACGATCGACGCCCGCCAGACGACCGCGGCGGACGCGCGCAAGTGGGTGCTCGGGCCCTACGAGACGATCGCGATTGCCGGCTGGCAGACGAGCGCCGCGCAGGCGCGGGCTTTCGAGTTCACCACCGAGGAGCGATCCTACGGCCAGGCCCTCGGCAAGACCGCCAACCTCGGGACGATCGCGGCCGTGTTCTTCCGCGAGCGCGCGCCGCAGTATTCGTTGCGCCTCGACCAGCAGGCGCCGCGGGCGGAAGCGGGGCCGGCAGCTGCGGCTCCACCGGCCAAGTCAGCGGCTGGTCAGAGCGCGAACCGCGCGGCCGCCGACGAGTACGCTGCCACGGGCATGGGACGGCGCACCGATCACGCCGTCGAGCAGGTCTGGCTCGATCTCGAGGACGCGCCGGTGGCGAGCGTGAACATCCGCTACGAGTTCCGGCCGCAGTTGGTACGCCTGGGCATCGTGCCACCACCCGGCCACGTGGACCCGCTGCGCCGCCGCGAGCGCGCGCGCGGCTTCGAGCCCGGATTCGCTCCGGAGATCGAAACGCTGCGGTAGGCACGGGCCGCCTGAAGGCGGCCCCCACGTGCGATTGTGTTCGTTCACGTACGATTGTGTTCGCCGAGCTCCAGCTCGAGGCGGCCGACCAGCATGTCGAGCTCGGCGCACACCGCGCGCACTGTGTCGGGCTTGCTCAGATCCACGCCCGCCCTGGCGAGCAGCCGCATCGGGTAGTCGCTGCCGCCGGCGCGCAGCAGGTCCAGATAGCGGGCCACGCCGTCACGCGAGACGGCGGGCGCCGCGGAGCGGATGTCCAGCATCAGCCGCGCCGTGGAGGCAAAGCAGGTGGCGTACTGGTAGACGTAGTACGGCGCGTTGAAGAAGTGCGGGATGCGCGCCCAGGTCACTTGCGCCAGCGGCTCGGGATCGATGACGTCGCCGTAGTAGTCGCGCACCAGTCCGGCGTAGATGCCGCTCAGCGCATCGGCCGTCACGGGACGGTCCTGCTCCACCAGACGGTGGGCCTGCAGCTCGAAGTCGGCGAACATCACCTGCGTGTAGAACGTGCTGGCAATGCTGTCGATGGCATGCTGGAGCAGCACGGCGCGTTCGGCGCTGCTGCGCGCGCGGCGCAGCATGAGGTCGAGGAAGAGCGCCTCGTTGAGCGTAGACGGCACTTCCGCCACGAAGATCGTGTAGCCGGCGTAGACGTACGGCTGCGCCTGATGCGACAGCAGCGTGTGCATCGAGTGCCCCATCTCGTGCGCCAGCGTGAACACCGCGTCGAGCGTCTCGTTGTAGTTGAGGAGCATGTACGGGTGCGCGCCGTACACGGGGGCGGAATAGGCGCCGCTGCGCTTGCCGGCGTTCTCGAAGACGTCGATCCAGCGCTCGCGGAAGGCGCGCCGCACCTGGGCCTGGTATTCGGCGCCGAGCGGCGCCACCGACTCCACGATCCACTCGCCCACGTCGTCGTAGGCGTATTTCTCCTCCAGCTCCACCAGCGGTACGAACACGTCGGAGAGCGAGTAGGTGTCGAGCCCCAGGCGCGCCCGACGCAGCCGGTGATACCGGCGCAGCGGCTCCACGCCGGCTTTGGCTTCTGCAATCAGGTTCTCGACGACCGACGGCGGGATGTCGTTGCCGTGCAGCGCGGCGTCGAGCGTGGTGGCGTAGCCCCGCGCCCGCGCGTGGAACCAGTCGCGCTGCAGCACGCCGTTGTACATCGCGGCGATCGTGTTCTGGTTGTCGGCGAAGGATTGATGAAAGGCGCGATACGCCAGAGCCCGGTCGCTCTGTACGCGGCTGGTCTCCAGGAGCGCGCGGTACTGACCGTAGGTGAGCGTCACCGGCTCGCCGTTCGCCAGCGTAATCGAGGGGAACTTCTTGTCGGCGGTCGTCAGCGCCGAATAGGTATCGGCCGGCACCGTGTTGAAGCGCCCTGAATACGAGAGGAGGCGCTCGCCCGCCTCGTCGAGCACGTGCTCCTGCTCGTGGAACAGGCTCTCCACGAAGAACCGATAGACGGCCAGCGCGGGGTCTTCCGCCATCCAGCCCTGGATGGTGGCGAGCGGAATCGCCAGCAGCTCGGGGTTGAACCAGGCGCTCGCCTGCTGCTGACGCGCGAACAGGATCTGCACCTGCTGCCGGCGGCCGTTGATGGCGTTGTCGCGCAGGTCTTCGTCGTACTGCAGCGCGGCGAAGTACCACACCCGATAGCTCAGCGCGCCCAGCGTGTCCATGGCGCGCAGCGCCTCCAGGAGGCGCGGGCCCGACTGGCCGAGCGTGCCCTGGTACTGGCGGAACCGCTCGATGAGCCCCTCGAGCTCCTCGTAGCGCGCGTTCCACTCGTCCCAGCCGGCGCACACCGCTGAGAGATCCCAGCGGTAGCGGTCGGGCACGGACGGACGTGGCGGCGGGTTGCCGGGGCCGGGTCGGTAAACATCGAGGGGTGGCATGGGTCTCCGGCTACGAGCGCAGCAGCGCCCGCAGATCCGCGTAGGTGGACGAGAGCTTGAGAGAGTGCCGGGGCCGCGTCAGGGCCGCGGCAATCGCCGGCGGGAGCGGCACGTCCCGTCCGATGGCCGGCTGAACCACCTCGCGGAATTTGGCCGGGTGCGCCGTCGCCAGGAACACGCCGGCCGCGTCGTCGCTCGATGTCTTGAGCATGTCGTTCAGTGCCAGCCAGCCGATGGCCCCGTGCGGATCGAGCAGGTAACCATGCTCGCGGTACACGCGGCCGATCTCGGCCACCACGCGCGAATCCTCATACGCGTAGCCGGTGACGTCGCGGCGCAGCGCGTCGAGGTCGCCGCCGTAGATCCACTGCATGCGCTCGAAGTTGCTTGGTGCGCCCACGTCCATGGCGTTGGCAACCGTGCGGACCGACTCCTTGGGATCGTAGAGCCCGCTCTTCAGGTAGCGCGGCACCGCGTCGTTGACGTTGGTGGCGGCCACGAAGTGGCGCACCTTCAGCCCCAGTCGCTTCGCGATCAGCCCGGCGGTCAGGTCGCCGAAGTTGCCGCTCGGAACGGCCACGATTGGGCCGAGATCGCCGCCAACGGCCGACACCAGGAAATAGTAGAAGACCTGCGGCAGCAGCCGCCCCAGGTTGATGGAGTTGGCCGGCGTCAGCCAGACGTGCTGGCGGAGCTCGTCGTCGGCAAACGCCGTCTTGACCAGGCGCTGGCAGTCGTCGAAGGTGCCGTCCACCGCCACGGCCAGGATATTGTCGCCCATCGACGCCATCTGCGCCTCCTGGACGTCGCTCACCTTGCCGGCGGGATAGAGCACGACCACGCGCGTGTCCGGCACCCGGTGAAACGCCTGCGCCACGGCGCTGCCCGTGTCGCCCGAGGTCGCCACGAGGATGGTCAGCGGCGTGCCGTCGGTGAAGTGGTGCAGCAGCCGGGCCTGGACGCGGGCCCCGACGTCCTTGAACGCCAGGGTCGGGCCGTGAAACAGCTCGAGCGCCCACACCCGGCTCGTCACCTGGACGAGCGGCACGGGAAAATCCAGCGCCTCCCGGACGAGCGGCTCGAGCTCGGTCTCGGTGATCTCGCCCTGCAGCAGGTGCGCCCCGACGATGGTGGCAATGGTGACGATGTCGGCGCCCTGCACCCTCCGCAGCGACTCGGCGGGGAGCGCTTCGATGCGCTCCGGCATGTAGAGGCCGCCGTCGGGAGCGGTGCCGGCGAACAAGGCGTCGATGAAGGGCACCGGCGGCGACGCGCCCCGGGAACTGATCCAATCCATGAATTCGCGGCCTACTCGGGTCTGATGGGCACCGGCCGCCCTTCGGCGTTGACGGCCACGAACACAACCTCGGCCTCGGTGACTTTGATGCGTTCGGCAGGCCCGGCGGGGCCGGCGGCGCCCGGCGGGGCGCCCCACCGCTCCGCTTCCACGAGCACCCTGACGGTGACAGAAGTGCGGCCGATCCGCACCGTTTCGGTGAAAAAGCTCACGATATCGCCCACGAACACCGGCTCGTGAAACTCCACCTCACGCATGGCCTTGGTGACGAAGCGGTGCGGGCCGGCCCGCCGGGCCTCGATGGCGGA
Organism: Vicinamibacterales bacterium; assembly: GCA_036004405.1. Classification (GTDB taxonomy): domain Bacteria; phylum Acidobacteriota; class Vicinamibacteria; order Vicinamibacterales; family UBA2999; genus DASYRM01. Next base: position 23,619 of record DASYRM010000224.1, read on the forward strand.
GGCGAGGTCGATGTGCGACAGGATGACGCCCCCGAAGATGGTCCCGTAGGCGTTGGTGTCCTTGGGAAGCAGGAGCACTCGAATCGCCGGGTCACGATCCATCATGGGCGACCTTCATTCTTTCCCATCCGGCGGCGCGGGTCCACCGACGCCGCATTGTCACGCGCCGGCAACCACGCCGTGCTTCACTTTCTGATTGAGCCTTGAGCGCACGGCGCTTACGATTGGACGCAGCCGACTGCGCATCAGCGTCTCATGCGCCGATACGACGTGGAAGTACGGATCTGGACAGATAAGGAGAACGCCGAAGGATGCAGAGGACATGAGCACCGTCACCAACGGACGCCAGGCTCCGGTCGACCCCAACGCCTCGACCTCGCGCGCCTGGACGGTGCACGATTCGAGCGAGCTCTATGAGGTGAGCCGCTGGGGCAACGGCTACTTCTCCGTCAGTCCCGCGGGGCACCTGCACGTCCACCCCACCAAGGACACGGCCTCCTCGATCGACCTCAAGGAGCTCGTCGATCGCCTGCAGCTGCGCGGCATCAGCCTCCCCGTCCTCATCCGGTTCAGCGACGTCCTCAAGCACCGCCTCGGCGAGATCTACTCGGCGTTCCAGGCCGCGATTGCCCAGAACCAGTATCAGGGCCAGTACTGCTGCGTCTATCCGATCAAGGTGAACCAGCAGCGGCAGGTCGTCGAAGAGGTGCTCAACTTCGGCAAGCCGTACCGTTTCGGCCTCGAGGCCGGCTCGAAACCGGAGCTGCTCGCCGTGGTGGCGCTCGCCGACAACGACACGCCCATCATCTGCAACGGCTTCAAGGACGCCGAGTACATCGAAACGGCGATGCTGGCCCAGAAGATCGGCCGCAACATCATCCCCGTCGTCGAGAAGTACACCGAGCTGGGGCTGATCCTCGAGGTGTCGCAGCGCATCGGCGTGCGCCCGCAGATCGGCATGCGCGTGAAGCTGGCCTCCCGCGGCAGCGGCCGCTGGCAGTCGTCGGGCGGCTTCCGTTCGAAGTTCGGTCTCACGGTCACCGAGATCATGCGCGGGCTCGAGGAGCTGAAGAGCCACGGCATGGCCGACTGCCTCAAGCTCCTGCACTTCCACCTTGGGAGCCAGATCACCAACATCCGCATCGTGAAGGGTGCGCTCAACGAGGCCGGCCGCGTCTACACCGAGCTCGCCAAGCTGGGCGCCGGCCTGCAGTACATCGACGTCGGCGGCGGCCTGGGCGTGGACTACGACGGCTCGCAGACCAACTTCGAGTCGAGCATGAACTACACGCTGCAGGAGTACGCCAACGACGTCGTCTACCACATCCAGTCGGTGTGCGACGAAGCCGGCGTGCCCCACCCGACCATCGTGTCCGAAAGCGGCCGCGCGGTGGTGGCGTACCACAGCGCGCTGGTGTTCAACGTGCTCGGGGTATCCGGGTTCCGTGACGAGAAGGTTCCGACCACGGGCAATCCGGACTGGGAACAGCCGCTGTTGGACCTGGTGGAGACCTACAACAACGTCACCGCGCGCAATGCGCTCGAGGCGTTCCACGACGCGCAGCAGGCGCTCGACATGACGCTGAGCCTGTTCTCGGCCGGCTACCTGCCGCTCGAGCAGCGCAGCATGGCCGAGAACCTGTTCTGGGCGATTGCGACCAAACTGCAGCGCATCACCGCCACGATGGCCGAAGTGCCCGAGGATCTGCAGAACCTCGACGAACAGCTCTCGGACACCTACTTCTGCAACTTCTCATTGTTCCAGTCGATTCCCGACAGCTGGGCGATCAAGCAGCTCTTCCCCGTCATGCCGATCCACCGGCTCAACGAGAAGCCGGGCAGCCATGCGGTGCTGGGCGACATCACCTGCGACTCGGACGGCAAGCTGGATCGATTCGTCGACCGGCGCGACGTGAAGAAGACGCTGCCGCTCCACGCGTTCAACGGCGACTCGTACTACCTGGGCGTCTTCCTGGTCGGCGCGTATCAGGAGATCCTGGGCGACCTGCACAACCTGTTCGGCGACACCCACGCGGTGCACGTGAGCCTCGACGAAAACGGCAGCGTGCGGCTCGACGCGCTCATCAAGGGCGACACGGTGCGCGAGGTGCTCGACTACGTGGAGTTCGATGCCGAAGCGCTGCTCGGTAAGCTCCGGACGGATGTCGAGACCGCCGTGCGCGCCGGCCGGGTGGACTACGAAGGCGCGGGCCGGCTGCTCCGCTTCTACGAAGACGGCCTGCACGGCTACACGTATCTGGAGGAGTAGGGCCTAGGGGGCTAGGGGGCTGAGGGGCTTGGTCGGAGCCTCTTCCCTACCCACCCAGCTCCCCAGCTCCTCAGCCCCCACAGCGGCGCGGTTCTCTACTTCAACGCAGCTCTGAGATCGTAAGCAGCAACGCTGTTCGTGAAGAGAAAGGGAACGACCGCGAGCTGCCGCGCCGGAACGTAGCCAAAGTCCGCGCCACCGGCCGAGAACTTCGCCAGCACTTTCACCTCGCCAGCCTTGCTGACGCGCAGCAGGCGCTGGCCGATGACGTCGGTCACCAGCAACCCGCCGCTGCCATCGAGCTCGATGCCGTCGATGCCGCCAACCGGCTGCGTCGTGACCAGCGTCCGCTGCTTCGACGTCCGGTCGAATGCGATCAGATGGCCGCTCGGGGCCGGCCCTCGCCCACCGGCGCCACGGGCACCACCGGGCGCCGGCGCAGGGCCGATGGTGCCCAGAATCAACCGCCCACCGTCGACGAGCAGGCCGTTGGGCTGCTCCACCACGTCCGCGCCCTCGACGAACACCGCTGACTTGCCGTTGCGTACTTCGAAGATCTTGAGCGCGGTGGAATCCGACACGTAGATGGTGCCGTCGGGCGCCGTGGCGAGGTCGTTGAGGAACACCGCGCCGTCGATCTTCGCGCGCGAGACTTCTTTCCCGCTCTTGATGTCGAAACCCACCACGGTGTCGATGTCGGCGGCATACAGAACGCCGCGCGCGCTGCGCAGCCCCTTGGGCGCGTTGACGCCGGTCGCCCACTTCTCGGCGACCACCTTCCCGTCAGGCGACAGGCGCGAGATGTAGCCGTTGCCGTCCTTGTCCAGGATCTGCCCGTTGATCGACGACACGAAGACGGCGTTCGACGCCGCGTCGTAGAAGGCGCTCTCGGGCGACGCAAAGCCGGCGGTGAGATTCCACACCGGGGTCAGCGTGGGATCGGTCGACTGGGCGAACACGGTTGCGGCCAGCGCGATCGCGAGCGCGAGCCCGCCGGCGAGCAGTCGAAGCATGGTGTCTCCCATTGATGGGCCGCCTGACTTGTCCGCCGTAGCCTTGGCGCAGGCGGAAGGCGGCCCCTACTTCCGGCGCTGATCGTAGAACTTGCGGCAGGCGCGTTGGAAGCGCTCGTTGAGCGGCCCGGCCACGTCGGCCGGCAGCGGCCCCAGACGCGTCCACTGCGACTGGGCGCTGCGCACTTCCTGCTCCGCTTCACGCCACCGGTTCTCTTCGGCGTGCGCGACGGCCTGCCCACCCGCCATCGTGTTGGCCGCGAGCCGCTCGCGCAACCGCTGGGCCAGCAGTTCGGCCGGCGAGACGGGCGCCGGCGCTTCGACCGCGGAGCGCGTCAGCGACTCCACCTTGGCCAGCAGCTTTTCCATGCGCTTGCGCGTCGTCTCCGGATCGAGATCGGTGCCGGCAAAGGCGGCCGGCCAGGCGGCGACGAGCTTTCCGAGCGCCTGGTAGTAGCTGGCCGCGAGCTCCTGCTGCACCGTGCGGGGCAGCTCCGGCGCCTGCTGCCACCTGGCGCGCGCCTGCACCACCGTATCGGCCAGGCCATCGGGCGCGGCGCCGTCCGCCCCCGCGGCCGCGACCAGCGCCTCGAGCTCGCGAATGACGTCGGCGCGCGCCGCCGCCTTCGACTGCAGATCCACCTGATCGCGGTGCTTGTAGCGATCGAAGAAGGCGTCGCAGGCGGTGCGGAACCGCTGCCACACCGCGTCGGACTTCGAGCGGCGCACCGGCCCGATCTGTTTCCACTCGACCTGCAGCTGCTTGCACTCGGCCGCGGCAGCCTCCCAGTCGGTGGACGAGGTGAGCGCCTCGGCGCGGGCGCAGAGCGCTTCCTTGCGCGCCAGGTTCTCGGACCACTCGTCCTTGCGCTTCTTGAGATCCTGGTGGCGGCGGCTGAAGAACTGATCGCAGGCGGCGCGGAAGCGCTCCCAGATCGCCTTCTCGCTGCCGCGCGATACCGGTCCCACGTTCTTCCACTCGGCCTGCAGCGCCTGGAGCGCGGTGGCGGTCTTGACCCAGTCGGTCGAGGCCGCGAGCGCTTCGGCCTGCTCGCAGAGCGACTGCTTCTTCGCCAGGTTGTGGCCGCGCTCTTCGTTCTGGGCCGCCAGGTGGGCCGACGTCCGCCCGAACACCGCGTCCTGCGCGGTCTTGAAGCGCCGCCAGAGCGCTTCGCCCTGCGTCCGCGGCGCGAGGGCCACCTGCTTCCAGCGCCCCTGCAGCTCGCGCATGCGGCGCGCGGCCACCTCGAGATCGGGTTCCTCGGCCAGCGCTTCCATCTTCTTGGCCAGCTCTTCCTGCACCTGCAGGTTCGCCCAGCGCTGCCACTCGTCCGCGTCGCGCAGCTCCTGCACGCGCGGCCCGAGAATCGCGCGCACGGCCTCGAGGCGCGTCTGCACTTCCTGCCGATCCTTCTTGGTCGGCAGCGGCAGGCGCCCTTCGAGCGCCGAGCGGATTTCGCCAAGCGCACGATCGCCCGCCTTCAGCGTGATCTGCTCGGCCGCAGCCAGCGTCTCGACCTGGCGGCAGATCTGGTGCAGGCGCCGCAGGTTGTCCTGCTCCTGACGCTGGCGCACCTCGACCTGCTGCTGCTCCTTCTCCTCGATCACGGCGATTGCCCGCTCGAGACGATCGGCGGCTTCGGGATTGGCCTCCGCGTGCTCGCGCAGCACCTCGGCGTCGCGGCGCAGCCCGCGCCACCGGGCCACCAGCTCCTGCGGCGTGACGTCCGAGGCGACCAGCTGTTCGAGCTCCGCGGCCAGCGTGTGCAGGCGGCCCGCCGCCGCCTGCGCCAGCATGCGGCGGCGTTCGCGCTCTTCGAACGCGCGGCAGGCGTCCTGGAAACGGCGCGTCAGCGACGCGGCGTACTCCTGCGGAATCGGCGGCAGCGCGTCCCAGCGCACTTTGAGCTCGGCGATCCGATCCTCGGCGCCGGCGCCTTCGAGCTGCTCGATCTCTTCCACCACGCGGAGGCGGTCGGCCTGCTCGCGCGCCGCGGCCTCGGCGCGAATCTGCTCGGCGGCGCGCTCGAGCTGTCGCTCGGCGATCGCCTCGCGCACCGCTTCGCTCGCCGAGTCGAAACGCTCGGCCAGCGCGGCGTCGATTTCGGTGTCTGCGCCCAGCTCCGCCCACGCGAGCCGCACCCGGCTCAGGGACGCCTCGGCCTCCGACGGATCGGGGAGCGCCACGAGCGCCTCGGCGTCGCGCAGCAGCTGGGCGGCCCTCGCCTGATCTTCAGCCGACATCTGCGCCGCGGGCGCCTCGGCCACCGGCGTCACCGCTTCCTCAATCTGCCGCAGCCGCACGCGCGCGCGGCGCGCCGCCACCTTGTTCCGGCCACGCTGCGCGATCGCCGACAAGCCGTCGGTGTCGCCCACGCGTTCGAGCGCGGCGACGGCCACGTCGGTGTGCTCGGCTTTGAGCGACACGGCCAGGAGCTCTTCAGGGTCCTGCAACCGGGCGAGGGCTCGTGCCCGCGTCGCGGCATCGCGAGCGTGACGACTGATCGAGCCCAGCGACTTCGGGTCGTCGATCAGGTCCACCACGGCAGCGCGCACCTCGGCGTGCGAGCTCTCGCGCACCATCACCACCACTTCCTTGAAGCGGGCGCCGTCGATGAGCTGCCGCGCCACTTCGCTGGCCTTGACCGGATCCCGGGTTTCGGCGCCCAGGCCCGTCAACTGCCGGGCAGCCTCGGTGCGCACATCGGGATCGGGATCGGTGCGGGCGATCTCCCCCAGCGTCCCCACGTCCTCCAGGCGCGCCACGGCGGCGCGGCGTACGCGCGCCTCCGCGTCCTCGCGCGCCAGTGCGCGAAGCACTTCTCCCTCTTCGGGGCCAAGGTCATAGACAGCCGCCGCACGCACCGTGGGGTCCGAATGCTTCCAACGGGGTTGTGGGCGGAGCCGCTCGAGAATTCCCATTCCGATCGTGGTACCGCGAGTGCTCTTTTTGTCGCGCGGGGTTCTTAGTCTACACCGGCTGCTTTGCGTCACCCGAACCGGCGCTAGCGTTTTCGGGCGCCGAAAGTGCCGACCATATTACGTAAACGAGCGAGTCTCCGCCGTTGACGCAGAGGCTCCGCCTCGCTCGGGCAGTGTTCAATTGCCCGCCCTCCGGGCGGGCGTTCAACGAAACACGACGGGCCGGCACACTGGCCGGCCCGTCGCCTTTCCTGCCTGGCGGTCTCCGCCGCCCTGGATTACTTGACGAACAGCATCTCCCGGTACGTGGGCAGCGGCCACAGCTCGTGCGGCGTCAGCACCTCGATGCTGTCGCCGGTCTCGCGCAGCCGGGCCATCGCCGGAACGACCTTGTCACGCATGTACTTCGCGTGCTTTTCCGCCGAACCGCCGCTGTGATCGAGCAGCTTGGCCAGCGCGTCGGCCTCGACCTTCAGCTTGTCCGCAAGCTTCGTGTAGGTGCCGAGCAGCTTCTTGCCCTGGGCGCTCTTGGCGCCGCCGGCCTTCACTGCCGCCACGCTCTGGCCGACCTGCTTCTGGTACTCGAACGCCGCCGGCAGGATGTACCGGTTGGCCATCAGCACCATCAGCTGGCCTTCGATGTTGATCGTCTTGTTGTAGTTCTCGAGGAACACCTCGTAGCGGGCGTGCATTTCGCGCTCGTTGAGCACCTTGAAGCGATCCATCAGCTTGATCGCCTGCGGCGTCACCAGCTGCGGCAGCGCATCGACCGTGTTCTTCAGGTTCAGAAGCCCGCGCTTGCCCGCTTCCTTGGCCCACTCGGCCGAGTAGTTGTTGCCGTTGAAGACGATGCGCTTGTGCTTCTTGATGATTTTCGTGAGGAGCTTCCCGACGGCGACCTTGAGATCCTCGCCCTTGGCGCTGGCCGCCTCGAGCTCGGTGGCAATCGAATCCAGCGAATCGGCCATCGCCGCGTTGAGGAACGTGTTCGGCCATGCGATGTTCTGCCCGGACGACACGGCGCGGAACTCGAACTTGTTCCCGGTGAACGCGAACGGGCTGGTGCGGTTGCGATCGCCGGCATCGCGCGGCAGCTTCGGCAGCACGCTGACGCCGAGGTCCTGGATGCCGCCCTGCTTGGTGGACTTCGCCGCGCCCTTCTCGAGCTGCTCGAAGATGTCCGACAGCTGATCGCCGAGGAAGACCGACAGGATGGCCGGCGGCGCTTCGTTGGCGCCCAGCCGGTGATCGTTGCCGGCGCTCGCAATCGACGCACGCAGCACGCCCTGCCAATCGTCCACCGCCTTCAGCACGGCGGCGCAGAAGACCAGGAACTGCATGTTGTCGTGCGGCGTGTCGCCGGGGCCGAGCAGGTTGTTGCCGAATTCGTCCGACAGCGACCAGTTGTTGTGCTTGCCCGATCCGTTGACGCCGGCAAACGGCTTCTCGTGCAGCAGGCACGCCAGGCCGTACTTCGGCGCGACGCGCTGCAGCGTCTCCATCGTCATCAACTGATGGTCGACCGCGAGGTTCGCGTTCTCGAACACGGGCGCGATTTCGTACTGGCTCGGCGCCACCTCGTTGTGCCGCGTCTTCACCGGCACGCCCACCTTGTACAGCTCCGACTCCACTTCCGACATGCACGCGAGCACACGCGACGGGATCGAGCCGAAGTACTGGTCTTCCATCTCCTGCCCCTTCGGCGGCTTGGCGCCAAACAGGGTGCGGCCCGCGTTGATCAGGTCGGGACGCGCGAAGTAGAAGTTGCGATCGATCAGGAAGTACTCCTGCTCGGGACCGCAAGTGGCGAAGACGCGCTCGGCCGTCGAGCCGAACAGCTTCAGCACGCGCACGGCCTGCTTCGACACCGCTTCCATCGAGCGCAGCAGCGGCGTCTTCTTGTCGAGCGCTTCGCCGGTCCAGCTCACGAACGCCGTCGGGATCACCAGCGTCACGTTGTTGCCGTTCATCAGCAGCCACGGCGGGCTCGTCGGATCCCACGCGGTGTAGCCACGTGCCTCGAACGTGGACCGCATGCCGCCCGACGGGAAACTCGATGCATCCGGCTCGCCCTTGATCAGTTCCTTGCCCTTGAACTCGGCGAGCGCCGTGCCGTCGGCGTTCGGCCCGAGGAACGAGTCGTGCTTTTCAGCCGTGATGCCGGTGAGCGGCTGGAACCAGTGCGTGTAGTGCGTGGCGCCGTGCTCGACCGCCCATTCCTTGAGCGCCGAGGCCACCGCATCGGCCGTGGCCACTTCGAGCGGCTCGCCGCGCGTGATCGTCGCGCGCAGGGCACGATACGCCGGCTTCGGCAAACGCTCCTGCTGCACCTTGTCGTTGAACACGCGCGTGCCGAAGACATCGGCGGCTTTCTCAGTCGAGGTCGTCGAGACCCGTCCGTCGGTCAATGACCAGTCACGGATGCTCTTGATGGCTTCGGAAAGTGCTGCAGATCCCATCGTCGAGGCCTATCCTTTCTTCTCTTTGCAGCGGAAATGCCCGGGGCGGGCAACGCGGCAGATTGACGAATTATGCACGACGGTTCGTGCACTTTGCAATATTGTGGGCCTCATCGAACGCTAGACAGCCAAAGATGTGCAGGATGAAACTACGGCCGCGCGAAGCGTGCACGCTTTCGATGACGGTCTGCACGCCGGAGCCCCCCGGAACGGCCGCCAGGGCGCCCTCCGGTGCAGGCTGTACGTGAAGCCGTGACGGAGCGCCGGTTCCTGTCCAGCGCGGCCCGCGGTCCGCTGCTGCTCGACGGCGCGATGGCGACGTGCGTCCACGCGATGGCCGGGGCGTCCGGGCCGGTCGCGGCGTGCGATCACCTCTCGATCGCGGAGCCCGACCGGGTGCGTCGCGTCCACGATGCGTACCTCGAGGCGCACGCCGACATCGTGCGCACCAACACGTTTCGCGCCGCGGCGCGCCACCACGAGCGCGACGCGACCCGGCTGTGCGCCGCCGCCGCGCGACTGGCGCGCGAGGCGGCCGACCAATGGTCGCAGCGCACTCCGGAGCGCCCGCGCTTCGTGGCGGGCGCGCTTGGTCCAGCCGACCGTCAGGCGTCGAGCAACGACGCCCGCACGGCGTACCGCGCGCCGCTGCGCGCGCTGCTCGAGGGCGGCGTCGACCTGCTTCTCTTCGAGACGTGGTACTCCGCCGCGCACATTGCACCGGCGCTCGCCGCGTACGTGGACGCGGCCGCCGATTCGGGACGCACCGTGCCGGTGCTGCTCTCGGTGTCAGGCGTCCCGATCGACGATTTGGTCGCGGCCGTCGATTCGTACGTGGTGGCGGGACTCGGCCTCAACTGCGGCGCCGGACCCGAGGGGCTGTCGGCCGGACTGCAGGCCCTGCGCGGACGTGCCCCTCTCGTGACGTGCCACCCGAGCGCCGGACTCCCCGATCAGAGCGGGCGCTATCCGTACGGGCCCGACGATTTCGCACGGTTCGTCGCCGCCTACGCCGCCGACGGCCTGGCGGATATCGTCGGCGGCTGCTGCGGAACCACGCCCGCGCACGTTGCAGCTCTCGCGCGCGCCGGGAGACAATGAGGGCTTGGAATATCTGATCAAGCAGTACCCCCTCGAGAGCGGCGCCCTCGAAATCCAGTACATCGAGGAGTACTTCGGCGAGTTCCCGCGCAAGAAGACCGCGCGCGAAATCGTGCAGCGCCTCGCGGATCGGGAGTTCCTGATCCTCATGGCCGAAGCCAGCCTGCCCGACGATCCGTCCACGGTGGTGCCCGTCTCGTTCAAGGTGGTGCACGAGCTCCGCGCGCAGGAGGCCGAGCCCAAGCTGTCCGATCTCGTCGCCCGGTTGAAGGACGTCGTGCAGTTCGACGACCGCAAGGTGCTCTACAACTGGATCGGCGGCACGCGGCGCGACTGGCGGGGGCAGGGACACTTTCGCGCGCTCACCGAGGAATCGGAGGCGTGGGCGCACGCGTCGGGCTTTCACGAGGTGGTGGTAAAGACGAAGAACCGCTTCTACGACATGCGCAGCACGCTCGACCACCTCGAGTTCGACGTGATCAAGTACGAGGTCCACCCGACCAACAACCGCGACTCGAAGGTGTACTTGGGCAAGCCGCTCACGTCCGACGTGCTGCGCACACACACCAGCGCACGCACGGTCGTACAGGCCTGAGGGCCGCCGTAGGGGCCGCCTTCAGGCGGCCCGTCTACGATTCTTTCTTGCCGTGAAGCTTCGTCGTCAGCCGCTTGAGGGCGCGGCCAACCGCCATGCGGGCCGCGTCGGGCGTCGGCATCTCGAAGCGCTTGGCGATCTCCGCCACCGTCCACTGCGCTTCGACGCGCGCCACCACCAGTTCGCGATCGCGCATGTTCAGGTCGCCGAGCGCCTCGCGATAATGCTGATACGCCTCGGACTGCACCGCCACTTCGAGCGGCGAGGTGCGATCCGACACCAGATCGGCCGGCAGCTCCACCGCCGCGGGATGGCGGCTCACCTTGCGGACCTCGTCACGGACGCGGTTGATGACCGATTGCCGCAGGTACGCCTGCATGGCGCCGACATGGCGCGGCTCGAAATGATCCAGGCGCCGCAGCACGTGCAGCACGGTTTCCTGCACCAGGTCCTGCGTGTCGAGGCTGGCGCGCGCCGCCGGCGGCAGCCGCCCGTGCGCCCATCGGCGCAGGCCCGGCAGGCAGCGCTGCAGCAGGGCTTCGACCGCGTCGCGATCGCCGCCGCGTGCGCGGACGACCAGCTCGATGGTCGGTTCATCGCTGATGAGCGCGTCGTGGGGGGTGGCTGATCGGCTGGTGGCCTTGCGGGGAACGGTCATCGGATGTTGGCTCGCAGCAATCATACGCCCTGCTCTCCCGCTGTTCGTTACCTCGGCCGCAGTCCCGGCGGCTTCTGGGTTATAAACGGACCACGTGGTGATTCCGAACACCTTCGCCAGCTCATGCTCGGCCTGACCGTCAGCCACTACCGCATCACCGGCAAGCTCGGCACGGGCGGCATGGGCGTCGTGTACGACGCCGATGATCTCAAGCTGCCGCGCAAGGTCGCGCTCAAGTTTCTTCCCGACGAGCTGGCCGACGACCACGACGCGGTCCGGCGTTTCGCGCGCGAAGCCTCCACCATCGCGCTCCTCAGCCACGCGAACATCTGCACCATCTTCGACGTGGACACGCACGAGGGCCGCCAGTTCATCGCCATGGAGCGCGTCGACGGCGTGACGCTCAAGATGATCCTGGCGCGCGAGGATCTCGAGCTTCCGCGCCTGCTCGACATCGCCCGGCAGATCACGGCTGCGCTCGGCGCGGCCCACGGCAAGGGCATCGTCCACCGCGACATCAAGCCTGGCAACGTGATGGTGGCCGACGACGGCCACGTGAAGGTGCTCGATTTCGGCCTGGCGCGACAGTTCCGCATGCCCGGCGGCCAGGATGGGCTGGAGGGGTCGACGATTCCGGGCCGGCCGCTCGGGACCGCGAACTACATGGCGCCCGAGCGGATCCTGCAGATGCCGCTCGACCCGCGCAGCGATCTCTTCTCGCTCGGCGTGATTCTGTACGAGATGGCCACGGGCCGCCTGCCCTTTGCCGGCGCCTCCCCCAGCGACACCGTCACCAACGTCCTCGATCGCGAGCCGGAGCCGCTCACGACGCTGGCGCCCGATCGTCCTGCGGCGCTCGAGCACGTCGTGATGCGGCTGCTCGCCAAGCGCGCCGCCGACCGCTACCAGAGCGCGGAGCACCTCGCCGAGGCGCTCGCGCGCATTCAGGTGCCGCCGTCCACGCTGGCGACGCGACTGCTGCGGCGGCTCCGCCCCGCGCGCTGAGCATCCTGGCTCGTCGAAGCGCGAAGCGCGACGACGGCTACCAGTCGAGACGGACTTCGGCCGGGGGCTGCGGCGGATCGACCTTGCTGCTCGGCCGCTTCGTGATCGGCACGTTCACTTGGAGAGCGTAGACCCCGTCGACCTTGACGATCTCCACTCCCTTGCGGGCACGCTCAGCCTGATCGAGCGTCGCAAATCGCATCTGCACCCGCACCGTGCCCTTCGTCAGCTTCCGTCGCTTGCTGGTGCCGACGTCGGCGAGCCGGATCGGATCGCGACCGTTCACCGATCCGGTTTCCCGCCCTTCCTTGTCTTCATACTTCACCGCGAAGTGCACGCTCTCGTTGGCGATCCATTCCCCGTAACCCATGTGATATGACCTCCTCAGATCTGCCGGCCGTCCGTGGCTCGCGGTGGCGTCACCAGTCGATGCGAATCTCCGCCGGCGGCGCATCGTCGGGATGCTTCCGGTAGACGACCGGCACATCGAGCACCAGTTCGTACATTCCGCCGCGAGCCTGCACCTGCTGCAGGCGCGCCGCCGCCTGCTGCGCGTCCTCGGCGCGCTCGAACCGCAGCGTGACCCGGTAATGGCCGGCATGTCCCTTACGCTCACCGACCGTGTCGAGCTTGATCGGATCGCAACCGCGACACGTCCGATCGACATGAACATCGTGGCCTGCCGTCGGGTGATGCCCACGCCCCTGTTTCGACGCCAGCGGCACCGGGGCGCCCGCCTCGTCTTCGTGGACGACCGTCCAGTGCACGCTCTCGTTCGCCAGCCACTCTCCGTAACCCATGACGCTCCTCCTCGACTCTGCCGGCCCGATCAGCTGGCCGCTTTCCGCAGACCGTTCATGGCCTGCAGTTCCGGCCGTAACAGATAACGTTCGCGAAGCTCCGTCGGAACACGCTGCTGCGCCTCGTCGAGCCATCGCTGCGCTTCCTGGCGATCGGCTCGACCGGTGCCCGCGCTCTGCGCCTCGCGCGCCTCCCCACGCCAGTAGTGCACCTGCGCCCGGAGCTCGGGGCTCAGCCCGTCCATCGGCACGGCGCCGAGCGCGGCTGCCGCCGGGGCGGCGCGGCCGGCCTGCAGGTCGAGGCGCGCGAGCAGCACGCGCGCGATCGCCTCCAGCGCCGGGCGCTTCATGCGCGACGCCTGCTCCACGCTGGCGGCGACGGCCTGCGGCCCCTGCGCCCGGCGGTCAAGGCCGTCGATGAATCCCTCGTACGCCCGCGCGCCGACGCTCGCGGCGTCGGGCCACTCGTCCACCCACTTGCGGGAGGCGGCATCGAAATACGCGCGCGCGTCCTTGACCAGACCGCCCGCATAGGCGTGCTCACCGAAGGCGGCATCCAACCGGGGCGCGATGTCGGCCGCCGAGGCCTCGGCCATCCCCTTGGCGGCCTCGAGCGCCGCGCGTGCCGCGTCGAGATCACCCATCCGGGCGCGGAGCCGTCCAAGCTCGATGTGGAGCTCCGCGAGCTTGGCACCGCCTTCGCTCGCGAGCGCCTTGTCGAACACATCCCGCGCCTGCACGTACTCCCCCATCTCCATCAGCGTGCGGCCGTCTTCGAGCAGCAGCGACGGCAGGCGGTCGCCGAGGCCGAATTCCTGTGCGATCTTCATCGCGTCGGCGAGTTTGCGGCGCGCCTCGCCCCCCTGGCCCACGAATCGATCGTGCACCGCCATCAACTGCAGGCAGAACACCTCGAGGTTGTGCTCGGATCCCAGCCTGGCCACGCGGAGAGCGCCCTCGACGAACCGCAGACCTTCATCGGGCGGGGTCCCGTACTCGATGAGCAGCGCGCCCGCGTTGGCGCGGCTGTACGCGGCCCGCCGCCCGTCGCCGCGACGCTCGGCGGTCTCGTAGCTCTGGCGATAGTAATCGAGCGCGGTGGCGCGCTGCCCGAGCGACACGTAGGTGATGCCGAGGTTGACGAGCACCGTGCCCTCGAGCGCCGTGTTGCCCACCTGTCGCGCGTTCTCCAGCGCGCTCCTCAAGGCTTCGGCGGCGCCCTTGAGATCGTCCTCGGCGCGCGCCGAGGTGGCGAGGTACTGGTACGCCCGCCCCACGTTGTAGGGAAGGTTCAACGACTCGAACGCGCGCAGCGCCTGCTGCGCCAGCTGGCGTCCTTCGGCCCGTTCCTGGCGCGGGCCGGTCTTCATGACATTGGACAGGCACAGCAGCGATTGCGCTTCGCCGCCGCGGGACCCGAGCGCCACGAAGGCCGACCGCGCGCGCTCGCCAAAGGCACGGGCCTGCTTGAGATCGTTCACGCGGTTGGAGTTGTACAACCGGCACAACTCCAGCGGCGGGCCGGGCGAGCGCGCGTCGAGGTCGAGCGCGGCCCGGTAGGCCACGATCGACTCGGGAATCTTGGCGCGGCGATCCAGGAATGCGGCGAGCTCGAGCCGCCCGGCGGGATCGTCGGGCGTGAGCTCGGCCAGTTCGGTGTACAGCTGTTCCGCCTGCTCACCCTGGCGGGCTTCGGCCACGACCGCCTGCACGAACAGCCGATCGGATCGCGAGGAGCCCTCGAGGCGGGCTTCGGCACGATCGGCCGCTTCGGCCGCGCCGTTGCGATCGCCGACGATCTGCGCCACTCGGCTCGCCCAGGCCGCCGGCAGCGGGTGCCGCGGATCGGCCTTCGCCGCGCGCGCGAACGCGTCGCGCGCCGCCGCGAACTCGCCGGCGTCGTAGGCGTTGATCCCTTCCTCGAACGCCTGCACGGCGTCGAGCGACTGAAAACGCGCGGGGCGCTCGGCGGCGCGCAGCGCCAGCCATCGGCGCGGACCGAGCCGCGCGTCGATCTGATCGGCGAGCGCGGTGATCAGGGTTGACGCCGCCTCTTTGGTGAGCGAGGACTCGATCGGCGCGGTTTCCAGCCGATCCGTCACCGAGCCCGACGCATCCTGGAGCTCGGCTCGCGCCTTCCAAGCCCCGCGGTCGTACACCAGCGTCGGCACGATCAGGATCGGCGCTCCGCTCGCGCTCCGAACCGCCTGCAGCGCCTCCGGGCCCGAGACGTCCTGTCCCGCGGCGAGGAAGCGGCGCAGCGGCTGCAGCAACTGCGGGTAGCCGGGCACGCGCACACCGACCGATTCGCGGAGCTCACGTGTGAGCGCCAGCGTCAGCCCCAGCCGGTACGGGTCCAACGTGCGATCGCCCGTGGCGTTGACCACCGGGGCAATCGCGACGAACGTGCGCAGCGGCGGGCGCGTGATGTACCAAGCGGCGCCACCCGCAATCGCGGCCACCACCACCGCCGCCGCGGCGAGCCGCTTCCACAGGCGGGCGCGGTCCGGTCGCGATCGCGCCCCGTGCAGGCGCGCGACGTCGATGACCGCCGTCTGGAGCTCGAGCGGAACCGAATGGCCCTGCACCTGCCGCAGCGCGCGCGCCAGCTCGCGTCCGCTCGCGAAGCGGACGCCCGGTTCCTTGTGCATCGCCCGGAACACGAGCTGCTCGACTTCTTCCGGAATCTCCGGGCGCGCGGCCCGCAAGGGCGGCGGGGTCTCGTGGCGGATCGCGTACGACACCGCCTCGGCGTAGGCGCCCTGGAACGGCGGGTGGCCGGCGAGCATCTCGTACAACATGACGCCCACCGCCCAGACGTCGCTGTGCGTCGTGGCGGCCAGCCCGCGCAGCTGCTCCGGCGCCATGTAGGTGACGGTCCCCATCGGCGAACCGGCACTCGTGAGCTGCACGCTGCCCGCGAGCGTCGCCAGCCCGAAGTCCACGATCTTCACCGCGTCCTCGGTGAGGATCACGTTGCCCGGCTTGATGTCGCGATGCACGACGCCGGCGCCGTGCGCGCGCGCCAGGCCGTCGGCCACCTGCTGGGCGATGGCGAGCGCCTCGGGAACGGCGAGCGGCCCCTGCGCCAGCCGCTGCTTCAGCGTCTGCCCCTCGTAGTGGGCCATCACGATGAACAGCCGGCCGTCCTCGGTGGTCTGGATGTCGTGAACGGTGCAGATGTTCACGTGGTCGGTGGACGAGGCCGCCTGCGCTTCGCGAACGAACCGCTGCTTGGCCTCCTCGTCGTGACTCCAGTCGACCGGCAGGAACTTCAGCGCGACCAGCCGCCCCAGCTTGAGATCCCGCGCCTGATAGACGACGCCCATCGCCCCACCCCCGAGGCGGGACAGGATCTGGTACTGGGCCACGACCGAATCGATCAGTGGATCGGCCATTCAGGGCAGCAACACGATTTTGCCGACGTGCGTACTCGACTCCATGAGGCGGTGGGCTTCAGCGGCGTTCGCCAATGGGAAGGTCGCGGCCACGAGCGGCTTCACGCGACCGGCCTCGACGAGCGGCCAGACCTCGCGGCGCAGCGCCTCCGCGATTCGTCCCTTCTCCTCGACGCTGCGCGCGCGCAGCGTCGACCCCGTGAGCGTGAGGCGGCGCCCGAGCACCCGGCGCAGATCGACGGCGGCCATCGGCTCGCCTTCGAGCAGGCCGATCTGGACGAGCCGGCCGTCGACGGCCAGGGCCGACAGGTTGCGGGGCACGTAGGATCCGCCCATGATGTCGAGCACGAGGTCGACGCCGCGTCCGCCGGTGTGGGCATGAACCGCGGCGACGAAGTCGGTCGTACGGTAGTTGATGGCGAGCTCGGCGCCAAGCGCCTCGCAGGCGCGGCATTTGTCGTCGGAGCCGGCGGTGGCGATGGCCCGTGCGCCGCGCGCAACCGCCATCTGGATGGCCGTCGTGCCGATCCCACTCGTGCCGCCATGAAAGAGCGCCGTCTCGCCCGCCTTCAACGCGCCGCGCTCGAAGACGTTCGTCCACACGGTGAAGAAGGTCTCCGGCATGGCCGCAGCCCCCACCAGATTCACTCCAGCCGGCACCGGCAGGCATTGCACCGCCGGGGCGACGCACCGCGACGCGTAGCCTCCGCCCGCCACGAGGGCGCAGACCATGTCCCCCGGATGCCACGTGGTGACGTCCCGGCCGACCGCGGCCACGCGCCCGGCCACCTCGAGCCCCGGCAGGTCGCTGGCCCCCGGCGGCGGCGGGTAGGCCCCCATGCGCTGCAGCACGTCGGGCCGGTTGACGCCGGCGGCCGTGACGTCGATGAGCACCTCGCCCGCGCCCGGCGCCGGGTCCGGACGCTCGACGAGGCGCAGTACCTCCGGCCCGCCCGGTTGCCCGATCTCGATGCAACGCACCAGATCCCCCGCTGCTACCGGCCGGCCTCGGCCAGCCCCGACGGCAGGCGCGGCGACGACAGCAGCGCCGTGAACGCCGGCCAGCGCTTCGACGCGTCACCGCCGGATTGGGCGTCGATGTACTGCGCCACCATGTCCTTGCCCAGGTTGTAGTTGATCACGTAGCTGCGGTACTGGTCGATGAACCGCACGCGCTGCGTCGCCCGCGCCGTGGAGTAGAGCCCGTAGCGCTCGAGCCACGCCGTGGCGCCGGCGGCGTCGATCTCGCCGTCGATGTAGCGGCGCGCGGCCTCGTTGCCCGCGTAGGACAGACGATCGACGAGCCCCATCACGTCGTAGTACTTCGCCGCGGCCGCTGGGTTGAGACCGGCGGCGGGAAAGATCACGTCGCGTTCGAGCGTCAGCCGGTCCGCCGGCGGAAACGCCACGTCGATGCCGAAGTTTGCCGTCCCCTCGGCGATGAGCGACTGCGGCGAGAACAGCGCGTACACCTGGAACTCGGGCCAGCCGCGGTCGCGCACCAGCGTCTTCTCGAGCAGGACGTTGTAGACGTGATGGCCCGGATACCCCTCGTGGCACGCCAGATCGACGGCACGGTCGGCGAAGATCGGGAGGTCGGTGTTCACCTGGATCAGGCTGCGATAGTGACCTTGATACCAGTTGTAGCCGCTCCAGCTCTTGTTGGTCACGTATTCAACGGTGAAGCTTTCGTCCGGCGGCAGGTCCACGTGCAACAGCGTGCGACGCCGGCACGCATCGATGGCCGCCTTGAACGTCGCGTCGAGCCGGGCCGGCGGGATGACGAAGGCGTCGCGGAAGCGCGTGTAGCGGTCGAGCAACGGGCCCGGTCCGGGCAGGAGCTGTTCGAGCTGCGCCAGCACGCGCTCGAACTCGCTGGCGTCGTGGTGCGGCGCGACGGCGTCGTACAGCGCTTTCGATTCCTCGTCGAACGTGAGCCTTTTCCCCCCGAGCATCGCCACGCGGGTTCGCAGCGCCTCGACCTGACGGGTGAGATAGCGGTGCCGCAGGGTGACCAGCGGATCGGCATCCTCGGGCAACGCGGCGGCCAGCCTGCCCGCGACGGTCGCCGCCTCGGCGTCGATCTCGGCCAGCGGCCGCTTGACGGCGGCCGTGCGCCACTCCGGCGGGCCGTAAAAAGCGTCCACGTAGTCGGAGTCGTGCTGCCCCACGGCCAGGACCAGCTTGACGTATTGCTCGGCGAGCGGCTGCATCTGGTTCGTCTCCGGGACCGCGCACGCCGACGCGGCCAGCAGTGCGGCGCCGAGCCCTGCGCGGCGCCGCCTCATTGGTACCGCTCCCGGATCGTCGGCAACAGGTACTCACGAAACGCGCCCTCGAAATCGAACGCGGGCGCAAAACCCCAGTCGCGGCGCGCCGCCGAGTCGTCGACATCGGCAGGCCAGGAGTCCACGATCGCCTGGCGCTTGTCGTCGACCTGCCAGGTGAGCGCGACCCCGGGAAACGCGGACCGCACCCGGTCGTGAAGCTGCTGGGCCGTCGGCGCGAACGCCGACAGGTTATAGGCGGTCCGCGTCAGCAGGCCCGCCGGCGCCAGCGCCAGCTGCATCAGCGCTTCGATCGCATCCGGCATAGCCATAAACGGAATCTGCGTGTCGGGCCGCACAAAGCAGGCATAGGCCTCGCCGCGCGCCGCGGCGTGAATCATCTCCGGCGCGTAGTCGGAGGTGCCGCCGGCCGGCGTCGTGAGCGCGGAAATCAGGCCCGGAAACCGGACGCAGCGAAAGTCCACTCGGCCTGCCGACTGCGCGGCCAGCTGCTTGTAGTAGCGGGCGTAATAGCGTCCCAGGTGCTCACAGTAGAGCTTGTTGCAGCCGTACATCGTGCGCGGAGTGTTCCACTCGTCTTCACCCACGCGCCCCACGCGCCGCTTCGTGGCGAGGTCGGGCAGACCGTAGGCCGCAATCGAGGACGGGTACACGAATGTCACCGGCCGCCCGTGCGACTCGCCTTCCCGCTGCGAGAACTCCAAAAGCCGCAAGGTGCCCTCGACGTTCACCTCGTGGGCCGTGAGCGGGGTGAACTCGGCGCGCGTGGACAGGAGCGCTGCGAGGTGGAAGATGAGATCCACCTCGAACTCCGCCAGCACGCGCTCGAGCAGCGTTGTGTCGGTAATCGAGCCGGTGAACTCGCGGCGCACGAGCGGCGCCAGGCTATTGTCGAGCCGGGTGAGATCGACGGTGACGATCGGACGGCCCGCCCTGGCCAGCCGCGTGACGAGACCGTGTCCGATCTCGCCACCGGCCCCGGTGACCAGGGTGACGGGCGTCCGCATATGCGGACCTATTCTAGTGGCTGGTTGAGAATGTAGAGGCGGACCTGACCAGGTCCGCCTCTACGTACGACTAGTCGTTGTCGCCGTCGAGCAATCCGCCGAGCCCGCCGAGGATCGATCCTTCGCCAACGCGCTTGCCGCCCGCCGACGGC
Organism: Vicinamibacterales bacterium; assembly: GCA_036004405.1. Classification (GTDB taxonomy): domain Bacteria; phylum Acidobacteriota; class Vicinamibacteria; order Vicinamibacterales; family UBA2999; genus DASYRM01. The sequence continues at coordinate 43,286 of DASYRM010000224.1, forward strand.
GCCGCCTTGTAGATGCGATCGGCCATACGGCTGAACGGCAGCGACTGCAGCCACACGCGTCCGGGTCCTGTGAGGGCGGCGAAGAACAGCCCCTCGCCGCCGAAGAGCGCCGTCTTGATCTTGCCGACGAACTGGATGTCGTAGGCCACGGTCGGTTGCAGCGCGACGAGACATCCGGTGTCCACCCGCAGCGTCTGACCCGCCGCCAGATCCACGGGATGGACGGTGCCGCCGGCGTGGCAGAAGGTCAGCCCGTCGCCTTCGAGCTTCTGCATGATGAAGCCCTCGCCGCCGAACAGGCCGACGCCGATTTTGCGCTGGAAGGCGATGCCGATCGACACGCCCTTGGCCGCGCAGAGGAACGAGTCCTTCTGGCAGATCAGGGTCCCCCCCATCTGCTTCAGATCCATCGCCAGGATCTTGCCGGGATACGGGGCGGCAAAGGCGACCTGCTGCTTGCCGCTGCCCTGATTGGTGAACACCGTCATGAACAGGCTTTCACCAGTTATCAGGCGCTTGCCAGCGCCCAGCAGCGCGCCCATCACGCCGCTCCGTTGCTGCGATCCGTCGCCGAACACGGTCTCCATCTGGATGCCGGGCGTCATGTACATCATCGAGCCTGCCTCGGCCACGGCGCTTTCACCGGGATCGAGCTCGACCTCGACAAACTGCATCTCGCTGCCGAGAATCTTGAAATCGATCTCGTGGGCGCGCTGGCCGGGGCTGATGGGCGGTGGCACCGCGGCGGGCGCCGCCTTCGCTCCCGGCACCTTGAGATAGGACTCCAGCTGCGGCACGTCCTTGAGCGGCGTCCAGTTCGCCATGCCCGCCGAGAAGACGAGCGTGTTGCCGTCGATCGTGCCGTTCCTCAGGTTGGTGACGACGTCTTCCTGCGAGACCGGTCCGACCTGATGGCCGCCGATGGCCATGTACCACTGCTCTTGTGCCATGTCTCCTCTCCAGGAGGCGGCTACGTATGTTCCGGAGCCGCGTCGATCTGTTTCGCCGCCGCCGCTTCCAGCTGCTGCACTGCCGCCGGGTCGAGCCCGAGCAGGTTGGCCAGCTGCGCGAGATAGATACGTTCCGCGCCGCCAACCTGTTCGTCGGCGCGCACGACGGCGAAGGCCAGGCTGTACAGCGTGGCCCGTTGCGCCGGCTCGGTGACGCCGGCGACGATCTCCGCCAGCGGTCGCGGCTGCTGCAGTTCGCGCTCCACCAGGTCGGCGAGTCCAGCCTCGCTCGCCCGCGCCAGCACGGTCGTGCGTTCCTCAGAGCCGAGCGCGCCGTCGGCCTGCGCGGCGGAGAGTGCCAGCCGCACCATGCGCGTGGCGTCGCTCATTGGCGCCGCCACCGAGGCGCCCACGGCCCGCAGCGGCGGCATCGATCCGCCGTCGCCAAGGCTACGGTGGACAGGCGTCACCGGTTGTGCACCGCCGCCCGGGTTGAGCCCGGCGCCCGACGTGTTCAGTCCCGCGCCGCCGGTGGCCGCCTGCTCCTGCCCGCCCTGGAGCGTTTCGAAGATGCCCCACGCCACGCCGGCCGCGGTCATCAACGCAGCCGGATGGGAGAGCAGCGTGCTGCCGGCGCTCGCCATGTACCCCATCGCCCGCCGGCCGCGCCGGCGACGCCCGCCGAGCACCGCCTGCATCACGCCGTTGAACAGTGCGCTTTCGTCCATGGCTAGAGAACGCTCCCGACGCGCGGGGTGGACACCGCCGGCTGTTCGGGCTCCGGCGTGAAGTCCTCTCCGGGGTTGATGAACCGATCGGTCTCGAACTTGTACTGCTTGTCGTACAACTGCCGGTAGCGGCCGTTGGCCGCCAGCAGCTCCGCGTGCGAGCCGCGCTCCACGATCTCGCCGGCTTCGATCACCAGGATCTGATCCGCGCTTCGGATCGTGGACAGGCGGTGGGCGATGACGAACGTGGTGCGGCCCTGGCGCAGGCGGCGCAGCCCGTCCTGAATCATCTGCTCGCTCTCGCTGTCGAGGCTCGAGGTGGCTTCGTCCAGGATGAGAATGCGCGGGCTCGAGAGGATGGCGCGGGCAATCGAGACGCGCTGGCGCTGACCGCCCGAGAGCTTGACGCCGCGCTCGCCCACGATGGTGTCGTAGCCCTGCGGGAACTGCGAGACGAACTCGTCGCAGTGCGCGATGCGGCACGCCTCGACGATCTCGTCGCGGCTGGCACCGGGCCGGGCGTAGCCGACGTTTTCGGCAATCGTGCCGTCGAACAGGAAACTCTCCTGCAGCACCGACGCGAGCTGCTCGCGGTACTCGCCCAGCCGCAAGTCGGCGAGATCGCGTCCGTCAATCAGGATGCGCCCCTGCGTCGGCCGGTTGAACGCCATCACCAGGCCGATGAGCGTGCTCTTTCCCGAGCCGCTCGAGCCCACGAGCGCCGTGGTGGTGCCGGCACCGGCTTCGAACGAGATGCCCTTCAGCACCGGCTGGCCCTCGTTGTACTCGAACCACACGCTGTCGAACGCCACCGTGCCGACCAGCGACCCGACCTCGGCGCGCGCGGCGTCCTCCTGGGTCTCAGTGGACATCTCCATCACTTCGCGGATGCGGTCCAGCCCGGCAAACGCCTCGGTGATCTGCGTGCCGATTGAGGCGATGCCCACGAGCGGCGCCGCCACGATGCCGATGAAGAAGATGTAGGTGATGAGGTCGCCGAGCGTCATCTCGCCGGCGATCACGGACTGGCCGCCCAACCAGATCATCAGCACGCCCACCACGCCGATCACCGCGGTGGCACCCGCGCTCGTGGCCGAGACGCCGGTCATCGACTGTGCGATGTTGCGGAACAGCTTGTGCGCGCCCTTGGTGAAGACGATCTCTTCGCGCTTCTCCGCCGTGTAGGACTTGACGATGCGGATGCCGCCGAGCGCTTCCGTCAGGCGCCCGGTCACCTCGGCGTTGATCTTGCCGCGCTCACGGAAGAGCGGCCGCAGCGTGTTGAACGCGTAGGCCATGCCGCCGCCGAAGATCGCGAGCACGAAAATGGTGATGAGCGTGAGGTGCCAGTTCAGCCAGAGCAGGACAGCCAGCCCCATTGCGGCCGTCACGAAGCCGCCGACCAGCTGCACGAGGCCGGTGCCGACCAGGTTGCGGATGCCCTCGGCGTCCGACATGATGCGCGACACTAGAACGCCGGTCTTGGTAGAGTCGAAGTAGCGCACCGGCAGGCGCATGATGTGCGCCTGGACCCGCTTGCGCATGTCGGTGATCGCGCGCTGGGCCGCCACGCCAAGAATCTGCGACAGCGCGAACCCGGTGACGGCGGTGACCAGCGTCGCCGCGGCCGCGGCGAGCGCGATCGGCACCAGCAGCTCCGACCGCCCCTTCGCGAGCACTTCGTCCACGATCCATTTCGACGTGAGCGGCAGGACCAGCTGCGACACTCGGCTCACCAGCATGAGCGCGAGGCCGATGGTCAGCCGGCGGCGATGGGCCCAGACCAGCTGCCGCGCCTCGCGCCAGGCGGCGGAGGCCGACACCTTGTTCTTCTTCTGAGGCTCAGCCACGGAGATGTGCACTGTACTACGACGCACGCGCTCGCCGGTTCCGTGTCCGCCGAGCGCGCCCATTCTGCCTAATTGAGCCATGCGATAATCGTCTGCCGGTAATCTACGTATGAGCGACACAACCGCCCGCGGCCCCCGCAGGGCCGCCGATGCCACCGCCGACGCACCCGTCCAGGGGGTCCGCACCAGCGACTGCACGACCCGCGGCATCCGCATCGAGGTGCGCAGCGAGTTCCTTGCGGAGCGCAGCTCGCCCCGCGAGGAGCAGTACCTGTTTCAATACCACGTCCGCATCTCGAACGTCGGCACGGAAACGGCGCAGCTCGTTTCCCGTGAGTGGATCATCACCAACGCGGACGGCGAGGTCGAGCGCGTCAAGGGCCCCGGCGTGGTCGGTGAGAAGCCGATGCTGCCGCCGGGTGGCGTGTTCGAGTACACGAGCTTCTGCCCCCTCAAGACGGCTGTCGGCACCATGCAGGGCAGCTACCAGATGGTGACACCGGACGGCACGCGCTTCGACGCGGCCATCAGCGCTTTTACGCTGGCCGTACCAAGATCCCTGCACTAAGTCGAGCCACCCGGTCAGGTGGGTCAGGTAAGTCAGGTGGGCCAGGTGGGCCAGGTGGGGAAAGCACTTGTCACAAGAGCTCTCCCTACCTGACTCACCCGACCTACCTGACCTACCTGACCAGAGGCGCGCGCTCAGTCCAGGTGCGCTCTCTCTGAATCCCCCATTTCAACGGGCGCGCTCGGAAAGTACTCCTTCCAGCGCCGCGTCACCAGCGCGGCGGTGCCCTCATCGCACGACAGCTCCTTGGGCAGGCCGGGCTTCACCCGCGCGTCGATCACGATCGGAAACCGATAGGCGATGTGGTTCCGCACGATCTCGCGGGACGGCGCATGGATGTCGGCGGCGGGCTCGAAGCGCGTAAACGTCGTCCACAGGAAGTTCATGTCGCTGCGCGCGGCCCGCGCGGCATCATCGGTCAGCACCACGAGCGGCCACTCGGCAAACGCCGGGTCGGCAGCGACCCGGGCCGCCACGCCGGGCTCGTCGGCCCACGACGGAGTCTCCGCCACCAGGCAGCCGCGGCAGAACACGCGGACGTCGCGCACGCCCATGGGCGCCGTCCCGGTGAACTTCCGCGGCAGGTCGCGTAGCGCGTCGCCGAGCCCGAGCCACACGCCCTTCGAGCCCAGATTCACCGCCGGCCCGGTGTAGTCGAGGGTGTCCATCGACAGATTCGAAAACACGTAGAGGTCGGTCTCGGGGCGCGTGCGCGCGAGCACGTGCTCGAGCGTGGCCTTGAAGTCGCGCAGCTCCACCGGGCGATCGGTGACCAGCAGGAACTTGGTGAGCGACAACTGCCCTTCGCCGAGGATGCGGAACGCGCTCGCCATCGCCTCGCGCGCGTAGCGCTGCTTGACGACGGCGGCGCCCAGTGAGTGGTAGCCGGTCTCGCCGTACGACCAGAGCTGCTCCACCGCCGGCATCACGAGCGGAAAGAGCGGCGACAACAGCTCCTGCAGCAGGTCGCCGATGAAAAAGTCCTCCTGCCGCGGCTTCCCCACCACCGTCGCCGGGTCGATCGCGTCGGCGCGGTGCGCCATACGCTGCGCCGTGAACACCGGGTAGTCGTGCTGGAGCGAGTAGTAGCCGTAGTGATCGCCGAACGGTCCTTCGGGACGCCGCACGCCTGGCGCCACCTCGCCCACGAGCGCGAACTCGGCCGACGCCACCAGCGGGTGCGGCCCCTGGCCGTGCACCTGCGGCAGCCGGCCGCCGGCGATGAGCGAGGCGAGCATCAGCTCCGGCACGTTCTCGGGCAGCGGCGCGACGGCCGAGAGAATCAGCGCCGGCGGCCCGCCGAGCATCACCGTGACGGGCAGGCTCTGCTGGCGCGCCTCGGCCACGGCGTAGTGATACCCGCCGCCCTTGCCGATCTGCCAGTGCATGCCGGCGCTGCGCGCGTCGTGCACGTGCATCCGGTACATGCCGAGGTTGTGGCCGTGGCGATCGGGGTGCGTGGTGTAGACGAGCGGCAGCGTGATGAAGGGACCGCCGTCCTCGGGCCACGACGTGATCGCCGGCAGCCGGTCCAGGCGCACGTCCTCCGTGACCCGATCGGTGACCGGACCGCTCGACACGCGCCGCGTGCCCACCTTGAGCAGCTCGAGCCCCACGTCGCGCGCGCCCCACAGCTTGCCGGGCGTCGGCGGCATCAGCGTCTCCGCCAGCTCGACGATCCGACGAATCAGGCGCAGCGGCCGCTCGCCAAAGGCAAGCTCGGCACGCCGCGCCGTGCCGAACAGGTTGGTCACGAGGCGGAAGTTCGAGCCCTGAACGTTGGTGAAGAGGAGCGCGGGGCCACCGGCCGCGATGACGCGCCGGTGGATCTCCGCCACCTCGAGGTGCGCGTCCACGGGCGCCTCCACCGTGACGATCGAGTGGTCGCGCTGGAGCTGCCCAATGAACGCGCGCAGATCGGGGAACGACATCCGGCGGCGCGCTACGCCGTCGCCTGCACCGGATAGTCGGCGCTGTCGCCGTAGATGGGCGGCACCTTCGAGCCCATCGCGCGCAGGTACGACGCCAGCTGCCCGCGGTGATGCGTGCTGTGGTTGTTGGCCATGCCGATGAACCAGGCGGCCGGCTGCTGCATCATCCCGAAGAAGTCCACCGGCTGCGCCAGGCGGTCGCCGGGCAGCGCGCGCAGTGCAGCCAGCCGCGCCGGCACTTCGCGCTGGTAGAACGCCACGACGTCCTTCACCGACCCGAACTGCGCCGCCGCCTGCTTGGCGGCCTCGGGATCCCAGTTGAACGCGCCGTCGATGACGCTCTGCAGGAACCACACGTCGGCGGTGGCCAGATGCGTGGCCAGCTCCCAGGCCGTGCGCGACTTGGCGTCCGGCTTGTAGTCGTGGCCCGTGTCGGGCACCGCCTCGAGCACTTTCGCCGTCATCGTGCTCTCCCGTTCGATGAGGCCCGTCAGATACTCCGCCAGAAACTTGGCTTGATCGGCGTTCATGACCGTTCTCCTTTCAGTGAGCCGCGGCGCATCGCGGCGCCGCTAGCGGGTGAGCTTCCGGTACTTGATCCGATGGGGCGTGTCGGCGTCGGCGCCGAGGCGGCGCCGGCGATCGGCTTCGTAGTCCTGATAGTTGCCCTCGAACCACACCACCTGGCTGTCGCCCTCGAACGCCAGCATGTGGGTGGCAATGCGATCGAGGAACCAGCGGTCGTGGCTGATCACCACCGCGCAGCCGGCGTAGTTCAGGAGCGCTTCCTCGAGCGCGCGCAGCGTGTCCACGTCGAGGTCGTTGGTCGGCTCGTCGAGCAGCAGCAGGTTGGAGCCCTTCTGCAGCAGCTTGGCCAGGTGGACCCGGTTGCGCTCGCCGCCCGACAGCGTCCCCACCTTGCGCTGCTGTTGCGCCCCCTTGAAGTTGAACCACGACACGTAGGCGCGTGACGCCACGGTCTTCTTGCCGACCACGAGCTCGTCGCTGCCGCCGGTGATCTCTTCCCACACCGATTTGTCGGCGCCGAGCGCATCGCGGCTCTGATCCACGTAGCCCACCTGCACCGTCTCGCCGAGGCGCAGGGTGCCGGCGTCGGGCTTCTCGCCGCCGGTGATCATGCGGAAGAGCGTGGTCTTGCCGGCGCCGTTGGGACCGATCACGCCGACGATGCCGCCTCGCGGCAGCGTGAACGACAGGTCGTCCATCAGCAGCTGGTCGCCGTAGGCCTTGCGCACGCCGCGCGCCTCGACGACCACGTCGCCGAGGCGCGGCCCCGGCGGAATGTAGATCTCGACCTGTTCGATCTTCTGCGCCTGATCCTCGTTGAGCAGCTGCTCGTAGGCATTGAGGCGCGCCTTGCCCTTGGCCTGCCGCGCGCGCGGCGACATGCGGATGAACTCCAGCTCGCGCTGCAGCGTCTTCTGCCGCTTGCTCTCGGTCTTCTCTTCCTGCGACAGCCGCTGCTGCTTCTGCTCGAGCCACGACGAGTAGTTGCCCTTCCACGGGATGCCCTGCCCGCGATCGAGCTCGAGAATCCACTCGGCGGCGTTGTCGAGGAAGTAGCGGTCGTGCGTCACCGCCACCACGGTGCCCTTGTATTCCTTGAGGAACCGTTCGAGCCACGCCACCGATTCGGCGTCGAGGTGGTTGGTGGGCTCGTCGAGCAGCAGGAGGTCCGGCGACTTGAGCAGCAGCCGGCACAGCGCCACGCGACGGCGCTCACCGCCCGAGAGCGTGGTGACATCAGCGTCAGGCGGCGGGCACCGCAGCGCGTCCATGGCGAGCTCGAGCTGCGAGTCGATCTCCCAGGCGTTGAGGGCATCGATGCGGTCCTGGAGGCGGCCCTGCTCTTCGAGCACCTTGTCCATCTGCTCGGGCGACAGGTCCTCGCCGAGCTTCATGTTCAGCTCGTCGTAGCGCTCGAGGATGGCCTTGGTGCCGGCCACGCCTTCCTCGACGTTCTCCTTGACCGTCTTCTTCGGATTGAGCTGCGGCTCCTGGTGAAGGAAGCCGACCGTGATGCCGTCGGCGGGAAACGCCTCGCCGATGAACGACGTGTCCTCGCCGGCCATGATCTTCAGCAGCGAGCTCTTGCCGGCGCCGTTCAGCCCGAGCACGCCGATCTTGGCGCCCGGGAGGAACGACAGCCAGATGTCCTTGAGTACCTGGGCGTCGGGAGGATGCACCTTCCCGAGCCCCTTCATCGTGTAGATGTACTGCATTCGATTCAGAAGGGATTCAAAACGACGAGTATAACAGGCGGACCTGAAGGTCCGCCTCTACGAAAGCCCCCGGTTACTGCGTGCGGGCCGCCGCCGCGGGCGCTTCGGGCAACAGCGTGACGACCGTGAAGCGGTTGGCCGGCAGGTACTTCTGGATCGCCTCGTGAACGTTCTCCACGGTGAGCGCGTCGGTGCGCTCGGAGCGGCGCGGGATCATCTTCGGATCGCGGCCGAGGATGTGCGCCGACTGCAGCGCATTCAGCCAGTACGGGTTCTGCCGCAGCGCCTGCGCCAGATCGTTCTTGTCGGCCTCCTTGACAATCTGCAGGTCGGACGCGGTGGGGCCCTCGCGGCGCAGGCGATCGAGCTCGGTCATCACCGCCGCGTTCAGCTTCTCGACGTTCTCGGGCGAGCTGCCGTACTGCACCGTCGTCGTGCCGTAGCCGGGCTGCGGCGACGTGTCCGAGTAGCCGACGGAGACCGAATACGTCCCGCCCAGCTGCTCGCGCAAAATGTCGCGCAGCTTGTTCTCGACGATATCGGCCGCGGCACGGATGCGCGCGGTCTGCGCCTCGTCGAGTCCGGTGTCCGAGAAGAACGTGATGACCGTCTGCGCGCGGGGCTCCTGCCCCTTGGTGACGGTTTCCCGCTGCACGCTG
>DASYRM010000225.1:0-40031 GCA_036004405.1 Vicinamibacterales bacterium
CAGCGTCTGCTCCTTCAGGAAGTCCTTGCCTTCGGACCGGAAGGATACGTAGTCGTCCTGCGCCTGCACGTAGTCGATCTTGTCCACCGGACTGACGTGCACGCGCGGGCCGTCCCGCACGAGCACGCGATGCGCGCGCCCCTCCTGCGGCCTCGCCGCGGCGATGGCGCCGGGCGACGCGGTTCGTTCGCCGCGGCCGAGCCGCTCGCGCACGCGGACCAGCGCTTCGCTCAGGCGTTCGGCGCTGATCGGTTTGAGCAGGTAGTCCACCGCGTGCACTTCGAACGCGCGCAGCGCGTACTGGTCGTACGCGGTCGTGAAGACGACCGCGACGTCGCGGCCCACCAGGTCCAGCACTTCGAACCCGTCCAGTTTCGGCATCTGGACGTCGAGCAGCAGCAGGTCGGGCGTGAGCTCGGACACGGCCTTGACCGCTTCGAAGCCGTTGGCGCACTGCGCCACCACTTCGACGTTCGCCTCGGCGGCGAGGAACTCGGCGAGCACCGCGCGCGCCAGCGGCTCGTCGTCCACGATCACAATCCGTAGCGGAATGGAAGACGGCTCAGGCATCGGGAGTCGATGGCAGGTCGATGGCGACCCGGAATGACGTGGGGCTGGCGACCGCATCCATGCGGGCGGCGCCCCCGAAGACGATGGCCAATCGTTTGCGCACGTTCTCCAACCCCACGCCGCCGCGCGCCCGCGGCATGGCGTCGGGGTCGCGCGGGTTTTCCACGGCAATTGCCAGGCGATCGCCGTGCCGCACGACGTCGAGACGGATGGTGCCGCCGTCAATCAGCCCGGCAATGCCGTGCCCGACCGCGTTTTCGAGCAGCGGCTGCAGCACGAGCGGCGGCACCTGACACTCGAGCGCGGTCTCGTCGATCGACCGCTCGACCTGCAGCCGTGCCCCGAATCGTACCTGTTCGATGCTCAGGAACTTGTCCACGAGCGTCAGTTCTTCAGCCAGGGGGATGCGTTCCTGCATGCTCACCCGCAATGTCGTGCGCAGGAACTCCGCGAGCAGCAGGCACATGCGGCGCGCGGCCGCCGCGTCGCTGCCGGTGAGCGCGCTGATCGAGTTGAGGCTGTTGTAGAGGAAATGCGGATTGACCTGCGCGCGAAGGGCGCGCAGCTCGGCGTCGCGCGTCAACACCTGCAGCTCGAGCTGCTGGCGCTCCGCGGTGCGGAACGCCTCGAAGGCGAGCACGACGTAGTGCACCGACAGGACCAGCAGAAAGAGCATCACGGCGACGGCGAACAGGAAGGGGACCTCGCCGCGGAAGCGACGGGTAATCGACGCCAGATCGGGCATCGACTCGAGGGTGCCGAGCCAGACTTCGTTCAGGATCAGCCACAGCACGCCGGCCACCGACGCCGCCACGGCCGACGCGGTCAGCACCCCCGTCACGCCGCTGGTGGTGAGCGGCATCGCGCGGCACACGTAGAACGCCGACAGGCAGACGAAGGAGTAGACGAGCAGCGGCGGGAGTACCTGGACGAGCGATTCCGCCCAGCCCAGCCCCTGCCGGGTGAGCACCACGCCCTCCAGCACTCCGATAGCGCACCAGAGGGCCAGGTAGGCGGCCAGGCGCTCGAGGCGCGCGAGGATCGGGTGCATTGGGGATCGCGAGATCCTAGCTCTTGATCTCGATGCCGCCCATCATGAGCAGCCCGCGAAGCACCAGGCGCGGCGCCGGCTTGCCCCCGGTGCTCTCGATGGCTCCGGGCAGCGGCGCCAGGCGCTTGTCGTCGATGCCTCCCATGATGGGGACGATCGGCGTGGCCACCGTCCAGGACGCCGGCACGAGGATCTCGCCTCCACCCATCGCGGTGAAGATGTCGATGACGGCCTCCTCACCGGGAGGGATGACAGCCTGGCGCAGATCGATCTGGTAGCCGCCCATGAAGGCCGTCACCTCGCCGCCGCGGAATCGCGGGGAGAGGCTGCTGCGCTTGGAGCCGCCCAGGACCGCGAAGATGTTCAGCGTGTCGTCCGTGCCGGTGCCGGCCTCCGCGCGGTCGCGCTGCCGCATCGCCTGCAGCACGAGCGCCGAGCCGATGCCGACGAGAACCAGCGGCCAGAACAGCTGCCAAAACCCGACGCGGAGGATCCCGAGCGAGTTCAACAGCAGCCAGCCGCCGATGATCATCACGAGGACGCCGTTGGCCCCGCTCCCGACGTGGCGCGTCTGCCTGTAGATCAGTGCGCCGACCGCGACGATGACCGCCGGCCACCACCGCAGCACCTGATCGGCGATGACCAGGTTGAGCCGATCCATCACCAGAACGACGCCGAAGAGCGCGATCGCCAGGCCCACGAGCAGCCGCGGCGTCAGGAGGCCGCTGCCGCGTTCAATGTTTCCGTTCACCATCGACTCGCTCCCCGCCTACCGGATGGTCAGACGGCCCATGATGACCGCTCCGCGCAGCACCAGTCGCGGTGCCGGGCCTTCGGCGGTGGTCTCATCCGGCTTCGGCCGATCGTCCTGCACGCCGCCCATCGCCGAGATGGCGCCGGTATCGACCGTCCACGTCGGCGGCACGCGCATGACCACCGCGCCCATCATGGAGAACACCTTGACCGACGCGCTCGCCCCGGGTGCCATCTTGGCGTCGCGAAGGTCGATGTCCGAGCGGCCCATCACGTTGGTGATGTTGGCGCCTTGAAACGCCGTGGCGCGGCTGACGTGATCGGATCGGCCCATCACCGACACGACCTGCAGGCGGTCGGACGTCGTCTCGGTGAAACCGGCCACCCGGGCCGCCCCGTCCCGGAACGTACGACCGCCGGACATCTGGAAGCCGACGAAGATCGCGATCCAGATGCCGAGCACGGCCAGCGGCGTCAGCGACCGGTGGTGCCGGCGCATCCGTTTCCACTCACGCCGATCCCAAGGCTGCGCCGGTTGGCCTGGCTGGCCCGGCTGACCGGCCAGGCTGGGCATCTCCGGCATGGACCACCGGCGGCGGCGCCCGCCGTTGAACGCGATGATGAGGCCGATGGCGATCACGAGCAGCGGCCACGAGTCCTCCCACGCGAACCAGCCGGCGTCCGAGACGAGAAGCCAGGCGGCGGCGGTCATGAAGACCAGCCCTTCCTTCGGCTCTCCGGGCGGCGTCTGGACGAAGCGGGCCAGGCCGATGCCGCCGAGGATGACCGGCCACAGCGACCACATGCCGCCCCACTGGATGACACCGGAGCGCTCGAGCGCGATCCAGAGGCCCACCAGCACCAGCATGGCGCCGACGACCAGGTTGCCCTTGCGCGGTTCCATCTCGTTCATCACAGGCTCCATCAGAGAAGGTTGAGGAGGCGCATCACCAGGTCTTGAAGGGTGGTGAAGGCGAGCCTCGCCAGGCCTTCGAGTTCGTGGCCGCGGACGGCATCGACAACCTCGAGTGGCCGTGCCAGCAGCAGCCAGATCACGAGTGCCGCCGTCATGGCACTCCCCAGCGCTGCAAACCCCGCCGCCGTCATTGCCGCATTGCGCGTCATCGTCATGTCGTCCCCCCCCGATTCCTTCCTGATGTGAAGTTACGAGACCTCGGGGGGGCCCGGAATGGGGTTTCGGCGAATGGCGGCCACATCCCGGCGAATGGCGGCTGCCAGGGGGCCGCCATTCGCCGGACGGCGGGTGAGGCGGGTAGGGCGGGTGGGTAGGCCCGTGGGAAAAGCCGTCAGTTCTCGCGGCGCCGCACGAAGTTGCCGGCCTGCCCGCAGGCCTCCTTGCAGGGCGGCGGCGGCACGTAGGTGGCGCGGATCTTCTTGCGGTACTCGGGGTACAGCGTCTCCCGATACCCGAGGACGGCCTCGCGCGGCAGGCTGTAGAACTTGATGAACTCGTCGGCGAACGGGTTCTGGTCCGGTGCGAAGTGCGGGACGTCGTCGCCCGGCTCGCGCCCCTCGTAGCCGGGGACGCACGGCGTGCGGTAGTCGAGCGGGCGCGGCGACAGGCGAAAACTCTTCGACACGATCTCCGGCTCGACCAGGTAGAGCGGGTCGGTGGCGATCATCAACACGGTCACCACGTCGTCGTGCCGGTAGAACCGCCAGTCGATCGTCGCCTGGTCGCTGAGCGGCACCCCGGTCTTGCGGATGAAGCCGCCGACCTTCAGGTGCGTCGTGTGTGCCGCCAACGCGCCGTTTTCCCAGCGGCCGGTGGTGAACCCCTCTTGCGTATGGAGCGCGTATTGGGACGGGCGTGGCCGGCCGTCCATCCAGATGGTGAGGCCGTTCCAGTCCTCCCACGAATCGATGGTGTAGGACACCACGCGGTTCGTCGCCGGATCGGTCTGCGTCGAGACGCGCAGGCCGAACGGGCCCAGCACCACATAGGCGGCGCCCCAGCCCTGGCACTGCCGGTCGATCATCGACTTCTGCGATTCGTCGTAGGCGAGGGCGCGCGCGCGGCCTTCGTCGGTGAGCGCCAGGCCCAGGTAGTCCACGGGCAGCGAGTCGTTCTGCACGTCCTCGGTGCCGATCGGCCCCCACGACCCGGTGAAGTCGAACTGGGCCGACGCGCGGCTGGCGCCGAGGAGGACCATCAGCAGGCCGAGGGCGGCGCGGCGTCCGCCTTCGCCAAGGCTTCGGCGGACAAGGGCTACCAGGTGGATGAGCATGGCGTGGGATCCCATTTCGAGCCGTCAGGCTCCTTCTTGAAATGCGGGCTGGTGACGTACGGCGCGTTCAGGTACACCGGGTCATCCACCACGATGTTGACCAGGAGCAGTTGGCCTCCGTCGGGCAGCGGCGCGAGATCGAAGTGCTCCGTCACCGTCGCGCGCTCGCTGTAGGGCACACCGTTCTTTCGCAGATATCCGGCGCGCAGGTTCGACGTCACGACCCGGAGGCTGCTGCCGCCCTCCGTGCCGGACGCGCGCTCCCAGCGGGCACTCGACTCGCCCTGCCAGCTCGCGGGCACCGCCTTCGCGCCCGCCTTTGCGCCTTCGCGCTTCGGCGCGGCAGGGTTCGCCGCGGCAAACTGAAAGCGCCGGGTCTGCGTGCCGGCGTCGGTGTCGATGCGGAGCGTGTTGGCGTCCTGCCAGGTGATGTGCAGCCGGCCGGGCACGTTCATGATGGCGGCGGCGCCAAAGGAGCGGCACTGCAGCCCCGCCTTCTCGTCCGCCGCCGGATCCCACGCGTTGATGAGCGGCAGCGCCGCCGGCGAGGCTGGAATCCGCCGGTACTCCCCCTTCGCCGGCGTGACCATGCGGTAGCGCCAGTTCTCGGTGACGTAGGACACCCAGTAGCCGGTCAGGTCGATCGGCGCGGAGTCGCGGGCCGACGGCGGTGCCTGTGCACTCGCCGGCCATGGCTCCAGCGCCCCCGAAGCCACCAGCAGCACGGCGAGGAGAAGGATCGCGCGCTTCATCGCTTGACGCTGCCTTCCTTTGCGGCGGCAAGGCTGCGATAGACGGCTTCCACGAACCGGTCCGTGGTCCACCCGTTGCTGCCGTTCCCATAGCGGCCGGCGTAGCCCTTGGCGGGGGCGGCGGCTTTCACCTGGTCGAGCGATCGGCCGGCGCTCACGAGATCGCGGACGCGATCGCGAATGATGGTGATCATGTCCCGGTATTCGACCACGTCGTATTGATCGCCCAGGTGGCCGTGCCCGGGGACGACGATCGTGCCGGCTTCGCGCGCCACAATCGGCACCGACGCGATCGTGAGCTCGCTCAACCGGCTGAGGGCCGCGATCTCTCCATCGACGGTGCCGCCGCGTTCGACGTCGATCACGGGGAACTGGCGGGCGTCGAACACGTCGCCGGCCACCACCACGTCCGAGCGGCGGAAGAAGACGAACGCATCGCTGTCGGTGTGCGCGGCGGGCTGGTGCAGCACCTCGATGCCTTCGCCGTTCAGATACATGGACTTTCGCGAGTAGTGGAACGCCTCGGTCGGCAAGGCGCCCGCGGAGTAGGCCGGCACCGAGCCGGATGGCGCCGTCATCCGCCGCAGCACGCCTTCGGTGGCGAGGATCGCCGCCACCGGACCCGAAAACTCCTGGCGCTGCCCGCCGAGACGCGCGGGGCCGAACAGCGTCTCGCCGGCTTTGGACAGCGCTTCGTTGCCGCCCACATGGTCTGCGTCGGGCCCGGTGTTGATGATGTAGCGAATGGGCTTGGGCGTGATCCGTCTGATGGCAGCCACGATCGCTGGTGCGCTCGCCGCCGCCCCGGCGTCCACGACCACCACGCCGTCCTCGCCGACCTGCACCGCGACGTTGCCGCCGCCGCCGGCCACGACGAAGAAGTTGTCGCGGACGTTCACCACCTCGACGCCGGTTGGCGCCTGCGCCGAGGTTGCCACGACCAGCGCCGCACACGTCGCACTGGTGGTCAGGATTCTCATCGCGCTGGTCATTGCATCGCCCCTGCCAGCGCCATGGTCGCCCAGTTGGTCGCGGCCGCCGAGATGAATTGATCGGGCCCGTGTGGGAACTCGCTGTCGAAGTACGGCTGGATGGGAATGGTGCGCGTGCGGAGCGCGCCCGTCGGTGGCATCTGCAGCCCGTCCTGGTTCCCCGAGAGACGGACGAACAGGCGGCTCGCGGCGCTGTTGCCCGGCACGATCCGCGCGTTGTTGGCGCCAACGCGGTTGGGGAGCGAGTCGCGCCGGCGATCGAGCCGGAAGTTGCCGCTCTGCACCGCCTCGCCGTGACAGCCGTAACAGTTGGCGCGCAGCAGCGGCTGGACGTCGCGGGCGAAATCGACGGGCGCCGGCGCCTGGGCGGACGTTGGTCCCGTCGGCACGACCGCCGTGGCCGCCAGGGCGACGACGAGCATGGCGTGGAGGGGAACCCGCATCAGTGCCGCGATTCTAGACCAAGCTGCACCGGAGCGGCCGGCGGTTGATTCGGTAAAATCGGGGCGGAGTCGTGCGCATGAAGAACACGCTGTCGTGGGTGGTCGTGGTGGCCCTCGTGGGCTCGGTATCGCTGTCGGCCCAGTGGCCGAAGTTCCAGGAGCGAGGCGTGCCGCGCGACGCCAAGGGACAGGTCCGCATCGACGCGCCGCCGCCCCGCGGCGCCGACGGCAAGCCCGATCTCTCCGGCGTATGGCTGCGGGCCGATCCCGAGCCGCTACCGTCCGAGCTGGCAGGGCTCTTCTCGCAGGCGAAGCGGGATCCGAGCGGCGATGTGGTCCAAGAGGTGTTCGCGAAGCCGTTTCCTCCCGATCCCAAGTCGCCGCCTCTCGCAGCGTTCTGGGACATCGCCACCAACGTTCCCGGCGGCCTGCCGCTGACGCCCTGGGCAGCCGGGGTGAAGAAGCAGCGGATGGCGACGGAGATGAAGGACAACCCGGACGCCAACTGCATGCCGATGGGGATCACGCAGTTCCACATGCAGCCGCAGCCGCGCAAGATCATCCAGACCCCGAAGCTGATCGTGATCCTCTACGAGGCGAACTACGGCCAGCGGCTGATCTACATGGACGGACGTCAGCTACCGAAGCCGGGCGAGCCGCAGCCGTGGTGGTACGGCTACTCCGTGGGACGCTGGGAGGGCGACACGCTCGTCGTGGAGACCAACAACCTGCGCGGCGCCGAAGAGGGTCCGTTCGACGGCTGGCTCGATGTGCGCGGCACGCCGTACAGCAACCAGGCGAAGTTCATCGAGCGCTTCCGCCGGCCGATGTTCGGCAAGCTCGAGATCGACGTCACGCTCGAGGATGCGAAAGCGCTCACGAAGCCGTTCACGCTCCGTATCAACCAGCGCGTGGTGCCCGACGACGAGCCGATCGAATTCATCTGCAACGAGAACCAGCAGTTCCGCCAGCGCGTCAAGATCGGCTGAATCACTCGTGGGGGCCGCCTTCAGGCGGCCCATGGACCCGTGCGGCCACGAAGGCGAGGCCGGCGCAGACGGTTTCGAAGGCGAGCGCTCCGTACATGACCGGCTTGGCGACGCCGAGCGCGAGCAGGGCCACCGCGCGCGCCATGGCAAAGCCGGCCACGGCGCAACCGCTGGCCAGCAGCCCCAGCCGCACGCGCTCGGGGCGCGCCAGACATTTGAAGAGAAACATGGCGAAGCCGATCTCGAACCCGCCGTAGGTGGCGATGAAATCGACAGTGGCGGTGCTGGTCGGGAGCGCGATGTCCACGAGCGCCGCCAGCCGGTGGGGAAACGCCGCGAAGGCGATCCCGAATGCTGCGAACAGCACGGCCGCCGCGCCGAGTACGAACCGCGGCACGGCCTACTTGGGGGCGAAGCGGTTGAACGGCACCGGCGCGTCCACGACCTGTCCCGCGGCCTCCTGCACGCGCGCCGCGCGCAGGATGTTGGGCAGGCCGTAGTTGCCCTCGTGGCAGGCGTATTCGTAGATGGGGCCTTGGAAGCGCCGCAGCGGCGCCTCACCGGACCACGACCGCTCCCAGACCGACGGGTCCTCGACGGTGAAGCGATAGTCGATCGTGTCGGGCCCGCTCATCCTGAACCGCTCGACGACGCGCATCGTCTCGCTGGCGAAGATGTCCTGGCGCGTGCTCTGCGGCGATCCGCGGAAGTTGGTCTTGCCGGTGAAGTTCGTCGTCTCTACCACCAGCGTGTCGCCCTCCCACCGCCCGCGCGCGATGCCCGCCAGCTGCTGCACGGCCAGGCTGGGCACGCGGGGACCATCGAGTGGGATGAGCCGGACGTCGTGCATCATCTCGTGGCGCAGCACGACCAGGTCCGGCGACTGCAGGATCTGGAAGTTGGCGTTGTAGACCGGCGGCAGCATCGGCGGGCCCACGTTGCCCCACGCGATGCAGCGCTCGGCGAGCGTTCGCACCTGCGCGTTGTCGGCCGGGCCGACGCCTTTGCGCGCCTGCACGCGCGCCGCCTCGCGCTGCCGCGCCGCCGCGGTCAGCGGCGGCAGCTTGCCGTCGGGCGGGTCGTAGATGATCGACGTCCGCATGTGGGCCTGCTTGGCGTAGCTCTCGGCCTGCCACAGGGCATCGTCGTAATGGATGTCGGTCTGCGACTGGCCGTTCAACCGATCGATGCGGCTCTTCAGGAACAGCTGCGCTTCTTCGGCCGTGTAGTAGTCCTTGCCCCTGGCCTCGTCGGGCCGCTCGAGCGGCACGTAGCTGTCGTTGGTCCAGTAGCCCTGCAGGTCGGGGCGGCCGTCGCTGGTGCGTGGCGGGTTCCACCGGCCGGTGCCCTGGCTGGCGATAGTGGCCGCCCCCAGGGTGACGAGCGCGGCGGCAAGCAGAGCCGAAGAGCGCAGACGCATTCTCAAGGCAGATTCTACTGTCGATCCCGCCCTGTCGATCCGACTCCGGTTCGTTCGACGTGTGTATAGGAGGGTGAGATGCGGAAGCTGATTGTGTCGGAGTTCATGACGTTGGACGGGGTCATTCAGGCGCCCGGAGGCAAGGACGAGGATCGCGACGGCGGCTTCGAGCACGGCGGCTGGACCTGGCCGTACTGGCACGACGACATCGGCGCCGCCTTTGGCGCGATGATGCAGGACACCGACGCGTTCCTGCTCGGCCGGAAGACCTACGTGATTCACGGCAACGCGTTCGAGCCGATGCCCGCCGGCGACCCCTTTGGCGACATGATGAACGCGCCGAAGAAGTATGTGGTCTCGCGGACGCTCGAGAAGCCGGTCTGGCGCAACACGACCATCATCCGGGACAACGTCGTGGACGAGGTGCGCGCGATCAAGGCGCAGCCCGGCAAGAACATCCTCACCGACGGCAGCAGCGAGCTGGTGCACGCGCTGATCGAGCACGATCTCGTGGACGAACTGCACCTGCTGGTCTACCCGCTCATGCTGGGCAGCGGCAAGCGGCTGTTCCCGAACGGCGTTCGTCGGGAATTCAAGCTGACGTCCACGACGCCGTATCCCTCAGGCGTTGTCGGCCTTCACTACGTGCGTTCGTAGTTCCGGGTCTCGTTCGTAGTTGCGGGTCTTTAGACCCGCCTGGAGGATCCATGAAGACTCAGAAGATTTACCCGCACCTGTGGTACGCAAAGGACGCTGACGGGGCCGCGCGCTTCTACGCCTCGATCTTCCCCGACTCGCGGGTCGAAGGCGTGTGGACGCTGCCCACCGATTCGCCGAGCGGACCGCCGGGATCGGTCAAGGTCGTCAACTTCGTGCTCTTCGGCCAGCGCTTTCAGGCGATGACCGCCGGGCCGCACCACGACTTCAACGACGCCATCTCGATGGTGGTCGAGTGCGAGAACCAGGCGGAGCTCGATCGCTACTGGGACGCGCTGCTCCAGGGCGGCGGCAAGTCTCAGGCGTGCGGATGGTTGATCGACAAGTACGGCGTCCGCTGGCAGATCGTCCCCAAGCGGATGAACGACTTCATTGCGGACACCGACCCCGCGCGCGGCAAGCGCGTGGCCGATGCGATGCTCAAGATGGTGAAGCTCGATGTCGCGACGCTCGAGCAGGCGTATCGGGGATAGCGGTTACGATTGGCGGCGATGCTCCGACGGGTGCTCGCCGTCATCTCGCCGCGTTGGCGGCAGCCCACACCGTGCGAGGGGTGCGGCGACGCCTTCACCTGCGGCGCGTCGATCACGGGATGCTGGTGTTTGAAGATCAGTCTGTCGGCGGATGCCAGGGCAGCCCTTCGCGAGCGCTACTCGCGGTGTGTGTGCCGCGGGTGTCTCGAACGGGCGGCTGCAGGCCGCCAGGGGGACGCCGCGAAAGCGTGACCGACGCCAGGATCCCCTTGCGGCCCGGCGTGAGGATCGGTCGCAGGGTCACCTGTGCCGGCGTACCCCGCCTCCCATAGATGACCTGCTCGCTCGAGTGCATGGCATCGATCCCGGCCCCCGCGCCCGCACCGATGCCGCCGTACACGAGGGCGAGCATGGGGATCAGCGCGGTTCCGCTGCTGCCCTCGTACTCGCTGGCGATCGTGATGCCGCCCAGGACACCCAGGCCGGCTCCGACGATGAACCCCCACTTCGCTCCGTTGGTGAGCGGATCCGGGCGCCGCCGCTGGATGGACGCGATGTCGGTCTCGAGAAAGGTCCGGCGGCCTCCACCGACCCGTAGCGCCAGCGACGAGGACGACAGGTCCGCGACGGTGCCGCGCACTTCGCGGCCGGCGCCGTCGGTGACGAGGACGGCGTCGCCCGGCTTCAGGAGCACACGGAGCTGGTCGAACGAGCCGGCCAGTTCCTGGGCGCCGGCGGCCGTGGCGGTCAGGGCGAAAAGAAGGGCGAGCGCTACGACGCGGAAAGCAGAAGACGGCATGAACGCAGCCTACGGGCCGCGTCCATGCAAAGTCCTGACGGAGTGCTGAAGAATCCTGAAAACAGACGGGCCGCCTGAAGGCGGCCCCTACGGATGGACGGGCCGCCTGAAGGCGGCCCCTACGACTACAGGCTGATCTTGCCGGTGCTGTGACCGATCTGGCCCACTGCGGAGCCCGCCAGGTCTGCCATCGCGAGCAGAAGGTTGGCGGTGGGCTGCTTGTCCGGCACCACGATGTGGCGGTTGCCCTTCAACTTGCCGTTGGCGCCGCCCATCAGGAGCACCGGCGGGTTGTTGCGGTCGTGCGCGTTGCCGTTGCCCATGCCGCTGCCGAAGTAGAGCAGCGAGCGATCGAGCAGCGTGCCGTCGCCGTCTTTGGTGTCCTGCAGCTTGCCCACGAACTCGGCCAGCTTGCTGACGTGATAGGTCGTCAGCTTGACGTACTTGGCGATGCCTTCCGGCGTGTCGCCGTGGTGCGACACGGGGTGGTGCGGCTCGGGGATGCCGATGTGCGCGTAGCTGCGGCCGCTGCCTTCGTGCGCCACCATGAAGGTGAACACGCGCGAGATGTCGGCCTGGAAGGCCAGCAGCATCAGGTCGTAGGTCACCGTGAGGTGGTCGTCGATGTTGTCGGGCAGGCCGAGCGGCGCCACCGCGCCCTCGGGCGTCGCCGCCGCGCGCGACTCCATGCGCGCGATCTGCTTCTCGACGTCCCGGATGTTGGTCATGTACTCGTCGAGGATGGCGTTGTCGGCCGGGCCCAGGCTGCGGCGCATGCGGCCGGCTTCCTCGGCCACCGAGTCGAGCAGGCTCTGCTTCCGGCGCATGTTCGCCGTGCGCGCGCGGGTCGAGCCGGCCTCTCCGAACATGCGTTCGAACGTCACGCGCGGGTTGACCGCCACCGGCAGCGGGCTCTTGTCGTCGCGCCAGGAGATGGCGTTGAAGAACACGCACGGGTAGCCGTCGCAGGCGCCGGCCGACGTGCCCATGTCCTCGGTGCCCACTTCGAGCGATCGCAGCGGCGTGTCGCCGGCAATCTCGTCGGCAATGAACTGGTCGATCGACTTCTTCGACTGGACGACGAACTTCGCCATCTCGGTGACGGGGCCGGTGCCGTTGAGCCACGCGGCGCTGGCGCCCATGTGCACGCCGCCCATGTCGGGGTTGCCGTCGGGCGCCTTCATGCCGCTCAGGGTGACCAGGTGGCTGCGATACGCCTCGAGCGGCTGCATGACCGGCTTGAACTCGAACGCGCTCCCGGCCGCTTCGGGGTGCCACTGCTGCGGGTAGATGCCGTTGGGAATGTAGATCGCCCCGAACCGCATCGGCCGGGCCGCTTGCGCCGACAACGCCGGAATCATGGCGTCGAAGAACGGCAGCGCCAGCATCGTGCCCATGGCCCCGCGGAGGAACGTCCGCCGCGGCAGGTGCTTCTTCGTGACAATCATCGGTCGCTCCCCGGCAGGTCCAAGGACCTGCCCCCTACGATTCTTGCTTCAGCGTGCGGCGCTGGTCGTCACTGGTGCGGCGCCCGGTCTCATGGTCGTCCGCATCTGGAATGGTACGCTGCGCACGATGCCCAGGACAATCGACTGCATGGCGTAGTTCTGCGCGGCGGCGTTCTTCACAACGCTGCGCACGACAGGCATGTCCACCGGCTCGAGCCCGCGGCCCAGCGCGTAGATCATCAGCTTCTCGGTGACGGTTCCCGCAAAGACGTCCGGCCGCGAGAGCAGCGCCTGGCGCAGCGCCGTCGGACCGTCCACCTTGGTGCCGTCCGACAGCAGGCCGGCGGTATCGATGGCGAGCCCTTCGCGGGTTTCAGTGCGCCACTGCCCGACGGCGTCGAAGTTCTCGAGCGCGAAGCCCACCGGGTCGATGTTGCGGTGGCACGAGCCGCACACCGGGTTGGCGCGGTGGCGTTCGAGCTGCTCGCGTACGGTGGACGGACGATCCTTCTGCGCGCTCTCCGCGAGATCCGGCACCACGGCGGGTGGCGGCAGCGGCGGCGTGTTGAGCAGGTTCGAGATGATGTACTTCCCGCGCAGTACCGGCGACGTGCGGTTGGCCACCGACGTCATCGCCAGCAGGCTGCCCTGGCCCAGCAGGCCGCGCCGGTTCGGATCGGCGATCGACACGCGGCGGAAGCGCGAGCCGTAGACGCCGGGAATCCCGTAGTGCTTCGCCAGCCGTTCGTTCACGAACGTATAGTCGGCGTCGAGCAGCGTGAGCACGGAGCGGTTCTCGCGCACGATGCTGGCGAAGAAGAGCTCGGTTTCGCGGCGGAACGCCTGCCGCACGTTGTCGTCGAAGTCGGGGTAGAGCAGGACGTCGGGCGTCACCTTGTCCAGGTTGCGGAGCTGCAGCCACTGACCGGTGAACGCGGTCATCAGCCCATCGGCGCGCGGATCCGCGATCATGCGCCGCACCTGCGCCTCGAGCACGCCGGGCGACCGCAGCCGGCCGGCAATCGCCAGGTTGAGCAGCTCGTCGTCCGGAATGCTGCTCCACAGGAAGAAGGAGAGGCGGCTCGCCAGATCCAGCTCGCCGATCTGATGTGGTGCACCCGCCGGCAGCCCCGCAGGGTCCTGCTCGGAACGGAACAAGAACGCGGGGCTGGTCAGGATGCGCGCGAGCCCGGCGCGGATGCCGGCGTCGAAGTCGCCGCCCGCAGAGCGTTCCCCGCGATAGATCCCGAGCGGCGCGTCCATGTCCGTCTTCGCCAGCGGACGGCGGAATGCGCGCCTGGCCACGGTGGACAGGATTCGTTCGGCGCACGGCGATTCCTGCGCGGCCGTCTTCGGCATGCACACGAACAGCCGCTTGCGCGTCTCCGAGTTGCCGGCGCCCGTGACGGCGTAGGGGCCCTCGATGATCCCGTTGCGCAGCCGCGGCATCCCGGAGGGGTTGTGCGCCTCCTGCGTGGCGCGCAGTACCGGCTGCCACATGTTCTGTTCCTGCTGCGGCCGCTCGACAAACGAGAAGCCCACGTCGTGCAGCCCCGCCGTCACCTTGATGCGCGGCGACGTCATCCGCTGGTTGAACTCTTCGCGCGGGACCGGCGTGTTCTCTTTGGCCGCGTCGTGATCGGCCTTGCCGCCGATCGGCGCCGAGAAGACCCGCTTGCCGTCCACGGTGACGACGAAGAGGTGCGGCGTCTCGTGACCCTCGACGCCGGACAAGCCCTCCGCCACCGTCTTCAGCAGCCGGCCAGAGAAGACATACTCGCCATCGGCGGGGAAGGTGTGCTCGACGAGGATGCCGCCGCGGGTGCCGAGCGGCAGCCCTTCAACGTGCTGATCCTGGGACACGACAGTGCTGATGGTGTAGGTCGCGGTCCCGGGCTCGGCGCCGGCGTCACCCACCACGAGCTCGGCCACCTGCAGGCCGGCGGCCACGTAGCGCTCGAGCATCAGCGGCGACGTCTTCAGGGCGGTCGCGACGTTGTCGAACCCGAACTCGCCGCCGTCGCTCGGCAGCAGGTCCGCGGCGTCGATGGTGACGCCGAGCAGATCACGAACAGCGTTGGCGTACTCGGTGCGGTTCAACCGGTGCAGGACGAACTTGCCGGGGTCGTGCTTGCGGACCGCCGCGGCGTCGAGGTTCGTGATCAAGACCGAACGGAACCGCGCCAGCTCCACGGCGCCGGGTGTCGGCGCGCCCTGCGGCGGCATGGCGCCCACGCCCAGCTTCTTCACCACGCGTTCCCACGTCGCGGCATCCGCGCCGGGATCGGCCCAGTTGGCTTTGTCGAGCGCGAGCGGGGCCCCGGCCGGCAGCGGATTGCGCGTGTTGTGGCAGCCGACGCAGTACCGAGTCACCATCGGCTGAAAGTCACCTGGCGCGTCCGCCTTCGGCGTGACCGCCTTCGCCGGACCCTGAGCGCCAACTGAGGCCAGAGTCGCCAGCGTCAACGCGGACGCGGCAAAGAGCACCTTCTTCACTGTGCGGCTTCCTTCTCGGGAGTCGTGTCTTTCCCGGCGTCCGCCGATGGCGGCGCCGGCGGCAGACCCATCAGCTCGCGCAGCAGCTTCGCGACGTCCTGCTGGTTGGCGCCGCGCCCGCCGCGCCGGCCTCCCGGTGGCGGTCCGCCCGCACGAGCGCCGGCACCAGTGGGCGGCTGCTTGCCTTCGGCCACGTCGAGCGCCGTGAACCCGTCGGAATTCGGCTGCGTGAAATCAACCTTGGCCGCCGCGAGCGCCTTGACCATCTCGAGGTTGCCCGTGCGGGCCGCCTGGTGGAGCAGCGTGTTGCCGTCCGGCCCCTTGGAGTTCGGGCTGGCGCCTGCCGCGAGCAGCACCGCGAACGCTTCTTCCGGTTTACGGCTGCCCGCTTCGCGAAACGGTGCCGCGCCGTCGCGGATGTAGGCGGGTCCGCCGGTCATGGCGGGGCCGCGACCTCCGGTCATCGCCACCATCGCGGGCGTCCGGCCGGCATTCGGATTGGCGCGACGCCCACCCACCGTGATATCGCCGGGCGCTCGCGCCGCCTCCTCTTCTTTCGGTGGCGTCTGGTCGATCTTCGCGCCGTGCGCGAGCATCAGCTTCAGTGCCTCGACGTCGGCTGCAACCGCCGCACGGAAGAACGGCGTGTTGTCGAATCGGTCGGTATTCGGCATGTGCGTCGAATGGAACTGACCCTGGAAGCGCTCACTCGGGTCGGCGCCGCGCTCGAGCAGCATCCGCATCAGATCGAGCGCCGTTTTGGTGTTGGGGTTATCAGGCCGGCGCCGCGAGCCGTCGAACGCGAACTGGTCGGTGGTGGCGTCGCGCATCTCGACGGCCACGTACAGCGAGCCGTCCTTCACGTCCGAGCCGAGCTCGATGAGCGTGGCCGCCACGTCGAAGCGGTCGTTGTAAATCGCGGTCATCGCCGCCGAGGCGTCGTCGCCGTTCTTCAGGTTGATGTTGGCGCCGCGCGCCAGCAGCTTGCGCACCATCGCCTCGTTGCCCGCGCGGGCCGCGAACATCAGCGCCGTGAAGCCGCCCGTCGGATGATCCGCGTTGTGCCGCTCGGCCAGCGACGTCACGTGCGCCTTGAGGTTCGGATCGGCGCCCGCCTCGAGCAGCAGATCGACGACGTCGAGGTGCCCTTCGGCGGCCGCCCACATCAGCGCCGTGGTCTGCTGGAACTGCTCGGCGTGGTTCACGTCCACGCCGCGGGCGAGGAGCAGGCGCACCGTGGGCACGCTGCCGGCCCGCGCCGCGCTGAGGAGCGGCGTTTCACCCTCGGGATGCGCGCGCTTGGGATCAGCGCCCGCCCGCAGCAGCAGATCCACCATCGGCGCATCGCCGTTGCGGCTCGCCTCGAGCAGCGGCGTGACGCCGAAGTCGTTCGGAGTATCCACCGTGGCCTTGGCCGCGATCAGCGCCCGGGCAATCTCGATGTTGGAGTTGTGCGCGGCCCAGAGCAGCGGCGTCGATCCGTCGCCCGAGCGGGTGTTGACGTCGGTGCCCGATTTGATGAGGGCGCGCACGGTTTGCACGTCGCCGGCGCCAACCGCCTTGACGAGTGGACCATCGCCACCGGCCGCCGTGACCGTGACGATGACCGCGGCGGTCAACAGCGCTGCCAGGAATACATGTGTGAGCCGACCCATCAGACCTGCCCTCTTATGCCCCGTCCAGCCGGTATGCGCAGTTCTTTCCGCGCAGCGAAAGGATACCTGATCAAACCTGAGAACTCGTTCGCACAGCGCAATTTACAGTTTTCCAGCCCCCAAATTTCTGTCGAATCAAACCGCCGGCACCGTAAGTACCCCATTCAGGTGATCGGGGACCCTGGAACTTCGCTCTGCCCTCGGGTTCTAAGAAGCCGTCATGCGCGTTCACGCCCTCCTGTGGCTCGTCGTGCCGGTCTACCTCATGGCCCAACCCCAGGAGGCCTGGGTGGATCCGTCCCCGCACGTCGCCCGCATCATCGAGGTGGAACCGGGAACCAGCATCGAGGCGCTCGACTGGGGCGGCTCGGGCCGGACGGTTGTCCTGCTCGCGCAGCTGGGACAGACAGCTCACATCTACGACGACTGGGCGCCGAAGCTGGCGCGCTCGTATCGCGTGCTTGGCATCACCAGGCGAGGCTATGGCGAGTCGGTGACCGCGCCGGGAGCCAGCCTGTCGACCGAGCGGCTCGGGGCTGACATCGTGGCGGTGTTAGACGCGTTCAAGCTGCAGAGTCCCGTTCTGGTCGGGCACGCCTTTGCTGGCGAAGAGATGTCCTGGATCGGCTCGCGCCACTCGGGTCGCGTCGCCGGGCTGATCTATGTGGATGCGGCGTACGATCGCACGCATATCGCCGAGGAGGCGGCCATCATGCGGCGGATTCCGACTCCTCGCCAGATGCGGCCCGAAGACATGGAGAGCGCGAGCTCGCTCGCGCGCTGGATGTCGGCCGGCCTCGGCTTCCCGATTCCGGAGAGCGAAGTGCGGCAGATCGCCCGGTTCGGCCCCGACGGCCGCGCGCTGGGTGAGCGAAGGCCGGCGGCCCTCCAACAGCGCGTCCTCGCCGGGATGATGCCGGTGGATTACGCGAGCATTCGCGTGCCGGCGCTCGCGTTGTACGCGAAGCCGACGGCCACCGACGTGGCGCCGGGATGCCGTCTTCCCGCGGACGACTCCATTCGCCAGGCTTGCGGCGAGCTCTTCGACTGGACGTCGCGCCAGCTCACGCGCAGTCAGGCGCTCGTCAGGACGATCCGGGCCCGAACGGAGATCGTCGAACTTCCCGGCGCGAGCGCCTTCGTGTTTCTCGCCTACGAACGCGACGTCACCCAGGCCATCGACGGCTTCGTCGCGGCAGTCGGCCGGTAGCGCCCACACCCGCGCCCGTCATCGGCGCCGCGTGTGGCGTGCCAGCCCGTGGTACGCGGCCACCATCTCGGCGTACGAATAGTTGGCGTTGCGGCCGCTCGGGTTTGGCAGCACGAACAGCGGGGAGTTGCCGATCCGCTCTGCCTGGAGCCCCAGCCTCACGGCGTCTTTCCGCTCGGGAAACAGCGCCCGGAACACGGTGACGCCGATGAGCGCCACCACGGCCGGGCGGTAGCGCAGGACTTTTCGCCGTAGCCTCAATCGGCCGGCCACGTACTCGTGACGCTCCAGCGTGTCGATCCCCGGGGTCGGCCGCGGCACGATGTTGGTGATGCCGTAGCCCCACTCGGGCAGCCGGTCGTCGTCCTCGTACGAGATGGGCTCGGGCACCAGCCGCGACTCATACAAGAGCTTCCAGAACCGGTTCGAGAACCCCGCGAAATGGTGGCCGGTGAGCGCGGAGCGGACGCCGGGGTTGATGCCCACGAACAGCACGCGGACGCCCGGGCGGATGCGATCGCGCAGCAGCGGCAGAATGGCCGGCGCACCGGCGACTATGATCCGAGGCATGCGTCCTCCGGGACCGCGGGGCCTTCCGGTGCTCGGTTCGCTGCTCGACATCCGGCGCGATCCGACGGGCGTGTTCCTGCGGGCGGCGCTGCGTTACGGCGAGGTGACCTACTTCCGCTTCGGGCCGCGACAGGGTTATCTCATCACGAATCCGACCGACATCCGCCGCGTCCTGCAGGACAACGCGCGCAACTACCACAAGAGCCCGCTCTACCAGAAGCTGCGGATGTATCTCGGCAACGGCCTGCTCACGAGCGAGGACGCGTTGTGGCTGCGCCAGCGCCGCATCGCGCAGCCGGCGTTTCACCGTCAGCGGGTGGCCGGCCTGGCGCAGGTGATGGCCGCCGCGGTGCGCGAGGCCGCGGCCCACTGGCAGACGGTGGCCGATCGCGGGCTCGCCGTGGACGTGGCCGAGGAGATGATGCGCCTGACCCGCACGGTGGTGGTGCGCGCGCTGCTCGGGTCCGACCTCGGCCCCTACACCGATCGCCTTGATTCCGCGTGGTCGACCATCAACGAGTACATCGGCGAGGATTTCTGGTCGCTCGGGTTCACGAGCTGGGTGCCGACGGCGAAGCGGCGGCGGTTCGAGGCCGCGCGGCGGCTGCTGCGCGAGGCCGTGGACTACGTGATCGGGGAGCGTCGGCGGCGTCCCTCCGACACGCCCGACCTGCTGTCGATGCTTCTGGCCGCACGCGACGACGACACCGGCGAAGGGATGACTGACGAGCAGCTCCGGGTCGAGGTGACGACGTTCCTGCTCGCCGGGCAGGAGACCACGTCGCTGGCGCTGACGTGGATCTGGTACTTGCTCTCGCAGCATCCGCACGCGCAGCGCCGGCTCGAAGACGAGCTCGACGCGGTGCTCGGCGGCCGGCCCCCCGAGTATGCGGACCTCGCAAAGCTGCCCTACACGCGCATGGTGATCGACGAAGCGTTGCGGCTCTACCCACCCGCCTGGGGCTTTTCGCGGCAGGCCCTCGGCGACGACGAGCTCGGCGGCTACGCTTTGCCGCGCGGATGGATGGCATTCGTCGTGCCGTACGTCCTGCACCGGCTGCCGTCGTTGTGGGACGAGCCCGACGCGTTCGAGCCCGCTCGCTTCTTGCCTGAGCGCAGCGCTGACCGTCCCAAGTTCGCCTACGTACCCTTCGGCGCCGGGCCGCGTCAGTGCATCGGCAACCAGTTCGCGCTCATGGAGGCGCACCTCACCGTGGCTACGCTGGCGCAGCGCTACCGGCTGCGTCTGGTGCCCGGGCACCCCGTCGAGCCCTGGCCGCTCATCACCCTGCGGCCACGGCACGGCATGCCGATGTTCGTCGAGCGACGGCCCGGGCCGTAGAGGCGGACCTTCAGGTCCGCCTCTACGTACGCCACGTCAATACGGCACGTCGATCAGCCGGTCGCCGCTGCGCATGTCCTCGTCGATGAGCGCCAGCAGCGCCGCGGCGGCGGGCCCCGGTTTGCCGTTGCCGATCGGCCGTGCGTCCCAGGCGACGATCGGCGCCACTTTCACCGAGCTCCCGAGCAGCACCATCTCACGGGCGTTCCGCGCCTCCTCGGCGGGAATGTCGGCCACCTCGACGCCGGTCAGGACGCCGCGGCCTACCAGGTGCTGTGCCAGCTCCAGCACCCGCAGCGACGTGCACCCGGGCAGCACGCGCTCGAACTTCGGGTGCCGCAGCACGCCGTCCTGCGTTACGAAGGCCACGTTCATGTTCGAGCTCTCGCCCACGAAGCCGAGGTCGTCGATGAATACGCCGTTGTCCAGCCCCGCGGCCTTGGCCTCCATCTGCATCAGCACGTTGGGCAGATAGTTGGTCGCCTTGGTGATGGCGTAGAGCGGCGGCTTGATGGGATAGGTGGTCGTCATCACCTTCAGGCCTTCGGTGTACCACCGCGCCGGATACGAGAGGCCCCCAAAGATCATCACGAAGAAGCCGGGCTCGGCGCCGGCAGCCGGACTGAGCTCCAGGCTGCCCGGCCCCGACGAGAGCCAGTAGCGGATGGCGCCGTCACGCCGGCCGCTGGCGGCCGCCGTCTTCACGATGATGTCGCGCATCTCGGCGCGCGACCCCGCGAGCTTCAGCCGCGAGCGCTCGGCCGAGCCGAGGAATCGATCCAGATGGGCTTCGAGGTCGTAGATGCGCCCGTTCACGAGCCCCGCGGTGTCGAAGATGCCATGGCCGCGGTGCACCATGTGATCGTCGAACGGCAACAGCATGAGGGCCGGATCGGTGACGACGCCACCGAGCTGGCTCGAATAGAACGCGTCGAACTGCACCGGCTGTCGCGCGCGGAGCGCGCGCAGGCTGGCGAGGACGCCGTCGGCGTCGAGCACCGGAAGCCGCATATTCGATGTCACCATAGGACATAGTGTCGCACCGCAGCATTCTTCAGAACATCGCGCATCGCGCGATGATTCGCTACGGCTTGCTCCCCGAATTCTCGCCGGCGGCCGTCGACGAAGCCCGCCACGCCCAGCCGGCCGCGCCGCACGACCGCTCGATCCGGGACAAGCGCAGCCTGCTCTGGGCGTCGATCGACAACGACGAGTCGCGCGATCTGGATCAGCTGTCGGTGGCCGAATCGCTCGGCGGCGGCCGGACGAAGCTGCTCGTGGCCATTGCCGACGTGGACGCGCTGGTGCCCGAAGGCTCGCCATCCGACGAGCACGCGCGGACCAATACCACCTCGGTCTACACGCCGGCCGAAGTCTTCCCGATGCTGCCGGAGCGATTCTCGACCGATCTCACCTCGCTCCACGAGGGGCAGGAGCGGCTCGCGATGGTCGTCGAGATGACGGTCGATGCCGAAGGCGCCGCGCTCGGCTGCGAAATCTACCGCGCTCAGGTGCTGAACAAGGCGAGGCTGACCTACGACGCCGTCGGTGCCTGGCTGCTCAACGAGGGGCCGCTGCCCGCACACGCGGCCGCCGTCGCCGGGCTGGGCGATGTGCTGCGGTTGCAGGACTCGGTGGCGCAGGCGATGCGGCAACGTCGTCATGCGCACGGCGCGCTGACGCTCGACACGCTGCAGGCCCATGCGGTGTTTGCCGGCGACGCCATCACCGATCTGCGGGCCGACTCCAAGAACCGCGCCAAGGAGCTGATCGAGGACCTGATGATTGCGGCCAACGCCGCCACGGCCGACATGCTCGAGCAGAAGGGCTTTGCCTGGATCCGGCGGGTGCTCGGCGTGCCGAGACGATGGGACCGGATCGTGGCGCTGGCGGGCACGTTTGGCGAGCGGCTGCCCGACGCGCCCGACGCGGCCGCGCTCGACGCGTTTCTGCGGAAGCGGCGCGATGCCGATCCGCTGCGGTTTCCGGACGTCTCTTTGTCGGTGGTCAAGATGCTGGGCTCGGGCGAGTACGCCGTTGAGCCCCCCGGCACCGCTCCGGCGGGGCACTTCGGTCTGGCCGTCACCGGCTACACGCACTCCACGGCGCCGAACCGGCGCTTTCCGGATCTCGTGACACAGCGACTGGTGAAGGCGGCGATTGCCGGGGCTCCGCCACCGTACGATCGCGAGCGGCTCACGGCACTGGCCGCCCACTGTACGCAGCAGGAGGATCAGGCGGCCAAGGTCGAACGTCAGGTGCGGAAGTCGGCCGCCGCCTTGTTCCTCCAGGGGCGGATCGGGGATCGTTTCCACGCCATCGTGACCGGCGCGTCTGAAAAGGGCACGTGGGTCCGCACGCTCGGCACGCCCGTCGAGGGGCGCGTCGTGAAGGGCTCCTCGGGGCTCGACGTCGGCGACCGGGTGGACGTGAAGCTGGTCTCGACCGACGTCGATCAGGGTTTCATCGACTTCGCCAGGGCGTAATCGATTTGACGTAGCATCTGGCGCATGGCCAGACCGCTTCGAACCCTGTCGTTCGCCGTCTGTATGCTGGCGGCCGCGTCCGCGGCTACCGCCGAGGTCGTCAAGCTGGCGGTGGAGCATCGTCAGCCGCTTGCCAACGCGAAGCAGCCCTACGAAAAACTGACCGGGCGCTTCTCCGGCGAGCTCGATCCCCGGCTGCCGCAAAACGCGATCATCACCGACATCGAGCTGGCGCCGCGCAACGCGCGCGGCATGGTGGAGTACTCGGCCACGTTCACCCTTCTCAAGCCGGTGGACATGAGCAAGGCCACCGGCGTTCTCGTCTACCAGGTTCCGAACCGCGGCCGCGCCAACATCGAAGGCGGCAACTACTTCGCCGATTTCCGAGCCGCCGGCCACGTGCTGGTGGCCAGCGGCTGGCAGGCTGACGTGACGCCCGGCGCGGGCATCGAGACGATGGTGGCTCCGATCGCGCGCAAGCACGACGGGTCGAGCATCACCGGCCCCGCGATGGCGCGCTTCTTCGATGCGCCGGCCGGCGCCACCACGCAGCCGATCATCCGTGGCCGCGTGACGGGAACCGCCACACCGGCAACCCTCGACACCACGAAAGCCACACTCACGAGGGGCACCTCGGAAGAGGGTGCCCGCGTGCCGATCGCGTCGAGCGCCTGGGCGTTTGCCGACTGCACGCAGACGCCGTTTCCCGGCAAGCCGGATCCCGACAAGCTGTGTCTCAAGGACGGCTTCGACCCCGCGTCGCTTTACGAGCTGACCTACATCGCCAAAGATCCGCCGGTGCACGGCATCGGCTTCGCCGCCACGCGCGACCTCATCGCGTTCCTGCGGCGCCACGACGCCGATCACCCCCTCGGCGCCACCGTGCGCTATGCCATCGCGCAGGGCACCTCGCAGTCGGGCAACTACCTTCGCAGCTTCCTGAATCTCGGCTTCAACCAGGACGAGCGCCGGCGCCGCGTCTTCGACGGCATAAACCCCAACATCGCCGCGCGTCAGCTCGCCATGAACATCCGCTTCGCGGCGCCGAGCGGCGCTGCCGAGATGTACGAGCCCGGCAGCGAAGGTGTGCTCTGGTGGGAGGACTACACGGACACGGCACGCGGCCGCAAGGCGAGCGGCCTGCTGGCGCGCTGCCGCGCGTCCGACACCTGTCCGAAGATCGTCGAGACGTTCGGGTCGGCCGAGTTCTACTCACTGCGCCTCTCGCCGAACCTGGTGGGCACGCGCGCCGACAAGGACATCCCGCTGCCGGCCAACGTCCGTCGCTATTACTCGCCGAGCACGCGCCACGGCGGCGGAGCGGGCGGCTTCGCCCTCGAGATCCCCGTGGACCCGTGCTGCATGCTGGCTCCGAATCCGAACCCGTCGAATGAAACCAACCGCGCCCTGATGAAAGCGCTGGTGGACTGGGTGGTGAGCGACACCGCGCCGCCGCCCAGCCGGTATCCGACGTTGGCGAAGAACGACCTCGTGCCGCCGGGGCATGCGTCCACCGGTTTCCCGGTGATCCCGGGCCGGCCGCTGCCCGACGGCGTCTTCGTGCCGCTCTACGACTACGACTTCGGCCCCTCGTTCAACTACGCCGACGTCTCGGGCGTGATGGCGTCGCAGCCGCCAGCGGTGCGCCAGGTGCTCCCGCAGCTCGTGCCGAAGGTGGACGCCGACGGCAACGAGCTTGCCGGCGTCCGCAGCGTGCTGCTCGAGGTCCCGCTCGGCACCTACACCGGCTGGAACCCGATCGCCCGCGGGTTCTTCAAGGGGCAGATCCAGGCGCTCGGCGGCGGCTACATTCCGTTCGCGAAGACCAAGGCGGAACGGCTCGCGTCGGGCGACCCGCGGCTCTCGCTCGAGGAACGCTACGGCACGCACGACGCCTACGTCGCGCGCGTGAAAGAGGCGGCGAAGAAGCAGGTGGCGGAGCGCTTCCTGTTGCAGGACGACGCCGATCGCTTCGTCGAGCAGGCGGACAAGAGCCACGTGCTGCGATGAAGGTCGGTCTGAAGGGCGGTCTGAAGACCGCCCTCTGCATACTTGTCCTCTTGGGGACCGCACGGGCGCAGAACCTCGTGATCGCCAACGCGCGCGTCATCGACGGCAAGGGCGGCGTCATGGAGCGCGGCTCGGTGGCGGTGCGCGACGGCAAGATCGCGTCGATCTCCGTCGGCGTTCCCGCCGGGCTTCCGGGCGCGCCGCGGATCGACGCGCAGGGCCTCACGCTGATGCCAGGCTTCATCGATGCGCACCGTCACATCGTCCAGGGCGACGGCAAGGAGTGGCTGGCCAAGACGGCGGCGGCGCAGCTGCAGGAGTTCCTCGACGCCGGCTTCACCACGGTGCTCTGCGCGATCTGCCCGGACGAAGCCGTCGAGATGCGGCAGCGCATCGAGGCGGGCACGGTGAAGGGGCCCCGCCTGCTCCTGGGCAGCATCATTCCGCTGGCGCGCGCGGCGGTGCCCGGGGGAGGGCGCGGCGATCCGGCGCGCTTCGATACGTCGCGTCCGCCGCTCCGGCCCACCACGCCTGCCGGCGCGATTCCCGATGCCGACATCATCAAGGCGGTGGAGAGCGTGGCGGCGCGGAAGTTCGATTACATCAAGACGGTTATCACCGCGACGCCGGGCGGACCCGAGACGCGCACGCTGAAGCTGATCGTGGACGAAGGGAAGAAACGCAACCTGCCGACCATCACGCACGCGGTAAGCGTCATCGACACGCTGGCCGCGGTGGAGGCCAGGCCCGCCGTGCTGGTGCACACACCGCACATCGGTCGCCTCGAAGAGGACGCCGCCGCGGTGAAGCGCATCGCCGGCGCCGGCATCCCGATGACGTCCACGCTGCAGGTGTTCGTGCCGCACTTCGGCGCCGACAACACGCCGCTCTTCCGCGACGCGCAGCCCTTCCCCTGGGACACGATCTCGAGCGCGGGCCAGGGACCGGTGAACGCTCGGCTGCTGTGGCAGGCCGGCATCTCCTACGGCTACGGCACCGACACCACCTGGCCGCCGAAGCAGTCGCTCGCCGACGAGCTCCGGGCGCTGAGCCTCGTGTTCTCGCCGCTCGATATCACGAAGATCATGGGCCAGGGCGCGGCGCGCTCGACGCTCAAGTCGGACCTGATCGGCTCACTCGACGTGGGCAAGCAGGCCGACCTCGTGCTCGTCGACGGCGATCCGCTCGTCAACATCACCGATCTGCTGAAGGTGGTCACGACCATCAAGGGCGGCCGCATCGTCTCGGATCGCCGCGCCGCGGCGGGCCACCGCTAAGACCGTCATCGTCATGGCCTTGCTTGGCGCCATCGACCAGGGAACCAGCAGCACGCGCTTCATCGTCTTCGACGATTCGAGCCGCATCGTCTCCGTCGCGCAGATGGAGCACGCCCAGATCTATCCGCAGCCGGGGTGGGTCGAGCACGACCCGCTCGAGATCTGGCGCAATACCGAGGCCGTCGTGGCACAGGCGATGCGCTCGGCGCAGCTGCAGCCCAAGGATCTGGCCGCCATCGGCATCACCAACCAGCGCGAGACGACCGTGGTGTGGGACCGGCGATCGGGCGCGCCGCTCTACAACGCGCTGGTGTGGCAGGACACGCGCGTGGCCGACATGCTCCCGGCGTACGTGAGCAGCCCCGGCGTCGAATTCTTTCGCACGCGCACCGGGCTGCCGCTCTCGAGCTATTTCAGCGGGCTGAAGATCCGCTGGATCCTGGACCAGGTGCCGGATGCGCGCCGCCTGGCCGAGTCGGGCGACGCGCTGTTCGGCAACATCGACGCGTTCCTGGTGTGGCACCTCACAGGCGGGCCGCACGGCGGCCTGCACGTCACCGACGTGACCAACGCCAGCCGCACGCAGCTGATGAACCTGCAGACGCTCGACTGGGACCCGGAGCTGCTGGCGGCGTTCGACATTCCGCGCGCCATGCTGCCCGCGATCCGCTCGAGCAGCGAGCGGTACGGCAGCGCCGCCCCAGACGCGATTCGCGGCGTGCCGATTGCCGGCATCCTCGGCGACCAGCAGGCCGCCCTGGTGGGGCAGGCGTGCTTCCGGCCCGGCGAAGCCAAGAACACTTACGGGACCGGCTGTTTCATGCTGATGAACACCGGCGAGACCGCCGTGCAATCCCGCTTCGGCCTGCTGACGACGGTGGCCTATCAGATCGGCGACGCGCGTCCGTGCTACGCGCTCGAAGGCAGCGTGGCGGTGACGGGCGCGCTCGTGCAGTGGCTGCGCGACAACCTGCAGATGATCGCCAGCAGCGCCGACGTCGAGGCGCTCGCCCGCAGCGTGCCCGACAACGGCGGCGCCTACTTCGTGCCGGCGTTCTCGGGCCTCTACGCGCCGCACTGGAACGACCGCGCCCGTGGCGTGGTGGCAGGGCTCACGCGGTTCGTGAACCGGGGGCACCTGGCGCGCGCGGTGCTCGAGGCCACCGCGTTTCAGACCTGGGAAGTGCTGCAGGCGATGGAGAAGGACTCGGGCGTCAGTCTCGAAGCGCTGCGCGTGGACGGCGGGATGACCGACAACGGACTGCTGATGCAGTTCCAGGCCGACATCGTGAACCGCACCGTCGTGCGCCCGGCCGTGAAAGAGACCACGGCGCTCGGCGCCGCATTCGCCGCCGGACTTGCGGCCGGCGTGTTCCGCGACGTGGACGACCTGCGGTCACGATGGGTCGAGAGCCATCGCTGGACGCCCGCGATGGCCGTCGCCGATCGCGATCGCATGGTCCACGAGTGGTCCAAAGCGGTCAGCCGATCCCTCGACTGGTTGGATCTCTAACGTACGTAGAGGCGGGTCTTTAGACCCGCCTGGAGGATCAATGTCGTCTCCCATGCTCGGCGAATTCTTCGGCACCTTCATCCTCATCCTGCTCGGCGACGGCGTGGTGGCTGGCGTGCTGTTGAAGCAGTCGAAGAGCGAGAACGCCGGCTGGATGGCGATCACCACCGGCTGGGCGCTGGCCGTGATGGCCGGCGTGTTCACGGCGATGGCGTTCGGCAGCCCCGACGCGCACCTCAACCCGGCGGTGACGTTTGGCGCCGCGATCGCGACCGGCGACTTCAGCAAGGTGATTCCCTACAGCGCCGCGCAGCTCGCGGGCGCGTTTGCCGGCGCCGTCGTCGTGTGGCTGCACTACCGGCCCCACTGGCGGGTGACGGCGGATGCCAATGCGAAGCTGGGCGTGTTCTGCACCGCGCCGGCCATCCGCAATCCCGGCGCCAACGTGACGAGCGAAGTCATCGGAACATTCGTGCTGGTGCTGGTGGCCACCGCCATCTTCTCGACCCGGGTGGCGGTGGCGGGCGTGGCGCCCGGCCTCGGCCCCTTCCTGGTGGGCAGCCTGGTGTGGGGAATCGGCCTGTCGCTCGGCGGGCCGACCGGCTACGCCATCAACCCCGCGCGCGATCTCGGTCCCCGGCTGGCGCACGCGGTGCTGCCGATTCCCGGCAAGCGTGATGCAGACTGGGGGTATGCGGCAATCCCGGTGATCGGCCCGCTCGCCGGCGCGGCGTTCGCCGGCCTGGTCGCGCGGCTCGTCGGGTTCTCTTAGCACTCGTGCGCGTCTTGATTCGTTGCCCGGCTTGCGAGGGTCAGCCCAAGCGGGCCGACGTATTCCGACAGCGGGCGAATGAGCCGGTCTTCCCCGTGCTGCTCCATCACGTGCGCGCACCAGCCCGCGCAGCGGGCGCAGGCGAACATGGCGACGAAGGACGACGGCTCCAGTCCAAGGGACTGCAATACGAGCGCGGTGTAGAACTCGACGTTCGTCTGGAGACGGCGCCCGGGCTTGACCTCCTCCAGCACCCGTAACACGGTGGCTTCCACCGCGCGCGCCAGATCCAAGAGCCGGCGATCGTGGAGCATGGCCCGAGACATCTCCTCCGAGACGCGGCTCAGGACCTCCGCGCGCGGGTCGCGCACCCGGTAGAGACGGTGGCCGAATCCCATGATGCGCCTGCCTGCTGCCAGCTCCCCGCGCACCCAGGCCTCCGCACGCTCGGCGGACCCGATGGCCTTGAACATCTCGAGCACCGGCGCCGGTGCGCCACCGTGCAGCGGGCCCTTGAGCGCGCCGAGCGCGCCGGTCACCGCGCTCAGCATGTCGGAACGAGTGCTGGCGATCACGCGCGCCGTGAACGTCGACGCGTTCATCCCGTGATCGATCATCGCGACCCAGTAGGTGTCGAGCGCCCGCGCGGCGACGGGATCGGGCACTTCGCCGGTCAGCATGTAGAGGAAATTCGACGCCAGCGACAGCTCCCGGCGCGGATCGATCGGCTCGCGGCCGGCGGCGACGCGCGCGTGCGCGGCGACGATGGTCGGAAACCGGGCCGCAAGCATCCTGGCGTTCGCCAGCTCGGCGCCGCGCGAGAGACCATCAGGGCCGGTGGCCATTGCCGGCAGCTCCGAGCACGCCGTCCGGAGCGTCTCGATGGGTGACGCGCCCCGCTCGGCGGACCGCCACACCGTGTTCAACACGTAGTTCGGGAGCTCCCGAAGCGTCGCCATCTCCTCCGACAACTTGCGCGCTTCCGCCGCGGTCGGCAGCTGCCCCGTCCACAACAGCTGCGCGGCCTCCTCGAATGTGACCGCGCCGGCCAGCTCCTCGAGCTCGTAGCCCGCGATGTGCAACCGGCCGTTGACGCCGTCCACGTCGCTGAGCCTCGTCCGCGCCGCGACCACTCCGTCGAGACCTCGCGCCGCCGATCGGATACCGAGCACGGGCACCTCCGCTCTTCGCATGCGCGGGTGCAGGGCGACATGGCGCCGCCCTGCCCACGACCTCATTGGGGGTTCTGCGTGAACTCGTCGCACGAGACGCGCGGGTTGAAGTCCGTGAACGTCCCGTGCGGGTTCTCGCGCCAGGCCCAGACGTGCAGCTCGTAGAAGGGGTCGAGGCCGAAGCGGTTCGGGCTGCCGATGAAGGCAAACGCCTGACCGAGCAGCGACGGCGGCCCTGGATTCTGCGCGTCCCAGGCGGCGGCCGGGACGATGTACTCGACGCCGAGCAGCTGCAGCCGTCCGCCGCGCAGCTCGTACATCAGCGCCTCGGGCTGACGCGGATTGAGCGTCGCGTTGTCGAAGACGAGCGCGCCATTGACCAGGTGCTGTCCCATCGCGCCGTCCTGTTGACCGCTGACGCAGCCGAGGAGTGGACCGTACCCGGCATCGGCGGCCGCGGCGGGATTGAGAAATGGCCGGGTGACCTCGCGCACGACGTCCACCAGGCCGCCGGGCGCGATGACGGTGTGCCCGCCATGCGGGTCGACGGGGCCGGTCTGCGCGCCCGCCGTCAGCACCGCCGCCAACCCCAAACCGATCGTGATCAGAACAAGTCGGACCGTCTTCATGTGACTGGACTCCATTCAGGCGCCGGACACCGATGAGAACTCACGCGCGCGGTCCGGCAGGGCGCGTGCGCGGGAAATGAACGGCGTGGCGCGTCGTGGCTGCGCCGAGATCGCCGACGCGAGGGCGTGGGCGATGCGGCCGGCGACATCGGACTGCACCGCCAGGACATCTCCCAGGCACCGGTCGTAGAGGCCGGTCCACACGGGGGTCTCGCTGGAAGTGTCCACGAGCCACGCCGCGATGCGGGCCCGGTCGCCGGCGTGCCGCACGCTGCCTTCGAGCAGATAGTCGGCGCCGAGCGCCGTGCCAACCTCCCTGGCGAAACAGGTGCCGCGCTTGAAAGTGGCCGACGACATGCGAGCGACGAGCTCCACATTCGTGTACTGGCCGAGGTGGACGATCGCTTCGTCGGTCAGCCCGTCACCAAATGCGTGTGGATGCGGCTCTTGGCCTCCGTCGGTGAAGGGCAGTACGGCGACGCGCGCGCGTCCGCCCGCACCCCCGCCGGGCTCGCTCCACGTGCACGGAGCGATAAAGCGGTATCCGTGGCGCGGCAGCGTCTCGACGAAGCGCGGATGGCTGGCATCGTCGCCAAGCGCGGCGCGAAGCCGCTTCACCGCGGCGTTGAGGCTGTGCTCGAAATCGACGAACGTCCCTTCGGGCCACAGGCGCTTCGCCAGCGCCGCGCGCGTCACGACGTCTCCCGGCTGCTCGAGCAGCATCGCCAGCAGCTCGAACGGTTGTGCCTGGAGACGGACGCGTTCGCTGCCGCGGCGCAACTCGCGGGCAGGCACGTCGAGCTCGTACGAATCGAAGCAGATCACGAGAGGTCCGCCTCGTTCGCGAGCGCGTCGCGAAACGCGGCCCGGGCGCGGGCCAGCCCCGACATCACCGTGCCCATCGGGATGTCCATCGCCTCGGCCAGCTCCCGGTACGTCAGCCCTTCCAGCTCGCGGAGCCGGAGCAGCTCCCGCGCCCGTCCGGACAGCTGGCTCATCGCCCGGGTGACGCGCGACGCGTCAT
Organism: Vicinamibacterales bacterium; assembly: GCA_036004405.1. Classification (GTDB taxonomy): domain Bacteria; phylum Acidobacteriota; class Vicinamibacteria; order Vicinamibacterales; family UBA2999; genus DASYRM01. The sequence continues at coordinate 30,813 of DASYRM010000225.1, forward strand.
CGGTCTGTAGCAGCAGTGTCTCGGGCGTGGTCGGCGGCTGGAGATGGCTGTGCGACTCCTCGTCGAAGGGGTCGGCCATTGTTCGGCCCCGACGGCCGTGCCAGCCGCAGCAGGTGTTGCGAACGATGCGGAGAAACCAGGCGCGTCCGTCACCGCCCGTGAAGGTGGCGAAGTATCGAAGCGCGCGAAGCGATGCCTCCTGCACGACGTCGTCGGCGTCGTCGTCGTTGCGCACCATCCAGCGGGCCAACCGGCGGCCGGCCTCGAGGTGCGGCACCACGATGGTGTGGAATCGGGTGTCGATCGTCATGCGGCCAGTCTGGAGCGCCCGTTGGCTGGGCACCACGCACAAGACCCGTACGACGCCCGTACACCGAAAGTAAGATCAACGCTCCATGGCAGTTGCGGCTCCGCGGTCGTTCGGCGCGCAGCTCCGGCAGCTGCGCGAGGCCGCCGGCTTCACGCAGGAGGAGCTGGCAACGATTGCCGGCCTGTCAGTGCACGCGATCAGCGCGCTCGAACGGGGCGAACGCCGCCGGCCGCACACGGACACGGTGCGCGCGCTGTCGGCGGCGCTGGAACTGGCCCCGGACGCGCGCGACGCGTTCGTCCTGAGCTCGCGGATCGCCGTCGCGGACCCAGCCGTCGACGAGCTGGGTGCCCCTCCGCTTCCGATCCCGCCGACCGGCCTGGTGGGCCGCGAACACGACTTGCGCGCACTTCGCGAGTGGCTCGCGGATCCGGCAGTCCGCCTCGTCACGATCGTCGGACCGGGAGGCGTGGGCAAGAGCCGGCTCGCGCTGGAACTCGCGCGCGCCGTCTCCGAGGACGGCGCCGCCCGGGCAGTCTTCGTTCCGCTGGCGGCGATCCGGGACGCCGGGCTCGTCGCGTGCGCGATTGCCGAGGGGCTCGGGCTGGCCGACATCAGTGCATCGGATCTGCCGGCGCGCGCGCGCGCGGCGTGCGCCGGCCGCCCCACCCTCATCGTCCTCGACAACTTCGAGCAGGTGCTGGTGGCCGCGTCCGTCGTGTCGGCGCTGGTCGGCTCCGTGCCCTCGCTGCAGCTGCTGGTGACGAGCCGGACCCCGCTGCGCGTGCGCGGCGAGTGCGAGTATGTGCTCGGACCGCTGGCGCTCACCGGAAGCGGCGCCGGTCGAGCCGACGCGGACCTGGCTGACGTGCCGGCGGTGCGCCTGTTCCTCGAACGGGCACGCAACGTCCAGCGCGACTTTCAGCTGACGGCGTCGAACGGCGGCACAGTCCTGGCCATCTGCCGGCGGCTCGATGCCCTGCCGCTTGCACTCGAACTGACGGCCCGCTGGATCAAGGTGCTGCCGCCCGCAGAACTCCTTCAGCGGCTCGAGCGAAACGTGCTCGCCTCGACGCCGGGACCACGCGACCTCCCCGAGCGACAGCAAACCATGACGGCGACGGTCGGCTGGAGCTACGACCTGCTCGATCGTGAAGAACAACGCGCGTTTCAGCGCGCCAGCGTACTGCCGGGCCGGTTCCCGGCAGAGGCGTTCGCCTGGGTGCTGTCAGGTCTTAGCTCCAGCGACGCGCCGTCGCACGATGCGCTGTCCCTGCTGAGCGCGCTCGTCGACAAGAGCCTGCTGCTCGTGACGCCGCCGGTGGCGACGCGCCCGCTCTATCAGATGTTCGAAACGGTTCGAGCCTACGCGGCGGACGCCCTCGGGGCCGGCGCCGAACGCGACGATGCGGTCGAAGGGCTGGTGCGGTATTGCCTGACCGAATCGGCGCGTGCCGAGGCCGGCCTCGTAGGCCCCGACCAGGTGGAGTGGCTCGAGCGCGTGTATCAGGATCTCGACAACTACCGCGCCGTCTTGATCTGGCTGATCGCGCGCGACCGCGCCGCCGAAGCGGCGTTGGTGGCGTGGCACCTGTTGTCGTTCTGGATGATTCGAGGGCAGACCACCGAGGCGCTCGACTGGCTGGCACAGATCGAGAAGCTGCCGTCGGCGTCGCCGATCGCGCGGGCGCAGGCGCTCGTGGGAGCGGCCATGATGTGGTACTGGCAGGGACGGCTGGACCGGGCGCGCGACAGCATCGAGCGGGCGGTGGCCGGAGCCGCGGGCGACGCCGGGCTTCTCCCACTCGCCGATCTCATCCTGGGCCACATCGACTATGCCCGTGGCAGCGTGGTCACGGCGCGCGAATGCTTCACGCGAAGCCTCGCGCAGTTCCGAAGCGCGGACGTCCCCTGGGCCATCGGGAACGCACTCACGGGGCTGGCGGCCGTGGACGTGGCGGCCGGACGCCAGGAACCCGCCGGACGTCTGCTCGACGAAGCTGCTGCGGTGCTCCGCCGGGCCGGCCCCTGGTACTCGAGTCTGGTCCTGTACTGGCGAACGGTGCTGGCGGTTCGGCGGGGGCACACCGACCGGGCGCTGGCGTGCGTGCGCGAGAGCCTGACGCGCGTGCGTGCGCTCCACGACAAGTTCGTGTTCGTGCACATGATGGTTCCCTTCGCCGCCGCCGCCGGACTCAGAGGCGACTACGAATGGGCCGCCCGGATCCTGGGCGCCCAGAACGACGTCATGGAACGGACCGGGCCCACGTTCATGGACCATTCGGTACGCGACCTACGCGCGCAGGTCGAACGCGACGCGCGGGCGCGGCTCGGCGACGAGCAGTTTGACGCGGCGTTCGCGTCCGGCACCACCTGCTCGATCGACGCGCTGCTCGAGGACATCGATCGCGCCACGGAATAGACTCACGCGCCAATCGGGTTGTTACCGGCAGACCCTTCATCGGAGGTGACATGAGATTCGCGCGAACCGTGTTCGTGGGCGCCGGCATCTGGGGCATCGCCGTGCTGATGCCGCTCTACTGGCTGATCGACATCGCCGGACGTCGTTATCCGCCGCCGGCCGACTATCCGCACTTCTTCTACGGCTTTCTCTCCGTGGCGCTGGCTTGGCAGATCGCGTTCCTGATCATCGGCATCAATCCACTGTTCTTCCGGGCCTTGATGATCCCGAGCATCCTCGAGAAGTTCGGGTGGGTGGCCACGCTGGCGGTGCTGTACGGCCAGTCGCAAATCCCGGCGATCGATGCGCAGGCGGCGATACCGGACCTGGCGCTTGGCATCCTGTTCGTCGCGGCCTTCGTCAAGACAGGCGCTGTCATGAAGCGCGCAACGGAATAATCGCCGCGCCGATCGAGTTTGCTCCCTCGAAGGCCGCCGCCTTCGCGTGCCCTTCCCGGGCCCGCGCGGCGCGCCCAGGAAGGAGCACACGTGTTTCGGCTCGCCTCGCTCACCGCCGCATGTCTGGCGGCAACTCTCGCCTGTGCAACGCCCGCAGGCGCTCAGACCGCGGCGTCCGGACAGGACGATGACGCGGCGCTGACGCCCGCCGAACCCGACGTGGTGGTGGTGAACCTGCCGACGTCGCTGCGACTGCCGCGGTTCAAGGGCAACTTCCGGCTGACGCACCGGTTCGCCGGCAACCTGCGCAACGGCACGTTCGGGCAGCAGGCCGGCAACCTGTTCGGGATCGACCAGGGCGCCATCATCGGGTTCGAGTACCGGATCGGCATCGCGAAGCACGTGCAGGCGGCGTTCTACCGATCCAGTTTCGACAAGACGATCCAGCTGCACGCCAAGTACGACGCCCTCCGGCAGCGCGGGGCACTGCCGGTGTCGATTTCGGCGCTGGTCTCGGTGGAAGGCACCGACAACTTTCAGGAGAAGTACGCGCCTGCCGTCGGCGTGGTCGTGTCGCGCCGCCTCGGGACCCGGATCGCGGCCTACGTCACGCCGATGTGGGTTCACAACACCGCCGCGTCGCTCGACGCGATCGAGCACAGCCACGATGCTGGTGGCGCGCACGGCGTCGCTCCCACGGGCTATGGCGCCGAGCTCTCTCACGACCATCGCGACACGACCTACGCCGGCGTGGGCGGACGCCTGCGGTTCAGGGGCTCGGCCTACGTGGCCGGCGAGCTGGTCTTGCGCGCGGGAGGCTACGCCCCTGACAAGCCGGCGTACGGCGTCAGCGTGGAAAAGCGCGTCGGCGCGCACATGTTCTCGCTGACGTTCACCAACACCTTTGCCACCACGTTCGCGCAGCTCGCGCGGGGCGGGGCCGCCAACACCCTCTACCTCGGTTTCAACCTCGGACGGAAATTCTTTTAATCGATAGGAGCTCACGATGAAACGCGCCATGTACCTGGTTGCCCTGATTGCTCTGGCGAGCGCCGCGTCTGCCTGCGACGATTCGCCGACGACCCCCACCACCACGCCGGCCCCGGAAGCGCCGGTGACGTACTCGGCCACACTCCTGCCGGCCAGCGAGGTGCCGCCCGTCACCGGAAACGAAGCCGCCGGGTCAGCCACCGCGACGCTGACGTTCAACCTCACCAAGGACGCCAGCGGCACGACCACCGCGGCCACACTCGACGTGACGGTGAACGCGACGGGCTTTCCCGCTGGCACGGCGCTGACGGCGTCGCACATTCATCCGGGGGCGGCCGGCAGCAACGGCGGAGTGCTCGTCAGCCTCGGCTTGACGGCTGGCGAGGTGACGTTCGCGACGGGAAGCGGGTCGTTCAGCAAGCGCGGCATTGCCGTGCCCGTCGATCAGGCCAACTCCATCATGGCGAACCCCGGCGGGTTCTATCTGAACATCCACACGGCCGGCAATCCCAACGGCGTGGCGCGCGGCCAGCTGGTGCGGAGCTAGGAGCAGCCGTGAGAGCAGGGCGAACGCTGGCGGCGTCGGGCCTGGGCCTGGTCGTCGCGATGGGTGTGGCGGCGTGGGCACGGCCGGTCATTCCTGACGAGCCCACCGATCCGTCGCTCGCGTTGGGCGCGCGGAGCGCGGTGCCGGCGCACGTGACGGCTACTCTGCGCCGGGCCTGCTTCGACTGTCACTCGAACGAAACCCGGTGGCCGTGGTACGCCCGGCTGCCGGTCGCCATCCATCTGATGGCCCGCGACGTCCGCGAGGGGCGGGCGCAGCTCGATTGGTCGGTGTGGGAGGCGTACAACCGGTTCGATCGCGCGGAACTGCTGGACAAGGCGTGTGAACGGGCCGCGCGGCGTCTGATGCCGCCGTGGCAGTACCGCATGCTGCATGCAGAGGCGCGGTTGTCGACGCACGACGTCGAGGAACTCTGTGCCTGGAGCCGGCGCGAGGCCGCCCGTCTCGCCCAAGGAGGATCGTAGTCGTGTCGCGCTGGGTCCACGCACTCATGGGCGCGGCGGTCACCGTGGTGTGGCTGTCGCGCGCGTTCGCTGCCATCGGGAACGCCGCGCCGGCACCGGCCGCTTCCAGCGGCTGGCGCATTCCCGACAGCGCGGCCGCCGAGCGCAGCCCGCTGACGGCGAGCGCCGGCGATCTCGCAACAGGCCAGAGGCTGTTCCGGGCCAAGTGTCAGAGCTGCCACGGTGCGGACGGCAGCGGGCACGGGCCCGATGCGGATCCCAGCCACCCGGCGGGCGATCTAACCGACGGACGTGCGGCGCTCCGCAACCCCGACGGCGTGCTCTTCTACAAGGTCTGGAACGGACGCGCCAAACCGAAGATGCCGGCCCTGAAGCTCGATCTGATGCCAGACGACGTCTGGCGGCTCGTGGCGTACGTGAAGACGCGGCGCAAGTGAGCGCAATCGGGCCGGGGCTCAGGTACGTCCCCGGCCGGCGAGCACGTCGAACGCCGCCGGGTTCACGACATTGATGGGACGCCCGGCAGCATACGCCACCACCTGGTCGAAGATATCCGCGAACTGGATCTCGTATTCGTCGCGCGTCACGTAGCCGATGTGTGGCGTGCACACGACGTTGTCCATGCCCAGAAGCGGGTGACGGGCGTCTCGCACCGGCTCCTCCTCATACACATCGACCGCCGCCATGCCCGGCCGGCCGGCGCGCAGGGCATCGACGAGCGAGCCCGTCTCGATCAGCGGCGCCCGGCTCGTGTTGACGAGGAGCGCCGTCGGCTTCATGTTCGCCAGGTCCGATCTGGTCACAATGCCGCGCGTGTCCGCTACCAGCCGCAGGTGCAGCGACAGCACGTCGGAGGATTCGAACAAGGCGTGCCGGCTTGGCGCGGCGGCGTAGCCGTCCTGGCGCGCACGCTCGATCGAGGCGTCGCGCGCCCATACCAGCACGTTCATCCCGAACGCTTTACCGTAGCCGGCAACCGTGGCGCCGATGCGGCCATACCCGTAGATTCCCAGGGTCTTGCCCCGGAGGCTGTGGCCGACGCCGATCTGCCAGGTACCTGCCCGCAGCGCGGTCATCTGCCGCGGGATCTGGCGCATGGCGGCGATGACGAGCCCCCAGGTCAGTTCCGCCGCCGCGTATGACGGCGTGCCGGCGTGGAGGTCAGACGAGACAATGACGCCGCGACGCGTGCACGCCTCGATGTCGATGTGGGGGAACACGCTACGCTGGCTGATGAGGCGCAAAGCGTCAAGGCGCTCGAGCAACGCCCCGCGGATGTGTGTCCGCTCGCGGATGAGGACCAGCGCTTCAGTGTCCTTCAACCGTTCGGCGAGCATGTCGGAGTCCTGCACGTGATCGTTCCAGACAGTGACGTCGTGCCCGTCCAGCTTGCTGAAGCAGCGGAGCGTGCGCAGCGTGTCGAAGTAGTCGTCGAGGATCGCAATGTTCACAGAAGGCGCCCCATGCTGAAGGTGTCTGCTCTATAACCGGTGGTTCAGAGCGGATATTCCACCGCCTGATGGCGGACGAGCCGGCCGCGGTAAGATGAACGGTTATGAAAGGCGGCGCTCCAGGTGCTTTTGGAGCCCAACTGCGGTCGCTGCGCGAAGCCGCGGGCTTCACCCAGGAAGAGCTCGCGACGATTGCTGGACTGTCGGTGCACGCGGTGAGCGCCCTCGAACGCGGGCAGCGCCGCCGCCCGCACCTCGAAACGGTCCGGTCGCTCGCGATCGCGCTCGATCTGCCACCGTCGGTTCGTGACGCTCTCGTGCAAACTGCGCGGGGAGCAACCGGCGAGAGCTCGAACCCGCAGGACGCTGGCTGGCTGCCGCAGGGCCACACCCCACTGGTCGGCCGCGAGGATGACCTTCGTATCCTGCAGGACTGGCTCTCGCGGTCCACGCCTCGGATCCTGACACTGGTGGGCCCGGGCGGCGTCGGCAAAACGCGGCTCGCGCTGGAGATCGCGCACGAGGCTGCCAACGCGCGAGACGTGAGGGTGGTCTTCGTGGGGCTGGCGTCGATTCGCGATTCGTCCTTCGTCGCCTCCGCGGTGGCCGAGGCCTTCGGCGCCACGGATGTCACCCTCGCCGACCTGCCGCGGCGCGTGCGCGCGGCGTGTGCCGGCCGTTCCACGCTTCTGCTCCTCGACAACTTCGAGCACGTCCTGGACGCGGCACCGCTCGTTGCGGACCTCCTCGCGGCCGTGGTCCCGCTCCGAGTGCTCGCGACGAGCCGGGCTCCGCTCCGCATCCGAGGCGAGCGCGAGTACGCCCTCGGGCCACTCGCCCTCGAGGCGTCGCCTCCTCCCGCACATGCAGATCAGGCTGGCCCCTCTGCCGCGGTTCGCCTGTTCCTTGCCCGGGTGCACGATTTCGATCCGGCGTTTCAGCTGACTGGCGCCAACGCATCGGTCGTGACGTCGATCTGTCGGCGCCTGGACGCGCTGCCGCTTGCGATCGAGCTTGCGGCACCCTGGCTCAAGACGCTGCGGCCCGAGGAGCTGATGCGCCGTCTGCACCACGACGTGCTGGCGCCCGGCATCGGGCGCCGCGATCTGCCGGAGCGGCAGCAGACGATGAACGCGACGGTCGAGTGGAGCTATCAGCTCCTCGCGCCAGACGAGCAGCGAGTCTTCAGGCGGCTGGGCGCGTTACCGAGCCGATTCCCGATCGAAGCGGCCGCCGCGGTCTGCGAGAACGAAACCGCCGACGACACGCAGCGCGCTGTTGCCGGGTTGATCGAACGGAGCCTGCTTCTCCGCTCGGAGGCGGTGCCCGCGAGCCGGCCGCTGTACCAGATGCTCGAAACGGTTCGCGCCTATGCGCTGGCCGAGCTCGCAACGTCGGGAGAGCGGGACCGGGCCGGCGAGGGACTCGTGGGTTACTGCGTCGCGACCGCCCGAACCGCCGACGTCGGTCTGCGTGGGCCGGCGCAGAGCGAGTGGCTCCATCGCGTACGCGATGACCTCGAGAGCTACCGGAGCGGCCTGACGTGGCTGATCGAACGCGAACGCGGCGAGGAGGCGAGCGAGATCGTCTCGTGCCTGCTGTTCTTCTGGCTGATCCGCGGCCACACGGCGGAAGGGCTGGGCTGGTACGAGCGGGTGCTGGCGCTGCCCGCGTTGACGCCCGCCGCCCGGGCCGCTGCGCACGCGGGCGCCTCCGTGATGCGCTACGCGCAGGGAGACATGGACGGCGCGCGTGCTGATTGCGACCGCGCCCTCGCCCTGTCGGACCAGGGCAGCATGGCGGCGGCTCTGGCCTGGAACATCCTGGGCCACGTCGCGATTGCGGTCGGTGACTTGGGGGGCGCCCGCCGAAGCTTCCAGACCGTCGTCGACCGATTCCGCCCGTCGAACATCCCCTGGTTCACCGGCAACGCGCTGGCGGGGCTTGCCTCGGTGTCGCTCGCCGACGGCAGCTTCGAGGACACCGACCGGCTGCTTGCCGATGCGACCGCCGTCATGGCGGGAACGGGCCCCTGGTTCTCGGAGATCGTGTTCTATGTCCGAGCCGTGCTGTCGGTGCGACGCGGCAGGCCCCTGGAGGCGATCGCAGTCGTCGGCGAAAGCCTCGCGCACATCAGGGTCCTGCGCGACCGGTTCGCCCTGGTCTATTCGCTTGTGCCGTTGGCGGCCGCCGCCGAACTGATGGGAGACGACGCATGGGCAGCGAGGATCCTCGGCATGCGCGAGGCCGTCACCGAACGGACCGGTGCGGTGCCAGTGGACGATTCGGTTCGCGATCTACGCGAACGGGTCGAACGAGACGCGCGCGCCAGGCTCGGCCAGAAGCGCTGGACCCGCGAATACGAAGCAGGCCGCAAAGCGTCGGTCGAGTCGCTGCTCAAAGAGATCGACGAACGCTCGTTCAGCGCCGCCGCCACCTAGTGTCCTGTCCGTGAAGATTGTGAAATAACTGGCGCGGCCCCGTCGTACTCGTCTACAAGGAGGCGAGCATGGCATTGGGACGCCCCAAGGTTGCGCTGATTCTGACAAACGAGGAACGCATCCGACTCGAGTCGTT
>DASYRM010000226.1:0-24873 GCA_036004405.1 Vicinamibacterales bacterium
GCGACGAGCGGCGGCGCTCCTTCGTGCCTGCCGCAACGTCATCCGACAGCGCGTGGGCGGTGGTCCCCTCCTCGTGCGAGTAGGTGAAGACGCCCAGGTGATCGAACTGGACGCTCTTCACGAAGGCCTGGAGCTCGGCAAAATCCTCTGCCGTTTCGCCCGGATAGCCGACGATGACCGTGGTTCGCAGCGCCACGTCCGGCACGCGCGTCCGGATGCGGTCGAGCAGCTTCTCGTAGGTGGCGCGCGTCCCCGGGCGCTTCATCCGCTTCAGCACCGCGTCCGAGGCGTGCTGCAGCGGCAGGTCGACGTAGCGGCACACCTTGTCGTAGGCGGCCATGGCGTCCAGGACGTCGTCGCCAATCGTCGTCGGGTAGAGGTAGAGCATGCGGATCCACTCGATGCCGTCGACCTGCTGCAAGGCGCCGAGCAGGCGGGCCAGCGCGCCGCGCTCGCCGCGATCGATGCCGTAGAACGTCGTGTCCTGCGAGATGAGCAGCAGCTCTTTCACCCCGCGGGCCGCGAGCGCTTCGGCTTCCCGCACGATCGAGTCGTGCGGCCGGCTGCGGTAGTGCCCGCGGAGCGTGGGGATGATGCAGAAGCCGCACTTGTAGTCGCACCCCTCGGCAATCTTGATGTAGGCGTAGTGCCGGGGCGTTGCGAGGAGGCGCGGAGTCTCGGCGTCGTAAAGATACGTTGGCAGAGAGGGCCGAGAAGGCAGAGAGGGCGGAGAAGGGAACGCGTCCCCACGCGATCGAAGTACCTGAATCAGCCCGCCTGGCCGCACGGCCGGCGCCGCCGGGCCGCCGAGGGCTTCGACGATCGCCGGCACTTCACCGGTGCCGATGATGTGGTCGATCTCGGGAATCTGCGCCTTGAGCTCGTCGCGGTAGCGTTCGGCCAGGCAGCCGGCGACGACGAGCGTCTTGCAGGCGCCCGTTTTCTTGAACTCGGCCATCTCGAGGATGGCGTCCACCGACTCCTGCTTGGCCTTGTCGATGAAGGCGCAGGTGTTGACCACCAGCACCTCGGCCCCTTCGGGGTCTCGTGTCAGCTCGTACCCCGCCTGCTGGGCCAGCCCCAGCATCACCTCGGAATCCACGAGGTTCTTGGGGCACCCGAGCGACACCATGCCGATTTTCATGCGGAACGATCAGAGTACCACGTGCTAGCATCCGGCGCCGCCGAGGAACGCCATGATGAGAAGTCTGGCCGTTGCCGTTTTGATGGCCGCCGCGCTGTCGGCGCAGAGCCGGCCCGTCCGCTACGAGGCCGACGTCAGCTGGCCGAAGCCGCTCCCGAACCAGTGGGTGCTGGGCGGTCTCGGCGGCGTGTGCGTGGACGCGCAGGACCACGTGTTCATCCTCAACCGTCAGGACGTGGCCGACGGCGACCTGAACGCCGCGCGCCTCGCGTCGCAGATCATCGAGTTCGACCAGGCCGGCGCGGTGGTCAACTCGTGGGGCGATCCGGCGAAGCTCGATCCGCGGCTTCACTCGTGTCATGTGGACAAAGACACCAACATCTGGATTGCCAGCAGCCCGTCGGGCATGATCCAGAAGTACACGCACGACGGCCGCACGCTGCTGCTGCAGATCGGCAAGAAGGGCACGCTCGATTCGTCCGACGGCACCGCCAAGGGAACGCCGCTGAACTCGAGCGCGGCCGTGTTCTTCATGCCGTCGAGCATCGCCGTCGATTCGCAGAACGGTGAGGTGTTCGTGTCGGACGGCGAGAGCACCGGCGGCAACCGCCGCGTGGCCGTCCTCGACGCTGACGGGAAGTTCCTGCGGCAGTGGCGGCCCGAGGTGGCCGATACCGTGCACTGCCTGGCGATGGCGCGGGATCATCTGGTCTACGTGTGCGACCGTACCGGCTCGCGCATCCTCGTCTACGACACGACAGGACGACTGCAGCGGACGATTGCGGTGCCGTGGACCCCGGTGACGGCGCCGGGTGACGGCAAGCGCGTCGAGACAGGCGGCTCGGCGGTGGCGATCGCCTTCTCGCCCGATCAGCGGCAGCTTTTCGTCATCAATCAGAACAACGCGCGCGTGGAGATCCTCGATCGCGAGAGCGGCGCGATCGTCGGTAGCTTTGGCCGCGCCGGCACGTTTCCGGGCGAGTTCAACCAGGCCCACGGCATCGCCGTGGATTCGCGCGGCAACGTCTACGTCGCCGAGAACCGCGGCCGCCGGATCCACAAGTTCAGGCCTCTTCGCCCTTAGCCTTTGGCCTGTCCTAGGATTACGGTTAGCCATGTCCACCGTCGATCGCCCCGATATCGCGTCGCTGCTCAAGGGACACCTGCCGGTCGGGAGCCGCGTCTCCGTTCGAGGGTGGGTTCGAACGCGCCGCGACTCCAAGGCAGGTCTGTCATTCGTTCACGTCCACGACGGCTCGTGCTTCGATCCGATTCAGGTCGTGGCGCCCGCGCAGTTGCCGAACTACGAGAGCGAGGTCAAGAAGCTGACGTCGGGATGCGCGGTGATGGCGAGCGGTGTCCTGGTGCAGAGTCAGGGGCAGGGCCAGTCCGTCGAGGTGCAAGCCGACGCCGTTGAAGTCGTCGGGTGGGTGGACGACCCCGAGGGATATCCGATTCAGCCGAAGCGCGCGTCGTTCGAGTATCTCCGCGAAGTGGCGCACCTCCGCCCGCGCACGAACACCCTCGGCGCCGTGGCGCGCGTCCGCCACTGCCTCAGCATGGCCATCCATCGCTACTTTCACGAGCACGGGTTCTTCTGGGTGCACACGCCGATCGTCACCGCAAGCGATGCCGAAGGCGCCGGCGAGATGTTTCGCGTCAGCACGCTCGATCTCGCGAACGTGCCAGCGATCCCGCGCACCCCGGAAGGGCGCACCGACTTCAGCGGCGACTTCTTCGGCCGCGAAGCCTTCCTCACCGTCAGCGGACAGCTCAACGTCGAGACCTACTGTCTCGCCTTGTCGAAGGTCTACACGTTCGGCCCGACGTTCCGCGCCGAGAACAGCAACACGAGCCGGCACCTCGCCGAGTTCTGGATGGTGGAGCCCGAGATCGCGTTCGCCGATCTGCACGCCGACGCAGACCTCGCCGAGTCGTTTCTCAAATACATCCTGACGGCGCTCCTCAACGAGCGCGGCGATGACTTGAAGTTCTTCGCCGACCGCATCGACAAGGGCTGCATCGCCCGCGTCGAAGCGTTCGTGAAGTCCCCGTTCGAGCGCATCACGTATACCGATGCGATCGCTGCCCTCGAAAAAAGCGGGAAGACGTTCGAGTTCCCGGTGCACTGGGGCATGGATCTCCAATCGGAGCACGAACGCTGGCTCACCGAAGAGCACGTGAAGGCCCCGGTCGTCGTCATGAACTATCCCAAGGAGATCAAAGCGTTCTACATGCGCATGAACGACGACGGCAAGACGGTGGCGGCGATGGACGTGCTGGCGCCGGGCATCGGCGAGATCATCGGCGGCTCACAGCGCGAGGAGCGGCTCGATCATCTCGATCGCCGTCTGGAGGAACTGCACCTCGACCCGAAGGCGTACTGGTGGTATCGCGACTTGCGCCGATACGGCACCGTGCCGCACGCCGGGTTCGGTCTTGGCCTCGAGCGGACGATCATCTACGCCACCGGGATGGCCAATATCCGTGATGTGATTCCGTTCCCGCGTACACCCGGCCACGCGGCGTTCTAGCCCAAGTTCTGATCTGTAGAGGCGAACCTGAAAGGTTCGAAAAACTGCCTCAAAGGATGACGAACGTGCTCTCGAGCCGCTCGCGCGCGTCGGCGCAGCGCCGCAGCGCCGCCATCGCATCGCCGTTGTCGGCCACCTCGAACATCAGCACGCCGTCGTAGCCGATCTTCTGCGTCTCCATCATCGCCACGTCCCAGTCGATGCTCCCGCCGAACGGCGGCAGGTGATCGTCGGCGCGCCGGCGGTTGTCGTGCACGTGGGTGGTGATCAGATGGCCCGACAGCTCTTCGATGGCTTCGGCCACGTCGCCCATCAGATGCGCGTGCCCGTAGTCCAGGCAGATGCCGGCGTCGAGGTCCTCGGTCTCGTCCTCGATCAAGCGCACGAGCGCCGCCGGCGTGGAGAGCAGGTTGGGGATCACTTCGACCGCCACCTGTACGCCCACGGCCTGCGCCGCTGCCGCAATCTGCTCCAGGCTGCGGCGTGCGGCGGCTGGCTGGTTGTCGTTGGCGGGCGGGTTCGTACGCGTGGGCACGCCGAGGTGCAGCACCAGGTAGCGGAACGGAATCCGGGCGGCGAGGGCCAGCGCGGCTCTGGCTTCGTCCACCGCGACGGCGCGGCGAGCTTCGTCGCCCGACGCGGTGGAGTAGGGCACTACCATCTCGCCGCGACGCACGGCTTCGGCAATGGGTGCGTGCACCGAGTGCAGCTCGAGCCCCGTCTCCCGCAGCCAGTCCGCAAGATTCGACACAGCGGTGTCGTCCCGGTAGTCGAAGTGGGTGCGGGTGGCGAAGACCTCCACCGCGTGGAAGCCGTGGCGTGCCACGAGCGCAAGGTGGTCGCGCGTCAGCCGGTGGTCGTGGAAGAGATGCGTGGAGAGCCCGAAGCGCCGATCGCCCACGGTGAGGCCATGTTAGCGCAGCTCGGGCAGCGCGCCGGCGAGCAGCTCGCGCAGACGGGCAAAGCGCGGATGACGCTCGAGATTGGCGCGCACATAGGCGAGCGTGCGCGGGATGTACTGGATGTAGACCGGGTTGACGCGCGCGGCGGCCTGGAAGCCGAAGGTGCCGAGCGCTTTCAGGTTCCGCTGCAGCGCCATCAGGTCGAAGCGGGTGCGGAACGACAGGCCGTCGCCGCTGCCCGCGCTGGTGCCCTGGCCGCGGAGCGCCAGAAAGTAGGCGATGAGCTCGTCCACCTGCGCGTCGGTGAGGTCCATATAGGAGTCGCGGAGCAGCGACGCCAGGTCGTACGTGTCGGGGCCCAGTCGCGCATCCTGGAAGTCGATGATGTAGAGCTGCCCCTCGTGGAGCATCAGATTGCGGCTGTGATAGTCGCGATGGCACAGCACGCGGGGCTCCGCGGCGAGCTCGCCGACGATGGTCGCGAACTCTTCGGACAGCGCCGCGCGGGCGTCGTCGGTGAAGGACGCGCCGCGATATGCCTCGAGGAAGTGCTTCAGGAAGAAGTTCAGCTCCCAGGTGAGCTTCTCGACGTCGAACGCGATGCCATAGGGCACGTAGCCGGGGCCCGCGAGCTCCGCGCCGCGCCGCTGCAGCATGGCAATGAGGCCCACGGCCTCGCGATAGAGGGCGGCGTGCTCCCCAGGGGTCGCCGCTCCGAGATGCGCCTGCAGCGTCACGTCGCCCAGATCCTGCAGCGCGATGATGCCGAGCGCGTTCGAGTGCGCGAGGATGCGCGGCACCGGCACCGGCATCGAGGCCAGCAGGCTGGCGACGTTCACGAATGGAAGCTGATCGAAGTCGATCCCTTCGGGGTGGACGGCCAGCACCTGCGACGCATCCTGGGGCACGAGCACCCTGAAGTAGCGGCGGTCGGAGGCGTCGCCGGAGAGCGCGACGACCGAGGCGCCGCGCTGCGCCAGCCCGCACTGTGACAGGAAGAGATCGATGCGTGTCCGGACGTCGGTTGTTGTCGTTGTCACTCCGGCTCCATCGTCAGCTCAGTGAGGATACCGCCAGGTGGCCGATCGCCTGCTCGCCCGGCGCGAGCTCGCCGTCGATCCGGCGGATGATCTGGTCCTTCCACGAGGTGCGCGCCGGAATCCTGGCGCCGTCGGTGACGATACAGCGCTCGACCGCTGCGCTCTCGCCAAGCTCGACGTCGTCCCAGAGAATCGACCGGTGGGCCGGCGCCGTGCCCTCCCGATCGGCAAAGGCCATGGACGTGGCGTAGTAGTCGAGCGGCGTTCCGATGTCGTGGCAGATCGCCTGGGTCGGGAGCACGCGCACGCTGCCCGGCCGCGCCGCGTTCAGCGCCGGATAGAGCGCGGCCAGCGACTCGTACGGCGTGTCGGCCGGCACGGTGTCGAATGCCGCGGCCTCCACCACCTGCACGCCGAAGTAGTGGTACGACGGCTGCTGCGACCCGCGCGGCGCGACGCCCGCCAGGACGCCGTCGGGACCGGCCACCAGGCCGCTGTATTTGTACGGCTCGGTGTTGGGCACGCCCGCCATGGTGACGAGCGCACCGGAACGCGCGTGGTGATCGAGCAGGGGCGCGAGATCCAGCGTCGTCAGCGTGTCGCCGTTGACGACCAGGAATCGGGACGCGCCCAGGATTGGCGCCGCGCGCTTCGGACCGCCGGCCGATCCGAGCACGGGCGTTTCCCACGAGTAGCGGACGCGCACCCCGAGGTCCTGCCCATCGCCCACGATGCGCGTCAGCGTTTCCGGCATGTGGTGCAGGTTGAGCACGACATCGGTGACGCCGGCCGTCCGCAGCCAGCGGATGATGCGGACGACCAGCGGCTGCCCGGCCACCGGCAGCGCGGCCTTGGCGCGCACGAGCGAGAGCGGCCGCAGGCGCGTGGCCAGACCGGCCGTCAGAACCAGCGCGGGCATCATGCGCGGGTGGGGTCTCCCGCGTCGAACAGCATGTCGCGCGCGCTCAGCTTGTGTGCCTGCGCGAACGCCGCGAAGAGGCCGCGATAGGAATTCAGGATGAAGTCGGCCGAAGAGCAGCCCAAGGCGTCCGTCGCGGTAAGGATGCCCTCTTCCGAGCCTTCGATTTCGAGATAGGTCCCGACCGGCGTCTCGTCGAGCGCGATCACGACGCCCGGCGCCTCGTACTCCTCTCGGAACTTCTGGTAGCGGAACCACGCGACGAGCCCGAGCTCGTGGAGGACGCGGCGCAGTACCTCGGCGTCGGCCACTTCGGTCTCCTGCTCCTCGCGAATCTTCATCGGGCCCGGCTGCACCGGCCCCTTGTAGGTCAGGAACGCGCGATCCGGCTCGCAGCGCAGGCGCACCACGCCGCGCTTGGCGCGCAGCACGCCGTCCGGTGTGTCGAAGAGGGTGTCGTCCTGGAGGCGGCGGGGCCGCAGCGGTGCGGCCCCGATTTTCGAGAGGGCGGCGCGTGCGAGGTCAGGATCGGCGAACCGGATCTTGACCTCGCGCTCGAGCACTAGCGATGCTCCGTCACGAGAGGCCTGCTACTCCTTCGTGATGGTGACGAACGTCTCCTGCCCGTCGCGGAGGACGCGCACGAACGCGGTGCCGCCGGACGGCACCTTGGCCAGCTCGCGCTGCGCCTCGGCGGCATTGGCCACCGGCGTGCGGCCCACGCGCAGGATCACATCACCCTCGCTGATGCCGGAGCGTGCCGCGGGGCTGTTGGGATCGACGTCCACCACCACCGCGCCGCGCGAGCTCTCGAGCCGCAGCTGGCGCGCGATGTCGGGCGTGATGTTGTTGAGCGTCAGCCCGAAGCCGGCGGTCGGCTCCGGCTCGGGACCGCCGCCGCGTCCGCCGCGCGCGCGCGCCTGCTGCGTGGTGTTTTCGGCCTCGAGATCGAGCTCGTCTACGGTGACGGTCAGCGTCTGCTCCTTGCCGTCGCGCATGATGCGCACTGGCACCGCGGTGCCGGGCCTGGTGGCCGTCACCATCGACACGAGCTCGTTGCTGTTCTTCACCGCCTTGCCGTTGTACGACAGGATCACGTCGCCGGGCTCCATGCCGGCCTTGGCGGCGGCGCCGCCCGACGTCACCGCTCCGACGAGGGCGCCGTCGCGGCTCTTCAGACCGAATTCGTCGAGCGCCTCGCGCGGAACCGCCTTGATCTCGACGCCGATGCGGCCGCGCGTGATCTTGCCGCCGCGGAGCTGCGGCAGCAGATCGCGCACCGTGTTGCTGGGAATCGCAAAGCCGATCCCGATGTTTCCCTGGCGCTGCCCGTCGGTGATGATGGCGGTGTTCATGCCGATCACTTCACCGCGGATGTTGAGCAGCGGGCCGCCCGAGTTGCCGGGGTTGATGGCCGCGTCGGTCTGCAGCACCTGTGCCTGGCGGCGGTTGGCCACCTGGAACGGACGGTCCAGACCGCTGATGACGCCCACGCTCACCGTGTGCGCGTAGCCGAACGGGTTGCCGATCGCCATCACCCAGTCGCCCGGCTGCATCTGGCTCGAGTCGCCGAACTTGATCTCGGGCAGCGTGTGGTTGGGTTTTTGCGTGAGCTCGATGAGCGCGCTGTCGCTGAGCGGATCGCGCCCCACGACGCGCGCCTCGTACTCCTGATCCTCGTCCTCGCCGTAGAGCGAGACGGAGATCTTGGTGGCGCCGTCGACGACGTGGTTGTTGGTGAGGATGAACCCGGCCTTGTCGATGATGAACCCGGTGCCCGCCGCCTGCACGACCTGTTCGCGCTCGCGCGGCGCCTGCCGTCCCTGGCCGCCGCCCTGACCGCCGCCCTGACCGCCCTGACCCCCGCCGCGCGGGTTCGGCGTGCCGAAGAAGCGCTCGAAGAGGTCGCCGCTGCCCCCGCCGAAGAAGTCGGACAGGTCCTGCGTGCGCTGCCGCGACTCGGTGCGGATGTTCACTACGGCCGGCGACGCCAGCTTGGCGATGTCGCGGAACGTGGACGCCGTGATCGGCCCGTTCAGCGGAGCGCTGTTCATCGGCGGTGCCGCCACCGTCTGCGCGCTCGACGCCGGCGACAGGTCGAGCCGCGACGCGATGATCATGCCGACGAGCACCGACATCAGCACGATCGGCAGGGAATACAACAACGTGATCTTCCGGTTCAGCATTAAAGCCTCCACGCCCCCGTCCTCATGATAGCAGCGGCACGATGGCGGTCTGGCAGGGTCCCGTGACCAGCGCCTCGCGATCGGCCCGATATACGTTGATTTCCGTGCGAACCCCGAAGTCTGCGAAGTACACGCCCGGCTCGACCGTGAACCCGGTGCCCGGCAGCAGGCGCCGTTCGTCGTGCGTCTCGAAATCGTCGAGATGGGCGCCGTTGCCGTGCACGCTTTCGCCCAGGCTGTGCCCGGTGCGGTGCAGCACCTGGGCCTCGAACCCCGCCGCCACCAGGACGGCCCGGGCGGCCCGGTCCACCTCCCAGCCGCGCAGCTCCCGCCCGTCGCGTGCGGCCGCCTGCACCAGATCCACGGCGGCGTCGCGAGCCCGGGCGGCGGCGTCGAACGCCGCGGTCATCGGCGCCGGCACGTCCCGCCCGGTGAACCCGACCCACGTGATATCGGCAAACACCGCGCCCGGCTGCGCCAGCTTGCCCCAGAGGTCGAGCAGGAGCAGCCCGTCGGGTCCGATCACCGACGCGCTCGCTCGAGTAGGGAGATAGTGGGGGTCGCCCGCGTGAGGCCCCACTGCGACCACCGGTGCCGAATCCGAGACGAGCCCTTCCTGCGCAAACCACGCCACCATCTGCTGCTGGAGCTCGTACTCGGTGAGCGGCGTGCCGGCACGCACCGCGGCGGCAGCCGCGGCAAAGGCCTGGTCCTTGATCCGGTAGAGCGCGTGCGAGGCCACGCGGTGCGTGTCGAGCTGCTCGGCGGTCCACACCGCCTCGAACGCCTGCACGAGGTCGCCCGACGAGACGATGTCCACGCCGCGGGCCTTCACCGCCTCGGCCGTGCCGGCGTCCACACGGGAGACATACGGGATGGCGCACTTGGGCGAGTACTCCATCGCGACGCGCGTGACGCCTTTCAGCAGCTCGGTGAGCCCTGCCTCGAGCTGCTCGCGGCGGCCGTAGATGATCTTCGTGCCGGGGAGCAGGTCCAGATTGTGGCGTTCGATGGCGTGCACCAGGGCGCGCGGTTCGCCGTCCCGGGGAATCAGGTAGTACCACCGCCGCGTGGTGAGGTGGGCGCCCCGATCCACGCCCGACAGGCGCGTCGCGATCGGGTTGGAGCCGTGAAAATCGTACAGCAGCCATCCATCGAGCCCGCTCTCGCGGAGCGCGCGCTGGATGGCTGGCAGGTCGAGCGCCATGGCGTCCAAAAGTATAGAGGTCTGACGCTGCGAAGGCACTGAAAGTCTGCCTATAATCGCGGGGCCAGCCCTCGAAGACCATTATGACCAAGCGCCTCGCTCTTTCCGCGGCTGCCGCCGCCGCTTTTTCCACCGGCGTGCTCTGGGCCCAGCAGGCGCCGGCACCAGCCGCGCCGCAGGACGCCGCGCCCCCGGTCATCTTCCGCGTCGAAGTCGACTACGTGGAAGCCGACGTCCTCGTGACCGACGCGCAGAACAACCCGGTCAACGACCTCAAGGCCGAGGAATTCGAAGTGCTCGAGGACGGCAAGCCGCAGAAGGTGACGTCGTTCTCGCGAGTCGACATTCCGATCGAGCGCGCCGAACGCCCGCTCTTTGCGACCGCGCCGGTCGAGCAGGACGTCCAGACCAACGATCACACCGAAGGGCGCATCTACCTGATCGTGCTCGACGACCTGCACACCGAGTTCACGCGCACGCCCCGGGTCAAGGCCGCCATGCGGCGCTTCTTCGAGCGCAGCTTCGGCACCAACGATCTGGCGGCCATCGTCTTCACCGGCCGCAGCAACGGCTCGCAGGACTTCACCAACAACCCGCGGCTGCTGATGGCGGCGGTCGACAAGTTCATTGGGCGGAAGCTGCCGTCGGCGACGATCAACAAGATCGAGGGCGCCCGCGTCGACCCCGACACGCGTCAGATGGTGGTCGGCGACGACAAGGACATGATGGAGCGCAGCTTCAACGCCCGCAACGCCATGGGCACGGTGCGCAAGCTGGCCGAGTTCATGGCCAACGTGCGCGGCCGCCGCAAGGCGCTGCTGCTCGTGGGCGAGGGCGTGGACTACGACATCCACGAGGCGGTGGGACTCGCCGGCTCCACCGCGTCAGCGGTGCTGCTCGACACCCATGACGCCATCGCCTCCGCCACGCGCGGCAACGTCAGCATCTACGCCATCGATCCGCGCGGCCTGAGCACGGGTTCCGAAGACCTCATCACCCAGAGCTCCACCTTTCCCGAGCAGGGCGCCGGCCTTCAGTCGATGTCGCGCGAGCTGACCCTGTCGCAGGACAGCCTGCGCGTGCTCGCGGCCAACACCGGCGGCTTTGCCGCGGTCAACCGCAACGACTTCAATACCGCGTTCGACCGCATCGTCCAGGAGAACAGCCAGTACTACCTGCTCGGCTACTACTCGACGAACAGCCGCCGCGACGGCCGCTACCGCAAGATCCAGGTGCGGGTGACCCGTCCGGGTCTCCGCGTGGCGCGGGCGCGCAACGGCTACTACGAGGCGCGCGGCCGCCGGCCGGCCGACGCGGCGCCGGGCGCGACGAATCCGGCGCTCTCGGCCGCCATCGCCAGCCCGCTCCCGGTGGCCGGCATGCCGGTGAAAGTGTTTGCCGGGGCCTTCAAGGGCGAGGCTCCCAACGCCGCGGTGGCCGTGGTGCTCGAGCTCGACGCGTCGAAGCTCGACTTCGTCGAGGCCAACGGCACCTTCAACGAGTCGCTCGAGATCGCCAACGCCGCCACCAATTCCACCGGCAAGGTGTTTCCGGGCGAGCGCAACACGGCCAAGCTGGCGCTGAAGCCCGACACCTACAAGAGCGCGAGGGAGCATGGGTTCCGCCTGCTCACGCAGATGAACCTGCCGCCCGGCAAGTACCAGCTGCGCCTGGCCGCCGCCAACGCCACAGGTAAGGCGGGGAGCGTGCTGTACGACCTGGAGATCCCGGACTTCTACAAGGCGTCGTTCGCCATGAGCGGCGTCGCCATCACGTCGGTGGCAGCGTCGCTGACGCCGACCGTCCGCGCGAAGAATCCGCTCGGCGACTTCCTGCCAGGCCCGCCCGTGGCCACGCGCGAGTTCATGGCCGGCGACACCTTGATGTTCTTCGCCGAGTTCTACGAGAACGGAGCCAACAACAAGCACAAGGTCGACCTGAAGGCCGAGCTCCGTGCCGACGACGGCCGCGTGGTGCTGACCGCAAGCGAAGAGCGCGAGTCGTCCGAGGTCAAGGGCGGCGGCTACGGGTTCGCGGGCCGGCTGCCGCTGAGCGAACTGACGCCCGGCCTCTACGTGCTGCACATCGAGGGCAAGTCGCGAGTCGGCGACAACAACGCGGCGAGCCGCGACATCCAGGTGCGGATCAAGTAGGGGCCGCCTTCAGGCGGCCCGTCCACATCCGTGAGCCTGGATCTCATTCAAACGGTCGCGTTCGCCGGAGCCGCGCTCTTTCTCGGCTACGGCATCAAGAAGCGCGTGCCGCTGCTGGCGCGCTACAACATCCCGGCCCCGGTGGTCGGCGGGTTGCCGCTGGCGGCACTCCTCGCTGTCATCAATCGCGGTACGCCGCCGCTGGTCGCCTTCGACACCGCGCTGAGTCGCGTGGCTGCTTGGCGAGCATCCGTTGATGGGGGTGCTCGCGGGCTCCGTCACGCTGACGGGCGGACCGGCCACCGGGCTCGCCTTCGCACCGCTCTTCGAGAGCGCCGGCGTGGGCGGCGCCGCCACGCTGGCGGTGTCGGCGGCGATGGTCGGCATCGTGGCCGGCGGCGTGATGGGCGGCCCGATCGCCACCTATTTGCTCGGCCGCCACGCGACGCTGGTGCCGACGCGTCCGGCCGTGACGCTCGAAGCGCTGGCGGAGCGCCAGATGGACGAGCCGGCGATTTCGACGCCCGCGGGCGAGGACGTCGAGGCCTACAGCCTGCTGAAGCACCTCGTCGTGCTGCTCGTGGCGGTGGGCGTGGGAGGGTGGGTGAGCGCCGGCTTCGCAGCGATCGGCTGGACGCTCCCGGCCTACATCGGCGCGATGATCGTGGCCGCCGTGATCCGGAATCTCGACGACGTGGCCGGTGCCATCGGCATCTCGCAGCGCACGATCGACGACCTCGGCACCGTGGCGCTGTCGATCTTCCTGGTGATGGCGCTGATGACGCTGCGCCTGTGGCAGCTCGCGGGGGCCGTCGTCCCGCTGCTCGTCATCCTCGCGGCACAGATGGCGCTCGTCGCGGCGCTGTGCATCTGAGTGGTCCCGCGCTTCATGGGGCGCGACTACGACGCCGTCGTGATGTCGGGCGGCTTCTGCGGCTTCATGCTCGGCACCACGGCCAACGCCGTGGCCAACATGGGCGCGCTGGTGGAGCGCTATGGCCCGGCGCCGAAGGCGTATCTGGTGGTGCCGCTGGTCGGCGCGTTCGGCATCGACTTCGTCAACGCGCTGCTGATTACCGCCGCCCTGAACATTTGGGCCGTCTGATACCGAAGGCTTCAGGCTTCGGGCTTCAGGAGAGCGGCTTCAGCAAAGGCGGGCTGAAGCCCGAGGCCCGAAGCCCGAAGCTTCAGAGTACACGCAAAGGGCCGGCGCGAGCCGGCCCTTTGCGTGTGCGATCTAGAGTTTCGGCATCAGCTTGGGCTTGATCTGGTCGTTCTTGCCGTCGCCATGGCTGAACTTCAGCTGCGAGCGCTGCATCTTCGGATTGGCCGGCGTCTTCAGCGTGATCTCGATCACTTCGCCCGGCCCCAGCGGCTTCCGGTAGCGGAACGGCTCCGCGCCCGCGACGATCTCACCGCCTTTGTCGTACCAGAACTCCTCGATGCGGAGGCCGGCGATGGGGGCCGCCGCGAGGTTCTTGACCTTGAAGGTGGCAATCCACATGTTGCCTTCCTTCTTGCGGACGGCATTGGTGAACGCCAGTTCAGCAGTCCCCCGGACCGGTGAAATGAGTTTCGGTCTGGCAGCGTCCTGAGCGTGCGCGGAGGGCGCGCCGGCCGTGAGCACGAGTCCGCCGGTCAGGGCCAGTACGGTGCACAGATAACGAGTCATTGACGTGTCCTTTCCGTCGCGCAAACCTGGCGCGATTCCGGGCGCGACGAATTATAGCGCTTACATCTCGCCGTTCCAGTCTTCCGGTTCCCCATTGGCCGAGCGGAACACCTCGAGATGCCACTTGCCGCCGCCCCACGGTTCGATCACCTCGGTGGCCACGACGTCCACCAGAATCTCGGCAAATGTCCGCCCCTCGGGATCGCCGTCAAGGTGATAAGCGGCCTCGTCCCAGCCGAAGTTGGGGTAGAGCACCATCGTCAAGAAGAGGTCGTAGCCGTCGTCCACCACGATGATCTGGCCGGTGGGACGCTTGATGGTCGAGTGGTACACGAGGTACTTCTCCGCGCTGTGGGCGCGGATGTACCGCTTCAACGCGAACTCGCGGGCGACCACTTCCTCGACCGCGATCTTCTTTTCCCAGCAGTCGCGGCAGTAGCGTTCCTCGCCGCGGGGTTCCGAGATGTCCTTGGCGCCGCAGAGCGCGCACTTGGCCTTCTCGACGCCTGATTTACGAGCCATCCCACGAGTATACCGGGGCGGAGAGGGCGGAGAGGGCGGAGAGGGCGGAGAGGGCACCGCGAGTATACGGGCGGGCAGGTCTGAAGACCTGCCCCTACGAAAGATCAGACCTTGCGCGGTTCGGTGAGCGCCGGGACGTACATCTCCCGGACGTACTCCTTGACCATGCGCCTGGCGCTGAAGCGGGGGAGCACCGTGCGGATCGACTGCTTGACCGTCTGCAGCCAGCGGTGCGGGATGCCGGAGCCGTCGCGGTCGTAGAAGGCGGGCACCAGCTGCTGCTCGAGCAGCGTGTAAAGGGCCTGCGCGTCGGCCCAGTCCTGCGCGCCGTGGTCATCCGGGTGTGCGTTGCCGTCGATGAGCCAGCCGTTCTCGCCGGTGAACCCTTCGGCCCACCAGCCGTCGCCAATCGACAGGTGCGGCGTCCCGTTGATGGCCGCCTTCATCCCGCTGGTGCCGCTGGCTTCGAGCGGCTTGCGCGGGTTGTTCAGCCAGACGTCGCAGCCCTGCACCAGGAAGTGCGCCACGTGCAGGTCGTAGTCGTCCACCACCGCGATCCGTCCGCCGAACATCGGGTCGAGCGCGCGGTGATAGATGTGCTGCAGATGGTGTTTGCCGATGTCGTCGGCCGGGTGCGCCTTGCCCGCGAAGACGAACTGCACGGGACGACCCCACTTGTTGAGAATCGCCGCCAGACGCTGCGGGTCGGAGAAGAGCAGTTCGGGCCGCTTGTAGCCGGTGAAGCGCCGCGCGTAGCCGATGGTGAGCGCGCTCTGATCGAACATCGTGCCGGCGGCCACCACGCGCGCGGCCGCCCCGCCTTCGGTCGTCCACCGCTGGCGCGCGCGCTCGCGCACGAACTGGAAGAGGAAGGTGCGCAGCGCCACGCGCGCGTTCCACAGCTCCTCGTCGGGGATCTCGAGCACGCGCTCGCACAACTCGGGGTCGTCGTGGTTCTCCTGCCACTCGGGGCCAAGGTAGCGGTCGAGCAGGCGCGCGATCTCCGACGACATCCACGTCGGCACGTGCACGCCGTTGGTCAGCGACTTCACCGGCACCTTGTTCGCCGGCAGCTCCGGCCACAGCGGCTGCCACATCTGCCGCGTCACCTCGCCGTGCAGCTGGCTCACGCCGTTCACCGAGGCCGCCGAGCGCATCGCCAGCGCGGTCATGTTGAACATCGGACCGGCGCCGTTGTCGTGCGCGCCGAGGTCCACGAAGCGGGAGTGGTTTTCACCGAGGTCGCCCCACAG
Organism: Vicinamibacterales bacterium; assembly: GCA_036004405.1. Lineage (GTDB taxonomy): Bacteria > Acidobacteriota > Vicinamibacteria > Vicinamibacterales > UBA2999 > DASYRM01. The sequence continues at coordinate 15,533 of DASYRM010000226.1, forward strand.
CCCGGCCAGGTGCGCCTCGACCATGCCGAACGAGAACGCGTCGTGCCCGGCCGGCACCGGCGTGTGCGTCGTGAACACCGTCGTGCGGCGCACTTCGGCGAGCGCGCTGTCGAAGGTCTGGCCGTGGTCGCACAGATCGCGGATGCGCTGCAGCACCACGAAGCCGGCGTGCCCTTCGTTGAGGTGGTAGAGCGCGGGCGTCAGGCCCAGCGCGCGCAGCGCGCGCACGCCGCCGATGCCGAGGACGATCTCCTGCTGCAGGCGCGTTTCACGGTCGCCGCCGTAGAGCCGTGCCGAGAGCTCGCGGTCCCGCGGCGCGTTTTCCGGCAGATCGGTGTCGAGCAGGTACAGCGTGACGCGGCCGGCGCGCACGCGCCACACGGCGGCCAGCACCGTGCGGTCGCCGAGCGGCACGGCGCTCACGCACGGCTTTCCGTCGGGTGTCAGCGCCGGCGCGATCGGCGCGTCTTCCCAGTTGAGCCGCTCGTAGTGTTCTTCCTGCCAGCCGTCCGGAGAGAGCACTTGATGGAAGTAGCCCTGCGGGTACATGAACCCGATGCCGACGAGCGGCACACCCAGGTCGCTGGCCTCCTTGCAGTGGTCGCCGGCCAGCACGCCCAGGCCACCGGCGTAGATCGGCAGCGACTGGTGCAGCGCGAACTCCGCGGAGAAGTAGGCGATCGTCGCGGCGGCGAGCGACGGATGCTCGCGTGCACACCAGGTGTTGCGCGCGACGCGCGCGGCGTCGAGCCCCGCGATCGCCTGGTCGTAGAAGTGCAGCCACTCGGTGCTGGCGACCGCGCGGGCAAGCGCGTCGTTCGAGATCGCCGTGAGCATCTTGACGGGGTTGTGGGCGGTCTGACGCCACAGTGCGTAGTCGAGACGCCGGAAGACATTGCGTGCGGGCCGATTCCAGCTCCACCACAGATCGTTGGCCAGTTCGTTCAGGCGATGGACGCGGTTCGGCAGTTCTCGCACACCTAATCCTTATTCGAAGAAAGCTTCAGCTGTGAAATGGGCGGTTTGGCGCAAGGATGCAGTGCGGCCCGGGGCGCGGTCCGACTTTTGAGCACCGGCTCAGCCACGGGATCGTGTATTCTGAGCCTACGCCCGATCCTGGGCGTGCGCCAAGGAACTGAGCTATGGCCCCGAACGCCCGACCCACTGCCGCGAAGCGAGAGCGCGAAAAGTCGCTCGCAGAGCGCCGCCAGATGAAGTCAGCCCGCCGTCGCGATGCGAAGGAGCGGAAGGCAACCGCCGGTCCCCGTAGCGACGGTATCGATCCCGATATCGCCGACATCAAGCTGGGCCCGCAGCCGCTGGCCGACTGGCAGGTCGAAGACACCGAGAGTTGATCGAGTGGCGCGGCCCGCAAAGAACGCGGACCGCGCGCAGTATCTGGCAAACCGGCTTAACGCCGGTTCGCGGTTTCAGCCCGAAGGCCAGGAGCCGGTTCCCTTCTCGTAAGCCCCCCCGATCAGTTAGCCGCGAAACAGTAGAGCAGGCCGGCGCCGCCGGTCGCCACCAGGTTGGCCTGGCTGCAGCCTGCCGACTTGTGCGTGGCGTTCCACGACGAGTTGCCGCCACCGGTGCGGTCGTGATGGCCGAGCCATACGCCCGGACCCTGGCCGCGCGGTGTGCCCGCTGGCGGCGAGGCGTTGCTCGTGTAGTTGCTGCACGTGTTGTCGTCGGAGCCCGCACGCGCGCGCCCGAACGAATCCGAGCCGGTCAGGATGTCGTGCTGGTTCGGCATGTCGCCGACGCCGTTGACGACGGTGCCCTTCTCGGTGAGTGCGAACGTCTTGTTGATCGAGTTGCGATCGCGTTCGACGTCGCCGTGCAGGTCCGCCACGTTGTTGGCGATGAGCTGGCCGTTCTTGTTGTACCAGGGGCCCGCGCCGATGCGATCGCGCGCGTTGACCGCCGGCTGGCCGTTGGCGGCGCTGGTGCTCAGATACGCGCGCCACGTCCGTCCGGGCGGCGTGGGAATCGCACCAGCCTGCGCCATCTGCGCGCAGTAGGCGTCGGCCCCCGCGAGGCCGCCGTAGTTGGCGCCGTCGCCCTTGCCCACACTGGTAATGAAGAATGACGCCGGGCCCGCCGGGCCGCCACGGCCGCCGCCCGCCGGGGCCTGACCCGCCGGTGCGCCGGCCGGCGGAGCCTGCGGCGCCTGGGCGAACGCGACCAGAGACGCGGCCGCGGCCAGGCCGATTGCCGCGAAGACGTGTTGCACCTTCCGCATTGCACTCCCTCCTTGGATGTCGTCGCCCGCCGGGGCAGGTCTGAAGATCCGCCCCGTACCCTCCGGGCGCAACGTTTTCAATACGTCGGCTCGTCTGAGCCGAGGTAAGGTAACACAGGGATACGGGGGCACATGGCGCGCCGTTTACGGCCGGATGCGCGGGTATTCGCCAGCGTCTCGCTGGTGGCGGGGCTCGCCCTCGTGACGCTCGACCGTTTCCCGCTCGCCGCCCAGAGCCCTTCGGCCGCCCCGGGTGAGCTTCTCGACCGAATTTCGAACTACGTGCAGGCGTACTACGCGCGTGCGCAGAGCCTCATGGTGGAAGAGACGGTGACGGTGCAGCCGATCAGAGGCGATCTGGCCCCGGACGGCTTCGCGCGTTCGCTGCTGTACGACCTCCGGTTCGAGTGGACGCCGGGCAGTGGCGACGAGAAGCCGAGGGTCGAAGTGGTGCGCGAACTGCTGCGCGCCAACCGGCGGCCGGTCAAACCGGGCGACGAGCCGAAGTGTCTGGATCCGGCGCCGGTCACACCCGAGCCGCTTGAATTCCTGCTGCCCGGACATCACGCCGACTACACATTCACCGATGGCACCCGGACATGGCTCGACGGCCAGGAGATGCTCGTGATCGAGTACGTGCCACGGTCATCGGGAAAGCCGAAAGCCACGCTGGACCCGAAGGGCACCGGTGACAAGGAGTGCATTTCAATGGACGTGCCGCGGCGGTTTCGCGGGCGGATCTGGGTCGATCCTGAAACCGCGGCGGTGCGACGCATCGACGAGTCGCTGATGGGGCCTACCGACGTGCCGCTCCCGAGGGAAGTGCTGCGGCGGTCGGGGTTCGGCGGCGGGCTCTACATCACGCTCACGCGATCCGACAGCTCGGTGCGCTACGGCGCCGTGTCGTTTGCCGATCCCGAAGAAACGCTGATGCTGCCGACGTCGATCGAGAACGTGTGGATCACGATCGCGGGCGCGATCCGCGGCGTCCGCATGACGCAGCAGTACCGCAATTACAGGCGGTTCCTCACGGAATCGAGAATAGTGCAGGAGTGGGGCAGGTGAGCAGGTAGGCAGGTAGGCGGGTGGGGCGCCTGAATCGAGACGCCCTGCCTGCTTACCAGCCTACCTGCCCACCCGCCGCGGGCTAGCGCGAAGCGCTAGCGGGGGTTGTCGTGGTGTGAACCGTCCACGATGTGCGCCAGGTCGCGGTCCTCGCAGCGTGCGGGCTCCTCGAGCTCCTGCGACGTCACCCACATCGTGTAGGGCTTCGAGGCCCACGGCTCGGTGAGCACGGCCGGGTCGTGCGATGTGGCGGTGTACTCGATCGTGTCGCCCACGCGCCGCAGCCGCTCCACCACTTTCAGGCCGCCGGTGTGGAACGCGCCGTTGTCGGTCAGCCACGTGTCCTCGTTGAAGTTCGTGGTCTCGACAACGAGCGTGTCACCCTCGAAGTGACCGATCGAATCCCCCAGGAAGCTCGCGGGCATGTCCTTGCGGTACGTCGTGCGGCCGTCCACCGGGATGATCCGGAAGAACGCGCCGTTGACGTCGTCGTACAGGAACACTACTTCCTTCGAGTTCTGGACGATCTTTCCCGGAGGTCCGAGGCGCGGGATTCCGGGCGCCAGGCACTTCAGCACGTTGTCGGTATCCACCTGGCGGGTACTGAGGTCCTTCACCTTGGCCAGGAACTCCGGCTTGTATTTCGGGAAGAGCGCCTGCGGCGGATTGGCCTGCGCGGGGCGCGGCGCGGCGGCGGGCGGCGCTGCCGGACGCGGCGCGGCGGGCGCGCAGCCGCGGAGGCAGATCGTGCCGTCGGCCAGCTTCTCGGGCCGCACGAACTCGATGCCGCCGAGGTGATCCCAGGTGCCGTTGAAGTCCGGCTTGCCGTTGAGATGCGGCGTCGGCTTGGCCGAGAGCTTGGCCAGCAGGTCGGCGGTGCCGCGCGGCGCGGCTTGCTGCGCCCCGAGCGACGCCGCGGCGGCGAGCGCGCTGATGACCAGGGCGGCGGTCAGCGATCGACGAATGGTGTGCCTCATACGTCTGTCCTCGTGTGATGCGATGACCGTTCGCTAACGGCGCGACAGCTCGATCTTATGGCCGTCTGCGTAGGTGATGGTGTTGACCCAGCCCAGGTGCTTCGTGCCGTCTCGCGCCGGAATGCACTCGATGGTCACGACCTCGCCCACCTTGCCCGAAATCGATTCCTTCGTGAGCCCGGCGCGGCGCGCCATCGCCGTCGGCACGGTGCCAAGCGACCAGGTGACCGTCTCGCCGTCGGTTTTGACGTCGATGTAGAGATAGATGTGCGGGTTGACCCAGTCCACTTTCGAGATCACCCCTTTGAGGGTGACCGACTTCGACTCGTCGAACTGGCCCGCAACCGAATGATGAGCCGACAGCACGGACGCCGTGGCCACAACGGCAACGACGGCCAGCGCGACGCCCAGAAGTCTGTGGCGCATTAAGAGCCTCCTCGCTTTCGTATGGCGAAGAATGCTAGTCCCGCCCCCGAGGGGCGTCAAGGAGCCCGGCGCTAGCCCTTGAAACGGCGGCAGTCGATGGCGTGCTTGCGGACCTTGTAGTTGAAGATGCGGTCGGTGGTCTGCAGCAGCCGCGCCGCCCGGCTGCGGACGCCGCGCGCGGCGCGCAGCGCGTCCAGGAGCAGATCCTTCTCGTAGGCGTCGAGCGACTCGGACAGGCTGAAGGGCGCGGGCAGGCCGCCGCCGTCCGCGGCGTGGATGGCGGGCGACAGATGGTGGCCGTGCACTACCTCGTCGTCGCAGAGGAGCACGGCCCGCTCGATGACGTTGGCGAGCTCGCGTACGTGGCCGGGCCACGGGTAGCGCGTGAGCATGTCGAGCGCGCGCGCCGAAATCCGGCTGGCGCTCTTGCCGTGGTCGCAGGCGAACTTGGCCAGGAAGTAGTCGGCCAGCAGCGGTATGTCGGCCTGGCGGTCGCGAAGGTTCGGGACCGCGATCGAGAAGCCGCTCAGGCGGTGGAACACGTCGGCGCGGAAGCGGTGATCGGACACGGCGCGTTCGAGGCTCGTCTCCGACGTGGCAATCACCCTGACGTGCGGATTGAGCGCGGAGGAGGCGTGCGCGGAGGCGAACTCGCGCTGCTGCAGGACGCGCATCAGCTGCGACTGGGCGGCGGCCTGCAGCTCGTGCACGTCGTCGAGGAACAGCGTGCCGCCGTCCGCCAGCGGCGGGCGCTTCTTGTGTGCGTCGCGTCCGCGGAACAGGTCGAGCAGATCGGATTCCAGGTTCGCGGTCGCGGCGCGGCAGCTGTACTCCACGAACGGCTTGCGCGCCCACGGCGAGCTGTGGTGCAGCGTCCGCGCCAGGAATTCCTTGCCGGTGCCCGCCTCGCCCTCGAGCAGGACCGGCGTGCCCGTGGGCGCCGCGCGCGAGACGAGCTCGCACACCTGCCGCATGGCTTCACTGTTGCCGATGATGCTCGTGAGGTCGTGCCGGCCGTGCAACCGGCTCCGCAGGCGGCTGTTCTCGTCGGTGAGCCGCGCGCGCTCGCCGATGCGCGCGCGGTGGGCCGTCATCGCCGGCCCGATGAACTGCGCGAGATGCTTGAGCAGCGCCGTTACCTGCTCGGGTGTGGCGGACGACTGCGGCGCGAGCTCCACGGCCATCGAGCCGATGGTGCCCTGGTTCGTCACGATGGGGATGGAGACAGCGCCGCCGGATCCGCCCGCGGCGCCGGCGCTGCGGGCTTCACCGTGCAAGGGGCTGGCCTCGTCGGTGATGTCGAGGACCGCCAGCGCCGCGAGCCCCTCGGCCACGAGCAGTTCCGCGATGTGCGGCAGCGCGAGCGCGGCGTCTTCCACCCACAGCGCGCGGCTGGCCTCGGCCACGATGGCGGCCGCGCGCAGCGCGACGCGGTCGTCCGCCGCCGAGGCCACACTGGTCACCTTTCGCGAGTCGGGGTTCTGAGCCACCAGCGTGCCTGCCCCCGGGTCCGCCGCCGGCCCCGGCCATCGTTCACGCTGCCCAAAAAAGCAAAAGGAACGCCAGAAGGCCGGGCTGGCAGTCAGTCCCTGATCCGCGATTTCATTGGGAAAACATCGAAGAGGAGTGGCGCCGCGCGCCGCTCGGCGGACTTTTTTGTAGCGAGGCCGCGAATCGCCCACACCGGTGTCGTAAGTCTCCGCGGTCATCCCGGGAGCAAGGCGGTCGCGGCACCCCCCGCGACGGCCGCGGCTCGACAAATGTGTATTCGAACCGGGAAAACGCGAACGGCGTTGTAGCAGCGGCTGGGAAGGGCTGGAAGTGACTCGTTAAGTTGGGGGACAGTCCACCTTCGCGTGGGCTGGCTTGCCAACCGAAGCTCACGTCCGTGTGCCAGCGTGAGCGAAGGTTGGTGCGGAAGAAAGGACTCGAACCTTCACTCCCTTGCGGGAACTAGCTCCTGAGGCTAGCGCGTCTGCCAATTCCGCCACTTCCGCGTGGTGAGGGGATAACCGGACAGCGAACGTCCCAGTATACCCTAGCGCCCGTGCGCCTCCACCGGTCGCTGACCTTCTGGATTGTCGTCGCCATCGTCGCCGGAGCCCTTCTGGGCCACTTCTTTCCGGACATCGCCGTGTCCGTCCGCTTCGTCGGCCAGATCTTTCTCCGGCTGATCCGTACCATTGTGGCGCCGCTCCTCTTTGCCACGCTCGTCGTCGGGATCGCGGGGCACTCCAACCTGCGTCAGGTCGGCCGGATGGGCGTCAAAGCGCTGGTCTACTTCGAGGTCGTGACCACGCTGGCGCTCCTGATTGGCTGGGCGGCCATTTCGATCAGCCGGGCCGGCGACGGCATCACGCTGCCCGCGAGCATCGACGCCAGCCAGCTGCCGGCCGCGGCGTCGCGCACGTGGCAGGAGGTGGTGCTCCACATCTTTCCCGAGAACATTGCCAAGGCGGTCGCCGACGGCGAGATCCTGCAGGTGGTGGTGTTCAGCGTGATATTCGGGTCGGCGCTGGCGCTGCTCCCCGAAGAGCGCAAGCGGCCGATGCTCGCCTTCGCCGGCAGCCTGGCCGAGACCATGTTCAAGTTCACCGGCATCGTGATGGTGCTGGCGCCGTTCGGCGTCGGCGCGGCGATGGCCTACACGGTGGGGCAGTTGGGCGTCGGCGTCCTGGTCAACCTGGCCAAGCTGCTCGCCACCTTCTACGTGGCGGTGGCGGTGTTCGTCGGCGTGGTGCTGCTGCCGATCGCCTGGATGGTGCGCGTGCCGCTCGGGCGCTTCGCGCGCGCAGTGGCCGAACCCGTCTCGATCGCCTTTGCCACCACCAGCTCGGAGGCGGCGCTGCCGCGCGCGATGGAGGCGATGGAGCACCTCGGCGTGCCGCGCCAGATCGTCGCGTTCGTGATGCCGACCGGCTACAGCTTCAACCTGGATGGCAGCACGCTGTACCTGTCGCTCGCAGCGCTGTTCGTGGCACAGGCGGCCGGCGTGGAGCTGCCGATCGGCCAGCAGGCCGTGATGCTCCTGACGCTGATGCTGACGAGCAAGGGCGTGGCCGGCGTGCCGCGCGGCGGGCTCGTGATCCTGATGGGCACCGTGGCTTCCTTCGGCCTGCCCGCCGAGCCGGTGTTCATGATCCTGGGCATCGACGCGCTGCTCGACATGCTGCGCACGTCGGTGAACGTGCTCGGCAACTGCCTGGCGACGGTCGTGATCGCGAAGTGGGAAGGGGAGTTCGAAGAGCGTACGTAGAGGCGGGCCTTCAGGCCCGCCTGACCTTGACGAATTCCAGCGGCTGCGTGCCGGGCGGCAGCTCCGGGTCGTCGTCGAACGCGACTCCCCGGCCGCGGCCGCCGAGCAGGTCGGCCACGGTCCGTGCCCCGAAGCGGCCGTCGAGGATCTCGATCTGGTGCGGCGTCACGAGCGACGGGTGCGGTACGCCGCACGCGCGGCTGAGCGCCATCAGCTCCTTGCGCAGCGTCACGATGTAGTTGGCCACCCGCACCGACTTCAGCGTAGGGTCGAGCCCGCGCGTGAGCCAGGGACTCTGTGTCGTGATGCCGGTGGGGCAGTGGTTGGTGTGGCACTTGAGCGCCTGGATGCACCCGATGGCCAGCAGCGCCTCGCGCGCCACGTTGATCAGATCGCAGCCGAGCGTGAAGCCGACGAGCGCGGAATCCGGCAGCCCCAGCCGGCCCGACCCGATGAAGACGACGTGCTCGTGCAGCCCGCGCTCCGCGAACACCCGCTGCACCCGGCTGAACCCCACCTTGAACGGCAGGCCGACCCGATCGGCAAAGACCAGCGGCGCGGCGCCGGTGCCGCCTTCGCCCCCGTCCAGCGTCACGAAGTCCACCGCGCGGCCGGTGGTGTCCACCAGCGCCGCGAGGTCGCGCCAGAAGCGCATCTCGCCCACCGCGGATTTGATGCCCACCGGAAGCCCGGTGGCCGACGCCACCTGCTCGACGAAATCGAGCATCGAGTCGGCGTCGTGAAACGCCGTGTGGGCGGCGGGGCTCACGCAGTCGCGGTCGTCCGCCACGCCGCGGATGGCCGCAATCTCCGGCGTGATCTTCCGCTTGGGCAGCACGCCGCCGAGCCCCGGCTTGGCGCCCTGACTGAGCTTGATTTCGATCGCGCGGATGTGCGGGTGCGACTGCACCAGATCCACGAGCTTCGGCAGGCTGAAGCGTCCGTTGATCTCACGGCAGCCGAAGTAGCCGGTGCCGAGCTGGAAGATCAGATCGCCGCCCTGCAGATGATGCGGCGACAATCCGCCCTCGCCGGTGTTGTGGAAGCAGCCGGCCAGCTGCGCGCCGCGGTTCAGCGCCTGCACGGCCACGCCGCTCAGCGAGCCGTAGCTCATCGCCGAGATGTTCACCACCGACGCCGGGCGGAACGCGCGCGCCCGCCGGCGGTAGCCGCCGAGAATCTTGCCGCAGGCGATGGCGTGCGACGGGTCGTAGCCGGCGTCGCCCTGGTGCGGCGACTGCAGCGGAAACACGCTGTGCTTGATGACGGGGTAGTTGGGCGACGACTCGAGCTCGTTGTCGGAGCCGAAGCCGAAGTAGTTGTTTTCCAGCTTCGCGGAGGCGTACACCCAGCGCCGCTGGTCGCGGCTGAACGG
>DASYRM010000227.1:0-16845 GCA_036004405.1 Vicinamibacterales bacterium
CGTAAACGCCAGCGGCGGCTCGTCGGAGACGCAGGTGATCACCGGCCCTCCCGGTGCCTCGTCGCGGCCCTCCGTCCACGACGCCTCGATGCGCGCGCCCGGCGCCAGGGTGCGGGAGATCGTGGCGGAGAGACCGTGTCCGAGCCGGCAGTCGCGCAATGTCCGGCCCGATCGGTTCTCGATGGCGATGCTGCCGCCGCGCTCTTCGACACCGAGCGGGCGCGCATCCACCAACGCCTCGCCGGCAAACGCCTGGCGGCCGGCGACGCCGAAGACGCCGGCGACCAGCGCAAAACCGTCCGCGTCGAGCATGCCGCTCGACATCCCGCGCGCGCCCGCCGTTTCGAGCGTGCCGTCGGCAGAGGGCAGGCGCAGCGCAAAGTAGTCGAATGCCGGAAACTCGGCGATGGCGCGCAGCGTGATCACCGACGCCTGCGTGCCGGGCAGCTGCTGGAGCAGCGTCACGTGATGCACGTGAACGGCGCGGGTGGCGCCCACCCGGCCGATGCCGCCGACCGCCGCGCACGCACCGGCGGTGATCACGGCGAATGCCGCTGCCATCCACGACAGGCGCGAACGGCGCGAGCGGAGCAGCGCCGCCGCCGCGAGAAGCGTCACGACGTACCCGATGCCGATGCCGGCGACGACCGGTGTCAGGGCGGCCGGCAGGCCGCGCGGGACCAGCGGCCGGCTGACCTGCGGCGTGGCGCCGAGGTCGCCCGATGCGTCGAGCGCCTCGAGCGATCGCCAGCCACGCAGCGCCGCGTCCTGCTCCGCTGTGACCCCAGCGCGGGTGCCCGGCCACACGACGTCGTCGGCCACTTCGTATCCGCGCGGAGAGCGCGGCAGCGCTCGCGCCAGTACCGTGGCCGTGCACGCGGTGGAATCGACGGGCGAGGCGGCGTCGGTCAGGACGCACACCGTCACCCGGTCGTCGGCTCCGAGAACACGCACCGGCGCACTCGCGGCTGCGAGGTCACGGCCGGCCGACTGCAACCGGACGTCGATCGCGCTCCGCGGATCCGTGGTGCGTAGGTACAGCTCGAACGTCTTGCGGGCCCCGGGGGAGAGCGTGACCGGACGCTGCAGGCGCGCGTCGCCCCACACCACGACGAGTTCGGCGTCAAGCGCGTCGCGATCGCTGGCGATCGAGACGGTGAGGGGCGTCCAGCGCCCGGCCTTCGCGAGTCCGCCGAGCCCCGCGGCGGCGTCCAGAGTGGCGCCGCGTATGGGGACGATCGAAGCGGCCACGAGGCCGGCGATGGCGAAAAGGATTTTCATGCGCCGCCGGCGCGGGCCGGCTCTTACTTCAGCGTCGCCTGCAGGGCGGACATCGTGAACGCGGTCACGAGCACCTTGTTGTCCTGCATTTCCGCCTTGTCCTTGTCGTTGACCCAGTAGCCCTCGGGATGCTGCAGCGACAGCAGTTTCTGTCCGAGGTCCTCGCGCCAGTTGTGGCTGCGGCCGCGCGAGTCCACGATGACGTCGTCGCCCATCGCCGCCAGCGCCTTCGCGAACACCATGTAGTAGTAGTAGACCGTCTTCTGCCCGGTGCCCGGGTTTTCGTCCACCGTGTAGTTGTCGCGGATCCACTTCAGCGCCGCCTTCGCGCGCGGATCGTCCTTCTTCACGTTCGCCCACGAGTAGCTCATGAGGCCCGTGTAGGTGACGCTGCCGTACGACTTCGTGCCGCCGTCCTCGTGATACGAGAAGCCCGGGTAGTACGCGAAGCCGCCGTCGTTGGCGGCCCACTTCTGATCGTTGACCTCGCTGTTGTTCTGGGTGCGCTGCAGAAAGGTGATGGCCTTCTGCCACGCGGCGTCGTTGGCGGGCAGCTCGGCGTCCTTGAGCGCCTGCAGGGCGTATTCGAGGCTGATGATGTCGGCGCGGCGCCCGTCGGCGCGCGTCGTCTTGCCGTAGCCCATGCCGCCGTACCAGAAGTCGGTCTTGGCCACACCCTCGCCCTCGTCGAGCATGTTCTCGACGAGATAGCGGCGCGCCTTTTCGATGACCGGCTTGTCCTGCGGCCGGCCCGCGGCCGCGAGCGCCGTGGTGGACACCGCGGTGATGTAGTGGGGAATGGCTCCTTCGTAGATGCCGCCATCCGGCTTGGCCAGTGCCACCAGGCCGTCGAGCGCCGGGGTGACCGACTTCACCTGCGTCGCCTTGTCCTTGCCAGGCTGGCGGACGAGGGCGGTGACCGCGAGCGCCGTGATGCCGGGGTGCTTCTCCCAGCGGCCGTCGGCCTGCTGCTGCGAGCGCAGGTAGGTTTCAGCCTTGTTCAGGCTGTCCATCAACTTGGCGCGGGTTTCGGCGCTCAACTTACTGTTCCGCGGCGCCTGGCCGTTGATGGCCACGGATCCGACCACGAGCGCGCACACTGCGCACGCCACCACCTTGACTGCTCGGTTCATTGCCGTCCCTCTCTTTGCCCCGCCTTCGGCGTGGCGATTGCGGTCGCGACGAATCCCACACACCCGGCCGCCAGATACCAGCCGCACGCCGCGGTCCAGGCCGGGTATTCGAGCTGCACGTGCGCCAGGGGCGAAACCTGGTACCAGATATCGGTTCGAACCAGATCCAGATGCGCCGCCGTGGCCACCGTGATGACGGGGCTGGCCAGCAGTGCCGCTTTGAGCACCCCCGTGGACAACCCACCCACCGGCGCGCCAGCCACCAGCACCCCGTAGGCGGCCGTCAGGGCGATGCCCACAGCCAGCGCGGCCGCGTCGAGCGGATTGCGGAAGGCCCTCGCGAGCAGGGCGCCGAGCGCGGCCAGCGCCAGCGTCGCGCAGGCCAGCACGGCGTGTGACGTGGCGGTGAATTGCAGCGAGTCGGCGCTGACGCCGAGGCGGGCGAGTGTCAGCGCCGCCGACACCCCGCAGAAGAGCGCCGTGGCGATGGCGAGCCGCCGCCAGGACCCGACGGCCACGCCGGCGAGCGGCGCGGCCACCACCGCGCAGACGGCGGAATAGTGCAGCGCATCGGGCGTGACGTTGCGAATCAGCGCAAGGCTGACGCCGGTCCAGTGTCCGGGCTCGAGGGCCGCGATCACCGATGCGAGCGCGGGGACGACCGGCAGCAGCGCGGCCGTCACGTACAGATCTCTCGCCCGCGTAATGTCCGGGCGGTCCATGCCTGCGGTACCTGACATCAGAACCGGTAGCGCGTTCGGAACTGCAGGTTGAACCCCGGCGCGTCGAGGCCCGAGCCATAGAGACGGTAGTTGACGTCACCGATGTTCTCGGCGATGAGCGTCAGGTCGAAGCCGGGCGCGAGCTGCAGGCCCCCGCGCAGGCCCACCACCGCGAAGCCCGCCTGCGACGTGAAGAGCGGCGCGCCGTTGGTAGTGCCGAGGACCCGCGTCTGCACCTGCGCCAGCGTCTCGCCGGTCGCCAGCAGGATGCCGTTCTGCACCAGACCCAGGTCGGTCGCCGTGCCGTTGAAGAAGGTGGCGATCTGAGCGCGGGTGCGATTGGCACCTATGCGGGCGTCGGTCACGTCGCCGCTGTTGAAGCGGGTCTGCTCAGCCGCGAACGTGAGCACGCCCTCGGCCCACACCTTGTCGTGTACCCACCGCAGCCGGGCGCCGCCCATCGGCGGGTTCATGCGCCGCGAGTAGTCGCCCGAAGGCAGCGTGCGGCCATTGGCCATGGAGAAGTAGGCCGACGCCGTCCACGCCGGCGTCACCCGCGCCTCGCCTTCGGCGTCGAAGCCGCGGATGCGGCCGCGGTCGGTGTTCACGCGCGTGGCGAGCGGCCGCGCGTCCTGCGCGATGTAGGCCAGTCCCGTGGCGTCCTGTCGCACCACGGTGAAGCCGGAGATCGTGGTGCCGACGATGGACGGATCGAACACCAGCGCGCGTCGCTGGATGAAGTCGTAGAGCTCGAGATCGAATCCGGTGAGCGAGCCGCTGATGCGCCCCACCCGGCCCTTCACGCCCAGGTCGTACTGGTAGACCACTTCCGGCTTCAATGCGCCCGCCGCATCGCCGGTCGAGACGGCGCCGGTGGCGCCCGTAGTGCCGACCAGACCGTGCAGCTCGCGCGCCTGCGTCGGCGAGATCTCGAAGCCGCCGCCACCGGTCAGTCCGACGTTCGCGAAGTCGGCCATGTTGGCGGCACGGAACCCGCGGGTGACGTTGCCGGTGACGTTGATCCCGTCGGTGACCCGGACCACGGCCGAGGTCTGGAACGTGGCGGCGTTCATCGTCACGTGCTCGTCGACGACGCCGAACAGCGGGTCGGCCGTGGTCGAGAACCGGTAGGAGCTCACGCGAACCCCCCCGCGCACGCTGACGCGGCTGGAGACATCGGCCGTCTGCTGTGCGAAGGCGCCGGCGCTCGTGTAGGTGGTGCCTTCCGGAATATCGGGGCGCGCCGCCGTGACGACGTTGCCCGGATCGATGAGGCGCCGCTCAGCGGTGATCGACTCGTCGTAGGCTTCGGCACCGATGACGAGGTTGTGCTGACCGCGGAACGCGTGGTGCACCTGGCCCTGGTAGCCGAAGGAGGTCGTGGCACTCGTCTGCGCGTCGAGCCGCGCGTTGGGCCGCGACTGTTCGTAGCGCCCGTCACCCTGCCGGTTCAGGGAGAAGGTGCCAGAGGCGCTGTCGAACCAGCCGACGCTGGTCCTGCCGTAGCGGATCGAGGCGAAATCGAGCTGCTGCGGATCGAAGCCGCTGCTGTAGAGCCCTTCGCCGCCCAGGATGCGGTCGTAGCGGGTGGCGTCGTACTGGTTCTGGCGCATGTAGAGCGCATGCAGCGTCGCGCCGCGACCGGCGCCGGTGTCCACGACGGCGTAGGCGCCCCTCTGCTCGTAGCCAGTGGCGACCTGGCGCTCACCAAGGATGGTGGAGGGCAGGCCGAGGAAGCGCGTCACCGCGTTGTGCGAGTCGAGCCCGCCGCCGGCGCGCAGGTCCTCGACGTTCGAGCCGCTGCCGCCCACGCGAATCGATGCCGACGGCACGCCGAAGGCGACATCCGCGCCGCCGAAGGTGCTTTTGTTCGCCGACGCCGCCGAGAACTCGAGGTTGCCGCCGATCCGGCCGCGCCGCGTCGCCGCACTCGAGTCCGTGAGGAATTGGATGGTGCCGCCGAGTGCGTCGCTACCGTACTGAACGGAGCCGGCGCCGCGTACCACTTCGATGCTGTCGATCGGACCGGCGTCGAGCCAGGCCGTGTACTGGCTGGGGCCGCCGCGCCACGACGCGACGTTGAAGCGCACGCCGTCGAGCAGGTAGACGTTGCTCTGGCCGGTGAACCCGCGAATGATCGGCGAGGTCTGCGCGCTGGACGTCTGCTGCAGCAGGATGCCGGGCTCTTCGCGCAGCGCCTCCGTGAGCAGGGTATACGGCCGCGTGTCGAGATCCTGGCGCGAGGTGACCGACGTCGCCTCGGGAGCGTCGAACGCCCGTTCGGCGCCGACGCGGGAGCTCGTCACGACCACCTCTTCAGAATAGCGCCGGATTGTCAGAACGATGGTGACCGGTCGGCCAACGCTCGTATCGACCGAGACGGTCCGCGTCTCGAACGCATCGGCGGCCGCGCTCAGCGCGCACCGAGTGCCCGGGAGGCCGCGCTCGGCGAATTCTCCACTCGCCGACGTCGTGACCTGACGGCGCTCATTGCCGCAGACGATGGTGACAAGACTGCCGGGAATGACCGCGCCGAGCGCATCCCTCACCACGCCCTGGACGCTGGCCGTCGCGCCCCCGACCTGCCCAGCGGCGGCCACGGCCATCGACAGCACGAATCCAGGCAATCCGACCGGTATCGCCACGCATCCTCCTCTTGAAAGAAACCGCGCCGCCAGTCGCAAGCCAAATGCCAGGAACCGCTCGGTTTAATGGACCGCCGCCGGACTGCTCAACGCCTGCGCAGCAGTGGCGATCGGGGAAGGCCGCGCGGCCGGACGCAGCGAAAATGACGGCAGACCCGCGCCGATGCGCAGTTCGTGGACAGTCATGTGCAGATTGTGGGCGGCGGCGGCGGCTTACGATTGGAGCGGTGACGTTGGGGCGGAACTCACCGCCGGGCAGACCATTAGTCTGCTTGTCGATGTACGGCGCTACTGCGGCTTCGACGTGCCGAATCGATCGAGAAGACCTTTCAAGCGTCCCTCGACCTCGTTGCGCAGCCCGCGCTTGACGGCGGACGCGGCGTCGATCGTCACGCGCGGGCTGTCGAGCGTCCCCCCGACATTGGCCGGCAGGACGACGCGGTTGCCTTCGCGGGTGAAGCGTTGCAGGTCGTTCCCCGACTGCGCGGAGAGCGCTTCCGACAGCGAGACGTCGAACTTGCCCGCCAGCGCTTTGGTGGCCGTGGCCAGCGTGCCCGTGCCCACCAGGTCCACGTCGCGCGAGTGCAGCGACATGGCGTCGGCGCGAAACAGCTGGTTCTGCAGGGCGAACTGCAGGTCGAGGCTGTCGAACGCGTCGCTCGCCCCGGGCGCATCGGCGGCGGGCTTGCCGAAGAAGACGACGATCGTGCGCACCAGCCCCAGGCGGCGAATCGTGCCGTTGGTGATCTTGGCGGTGCCAGTGCCGCGGGCGCCCGCCAGCACCGCCGCGAAGTCCCGGCCGCTGCCGGTGAAGGTCCCGGCCCCCGTCAGCTTTCCCGTCATGGTGTCCTTGGCGTTGCCAAACTCGGCGAGCTGCGCGACGTCGAGGTCGCTCAGGCGCGAGCGGAGCGTGGCGGTGAGCGTGTTTCCGAGGCGGGCCGAGAGCGACCCCTCATAGCGCCCGCCGAAGAGCTGAAACGTGAGCGGCGACATCGTGACCGCGTCACCGTCCACCTGTACGTCGGACGCGAACTGACGTACCTCGACGCCGCCGGCGCTGGCGCTCTCGGCGCTGATGCGGGCGGCGATGCGCGGCGGCGGACCCGGCTTGCCACGCGCACCCGGTGTGGCCGTGGCCGGCCCGAACGCGTCGGCGAGCGCCATCAGTTCGTCCACGTCGAGGCGGTTGGCCGCGGCCTTCAGCCTCGCATCCACGCGCGGCTCGAGCGTCACCACGCCTTCGGCACGGATCGACGTCTTGCCGGATTCCACGGTGGCGCGGCGGATGGTCAGGCGCGCCCCGTCGAACGACGAGTCGAGCGAGAGCACGAGCTCGCGGCCGCGGCTCACGATGCGGACGTTGTCGAGGCCGATGGAATTGATCGACTCGACGGCGAATGCCGACGGCTCGTTGGCGCCGCCACTCGTCGTGGGAATCTCGAACGGGAGCGGCAGCTCGAGCCGCGTGTTGCGGATGCGTACGGCGCCGTCGGCGATGCGCCGGCGCAGCAGGGCCGAGAGCTCGGTGGAGACGCCCACCTCGGCCAGCGTCAGGCGCGCCGGCTGGCCGATGGCGACCTGTTCGAGCGTCACGCCGGGTCGCGGCCAGAACTGCGCGCCGACTTTGGCGATGCGGACCGGCTGACCGAGCCAGGCGCTGGCCTGTTGTTCGAGCGCGACACGAATGCCGTCGTTCGACAGGAACCAGTAGAGCAGTCCGGCGGCGACGACCGCGAGCGCCAGGCCGCCGCCCATGGCCCAGAGAAGAACGCGACGGATCATCGGACAGAATCTATAACAGCCGTCAGGCTTCGCCTCACGGCTGTTATAGATTCCAGTATCTTTTGGCCCCGCTTCGCGGGGCGGGGTGGCATGCCCGAGCTGCCGGACGTTGAGCTCTATATCAGCGCTTTGAGGCCGCGGATCGTGGGTCAGACGATTCGGGCCATCCGGCTCGCAACCCCCTTTCTGCTGCGATCCGTCGATCCGCCGCTCCCCGTGGCTGAGGGCCGCCGCGTGGCGGGCGTCGCCAGGTTGGGGAAGCGCATCGTCATCGAGCTCGACGGCGAGCTGTTCCTCGTGGTCCACCTGATGATTGCGGGTCGCTTCCGATGGAAGCCGCCTGGTACCAAAGTACCCGGCAAGGTCGGCCTCCTGGCGATCGACTTCGACAGCGGCACATTGATCCTCACGGAGGCAGGGTCGAAGCGGCGCGCGTCGCTCCACGTCGTGCAGGGCCGCGAGGCGCTCGCCCAGCACGATCGGGGCGGCCTCGAGGTCCTCGACGCCAGCCTGGAGGCCTTCGCGGAGGCGTTGCGCCGCGAGAACCACACGCTGAAGCGCGCGCTCACCGACCCGCACGTGTTCAGCGGCATCGGCAACGCCTACTCGGACGAGATCCTCCATGCGGCGCGGCTGTCGCCGTTCAAGCAGACGCAGGCGATCGGCGACGACGAGGTGGCGCGGCTCTTCGACGCCGTGCGCTCCACGCTCACCTCCTGGGCGGCGCGCCTGCGCGAGGAAACCGGCGAGCACTTTCCCGACAAGGTCACCGCGTTTCGCGAGGGCATGGCGGTGCACGGCCGCTACGGCCAGCCGTGTCCCGTGTGCGGCTCGCCGGTGCAGCGCGTGGTCTACGCCGACAACGAGGCGAACTACTGCGCCACCTGCCAGACCGGCGGCCGCCTGCTCGCCGACCGGTCACTCTCCCGCCTGCTGCGCGACGACTGGCCAAAGACGTTGGAGGAACTGGAGCGGCGAAGAACGCCGCCGAAGACGTGAACTCACCCTATCATTCGCGGATGCGTGCTGCCCTGGCTGCCGCGGCTGTCGCCTGCGGAGTCCTGTCCGTCGGTCTCTTCGCGCGGGATGCCGACGTCCTGCGTTTCGGAGGAGACGCCGAAGGCGGTGCGCCGTTCATGGAGGCGGACCCGAACGACACGTCGCGCGTGGTCGGCTTCGAGGTCGATATCGCGGCGCTCGTGGCGACGGGCCTCGGGCGCACGCCGCGTTTCGTCCAGGTGGGCTTTTCAAACCTCGATCCCGCCGTCGAGCGCGGCGATTTCGACATCGGCCTCAGCGGCATCGAGGACAACCCCGGACGCCGCGCCCGCCTGGCCGTCACGGTTCCCTACTACGAATTCCGCGAAGTGCTGACGGTGCGGCGCGCCGACGCGGCCCGCTTCCGGTCGCTGGCTGATCTGCGCGGGCGCCGCGTCGCGACGCTCGGCGCGACGGGCGCGGCGGAGATCCTCGAACGCGCGCGCCGCGAGCACCAGGTCGAGCCCGTCATTTACGAGGACGACGTCCATCCGTACACCGATCTCGCCGTCGGCCGCGTCGATGCCGTGCTCCTCGACGCCGTGCTGGCGGAGCGGGGCGTCCGCCGCAACGCGGCGCTCGCCAACCAATCCACCGACATGGGCGTTGGCCACTACGTCGGGATCCTGGGCTCCCGCGATGCGGCGTTGCGCGATCGGATCGATGGGCTGCTGCGCGCCGCGATGCGCGACGGCCGGATGCAGGCGATCTTCACGCGCTGGGGGATGTGGAACGAGGACCAGCCGCGTCTCTACGCGCGCGTGCTGGCGGAGGAGTCCGGGTCAGGCGGACCTGAAGGTCCGCCTCTACGTCCTGGACGTACGGCCGAGTCTGAGTCTGCGTCTGCGGCGACGCTGCGCTATCTGCCGGCGCTCTTTCGCGCGGCGCTCATCACAATCGTGTTGTCGTTCGTGTCGATGGCGCTTGCCGTCGCCAGCGGCGTCCTGATCGCCACCGGACGTGTGTACGGCGGCGGCCCGCTGCGCCTGCTCCTCACTTCGTGGGTCGAGCTCGTGCGCGGTACGCCCCTCCTGCTGCAGCTGTTCGTCCTCTATTTCGGGCTCGAGGCCTTCGTGCAGCTGCCGGCCATCGTGGCCGCCGTGCTCGGCCTGGGTCTCAACTACGGCGCCTACGAGAGCGAGATTTACCGCGGCGCGCTGCAGGCGGTGCCCCCCGGCCAGCTCGAGGCCGCGCGCACGCTTGGGTTCAGCCAGTGGCAGACGCTGCGCCTGGTGCGGGGGCCGCAGGCGTTCAAGTTCGCGCTCGCCCCCATGACCAACGACTTCGTGGCGCTGCTCAAGGACAGCTCCCTGGTGTCCATGATCACCGTCGTCGAGCTGACCAAGCAGACGCAGATACTCGCGGCCAACGTCGGCAGCTGGTTCCTGCCGGGCCTGGTGTGCGCGGCCATGTATCTCGCCATGTCGCTGCCGCTGTCGCGGCTGGCGCGACGGCTCGAGCAGCGCTGGGGCGCGGGGATTCACGCATGAGCGCCCTGGCGGTGCGCGATCTGCAGGTGGTGCGGGGCGGGCGGATGGTCGTGGAGGGGGTGTCGTTCGATGCGCAGCCGGGCGAGCTGCTGGCGCTGATGGGCGCGTCGGGATCCGGCAAGACCACGGTGCTGCGCGCCATCGCCGGCCTCGAGCCGGTGGCCGGCGGCTCGATCGAACTGGGGCCGCCTGACGCGGGTTCTGTGCGGCTCGGGCCCGGTCCGCTGCCGCGCGGAGCGGCCCTGCGCGCGCTGCACGCGCGCGTCGGCATGGTGTTCCAGTTCCACAACCTGTTCGCGCATCTGACGGCGGTCCACAACGTGTCGCTGGCGCCGGTTCACGTCCGCGGCGAGGCGCGAGACGCGGCCGAGCGCACGGCGAGGCGGCTGCTCGAAGAGCTCGGGGTCGGCGGACGCGCCGAGGCGAGGCCGCACGAGCTCTCGGGCGGCGAGGCACAGCGAGTGGCCATCGCGCGCGCGCTGGCCATGAATCCGCCGGTGCTGCTCCTGGACGAGCCCACCGCATCGCTCGATCCGGAACGGCGCGCGGACCTGGCGCGCACGGTCCGGACACTCGTGGAGGGCGGGCGGACGGTGCTGGCCGCCACGCACGACGCCGACTTCGTGCGCGGATGTGCCGACCGCGTGCTGCTGCTGCAGGCCGGCCGGATTGCCAGCGAGTAAGCTATTCTGAGCTCCGCGGCGCCGGACTGCCGCTGCACACACGCCCGCATGTCGAACACCACTCAGACCGACGCCATCTTCATCGAGCGCGATACCGACCGGAAGATCCGCCACCGCAACAAGCTCTATTACCGGGTCAACCACTGGCCGATCTGGATCTTCGTCTTCTTCATCGCGCCGGGGCCGCTGACGTTCGACTTCTTCGCCCGTGGCTTCGACACCCGCATGGCGGCCTGGCTGGGCCTCGTGCTCCTGGCGACCGGGATCGCCGGCCTGCGTGGCCGACTGCCGGGGTGCGAGCCGGCGCCCTACATCATCCGGTTCACGGAGGATCGGCCGAACCCGCTGTATCGGCGCGTCTGCTACACCACGGCCTGGGGCGAGGTGGTCGCATTCGCGGTGCTCAACACCGCCGGGCTGGCGTATGCCGTGGCGACCGGCAGCTGGAAGCTGCGCCAGTTCTACGATGTGGGCTACTTCCCGATTGCAGGAACCATCTGGCTGATCGGCGCCTTCGGCCTGCTGCCGCGCGTGCGTCCGAGCACCAAGAACGAAGGGCACGAGCGCCGGTACTTCTACGGCTCGGTGTGGGCCGTGACGATCGCGCAGCCCGCGCTCTGGCTGCTGTGGAAGGTCGTGCCGGTGTCGCACCAGGGCGACGCGTTGAAGCTCGGCGTCTTCATCGGCATTCTCGGCGTCGTCGGCTACCTGTCGCGGCTCGGTGTTCTCCCCCGCACGCGGCCCATCCTGCCCGGTGAGTGGGCGATCGACTGAAGGGCGCACCGTGACCGGCACCATCGACGCGCTCGCGGCGCCGACGCTCAAGCACGTGCGCGATCTGTGGTGGAACGACACGTTCACGGAGTTCCTCGTCGAAACGCTGCGGCCGCGGCCGGGCAATCTCATTCTCGACGTCGGCTGCGGCGAGGGGCAGGCCGAGGTGAGCATCGGGCGCCGGCAGGTGTCGCAGGTGCGGCTGTTCGGCGTCGATCTCGTGCCCGCGAAAGCCGCCGCGACCTTGAAAGAGACGCGGTCGCACAACCAGCGCGTCAGCGTCGCTGCCGGCGACGCGGTCCGGCTGCCGTTCCGCAACGCCTCGTTCGACGCGACGTTCTGTGTCGCGGTGCTGCAGTACGTGGCCGACGTGAGCGACGCCGTCAAGGAGATCGCGCGGGTCACCGCCCCGGGCCGGCGTGTGGTCATCGTCGAGCCCGATAACGCGGGACGCTACTTCTTCAGCTCGGTGCCCTCGGGCGGGCTGGCCCTGCAGGCCGCGACCCGCTTCTTCGCGGCGCTCGCCGAGGCGCGCGACGACGTGACGCACCCTTCGGTCGGGCCGCGGGTGCCGAGCCTGCTCGATTCCTGCCGCATCGAGCCGGTGGACGTCCGCGTGTTCCCGGTGTCGCAGATACAGCTCGGGGCGCCTCCCGACGACCTGTGGAAAGAGCGTCGGGCGCGCGTGGAGGCCGCGATGGCCGCGCCGTCTCCCGGAGCGGTGAGCCAGGCCGGCGCCGCGTTCCTGGCCGCGCTCGACACCTACCGCCGCGAGGCTACGCTTGCCGGGTCGTCGTTCGTCGAGATCCAGAACACCATGCTCTTTGCCACCGTTGGCCAGAAACCTGCGTCGGCCCGTTGACACCAGCCGCCCGCACGGAGTGCGGGCCATTGAGCACTGCGCGAGCGAGGCCAAGCCTCGCTCGCCCGCAGGTCACGAAGGCTGGGACGACTACGCCCCGTTCTACGACTGGGAGAACGCCCGCACGCTCGGGCGCCGCGACGTGCCGTTCTGGCGCAACGTGGCGCTCCACGTCGGCGGGTCGCTGCTGGAGCTCGGCGCCGGCACCGGGCGCATCGCGATTCCGCTGGCGCGCGCCGGGGTAAAAGTCGTGGGCATCGATCGATCGGAGCCGATGCTCGCGCGCGCCCGCCAGCGCCTGAAGCGCGCGAAGCTTCAGCGCCGCCTGCGTCTGGTTCGCGGTGACATCCGATTCCTGCCTTTCAGGCGGCAATTCGACATGGTGCTGGCGCCGTACGGCATGCTGCAGTCGCTGCTCCGCGAGCGCGATCTGCAGGCGACGCTTGCCGCCGTGCACCGGGTGCTGAGGAAAGGCGGGACGTTCGGCGTGGAGCTCGTGGCGGATCTGCCGTCCTGGCAGGAATACGAGCAGCGGATCAGCCTCAGGGGCTGGCGGCGCCGGCCTGGCGGCGCGCACGTGACGCTCACCGAGACGGTGCGCCAGGATCCGAAGAAGGGGCTGACGATCTTCGATCAGGAGTTCACGGAGCGGCGCGGCCGGAAGACGCAGTCGCGGACCTTCTCGCTCGCGTTCCGGACGCTCTCGGTGCCGCAGGTGGTCAGGCGTCTCGAGAAGGCCGGCTTCGAGGCCACCGCGCTCCTGGGCGACTACAAGGGCCGGGCCTGGGATCCGCGCGCGGATGTGTGGGTGATTCTGGCGAAGAAGGTTTAACCCTCGAAGATCTCGGCGAGCGGGAGCTCGAGGCCGGGAAGCCGCGGTGTCGTGATCATGTCTCCGCTCTCGAGCGACAGCTCCGCCACCCGCTGGTAGCCGCCGTCTACGAGCCGGAACACTCTGATGACGTCGAGATCGGAGTCGACGATCCAGTATTCCGCCACCGCGAATCGCTCGTATAGGCGCTGTTTGGCTCGTTCGTCCGTGCGTCGCGTGCTCGGCGAGCCGACCTCCACGACGAGATCGGGCGCGCCGACGAGGTGCTTTTCGGCGAGGACGTCGCGTTCGCGCTCGCGGCTGACGAACAGGACGTCGGGCTCGACCACGTCGACCTGCGAGAACAACACGTCGAGAGGGGCGACGAACACCCGGCCAAGACCCTGCTTCCGTACGTGGCGCAGCAGCGCAGACCCCAGGTTCAGGACGATCGTCTGGTGTTTGATACCGGGTGACGGTGTCACGTAGAGCTCTCCGTCGATGAGCTCGCGGCGGAGGCCGTCGTCCGGCATTGCCACGAGGTCGTCGTAGGTGAGCTTCGCGCCAGAATCGCGGGTCGATGAACCGGTCACGAAACCCATTTTATGCCTCGTGCTGCCGGACCCGTGCCGACAGTGGATAGTCCGATTCGTGCTGATTCTCGCCCGGCTCCGCACGACCGGCGCAGAATCCGCGTCGGCGCCGGCCGCTGGGCG
This sequence comes from Vicinamibacterales bacterium, assembly GCA_036004405.1. Lineage (GTDB taxonomy): Bacteria > Acidobacteriota > Vicinamibacteria > Vicinamibacterales > UBA2999 > DASYRM01. The sequence goes on from DASYRM010000227.1 coordinate 13,938, forward strand.
CGCGGTTTCGCCGTGCTATCATCGACGGTCGCTTTCCCGTTGTATTCATTGGAGTTCTCGCATGTCAGGCCATTCCAAGTGGCACACCATCAAGCATAAGAAGGGCGCCGCCGACGCCAAGCGGGGCAAGATCTTCACGCGCCTCATCAAGGAGCTCTCGGTGGCGGCGCGTCACGGCGGGGGCGACCCCGGCATGAACCCGCGTCTCCGCACGATCATTGCGGACGCCAAGGCGGCCAACATGCCGCGCGAGAACATCGAGCGCGCCATCCGCCGCGGCACCGGCGAAGAGCCCGGCGTGTCGTACGAGGAGATCACCTACGAAGGCTACGGCCCCGGCGGCGTGGCGCTGATGATCGAGTCGGTCACCGACAACAAGAACCGCACCGTCGGCGAGATCCGCCATCTGCTCGGCAAGTACAACGGCAACCTCGCGGCCGAGAACAGCGTGGCCTGGATGTTCACGCGCAAGGGGCAGGTGTTCGTCGAGAAGGACAAGGCCGACGAGGAGAAGCTCCTCAACGCCGTACTCGAAGCCGGCGGCGACGACATGAACGACGACGGCGACACCTGGGAGATCATGTGCGCGCCCGATACGTTCGAGACCGTGCGCGACGCGGTGAAGGCGCTCGGCGTCGAACCGGCGAGCGCCCAGGTGGCGATGGTGCCGCAGAACTACGTCAAGCTCGAAGGCAGCGACGCGCGCACGATGCTGAAGCTGATGGAGATGCTCGACGACCACGACGACGTGCAGCGCGTGTGGGCCAACTTCGACATCGAAGAGAAGGAGATCGAGGCTTCCCTGGCGTGAAGATCTTCGGCATCGACCCCGGCTCGGAGCGCACCGGCTACGGCTGCGTGGAGAGCGACGGTCGGCGCCACCGGCTGGTGACGTGCGGCGCCATCACGGCGCCGTCCGGCGCCGGTCTCCCGCAGCGTCTTTCCAACATCTATCGCGAGCTCTCGCGGCTGCTGCGCGCCGAGCAGCCCGAGTGCGTCGCCATCGAGAACGTGTTTCACGCCGCCAACGCCCGCAGCGCCCTCAAGCTCGGTCACGCGCGCGGCGTGGCCATGCTGGCCGCCGTCGAGGCCGGATGCGACGTGGTCGAATACACGCCGGCGGAAGTGAAGCGCGCCGTGGTGGGCTACGGGCGGGCCGAGAAGCCGCAGGTGCAGATGATGGTGAAGCTGCTGCTCGGCCTGGCCGCGGCGCCCTCGCCCCACGATGCCGCCGACGCGCTCGCGGTGGCCATCTGCCACCTCCATGCGGCGGCCCCAGGCGGCGTGAAGGCCCGGATCGACGACGCGGCGCGTGCGACGGCCGCGCGAACGAAGCTGCCGCGCAGCTGGCGGCAGTATCGCCCGCCCGCGACCGGATGATTTCGTTCCTCCGCGGGCGCGTGCTCGAGAAACATCCCAACCGGCTCACCGTGGACGTGCAGGGTGTCGGCTACGACGTCCACGTGCCGCTGTCCACCTACTACCGCGTCGCCGAGCCCCCGGGCGAGGTGTCGCTGCGCGTCTACACGCACGTGCGCGAAGACGTGCTGCAGCTCTTCGGCTTTCTCACCGATCTCGAAAAGCAGCTGTTCGAGCGGCTGATCGGCGTGAGCGGCATCGGTCCGAAGATGGGCGTGGCGCTCCTCTCCGGCATGGAGGCCCGCGATCTGGTGGCGTCCGTGCAGCGCGGCGACGTGGCCCGGCTCACGGGCATCCCCGGCATCGGCAAGAAGACGGCCGAGCGCATCGTGCTCGAGCTGAAAGACCGCGTCGCGCAGCTCGGCGTCGAGCCCGAGGAAGCGGCGTCGCCCGCATCGGCAGGCGATCGGCTCCGCGACGACCTGCTCTCGGCGCTCCAGAACCTCGGATATCATCGGCCCTTGGCCGAGAAGGCCGCCGATGCTGCGCTGGCCGCGGGCGGCGATCCTACCTTCGAGGTTGCACTCAAGGCCGCACTCCGTGAACTCATGCGGAACCGGTAGGAAGACGGCTAGGACACAAGCCCATGGTCGATCGCGTGATGACCGGCGTGCCCGGCGACGAGGAGGCGCAGTACGAAGCCGGACTGCGGCCGCGGTCGCTCGCCGAGTACATCGGACAGGACCGCATCCGCGACAACCTGCAGGTGTCGATTGAGGCGGCGCGTGGCCGGCGCGAGGCGCTCGATCACGTGCTGCTCTATGGACCGCCCGGTCTCGGCAAGACCACGCTCGCCTACGTGATCGGCGCCGAGATGGGCGTGCCCGTCAAGGCGACCGCCGGGCCGATCATCGAGAAGCCGGGCGACCTGGCCGGGATGCTCACCGACCTCCAGGCGCACGAGGTGCTGTTCATCGACGAGATCCACCGCATGGCGCCGGCCATCGAGGAGATCCTCTATCCCGCGATGGAGGACTACGAGCTCGACGTGATGATCGGGCAGGGCCCCGGCGCGCGGTCGATGAAGGTGGGGCTGCAGAAGTTCACGCTCGTCGGCGCCACCACGCGGGCGGGACTCCTCACCTCGCCGCTGCGGGCGCGGTTCGGCATCGTCCATCGGCTCGACTTCTACAACGACACCGACATCGTGGACATCGTCCAGCGCTCGGCGCGCATCCTGGACGTACCGATCGACGGCGACGCGGCGCGCGAGATCGGGCGCCGCTCGCGCGGCACGCCGCGCATCGCCAACCGGCTGCTGCGCCGCGTGCGCGACTTCGCGCAGGTGCGCGCGGACGGGCGGATCTCGTCCGGCGTGGCCCGCGACGCGCTGGCCCTGCTCGAGGTGGACGAGCACGGCTTCGACGAAGTGGACCGCAAGCTCCTGCGGACGATCATCGACAAGTTCAACGGCGGGCCGGTGGGCGTCAACAGCCTGGCCGCCGCCATTCACGAAGAGAAGGACGCCATCGAGGACATCTACGAGCCG
>DASYRM010000228.1:0-19812 GCA_036004405.1 Vicinamibacterales bacterium
CACTGGCGCTCCCCGGTCGCACCGAGCGCACACGCCTGAAAGAACGACTTATGCAAATCAACGCCGATATACTCTCGAACCATGGCCTGTCCTCCACTTCACAGCCCGGAGCATGCGTTTTTGAGCGTTCGCATTATCTCCGGCTGTGATTGGGCGACGGCCCTTTCATCTGATCAGAGAGAGCGGAGAAGGGAAGGCTTTCCCATCTCTGCCATCTCTGCCATCTCTGCCATCTCCGCCATCTCCGCCATCTCCGCCCCTGCGAGGCTCAGTCTCCGAATCTCTCCGCGATGGCGGCCACGATCTTGCCGCCGTGGAAGCGGCCGTTCTCGATGAAGATGTTGCCGGTGTGGCGCCCCGCCACGGCGCCGCCGGCCACGAAGAGGTTCGGCACGTTGGTTTCGAACGTGTCGGTGTTCATCTGCGGTACCAGCGTGTCCGGGTCGCAGACGACGCCGGCCCGCAGCATCAACTCGGTGTCCGGCCGATAGCCAGTGAGCAGGAACACGCCCTCGGCCGGCACGGCTTCGCGCCCGCCAGGCCCCTCGATGACCACCGCCGTCGGCGTGATCTCGATCACGCGGGACTCGAAGCGCGCCTGCACCGATCCTTCCTTGATGCGGTTCTCGATGTCGGGCCGCACCCAGTATTTGATCGTGCTCCCGAGCTCGGCGTGGCGATGCACCAGCGTCGGATGGCCGCCGGCGCGAAAGATCTCGAGACAGGCTTCCGCCGCGGAGTTCTTGCCGCCGACGACCACCACGCGCTGCCGGTAGTAGGGATGCGCGTCGGTGTAGTAGTGGTTCACGTGGGGCAGGTCCTCGCCCGGCACGCCCAGCCGGTTCGGGATGTCGTAGTAGCCGATCGCCAGCACCACCGCGCGCGCCTCGCGCACGCGCGTCACACCGCGCGGCGTGCTCGTGGTCACCGTGAATACGCCATCGTCGCCCCGCTCGATCGCGGTCACCGCCTCGTGAAACGAAATCTGCAGGTCGAACGTGTCCACAACCCGCCGGTAGTAGCGCAACGCCTCCAACCGGGTCGGCTTGTCGTAGGGCGTGACGAGCGGCAGCCCGCCGATTTCGAGCAGCTCCGGCGTGGTGAAGAACACCATGTGCTGCGGAAAGTTGAAGATGGAATTGACCAGGATGCCCTTTTCGACCACCACGTAGTCGAGACCGCGCTGCTTGGCGGCAATGGCAGTGGCGAGGCCGGACGGACCGGCGCCGACGATCAGGACGTCACGAACGGGCATCTTCCGATTTTAGTGCGTTACAGGCGGGGCTAAAGACCCGCCTCTCCGCGGGCACGTTATGATCGAGATCTCCCGGTACTCCGCGCTCGTCCCATGCCACTCCTGACCCTCGACCGCGTCTCGGTTGCCTACGGCCATCTGCCACTGCTCGACGAGTCGAGCCTGCAGATCGAGCCGGGCGAGCGCGTCTGCATCATCGGGCGCAACGGCACCGGCAAGTCCACGCTGCTGAACGTGCTCGCGGGCGCCGTCCCGCCCGATGCCGGCCGGGTGTGGACTCAGTCCGATCTGCGCATCGGACACCTGGCGCAGGACGCGCCCTTCTTCGACGCGCGGCCGGTGTTCGACGTCGTCGCGGACGGCCTCGGGGATCTCGCCAGCCTGGTCACCGATTACCACCGCGCCGCCGTCGCCGTGTCGGAGGCCGCCACCCCCGAGCATCTCGAGCGGCTCGGGACGCTGCAGCACGAGCTCGAGCAGAGAAACGGCTGGCGCCTCGAACAACAGGTCGAGGTCGTGCTCGATCGGCTCGGCCTGCCGGCCGATGCCAGTGCCGCTACGCTGTCGGGCGGCTGGCGGCGGCGGGTGCTGCTGGCGCGCGCGCTCGCGGGCCAGCCGGGGCTGCTGCTGCTCGACGAGCCCACGAACCATCTCGACATCGAGTCGATGACGTGGCTGGAGTCGTTTCTCACCAGCTATGCCGGCACGGTGGTGTTCGTCACCCACGATCGCGTCTTCCTGCAGAACGTGGCGACGCGGATCGTCGAGCTGGATCGCGGCCGGCTGTCGTCGTGGCCGGGCGACTACGCCAACTTCGTCCGCCGCAAAGACGAGTGGCTGTCCGCCGAGGCCGTGCGGCAGGAGAAGTTCGACAAGAAGCTCGCGGAAGAAGAGGCCTGGCTGCGGCAGGGTATCAAGGCGCGGCGCACGCGCAACGAGGGACGCGTGCGCGCGTTGATGGCCATGCGCGCCGAGCGGGCCGCGTGGCGCGCGCAGACCGGCACTGTCCGCTTACAGGCCGACGCCAGCGAGCGCACCGGCCGGATGGTGTTCGAGGCCGAGCGGCTGTCGAAGTCGTTCGGCGACACAGCGGTGGCGCGCAACGTGACGCTGCGTGTCGTCCGAGGCGACCGCATCGGCCTCATCGGACCCAACGGCTCGGGGAAGACCACCCTGCTCCGGCTGCTGCTCGGCGAACTGCCGCCGGACAGCGGCGAGGTGCGCCACGGCGCCAACCTCCAGGTGGCCTACTACGACCAGCTTCGAGAGCAGCTCGACCCCGACCGCACGGTCGTGGACACGATTGGCGACGGCCGCGAGACGGTCACCATCAACGGCCGGGAGCAGCACGTGCACGGCTACCTGCGCGACTTCCTGTTTCCGCCCGAGCGGGCGCAGTCGCCGGTGCGGGCCCTCTCGGGCGGCGAGCGCAACCGGCTGCTGCTCGCCCGTCTCTTCACCCGCCCGGCCAACGTGCTGGTTCTCGACGAGCCCACCAACGATCTCGACATCGAAACGCTGGAGCTCCTGGAATCGCTGCTGGCGGAATGGCCGGGCACGCTGCTGCTCGTCAGCCACGACCGGGCGTTCATCGACAACGTCGTGACGAGCACCCTGGTGTTCGAGGGGCAGGGGCGGATCCGCGAGTACGTCGGCGGCTACGAGGACTGGCTGCGCCAGCGCCCACAATTTGTAGAGGCGGACCTTCAGGTCCGCCTGGGGCACCCCGCGGCTCCAGCGGCAGGCGAACCTAACTTGTCCGCCGGAGCCTTGGCGAAGGCGGAAGGTTCGCCTCTACGAAAGAAGGCGAGCTACAAGGAGCAGCAGGAGCTCCTGGCGCTTCCGGGCCGAATCGAGAAGCTCGAATTGGAACAGCAGCAGCTGCACGCCGCCGTGGCGGCGCCCGCCTTCTACAAGGAGCCCGCCGAGACCATCGCCCGCACGCTGGCGCGCCTGGACGCCATCGACCAGGAGCTGCTCGACGCGCTGGCCCGGTGGGACGAGCTGGATTCCCTGACCAAACGGTGACGGCTTCGGCAGCGCGGTAAAATAGCAAGTTCATGATTTCCGTCAGCGGCGTTTCCATGCGGTACGGCTCCAAGGTGCTCTTCGAGGACGTCACCACGACCTTCTCGCCGGGGCGCCGGTACGGCCTCACAGGCCCCAACGGGTCGGGCAAGTCCACGTTCATGAAGCTGCTCACGGGCGAGCTCGACGCGCAGAAAGGCAGCGTGGCGCGGCCGCCCAAACTCGGTGTCCTGCGGCAGGACCAGTTCGAATTCGACGCCTTTCGCGTGATCGACACGGTCATCATGGGCAACGCGCGCCTGTGGAAGGCGATGACCGAACGCGACCGCCTCTACGAGAAGCCCGACATGTCGAACGAGGACGGCATGCGCCTGGGCGAGCTGGAAGGCATCGTCGGCGAGGAAGACGGCTACTCGGCGGAAAGCAACGCTGCCGTGCTGCTGCAGGGGCTCGACATCCCCGACGAACTGCACGAGCGCAAGATGGCGGAGCTGCAGGGCGGCCAGAAAGTGCGCGTGCTGCTGGCGCAGGCGCTGTTCGGCTCACCCACGGCGCTGCTGCTCGACGAGCCCACCAACCACCTGGACCTCGACTCGATCCACTGGCTCGAAGGGTTCCTCGAGCGCTATGACGGGACGCTCATCGTCATCTCGCACGACCGCCACTTCCTCAACGCGGTGTGCACCCACACCGCCGACATCGACTACCAGACGATCATCACCTACACCGGTGGCTACGACGACATGGTGATGGCCAAGACGCAGATCCGCTCGCGCATCGAGTCGGAAAACGTCCAGCGCGAGAAGAAGATCGCGCAGCTGATGGACTTCATCCAGCGCTTCGGCGCCGGCACGCGCGCGGCGCAGACGACGTCGCGCCGCAAGGAAGTGGAGCGGCTGCAGACCACCGAGCTCGCCCGCTCCAACATCCAGCGCCCCTACATCCGCTTCGTGCAGAACCGGCCGTCCGGCAAGGTGGCGATGGAGATCAAGGGGGTCTCGAAGGCGTTCGGCGACCTGCAGGTGATCGACGATTTCAGCGCGATCGTCAACCGCGGCGAAAAAATTGCGCTCGTCGGCCGCAACGGCGCCGGCAAGACCACCATGCTCAAGGCGCTGATGGCCGACAACCCCACGCTGCCGGCGTCGCCCGGCGACCTCGACGCGGGATCGGTGCGCTGGGGGCACGAGGTGTCGATCGGCTACTTCCCTCAGGACCACACCGGCGCGATCTACAAGGGCACGACCGCCGTCGAGTGGCTGCACAGTTTCGATCCCGATGCGCACCGTCAGGACATCCACGGCTTGCTCGGGCAGATGCTCTTCCAGGGCGAAGAGGGGCTGAAACCGACAGAGGCGTTGTCCGGCGGTGAGACGGCGCGGCTGCTCTTCTGCCGCATCATGCTGCAGAAGCCGAACCTGCTGATCTTCGACGAGCCCACCAACCACCTCGATCTCGAATCGATCAACGCGCTCAACATCGCGCTGCAGAAGTTCGAGGGCACGGTGCTGATGGTCACCCACGACCAGGACCTGCTCGAGGAAGTCGGCACGCGCGTCTGGCACTTCGATCACGGCCGGATCACCGACTTCAAGGGCACCTTCGAGGAGTACGAGGCGTCAGTGCGGCAGTAGCCTCGCTCCGGCGTGGCTGAACCGCCACATCAGCCAACGGAGAGGCGCCGTTCGTTCGACATCCAGCCATACCTTCGCGGCACATCGATTGCTTCGGCCGCGGGCGTGCGCGCGCAGCTCTCAGCCCTTCTCTTTTCAGCTCTCGCTCTCGCGGCCACGCTCGTCGCCGCATGTGACTCGAAGAGCCCGGCAGCACCGACATCTGCTCCGCCCGCCTCCGCGCCGGCGGCATCGCCGTCGCCCGCCTCCGGGCCCGCGATCGTGAGCCTGACAGGCGTCGTACGCGATGCCGCCACCGGACGCGGCGTGCCGAACGCCGAAGTGGAATGCATCTCGTCGCCCAATACCGGCCGGGGCAGCCGCACCGACGCCAACGGCGCCTACAGGATCGACGGCCTCACAGACGGCGCGATGTGGATCAAAGCCAGCGCGGCGGGCTACGCGCCCGAGTCGTTCTCGATCCCGTCGGCGCGGGACGCGCTCAACTTCACGCTCACCGCGTATCAGACGTTCCTCTATTCGGGCACCGTGCGCGACGGACGGGGCCGTGCGGTTCCCGGCGCGACGGTCGAAGGCGCGGACAGCATCTCGGTCACGGACGCCAACGGACACTACGAGTTCAGCAGCCGCTTCAACAGCGTGGCCGGACGGGTCCGTACGCCAGACGGTTACGAGCCGAAGCCCGTGAGCAGCACCATGACGTTCCCGTTGGAGCCGGGGCAGAACATCACGGTGCGGCGCATCACTCGCGTCAGCGTGTGGCCACCTGCGACCGTGCCTGTCAGCGACGGAACCGATCGACGTTCGGTCAGGACCGAGGTCGAGTTCGATACCGGGCAGGTGGAATCACCGCACGTCGATGCGATGCAGCTGAGCTCGAGCGATCCATCCGTACTGAAGGCCGCCGTCGTGGCCGGCTCCGCGTACGTGGAAGGGGTGAAGCTGGGCTCGGCGCAGGTCACGGGGCGGTATTTCGGTGTGCTTTCGGCGCCTCAGACGGTGCAGGTGATCCCGCGCTGAGCCACAATGACGCATGGGGCCTCGACGAGCAGCTCTGGTGGTGGTCGAGGCGTGCGTGCTGGCGCTGGCCGGCACCTCCCGTCTGGGTGCCGCGACGCTCGATGACGCGCAGCGGCTGTTCTACACGGCCCTCTTCCAGGAGTCGGCGGCGGAGGCCAAGTCCATCACCGACGCCGAACCCGAGAACCTGGCCGCCTGGGAAGTCCGCACGTCCGCGCTCCACTTTCAGCTGAGACGTCTGCTCGGAGAGCCCAAGGACCGGAAGGCCGCCATGGCCAAATGTGCCGACTGCCGGGCGGTGCTCGCGACGTTCCTCGAGGACGTCAACCGGGGGCGCGCGGCGGCGCGGGATCGCATTGCCAAGGCCCCGGCCGACGACGAAGCCCGCTTCTTCCTGGGGAAGCTGGACCTGAGCTATCTCTGGATGCAGCTGAGCACGCTCGGGCGCAAGACCGGATGGGACGAATACTGGGAAGCCAAGAAGCTGCTCGAAGGCATTCTCGAGAAGAACCCGATGCACGTGCGCGCCGGTGTCGCGCGCGCGTGGATGGACTACATCGTGGGCACGCGGGTGCCGTGGGGCACTCGATGGGTGATGGGCGGCGGGAGCAAGTCGCGCGGGCTGGCCATGGTGCGCGAGGCGGCGCAGACGCCCGCCGGTTTGTACACGCAAGTCGAGGCCCAGTTCGGGCTCTGGGAGATGCTGACTCGCGACGGCAAACGCGACGAAGCGATCGGCGTCGCCAAGGAGCTGCTGATGAAGTTCCCCGAGAACAAGGACCTGCAGCGCTTCGTCGAATCCGGCGGCCGCCCTGCTCCGGCGACCTGAGCGCCTACCAGCGCCCGCCGAAATCTCGCAGCGGTGCCGGGCGCAGACGGCCTGGATTCCAGATCTCCCCGCAGGCGATGCAGCGCCAGTAGGTGGACTCGTTGATGATCTTCGCGGCCGTCTTCAGGTCCTTCGATCGGCAGAACGGGCAGAACGTGGGCGCCGCGACATCTTTGACGGGCTCACCTTCAGACCTCATGGACACTCCTCTCGCGATCGCGCGACGGCGCAGAATCTTCTCGCTGCAGAACTTTGATGAGAGGAGCGGCGGGCGAACCGGACCCGGCCGGAAAACTCAGGAAAGCAGTACGACGAGTATAGCCTAGTACCGCCCGCGGCCTTCGGCGGCCTCCATCTTCGGCTTCAACTGGGCCAGATTCGTCTTGGCGAACGCCACGTTCGCCGGCACCGCCGCGACGGTCGGACCGGAGATCAGCGCCGCGATTCAGGCAGGTTGCCGTCGGCGTGCGCAGTTATACCGCGACGGCGGCGCCCCTGTTTCCAGATCCAGCGGCCGATGGCCATCCACAGCGCGGTGGCCGCGCTGAACCCGATGAGCGACGCCACCACACCCAGCGCACCCGGAAGCACCAGCAGACCGAGCACGAGCGGCTGATGGGTCCCGGTGAAGAGCCACATCGCCACGATCCAGCTCACAATCACGCCTGCCGCGACCACCAGACCGGTCACCACTCTGTCGGAACGGGGACGCATCACGAGAACGAGCAGCACGACACCGAGCGGTGCGAGAAGCGGTCGCGTCCTCGCGAAGTGCCACCCCAGCTCCTGCAGCACGTTCACGCGCGCCCCTTCGCCGACCGTCTGATACGCGAGCTGCACGGCGATAAACCCCTGCGCCCAGAGCGCTGCGGAGAGGCCAGCGGTGGCCAGCAGGGTGGACACGATCCAGTACGCAGGGAAACGCCCCACGCGACGAATCCTTCGCACCAGCCACACTTCGAGCGCGGCGCCGGCCGCGAATACCGGCCAGTACAGGCTCATCATCTCCGCGCCGATGCCCCGAAACGTCAGGTCGTCCACACTCACGGCGTCACTCCTGCCGCAGGCGGGCCAGGAGTTCCGTCATGTCGCGCGGCAGCGGCGCCTCGAACTCGAGCGGCCGATCGTCGGCCGGATGGCGGAAGCCCAGCCGGCGCGCGTGAAGCGCCTGGCGCGGGAACTCGAGCGGCCGCAACGCGTCGGGGCCGTAGACATAGCGCGTCTCCCCCACCAGCGTGTGGCCGCGTAAGCGCGCCTGGATCCGGATCTGATTCCGCTTGCCCGTCTCGAGCCGCACCTCGACGAGCGACGTCTCGGCAAAGCGCTCCACCACCCTGTAATTGGACACCGCGTCGACGCCACTGGGATCGTTCGGATGCGTCTCCTTCTGAATCAGCGCCTTCGTGTCCCACACCAGCCGGTCGCGCCACGTCCCCTGCGGCGGATCCGGGTGGCCGTAGACCACCGCCCAGTACACACGATCGGGTTCCCGGCGGCGGAACTGATCCTTGAGGCGCTGCTGCGCGAGCGTCGTCTTGGCAAACAGCACCAGGCCGGAGGTGTCGAGGTCGATGCGGTGGACGACGAACGGCTTCCGCTTGCCACTCGACCGGAAGTAGTCCTCGAGCAGCGTGACGATCGACGGCGACTGGCTGCGACGCTCGAGCGGCACCGAGAGGAGACCGGCCGGCTTGTTCAGCACGATCAGCGCGTCGTCTTCGTAGAGGATGTCGAGCGCGCCGGTCTTGCGCGGGCCGGGCCGCCGGGTCGCGCTCCCGGGACGGTCGATCCACAGGCGCACTAGATCGTCGGCCACCAGACGCGTAGACGCGTCGGCCAGCGTGCACTCGACTTCGTTCAAGAACACCTTGCCGCGCTCGAGCGCCGTCACCACCTTGGCGCGCGAACCGAGGCGATCGGGTGCGGCCAGGAACTTGTCGAGGCGCGTGCCCGCGTCAGACGCGGCGATGGTCCATTGCGGGCGGCTCAATCCACGCCGAACGCGAGGAGCACGTTGCCGGGCCGCGCGGCGATGCCGCCGTAGCCGGAGTTCACGAAGATCATGCTGCCGCCGACGATGAGCGGCGAGCCGTCGATGCTGGCGCCGGTGCCGGGCACGCCGTTGACGGTGTCAAAGCTGCGGTTGGTGTCGAACTGCCAGAGGATCTCGCCGCCGTCGGCCGCGTAGGCGCGCAGCCCGCCGTCGATCGAGCCGGCGATCACTGCGCCGGGGATTGCCGTCGCCGCGCCGGCCTGCGACGCGTTGCACCGCGGCTGTCCGGCACACAGCACCGGCGGCGCCTCGACGTTCCATGCCTGCTGCCCCGTGCCCGCCCGCACGGCCCGGATGCCGCCCGGCCTCTCCGATCGATAGCTGCCGTTGCCGAAGTACGCCTGCCGCCCGTCGAAGGTCGCGCCCCACTGCCCGCCGAGCGCGCTCCCCTCGCCGAAGCGGTACTGCCACACCATCGCGCCGGTGTCGGGATTGATCGCGTGGGCCATGCCCGACTTCTGCGGGATGACGATCAGCTGCCGCCCATCGACGGTGGCGAGCATCGGCGCGGCCGAGAAGTCGTGGTCGGGACCCGACACTTCGGGACAGCCGCTGCCAGTGCTCTTCTCGGGACAGCCGCCCAGCCAGCTGTCGCCCTTCGTGCCCTGATAGAACCACTTCACCTTCCCGGTCTGCATGTCCACCGCGACGACCGAGTCGGTCATCGGCTGCACCGGATCGGCGTAGCCGTTGCCGGTCGCGAAGTAGACGGAGCGGCGCGCTACGTCCACCGTGGGCGATGACCAGATGCCGCCGCCGGCGGGGCCGAAGGCGTCGGTGCCATTGCGCGCGTTCTTGCCCCGCGGTTTCGGTTCGTCCACGGTGTAGGTCTTCCAGATCAGCGCTCCGGTGTTGACGTCGAGTGCCGTGAGGTTGCCGCGGAAGGTGCAGCACTTGTTGTCGCCGCGCCCCGCCGTGGTCTCCTCGCCGAGCCCCTGTATGGGAACGAACGCCTTGCCGTCGGCGACGGCGATGGCGCCGGTAATCGCCGCGTTCGGGTGGGCATCGGCCTGACGCTTCCACACCAGCTGCCCTGTCACCGCGTCCACCGCGTAGACGTTGGCCTTCTGATCGCCGAAGAAGACGGCGTAGCGGGTGGTGTTGCCGCTGCGATAGGGCCACACGCTGAGCGCGCTGCGAATGCCGAACTCGGCGCGGTAGGTCCAGTAGGTGCAGCCGGTCTTCGGGTCGAGCGCGTGTAACTCGCCGTTGTCGCTGCCGGCGAAGAGCTTCCCGCCTGCCAGCGCCGGCTGGACGCGCGCGGAAGTGGCGCCGTCGTAGGCAAACGCCCACTTCAACTTGAGGCGAGGCAGATCCTGCGCGGTGAGCCCGCCCTGCGCCGCGTAGCGCGTGTTGGTGGCGTCACCGCCCCACGCCATCCAGCGTGGCCCGCGCATCGGGTCGGTGGTCGGCGTGGCTGCCGTGCACTGGTTGGCGCGGCCCGTGGACGCCGCAAAGGCGCGTCCGGTCACGAACTGCGCGACCGCGACGCGCTCGGCGGTGGTGAGCGTGGCGCCCTGGGCCGCCATCTTGCCGTTGGTCAGCGCGTTGACGATCGCCTCGGGCGCGTACGCGCGCAGCGCGTCGGGTGGCGGCACGGCGGTCTGCCCCGCCTGGTGACACGTCGCGCACGCGCGCGTGAACACCGCATCACCGGCCGACGGCTGGGGCTGTTGAGCCGACGCCGCGGCGGGCACCGCCAGCAGCAGGGCAAACGTCACACTCTTGAAGCGCATCGATCCTCCAGAACGGAGGAGATGTTACATGGTCGGGCACATCTAAAGATGTGCCCCTACGTACGGGCCGCCTGAAGGCGGCCCCCACGACTGCAGCCGGACGGGCCGCCTGAAGGCGGCCCCTACGACAGTGGTGCGGGGAGCTTCGACGCGCCCATGAGGTGCTCGTCGATGGCGCGGGCGGCGCTGCGCCCTTCGGCAATCGCCCACACGATGAGCGATTGGCCGCGCTGCATGTCGCCGGCGGTGAAGACGCCCGGAACGTTCGTCATCCACTTGCCGTCGCGCGCGACGTTGCCACGGGCCGTCATGTCCACGCCCAGGTCGGTGAGCAGCGCGCCCTTCTCAGGGCCGGTGAACCCCATTGCCAGCAACACCAGGTCGGCGGGGATCTCGAACTCGCTGCCCGCCACCGGCTCGAACACCGTGCGGCCGTCCTTCTGCACCGCTTCGACCTTCACCGCGTGCAGCGCCTTCACGCGCCCCTCGGGCGTGCCGGAAAAGCGCTGCGTGTTCACCGAGTAGAGCCGCTCGCCGCCCTCCTCGTGAGCCGGCGACACGCGGAAGATCGCCGGCCATTCCGGCCAGGGATTGTTGGCGGTCCGCTCCTTCGGCGGCATCGGCAGCAGCTCGAGCTGGTGCACCGACCTGGCTTTCTGCCGATGCGCCGTGCCCAGACAGTCGGCGCCGGTGTCGCCGCCGCCGATGAGGATGACGTGCTTCCCTTGGGCCGAGATGAACTCGGCGTCGGGAACCACGTCGCCCTCGTTGCGGCGGTTCTGGAGCGTCAGGTATTCCATCGCGAAGTGAATGCCCTTCAGCTCCCGCCCCGGCACCGGCAGATCGCGCGGCTTCTCGGCGCCGCCGGCCAGAAGCACCGCGTCGTAGTCGCGGCGCAAGCGGTCGGCCGTCACGTCGACGCCGACGTTGACGCCCGGCCGGAACACCACGCCCTCCGCTTCCATCACCTTGAGCCGGCGATCGAGGAAGCGCTTCTCCATCTTGAACTCGGGGATGCCGTAGCGCAGCAGCCCGCCGATGCGGTCCGACTTCTCGAACACCGTCACCGAGTGCCCGGCGCGGTTCAACTGGTCGGCGGCCGCCAGGCCCGCCGGTCCGGAGCCGACGATCGCCACCTTCTTCCACGTGCGGTGCTCGGGCGGCTGCGGCACCACCCAGCCCTCGTCCCAGGCGCGATCGATGATCGCGGCCTCGATCGACTTGATCGTGACGGGATCCTCGTTGATCCCGAGCACGCACGACCCCTCGCACGGGGCCGGACACAGTTTGCCGGTGAACTCCGGGAAGTTGTTGGTGGTGTGCAGGCGGTCGATCGCGGCGCGCCAGCGATCCTTGTAGACGAGGTCGTTCCAATCGGGAATCAGGTTGCCGAGCGGGCAGCCCTGATGACAGAACGGAATGCCGCAGTCCATGCAGCGCGCACCCTGCGCCGCCAGATCGGTGTCCGCGTAGCGGAGATACACCTCGCGCCAGTCCTGCACGCGCTCGGCGACCGGACGCGTGGGGTGCTTCTTCCTTCGAATCTCGATGAATCCGGTCGGCTTACCCATGGGCCGGACTCACCGCAGCCCCAGCAGCAGCCTGGGCTACCACGGGATCCGACACACGGGCCGCCTCCGCGGCCGCCTTCTTCGCCTGCTCCGCCAGCGCGCGCTTGTACTCGCGCGGCATCACCTTGACCAGCTTGCCCTGCAACGCCGCCCAGTCCTTCAGCAGGTTCTGCGCGTAGGCGCTGCCGGTCGCGGCCGCGTGCCGCATGATCAGCGTCTGCACGAAATCGATCTCCTCGGCATCCACCAGCGCCTCGAGATCGACCATCTCCCGATTGCAGCGCTTCTTGAACTTGCCGTCCGCGTCGAGCACGTAGGCGACACCGCCGCTCATGCCGGCCGCGAAGTTGCGCCCCGTTCTGCCGAGCACCACGACGCGTCCACCGGTCATGTACTCGCAGCCGTGATCGCCCACACCTTCCACCACCACGTTGGCGCCGCTGTTCCGGACGCAGAACCGCTCGCCCGCCACGCCGCGGACGAACGCCTCGCCGCCCGTCGCGCCGTAGAGGCCCACGTTGCCGATGACGATGTTCTCTTCGGACTTGAACGTGGACTCCGCCGGCGGATAGACGACGAGCTGTCCGCCCGACAGCCCCTTGCCGAAGCCGTCGTTGGCGTCGCCCACCAGCACCATCGTCATGCCGCGCGGCACGAAGGCCCCGAAGCTCTGACCGGCCGAGCCCATGAACGTCAGCCGGATGGTGTCCGCCGGCAGGCCGGCGCCGCCATACCTTCGCGTCACCTCGGACCCGAGCATGGTGCCCACGGTGCGATCCGAGTTCTGGATCGGCGACGTGAACTCCACCGGCGTCCGCGACTCGAGCGCTCTCCGGCACTTCACGATCAGCGAGTTGTCGAGCGACTCGGCCAGGCCGTGATCCTGCGCCGTGACGCAGCGGCGCGCCACCGACGGCGGCAGGTCGGGCTGGTGCAGCAGCGGCGCCAGGTCGAGCCCCTTGGCCTTCCAGTGGTTCAGCGCCGGCTCCACGTCGAGGCAATCGGCGCGGCCGATCATCTCGTCGAGCGTCCGGAAGCCGAGGTGCGCCATGTACTCGCGCACTTCCTCGGCAATGAAGCGGAAGAAGTTCTCCACGAACTCCGGCTTGCCGGTGAACTTCTTGCGCAGTTCCGGATCCTGCGTCGCGATGCCCACCGGGCAGGTGTTCAGATGGCAGACGCGCATCATGATGCAGCCCATCACGACGAGCGGAGCCGTGGCGAAGCCGTACTCCTCGGCGCCGAGCAGCGCGCCGATCACGACGTCGCGGCCGGTTTTCATCTGACCGTCCACCTGCACCACGATGCGGTCGCGCAGCTTGTTGAGGACGAGCACCTGCTGCGTCTCGGCGAGGCCGAGCTCCCAGGGCAGGCCGGCGTGCTTGAGGCTGGTGAGCGGCGAGGCCCCCGTGCCGCCATCGTGCCCGGAGATCAGCACCACGTCGGAGTGCGCTTTGGCGACGCCTGCCGCCACCGTGCCGACGCCCCCCTCGGCCACGAGCTTCACCGAGATGCGCGCGTACTTGTTCGAGTTCTTCAAATCGAAAATCAGCTGCGCCAGGTCTTCGATCGAGTAGATGTCGTGGTGCGGCGGCGGCGAGATGAGGCCCACGCCGGGCGTCGAATGCCGCGTCTTCGCAATCCACGGGTAGACCTTGTGGCCGGGCAGCTGGCCGCCCTCGCCGGGCTTGGCGCCCTGCGCCATCTTGATCTGCAGCTCGTCGGAGTTGACGAGATATTCGCTCGTGACGCCGAAGCGCCCCGAGGCCACCTGCTTGATGGCGCTGCGCTTCGAATCGCCGTTGGCCATGGGCAGAAAGCGCTCGGCGTCCTCGCCCCCTTCGCCGGTGTTCGACTTGCCGCCCAGACGG
Source organism: Vicinamibacterales bacterium (assembly GCA_036004405.1). Classification (GTDB taxonomy): domain Bacteria; phylum Acidobacteriota; class Vicinamibacteria; order Vicinamibacterales; family UBA2999; genus DASYRM01. The sequence goes on from DASYRM010000228.1 coordinate 13,998, forward strand.
TTCATCGCAATCGCCAGCGTCTCGTGCGCCTCGCCGCTGATCGAGCCGTACGACATGGCGCCCGTCGCGAAGCGCTTGACGATCTTCTCCACCGGCTCCACCTGGTCGAGCGGCACCGGCGCCGAGTGCGGCTTGAAGCGGAACAGCCCGCGCAGCGTCGCGCGGTGCTGGTTCTGCACGTCCACCGCCTGGGTGTACTCCTTGAAAATCTTGTACTGGCCCGTGCGCGTCGCGTGCTGCAGCTTGTAGACCGTCTCGGGGTTGAACAGGTGGTACTCGCCGTCACGGCGCCACTGATATTCCCCGCCGGCCTCGAGCTCCTCCGGCTGCGCCGGGTTGCGGCCGAACGCGCGGTCGTGGCGCCTCCGCACTTCCTCGGCGATGACTTCGATGCCGACGCCGCCGACGCGTGACGTGGTGTCCGTAAAGTACCTGTCGATGAACGCCGTGTTGAGGCCGATGGCCTCGAAGATCTGCGCGCCGCAGTAGCTCTGCAGCGCGGAGATCCCCATCTTCGACATCACCTTCAGCACGCCCTTGTTGAGCGCCTTGATGTAGTTCTGGATCGCCTTGTCGCGCTCGATGCCGGTGAGCGCGTCGTGGGCAATCATGTCGTCGATCGTCTCGAAGGCGACATACGGATTCACCACGCCGGCGCCGTAGCCAAGCAGCAGCGACACGTGGTGCACTTCGCGCGCGTCGCCCGACTCCACGACCAGCGCGCAGCGCGTGCGGGTGCCCTCGCGCACCAGGTGGTGGTGCACGCCGGCCGTCGCCAGCAGGCTCGGGATCGGCGCCAGGTCGCGGCTCACGCCGCGGTCCGACAGAATCAGGATGTCGTAGCCGTTGGCCACCGCGTCGCTGGCGCGCGCGCACAGCTCGTCCATCGCCTTGGCGAGCCCCTCGCCGTCGCTGGACGGGTCGAACAGCATCGACAGCGTCGTGGAGCGGAACGGCACGTCGGGTGGCAGATTGCGCAGCTTCGCCACGTGCTCGTTGTGAATGATCGGATACTTGATGTGAATCTGCCGGCACGACTCCCGCTCCGGCTTGAGCAGGTTGCGCTCCGGCCCGATCGTCGAGCCCATCGACGTGACCAGCTCCTCGCGGATGGCGTCGAGCGGCGGGTTGGTCACCTGCGCGAAGAGCTGCTTGAAGTACTCGTAGAGCAGGCGCGGCTTCTCCGACAGCACGGCCAGCGCCGCGTCGGTGCCCATCGAGCCGATCGGCTCCTCGCCCTTCTCGGCCATCGGCCCGATCAGCAGGCGGAGGTCCTCCTGTGTGTAGCCGAAGGTCTGCTGGCGATCGAACACGGTCTCGCGCTCGGGCCGTTCGATCGGCGCCGCCGGCAGTTCGTCGATGTCGTAGAGCTGCGAGTCGATCCACTCGCGATACGGGTGCTCGGCGGCCAGCTGCGACTTGATCTCCTCGTCGTCGACGATGCGGCCCTTGGCCGTATCGACCAGGAAGATCCGGCCGGGGTGGAGCCGCTCTTTCACCAGCACGTCGGCCGCCGGGATGTCGAGCACGCCCACTTCGGACGCCATGATCACCAGGTCGTCCTTGGTGACGTAGTAGCGCGACGGCCGCAGGCCGTTGCGGTCGAGCACGGCGCCGATGACGGTGCCGTCGGTGAAGGCAATCGAGGCGGGACCGTCCCACGGCTCCATGAGCGAGGAGTGGTACTCGTAGAACGCCTTGCGATCGGCGGCCATCTCCTCGTTGCCGCTCCACGGCTCGGGGATCATCATCAGGATGGCGTGCGGCAGCGAACGCCCCGCCATCACCAGCATCTCGAGCACGTTGTCGAAGGTGGCAGTGTCGCTGCCGCCTTCGCGGATGACCGGCAGCACCTTCTTGAGGTCGTCGCCGAGCACGTCGCTCTGGAGCAGCCCTTCGCGCGCCCGCATCCAGTTGATGTTGCCGCGCAGCGTGTTGATCTCGCCGTTGTGCGCGATCATCCGGTAGGGGTGCGCCAGCGGCCACGACGGGAACGTGTTGGTGCTGAAGCGCTGGTGCACGAGGGCCAGCGCCGACGCGAGCCGCTCGTCGCCGAGATCCGGGAACATCGGCCCCAGCTGCTGTGCGGTGAGCATGCCCTTGTAGATCAGCGTGCTGGCCGACAGGCTGACGATATAGAACGCGCGGCGCGCCAGCGCGTTGATCTTCAGCGCATCGACGGCGCGCTCCACCCGCTTGCGGATCACGTACAGCTTGCGCTCGAACCGCGCCGCACCCTCGTCGTAGGGGCCGCCTTTAGGCGGCCCGTAAGCGCCTCCGGCCCCGATGAAGACCTGCTCGAACGACGGCGCCGCGGCGCGCGCGCTCGGCCCCACGAGCCGGTCGTCGATCGGGACTTCGCGCCATCCGAGCAGGCGCTGCCCTTCTTCTTCCACGATGCGGGCCACGAGCGACTTGATCGTGTCCTTGTCGCGATCGTCGTGCGGCAGGAACACGAGGCCGGCGGCGTAGGCGCCCGGAGCCGGGAGAGAGAACGGGACGACCGCACGCAGGAAGGCGTCGGGCGTCTGGATCAGAATGCCGGCGCCGTCACCAGTGTTGGCTTCGCAGCCGCAGGCGCCGCGGTGCTCCAGATTGATCAGAACCTGCAGGGCCTTCGCAACGATGTCGTGCGATTTCTTGCCTTTCTGGTGCACGACGAATCCGACGCCGCACGCATCGCTTTCGGTGCGCGGGTCGTACAAACCCTGTTGTGAAGGAGGCTCCGCCGGAAAACGCTGGTGACCATCGATGTGCATGGTCGTCACATTCTGCCGATCAGGCATGCGATAGGGAAATACAATGATCTGAGTGAATCCATGCCAATGGATCATGGATTGGCACGGATTCACTCGCAGGCTTCGGGCTTCCGGCTCCCGGCACCGGGCCTGGGCCGGCCGGGCCACTGGCTGGTACCAGTCGCCCGCCCAACCGACGAAATTGCCATTCCACTGGAATTCGGGCGGAAATCGTGGACTATCCCGCTATCCTTCACGGGATTGCCAGGCGGACGCCTACCCCAGGCGGGCCTGAGCCGCGAACCGGCGTTAAGCCGGTTTGCCAGATACCGCGCGCGGTCCGCGCTTTGAGCGGACCGCGCATGAGGAGAGACGCATGCACGCGCCCGCGAAGTACGTGGAAAAAGGCCTTGCGATTGCCGCCAACGGCATCTGGCAGGTGTTCTCGACCGCCAACAAGATTGCCCAGAACCCGTCCTTCATCCCCCGCTGGTCCGACAAGCCGCTCCTCAAGTCCTATCAGAAGACCAAGCCGCCGCTCGGCTGGCCGCGCGAGACCGACTCGCTGTGCCCGGATTGCACGCGCGAAGCGCGTCAGGCGATCCTCGACGGCAAGAAGGACGTGAGCGTCCTCCTCAACGAGAAGGTCGGCGAGATCAAGGCGACCATTCTCGAGCGGGACGGCAAGATCCTGATGGTCAAGGACTGCCCGATCCATGGCCACTTCGAAGACACCATGGCCATCGACCCGGCCTTCTTCCGTCACCTCGAAGAGGCGTTCCCGGGCCGCGACATCCGCGCCCACAACGACGAGAAGCTGCACAACCACGGGTCCTCCACGGTGCTGCACGGCCGCGGGTCGGTGCTGACGGTCGACCTGACCAACCGCTGCAACATGATGTGCGACCCGTGTTTCATGGATGCAAACCAGGTCGGGTTCGTCCATGAGCTGGGCTGGGAGGACATCAAGCAGGTCCTCGACAACGCCATCACCATCAAGCCGCGCCGGCAGATGTCGGTGCAGTTCTCGGGCGGCGAGCCGACGATGTCGCCGTACTTCCTGGACGCCATCCGCTACTCGCGCAAGGTCGGCTACAACAGCGTGCAGGCGGCCACCAACGGCATCGAGTTCGCGAAGAGCCCCGAGTTCGCCAAGGCGGCGGCCGAAGCCGGGCTGCGCTACGCGTATCTGCAGTTCGACGGCATCGGCAACGCCGCCAACTCGCACCGCCGCGTCGGCAACCTGTTCGACGTCAAGCTGCGCGCGATCGAGAACCTCCACAGCGCCGGCGTGGACATCGTGCCGGTCATCACCATCGTCAACGGCGTCAACAACGAGCAGGTGGGCCGCGTCATCGAGTTCGCGCTCGACAACCCGAAGCGCATCAACTTCCTGTCGTTCCAGCCGGTGTCGTTCACCGGCCGCGACGAGGAGATCACCCCGGAACGCCGCGCCGCGCAGCGCTACACCCTGTCGCACCTCGCCCACGACGTGAAGAACCAGGTGGGCATCGGCGAGCCCACGCGCGACTGGTTCCCGATCTCGTTCATGGGGACGTTTACCGACTGGGCCGACGTCGTGCACGGGCCCGACCGCGAATTCGGTCAGCTGACGTGCGGATGCCATCCCAACTGCGGCATCGGCATGGCGCTGATGGTGGACAAGGAAACCAAGGAAGCGGTGCCGGTCACGGCGTTCCTCAACGCCGACCAGCTGGCCAGGGACGTGGCCAAAGTCAACGACGCCGCGCGCGGCAAGTTCCTCTCGGTGGTCGGGATGGGGCTGGCGCTGATGCGCAACTACGACCCGTTCAAGGCGCCGACGCACTTCCGCATCGCGGACCTGCTGAAGAAGTTCGACAAGACCTTCGGCGCCACCGGCAAGAACTACGGCAGCGTCGGCAAGGACCGCACGATGACCGACATCGAGAAGCGGCGCGCCGATCGCTGGAACTTCCTGTTCATCGCCGGCATGTGGTTCCAGGACCTGTTCAACTACGACTTCCGCCGCACGGAGATGTGCATCATCCCCTACGGCACGCAGCAGGGCGAAATCTCCTTCTGCGCCTACAACACCGGCATCGGCTGGCGGAACATCCTCGAGAAGATGCACATGACGGCCACCCTCACCAAGTGGTACGAGGACCACGGCCGCCACGAGATCTTCGCCGGCAACAAGAACGTGCCGATGGCGAGCAAGGACCACTCGCTGATCCTCAACGCCGAGGCCGTGGCCGCCGGAGCGCAGACCGACCTCGACGACATCGGCGTGGCAAAGAACGCCCGCGAGGAGAAGATCGCCGCGCGCAAGAAGTCGAACATGACGCCCGAGGAGATCAAGCAGCACATGGAGATGGAGCGGCTCTACCGGCAGCAGGTGCTCAAGGAGCAGCCGACGATCCAGATTCAGGGGCTGGGCCGCCCGAAGAAGCAGGGCGTCCAGGAAGTCACGCACAAAGACGTCGTGTAGACATTCAGACGTGGGGGCCGCCTTCAGGCGGCCCGACCAGAGGGCCGGCGATTCACGTCGCCGGCCCTTTTTCTTGTACGTCGTTGCGGGTCTTTAGCCCCGCCCTACACTGAGCAAGATTCGTCAAGACGCACGCTGATCGCTGAGGCAAGATACGCCTCGATGCACCCCACCGCCGCGCGCGCGACTCCCTGGCATCTGTGGATGGTCGCGATCCTGACGCTCCTGTGGAATGGATCGGGCGCGGTGACCATCGCGATGGCGCAGATGGGCAGGCGTCTCGACATGGACGCCAACGAGATCGCCTATTACGCGCATCAGCCGTTCTGGTTCGTCTTGACGACCGACCTCGCGCTCTTGTCGGCCCTGGCGGCGGCCGTGGCCCTGCTGCTGCGCAGCCGGGTCGCCGCCTGGTTGTTCGCGCTGTCTCTGTGCGCGATCGTCGCCAACAATCTGTATGACGTCGCCGCGAAGACGTCGCTCGCGCTCGCAGACTCCGGTTGGCGACACCTGACGATCGTGATCGTCAGTGTCGCGATCCTGCAATTCGCCTACGCGTGGACGATTACACGGCGCGCCGTTCTATAGTGAGATTGCCACTCGCCTT
>DASYRM010000229.1:0-17951 GCA_036004405.1 Vicinamibacterales bacterium
GCCGCGGCGCGGACAGGCGGGTGCGCACGGCGGAGCCATGCGCAGGCGGCCAGCGTCAGGGCCACGAGGCTCAGAAGCGGGCTCAGTTCCGGCACCACGACCGCAAACGGGAGGAACGCGGATACGGGCGCCGGGACGAGCACCCAGATGGAGAGGAATGCCAGCAAAAGCGCCAGCGTGAGCACACCCCACGCGGCAAACGCCCGCGCTCCCGTCCAAGCACGAGGGTCCGGCGTCAAACCGGACATGGAGGATTCAGTCATATGACGCATCACACATCGCCGCTGAGCACGCGACCGGCTGCCCGGAGCTTCACGGCGGCCGTCGCTGTGGCGGCCGCGCTGTGCGGGGTCGCCGTGGGCTCGACGTGGCGGGACACGTCCGCAGTGCACGCCGCTGCGGCTGCTGCCCCCGCCGCCGCCCCGGCAGCGCCGGCCATTCCCGCCGGCGTGTCATCGTACGCGACCGTCGTCGATCAGGTCACCCCCAGCGTGGTCACAGTTCGTGTTGGCAAGAAGGCGCAGGCTGCGCCTACCGCGCTTCCGTTTTCCGATCCCCGCTTCCGCGACTTCTTCGGCCGCGACTTCGACGAGCGCGGCGGCCGCATGCGCGCGCCGCGCCAGGAAGGTCTGGGCTCCGGCGTCATCATCAACGCTGACGGCTACATCCTGACCAACCACCACGTGGTGGACGGCGCCGACAGAGTCGAGGTCGAGCTCGCGGATCGCCGCGTGCTGACCGCCACCGTCGTGGGCGACGACGCGCCGAGCGATCTCGCGGTGCTGAAGGTGCAGGCCACCGGGCTGCACGCGCTGCCGCTGGGCGATTCGGACAAGGCCCGCGTCGGCGACGTGGTGCTGGCCATCGGCAACCCGCTCGGCGTCGGGCAGACGGTCACCTCGGGCATCATCAGCGCCAAGGGGCGCACCACCGGCTCCGGCGACGGCAGCTTCCAGGACTTCCTGCAGACCGACGCGCCGATCAACCACGGCAACTCTGGCGGCGCGCTCGTGAACCTGCAGGGCGAGCTGCTTGGAGTCCCGTCGCAGATCATGTCGCCGTCGGGCGGCAACATCGGCCTGGGCTTCGCGATCCCGTCGAACATGGCGAAGAACGTGATGAGCCAGCTGATCTCGAGCGGCCACGTGCGCCGCGCGAAGCTGGGGGTCGTCGTGCAGCCGATCACCGCCGACCTGGCGTCGAGCCTCGGCTTGAGCGACGTGCGCGGCGCGCTCGTCAATCAGGTCGAGCCGGGCAGCCCGGCGGATCGCGCCGGCCTCAAGCAGGGCGACGTGATTACGGAGTTGGCCGGCCGGCGCGTGTCGGACGGCAACGAGCTGCGCAACGCCATCTCCAACACGGCCCCCGGCACGTCAGTGGCCCTCAAGATCGTGCGTGACGGCCGCTCCAGCGATCTCAGCGCCAAGCTGGAAGAGCTGAAGGCCAGCAAGGACGACGGCGAGGAACGGGACGAGCGGGGGTCGTCCACATCGCCCGGCCGCTACGGGATGCAGGTGTCGCCGCTGACGCCGGACTTGGCGCGTGAGTACGAGCTGCCGCGCTCGGTCAAGGGTGTCGTCGTCACCGACGTGGATCCCGATGGCCTGGCCGCCGAGAGCGACGTGAGGCCGAACGACGTGATCGAAAAGGTCAACGGCCACCCGACCACGACGGTCGCCGAGCTCAAGACGGCTATCGAGCAGGCCGGCGGCAAGCCGGTGCTCGTGCTGCTCCACCGGGAGGGGCACAGCCTGTTCCTGACGCTCAAGCCGGCCCGTTCGTAAGCCGCATCTCTCTCCACCAACCGGCCCGTCCGGCCCGCACGCCTCACTCCCGTGCGCGGCCGTGGCGGGCTGGGCTACGTACGTAGGGGCCGCCTTTTAGGCGGCCCGTGAAAGCCCAGTTCGTACGAAGGGGCCGCCTTTTTAGGCGGCCCGTGAAAATACAATTGCTCGCATACACATGGAGCAGCCCATCCGCATCGCCGCCACGTCGACGGCGCTCCCCCAGCACGAGATCACCCGGGACGACGTCAAACGCTACTTCGGCAGCACCTTCGCCATCGACGAACGGCGCCTCAACGCCATGATGGCGATTGTGGACAGCGCCCAGGTACGCCGGCGCTTCTTCATCCACCCGGTGGACTACATCATCGAGCCGCGCCCACTGGCGACGCTGACACGCGAATACCAGGAGCACTCGATCGCGCTCGGACAGCAGGTCGCCGAGGCCGCACTGCAGAAGGCCGGCATCGCGCCGTCCGACGTGGATCTGCTGATCACCACGTCGTGTACCGGGTTCATGATCCCGTCGCTCGACGCGCATCTCATCAATCGCATGGGATTCCGTTCTGACGTTCGGCGCCTGCCGATCACCGAGCTCGGCTGCGCGGCGGGAGCGGCCGCGCTCGGCCGATCGACGGACTTCGTGCGCGCGTATCCGAACGGCACCGCGCTCGTGGTGGCCGTGGAGCTCCCGAGCCTTACCTTTCAACGCCGTGATCTGTCGCAGGCCAATCTGATCTCGACGATTCTCTTCGGCGACGGCGCCGCGGCGGTCGTCGCGACCGGCCGGCCCGGACGCGGCCCGAGGATCCTCGAGGTGGCCAGCCATCTGCTGCCCGACACCATCGACGCGATGGGCTTCGACCTGCAGGGTGACGGCTTCCACATCATCCTCTCCAAGGAAGTGCCGCAGCTCATTCGCAGCCGCATCACGCAGATCCTCTGCACCACGCTGGCGCGCCGCGGGCTGAAGACGTCCGACGTCTCGGCGTTCGTGCTGCACCCGGGTGGACGAGCGCTCCTGCAGGCGATCGAAGAGGAGCTCGGCTTGACGGAAGCCCACACCCAGCCGTCGTGGCACGTGCTGCGGGAATGCGGCAACCAGTCGAGTGCGTCCGTGCTGTTCGTGCTCGACGAATGGCTGCGCACGCGCGACGTGCCGCCCGGGGCCTACGGCATGCTGGCGGCATTCGGGCCGGGGTTCTGCGCCGAAACGGCGCTCCTCCAGTGGGACTGACGCCGACGGTCCAGGCGTACCTGGCCGTGGTGGCGGCGGTGGCGCTGCTGCGGCTCGCCGAGCTCGTCATCTCCTTCCGCCACCGGCGCGCGTTGATCGCCTCCGGGGCCACGGCGGTCTACGAGCCGCAGTTCAAATGGATGGCCGCGCTGCACGCGGCCATCCTGGCCGGCGCCGCGCTCGAGGTCGTGACCCTGCATCGACCTTTCGTGCCTGCGCTCGCCCTCCCTGCGCTGCTCCTGCTCGTGGCCGCCACGTGGACGCGCTGGTGGGTGATCCAGACGCTGGGCCGCTACTGGAACGTCGGCGTCGTCGATTCGACGCGTCAGGGCATCGTGGACAGCGGACCCTACCGCTGGGTACGGCATCCGAATTACGTGGCGGTCTTCGTGGAGCTGCTGGCGCTGCCGCTCGTGCACACGGCGTGGATCACGGCCGTGGCCGGCAGCGTCGCGCACCTGTTCGTGCTTCGCGCCCGCATTGCCGCCGAGGATCGCGTACTGCTCGCCAACGCCGACTACGCGGCGCGCATGGGCCACAAGCCGCGCTTCATCCCTACCCGCCTTACCCGCCCCACCCGCCTTACCGGGGCTGCGGGCCCCGGCCCCCCGTGATCATCGTCGTCGGGGGCGGCATCGCCGGCACCTCGCTGGCGATTGCGCTCGGACGAAGCGGTCGCACGGTGACGCTCTTCGACGCGCAGGCCTTCCCGCGCGACAAGCCGTGCGGCGAAGGCATCATGCCGGCCGGCGTGTCGGCGCTGCGCCGTCTCGGCGTTGTCGACGGCGCGGGCGGCGCGGCGTTCCACGGCGTGCGCTATCACACCGGAACCCGGGTGGCGGTGGGCCGCTTTCCCCCAAGCGCGGTGCACGGCGCGTCCGGACGCGCGCAGCGGCGGCTCGTGCTGGACCGCCGCCTGTTCGAGCTCGCCGCCGCCACTCCGGGCGTCACGGCGCACCAGGGCGTCGCCGTCGAGGGCCCGCTCCTCGAGAACGGCCGCGTATCGGGCGTCCACGTTGCCGGCGGCGTCCAGCGCGCCACGCTCGTCGTCGCGGCGGACGGAGCGCACTCGCGATTCCGCCATCGCCTCGGCCTCAACGTGCCGGTGCCCCGCTCGCGCGTCGGCGCGCGGCGCCACTACCGGCTGGCCGGTCGCACGGCGCCGCCGTGGGTGGACATCTTCCTGGGCCCATCGCGCGAGTTCTACGTGACACCGCTGCCAGGCGGCGAGGTGCTCGTGGCGCTGCTCGCGGAAGCCGACGCCGTTCGGCCGCCGCTCGAGCCGATGTTCGATCGCTGGCGGCGTGAGCCGCCCGCGCTGCGCGAGCTCCTCGACGGCGCCGAACCGATCAGCGACCTGCAGGCGACGCCGCTGGCCGCCACCGCGCGACGCGGGTTCGCGCCAGGCGTCGTGCTGCTGGGCGACGCCGCCGGCTTCATCGATCCGATCACCGGCGGCGGCATGGCGCAGGCGCTCGTCACGTCGGAGCGCCTCGCGCAGTTCATCGTCTCGAAGGGCGAGGAGCACGCCGATACGTGGCTGCCGTCGTTCGAACGCGAGCGGGACGCGCTGCTGCGCGACTACCGGCTGCTCACTCGCGGGGTGCTGGCGCTGGCACGCCGGCCCGCGCTGGCCCGCGTTGCGCTCGCTGGCCTGTCCTGGACGCCGCCGCTCTTCTCGCACCTGGTTGGCGTGTCGGCGGGGACGAGGTCGCTGATACCGCGGCTACCACCTCGACGCGATAGCGGTTAAGCGAGCATTGATTCGTCGAAACAGCGACATCAGGACAAGACACCACACCCACTGCGCGAACATGCTTGCCACGCCCCGGAATACACCGCCGCCAAACGGCGCGCCCATAAGAAGCATCCAGGGCCATACGAGCACAGACCCGATGTCGCCAATGCGGTCGGCCCGTGAACCGACCATTCGACCAACACCAGGCCCACGCCGGAGATTGGAACGAACATGATCGTGTTCCACCGCGCGACCCTTTCCCATCGCAAGAGTCCGGAATCTGTCATCGGCTCGCTCCCCTGACCCGCGCGCCGTGACGCGCGATCAGCTCACTAAGGTCGGGCCAGCCGTAGCCGCCGTGAAACTCACCTTCTGGCGACAGGAGCCGTACTGCACCCAGGTGTTCGTAGAAACCGTTGGACGGGTTCCGTGCGTCTCCGAAAAGCAGCATCGAGGTCACTCCCTGATTCACGAAGCGCCGCGCGATGTCGCACACGAGCAACCGTCCCAGGCCGTGCCGGTGAAAACGGCGCAGCACGTAGATCTTGTTGAGGACGCCCTGGTAGCCCGGCACGCCACCATCGTGCCGCGTGCCACGCGCGAAGCCAACGAGCTGATTGGCGGTCGCTTCTACGACAAGGGTGAAGTCCGTTGCGTCGTTCGCGCTGAGAATCCGCTGCCACTGCTCTTCACGAACCGAAACAGCGGGCCCGCCTCCGTGCGTCTCACGGAAGGTTTCGACGTGCAGCGCCGCCAGAGCCGCAACGTCCCGTCCGGTGGCTTCGCGCACGTCAAATGGCATAGGGCCGTAGCAGCTTCACTGAACCTTGAAGTCGAGTATAGAAGTCGCCCGAGCTCCCCGTACTTATATAGAGAAGACCAGAGAGCTGCGACGCCACGCGCGGGCATGCGCCGAGGTGTGAAGAGGGTCAAGGTTTCAGCCCCGACCTGCCGAAAAGACTAAGGACGAGCTCCCCTGCTCGGGAGGTCTTATGGGTCGCATTCTCCGGCTTTGGGTCGTCGCCTGCGCGTGCATCACCGCCGCCGCGCCCGCATTTGCCCAACAGCCGTCTCCGGCAGGGCGGATCAAGGTGGTCTCGGGCGAAGCAGTGATCGTCCGCGGCAACAGCACGCTCCCCGCACAGAACGGACTACCCGTCTATCAGTCCGACAGCCTCCGCACCGGCACAGACGGCCGGATCGGGGTCACGCTCAGCGACGACACGCAGGTGTCGATCGGTCCTCGCAGCGAGGTCCGGCTCGACTCGTTCGTGTACGACCCGGGTCAGGGTCAACTCGGTCTCGTGCTCAAGTTCATTCGCGGTACGGCGGCCTACGTCTCGGGGCAGATTGCCAAGCTCGCGCCCGACGCCGTGCGCCTCGAAACGCCCGCCGCCATCGTCGGCGTGCGTGGCACCACGCTCGGAATGGAAGTCACCTCCGACTGATTTCGTATGCGCCGTTCCGTTCTCCCCCTTCTCGCCCTCGTGCTGGCCGCGGCCGGCTGCGTCCCCAAGAAGGCGCAGACGCCGCAGCCAGCATCGTCGAATCTGGTCGTGCTGCTGCCCGACGCCGGCAAGACCACCGCCGGGCGCGCCGTGGTGTCGAACGACAAAGGTACGGTGGACCTGTCCGAGGCCGGCGCGGCCGTTCGCGTCGCGTCCGGCGAGGCGCCGAAGTCAGCCGCGGTCACGCCGAACGACGTGCAGCGCATCTTTGGCGATGCCCTCGCCGCACTGCCACCGTCGCCGCAGCACTTCGTCCTCTACTTCCGCTTCGATTCCGAAGAACTGACCGACGAGAGCCGCCGCCTGGTGCAGGACGTGCTCACCGTCGTCAAGCAGCGCTCCGACCCCGAGGTGGTGGCCATCGGTCACACCGACACGACCGGCACCCCCATCAAGAACGTTGAGCTCGGGCTGCGCCGTGCCAACGCCGTGCGCACGCTGCTGATCGACGCGGGCCTGCCGGCGGCGTCGGTGGCCGTGCGGTCGCACGGCGAAGGCGCGTTGCTCGTTCAGACGGCCGACGGCGTGTTCGAGCCGCGCAACCGCCGCGTCGAAATCACAGTTCGATGACCCTGGCCCCGCAGAGTCCGCCCGGAGGGCGGGCAATTGAGTACTGCTAACGAGGCGCAGCCTATGGGCTCCTCGGCCCAAGGCGGAGCCTCCCTCGTCCTGCTGTGCGGGATCCTGCCGGCGATTGCCGTCGCGCTGCTGTCGCTCGCGCGCCCGGCCGCCTTCACGCATTTCGAGTACGGCGTCTACGATCGGCTGACGCGCGCCATCCGCGCGCACGCGCCGGGCGGTCACGTGGCCATCGTGGACGTGGACGAGCAGAGCCTCGCGACGGTCGGCCAGTGGCCGTGGCGACGCGACACCATCGCCGCGCTGCTCTCGAAGATCCGCGACCTCGGTGCCCCCACGATCGGCGTGGACGTGATCTTCGCCGAATCCGATCGCCGCGGAGGCGAAGACGATCAGCCCGATGCGGCGCTCGCGAAGACGCTGCGCGAAGGCCGGGTGGTGCTCGGCTACGCGATGCGCTTCGACGGCGACCGCGACCCTGGCACGTGCGTGCCGCCGCCGCTCGGCCTGTCGATCGCGCAGGCGGACAGCGGCGACGAACCGGTCTTTCGCGCCACCGGGGCGATCTGCAGCCTGCCGGAGCTCACTGCCGCCGCGGGGGCGCAGGGGTTCCTCAACGCCGCGCCCGACTCCGACGGCATCCTGCGGCGCGTGCCGCTGCTGGTGCGGCTCGGTGAGGGCACCTATCCAAGCCTGGCGCTCGCCACCGTGGCGGCGATGACCGGCACGAAGAACGTCACCCTCCGCGTCGAAAACGCCAACGCCAACACGCTGGCGATCAACGGTCACGAAGTGCCGCTCGACGGCAAGAGCAATCTGCTCCTCCGCTACCGCGGCAAGAAGCAGGCGTTCCGCTACGTGTCGGCCGCCGACGTGATGCAGAACCGGGTGCCGGCCGGCGCCTTCGCTGACACGCTGGTGATGGTGGGGACGACCGCGCTCGGCACCCGCGAGGTGGTGGCCACGCCGCTCGACACGCTGTTCGTCGGCGTCGAAGTACAGGCTACCGTGGCCGACAATCTGCTGCAGCGCGACTTTTTCGGCCGGCCGCAGCACGCGGTCGCCATCGAAACGATTCTTGTCCTCGTCCTCGGACTCGCCACCACGCTGGTGGTGCGGCGCGTCGGCGGCACCTGGGGATCGGGCGCGGTCATCGCCTCAGCCGCCGCACTCTGGGCCGGCTGCGCGGCCCTGCTCTCGTCCACCGGATCCTTCGTCTCACCCCTCTACCCGACAATGGGTCTCGGCGCATCGCTCGCGGCCATGACCGTGGCCGGGCTGGTGGTCGAGCGCCAGCGCGCCGATCGCGCCGGCGCGGAGAAGGAAGGCTCGCAGCGGCTGATGGTGCAGACGCTGCTGTCGCTCACCGGCATCCGCGACGCCGAGACCGGGCGCCACTCGCGCCGCACGCAGCGCTACGCCCGCGTGCTGGCCCAGGAGCTGGCGCGGCATCCGCTGTTCCGCGACTACCTGACGGCGGACCGCATCGAGCTCGTGGCCAGTCTGGCGCCGCTGCACGACATCGGCAAGGTGGGCGTGCCCGACGCCGTGCTGAACAAACCGGGCAACCTCACGCCCGAAGAGAGAGATGAGATGCGCCGCCACCCTGAGTACGGCCGCGACGTGATCCTGAAGGCCGAGCGCGAGGCGGGCATCCACGACGACCTCACGCTGTCGGTCGCGAAGGACATCGTCTACACCCACCATGAGAAGTGGGACGGCACGGGCTATCCGCAGGGGCTGCGCGGCGCCGAGATTCCGATTCCCGGCCGGCTGATGGCGGTGGTGGACGTGTACGACGCGGTGCGAACGCGCAGGCTCTACGGCGAGCCGGTGTCGCAGCACGAGGCGGTCGCGCTCATCGTCCGCGGCAAGGGCACGCATTTCGACCCGGCGGTCGTGGACGCCTTCCTGCGCGTGTCGCCTATCTTCGACGAGCTCTCCGCGATTGAGTCGTAGCGTAGGGGCACAGTCGTAGTAGGGGCACAGTCGTAGTAGGGGCACAGTCGTAGAGGCGAACCTTTAGGTTCGCCTGCGCAGGCGGACCTGAAGGTCCGCCTCTACGTACCCAAGTACTTTTCCGCCCAGGTCAGGAACGTCGGCCAGTTCGGACCCGCGGTGTGGCCGCCGCGATGCTGGCGGAACGCCACCTCTCCGGTGACGAGGCCGGTCTCCATCGGCGGATAGTCGGCGGTGCCGAGATCGCGTTTGCCGAGCAGCCGGTAGACCGGGCCGGCGCCCACACCCGCGAGGAACATCCCCCTCGCGTCGATCCAGCGCCCTTCCACTTCGAGCGACCCGGCGCTGATGAACACGGGCCGCGGCGCGCACAGCGCCACGAGCTCGTGGGCGTCCACCGGCAGATCGTTCGGCGTCAGCGGACCCGCGTACTTCAGATAGTTGCCGGCCATCCAGTGATACTCGCCCTGCCCGGCGACGTTCTCCACCTGCTCGCCGAAGTGCCGGCGATGGATCTTGGCGCCGCCGGCCCCCGACGACGCGATGAAGCCGATCGCGAAGCGCGGATCGTAGGCCATCGTCACCAGCGCCGCCTTCCCGTAGCGCGACAGCCCCTCGATGCCGACACGCTTCGCGTCCACCGCGCGATCGGTCTCGAAGTAGTCGAGCGCCCGGCTGGCGCCCCACGCCCACGCGCGAAGCGCACCCCAGTCGTCCAGATCGCGAGGCTGCCCCTTGTTGACGAGCCCGATGATGCCGCGCGTGAGGCCGGCACCGTTGTCGGCCTGCACGCTCGTCGGCACGAGCACCGCGTAGCCCCAACCCTTGCGCGCGATCTGCTCCTGCCAGGTCCCTTCAGGAGGCGGTGACGGCAGCGGCGGCGCATTGGCGGCGCGGGCGCGCGGCGCAAACCCGAACTCCATGATGACGGGCACCGGCCCGCGCGCGGTGGCCGGGGTGGCCACCGTGAGCTGGATGTCCACGGTGACGAGCGGATACGACGAATTGTCCACGTGGCCCACGAGCTGCTTCGTGAGCATCGACACGCCGCCGACCGATTCAGTGGCCGTCGAGGTGACTTCCCACTTCACCGCCGGCGTCGTTGCGGGAGCACGGCCATAGACCTCGCGGTCGAAGTCCTCGACGATCTCCGCGCGGCGCCGCGTCCAGTCGCGCGCCGTCTTCACCGGCCGGCCGTTTCTGAACGTGAGCGGATCGGGCAGGCTGCGGTACGGCGTCGCCTTCGATTCGTCGGCGTTCGAGGCGTCCGGCGCGTTTGGATCGCCGCTCGGCCCGCGGCGCAGCGACGTGATGCCCATCAGCCGCATCAACCGCTGATGATCCTGCTGCGCCGTGAGCTCGACGACCGCGGCGGTTCCAGCGCCCTGCGCCAGCGTCGGAACCATCGACGCCACCGGCAGCAGGGACAGGAACGCCGTCACGAACAGCAGGCGCCAGAACCGCGACATCACCATCTCGCCGCCGCCAATGTTCGCACGATCGCCCCTCACTCGATGACGATCGGGGAGAGGTTGCTCCGGCTGTACTGAGGCCCGGCGGCGGGCCAGAACAGGTAGACCTCCATCTGGTAAACCCCGCGCTGGGACTCGTCGAAGCTACCGGTGACCTCAAACGTCGAGCGCGCGCTGATCGCACCGCTGAAGCGGATGGGCGGCCCCGAACCGCCATACTTGCGCAGGACGATCAAGATCTGGCTTACATCCGAGCGATCGGCCGCCTTCACCAGACCGGTCCAGGAGACGCGCTGGCCCACGGGATAGTGGCTGGAGACCAGGTAGTCGAACTCCACGCCCCTCACATCGTCCTTGTCGAACGACCGGGTGTCGACGTCGAACGACTCATCGAGGGCCGAAGCACGCAGCGGCCGGATCCACGTTCGAAGATCCACGCCCCACCCCGTCGCCGCGTCAAAAGAGCCCGCGCCGTCGTAGCCGACGACCCCGGTCTGCAGCGGGTCTTCCAAACGCGACGCGTAGAAGGTCCAGTAGTCCATCTCGCGCGCCGTGAGCAGCTGCTCCGAGACGACGATCACCGCCCGGTGCCACTCTCTCGCCACCGGGCCTGAGCGCTCACCGATCATCCCGATCACGTTGAAGACCGTCGCCGATCGAGTCGCGCCGGTGACCGCGGCGCCAACCGCCGGGGTCGCAGTGAACGTGGCGCCGAACTGCCCCTGCTCCTGAAACAGGTCCACAGCGGGCACCTGCTCTTTCGACAGCAGCCCCATCGCATACATGGTGAACGGGTGGAAGCGAGCCGGCGCAGTCGCCAGGCCGATCTGCCACCCGCCTTCCGCGGGCACCACCTTCCGCGAGGCAGACAACGGGCCGCCAAGCAACGTCTCCCCTTGGGTCCACAATGGATCGTGCGACGTCGGGGAAGCGCCTGCGCGAGTAATGCCGGTCAGGCGGCTCCAGTCGATGTACCCGCCCCATTGGTGCGCGAGCTCGTGAACGCTTGTGGCGTTCTTGGTGAGGGCGCCGTCGGCGAGCAGTTCGACGCTGTGCAGCCGGTGCGAGGCGCTGCCGTAGCGCGCGCTGTCGTCGAAGAGCTGCAGGCCAATGCCGCTCACGTCGTTGCGGACATTGCGATGGAACGCCTGATAGGACGCGCCGAGCCCCGCCTGCGGAACCATCGACAGTGTGTCGTAGCTGTCTTCGAAATCCTGGTAGAACCGCCGCGCCACGGCGGCGAAGTCGAAACCCGCGTCGTCTTGGACGTACGCGTTGGCAAAGCCGGGCATCACGATGTTGACGACATACGAGGAATACTGGAGGTCGTCGGCAAGCCGGCTCACTTGCACGCGGGGCAAGGTTTTCGGGGCGATGCGCAGGTCGATGCCCCAGAACGTCGGCGCTTCCACGGGTCCATTGAGAATCCAGCCCCAGCGGACTTCGCCGATGTCCCAGCCCCAACCCTGCGCACTCAGAATCTCATCGACGCGCTGCCTGGACCAGGTCGGACGGAAGACGCTGACGAGCCGTCCCGCGACCAACCGTGTCTCGATTCGGGCCCACTCCTCCATATCGCGGTCGGGCGTGTTCGCCATGAAGCGCACGGTGGCCACATCACCAGGGATCAGGAAATCGCGCAGCGTCACCGGGCCGTCGTAGTCGGCGGCGAGGATGGGCGGTTCCTGCAGAAAGGTTGCCGGGGTGCCCTCGGGCACGACGGCCCGCGGACGGAGGCCCATTTGCCGCAGCCGGTCGGGCCCCGTCCAACAGTCGACGGCGCGCGCGTCGGCTTTCTGCATCAGCCACGCCTCGGGCACCGCGCCCTCCTGCGCCTGAGGGGGAGGCGTCGTGCCGAAAGCAATGGCCGTCGTCGCCAGAACCGTCGTCACCGTAACGCGAATGCGGGGGGGAATTCGCATGGCCGGCCGAGTCTAGCGCGGATTCGCGACGCCGCCGCGCTTCCGTTACACTCGCAGCTCTCGGCATTGAGTCTGACGTAACGTCACGCGCGTACATCGAGCCTCGACGAGGAGCCCATGACATCTGTTCCAACCGCCGCCGCCCGAGTGGGTGCGCTCGCCGTCATCGCAGCGCTCGCGATCACGACCATGCCGGGCCGCGCGGCCAGCGGCAACACCGACTGGCCCGCCTACGCGGGCGACAAGGCCAGCACCAAGTACTCGCCGCTCGATCAGATCAACCGTGGCAACTTGAAAGGCCTGACGATCGCGTGGCGCCGCTCCGCGCTACCCGAGGAGCTGCGAACCCTCTATCCGGACGCGCAGGCCCCGGCCAACTATCAGCACACGCCGATCGTGGTGAACGGGCTGCTCTACATGAGCACGGCGGTCGGCGTCGTGATGGCGCTCGAGCCGGCGACCGGCAAGACCGTGTGGTACGACACGCTGCCCAAGCGTCCGGACGGGCAGCCGGGTCGCGGCGGCCCGACGCGCGCCCTCGCCTACTGGAGCGACGGCAAGGACGCCCGCATCATCACCAACGTCGGGAGCAGTCTCGTCGCGCTCAACGCCAAGACCGGTAAGCGCTACGCCGACTTCGGCGACAGCGGCCAGGTGGACCTGCTGAAAGGCTTCGAGCGACCGATCACCGGCTGGCGCTGGAGCAGCGGACCGATGGTGGTGAAGGATGTCGTCATCATCGCCGGCGTCCCGGCGCCGGCCACCGACATCCTCAACGAGCGCGTGAAGGCGCCGAAGGAAATGCCGCCCGACGACGTGCGCGGCTACGACGTCCGCACCGGCAAGCATCTCTGGACCTTCCACGTCGTGCCGCGCAAGGGCGAGTTCGGCAACGACACGTGGCTGAACGACTCGTGGACCTACTCGGGCAACAGCGGCACCTGGTCGCTCATCAGCGCCGACGAAGAGCTCGGGTACGTCTACCTGCCGACCGAGAACGCCACCGGCGACTACTACGGTGGCACGCGCCCCGGCACCAATCTCTTCTCGGAGAGCGTGCTGTGTCTCGACGCCAGGACCGGCATGCGCGTGTGGCACTACCAGGTGGTGCATCACGGCCTGTGGGACTACGACCTGCCAGCCGCGCCGGTACTCGCCGACATCACCGTGAACGGGCGCCGCATCAAGGCGCTGGCGCAGGTGTCGAAGCAGGCGTTCGTGTACGTGCTCGACCGCACCAACGGCAAGCCGGTGTGGCCGATCGAAGAGCGTCCGGCGCCTCAGGGCAATACACCCGGCGAGTGGTATTCGCCCACGCAGCCGGTGCCGAGCAAGCCACCGGCCTTCGATCAGCAGGGCGTATCCGACCAGGACATCATCGACTTCACGCCGGAGCTCAAGGCCGAGGCGCTGAAGATCCTCAGCGAGTACAAATACGGACCGCTCTATACACCGGCGGTCGTGCTCGGCAGCCCGGATGGACCGAAGGGCACTATCTTCATGCCCGGCACCAACGGCGGCGCGGATTGGGGTGGCGCCGCGCTCGACAAGGAGACCAGCGTTCTCTATGTGCCGTCGGCGCACCTGCCCGACGTGCTTGCCCTCGGCAAGTCGCTGCACGCCGAGTCCACGCTGCCGTTCGTGAAGCAGGCGGTGCCGCGCCTGGTCGGACCGCGTGGGCTGCCGGATCCCTTCAAGCCGCCCTACTCGCGGCTGGTCGCGATCGACTTGAACAAGGGGGACATCCTCTGGTCGGTGGCCAACGGCGACGGGCTCAAGAACCATCCAGCCTTTGCTGGCATTCCCAATCTGCCAGCGATGGGACGGCCAGGCCGACTCGCGGCGCTGGTCACCAAGAACTTCGTGTTCATGGGTGAAGGCAGCGACACCGGCGTGGGCCTCGGAGGCATGGCACCCGGCCTGGGCGGCGGGCAGATGTTCCGCGCCTTCGACAAGAAGACCGGCGCCATCGTGTGGGAGATGGAACTGCCTGCCGGCATCAGCAACGCGCCGATGACCTACATGGCCGACGGCCGGCAGTACATCGTCGTGGCAGTGTCGGGCCGGCAGTACCCGGGCGAACTCATCGCGCTTTCGTTGCCGCGTTAACGTTCGTAGAGGCGAACCTCTGAGGTTCGCCTGCGGGCAGGCGGACCTGACAGGTCCGCCTCTACGTACACGCGGCGCAGACACGAGACAAAATAGGTCCATGAAAATCTGCGTGGCAGGGCAAGGCGCGTTCGGCATCAAGCACATCGACGCCATCCGCAACATTCCCGGCATCGAGATCGCGACGCTCGCGGGCGGCAGCCCCGACTCGACCAAGGAAGTGGCCGCGAAGTACGGGATCCCCCACTGGTCGACGGATCTCGGCGAGTGCCTGGCGCAGCCGGGCGTCGAGGCGGCCATCCTGGCGACGCCGACGCAGCTGCACGCGAAGCAGGCGGTGCAGTGCATGCGCGCCGGCAAGCACGTTCAGGTCGAGATCCCGATGGCCGACTCGGTGGCCGACGCCGAGATGGTGGTCAAGGTGCAGAAGGAAACCGGCCTGGTGGCGATGGCCGGGCACACGCGCCGCTTCAACCCGAGCCATCAGTGGGTGCACAAGCGCATCGCGGCCGGCGAGCTGAAGGTGCTGCAGATGGACGTGCAGACCTACTTCTTCCGCCGCACCAACATGAACGCGCTCGGCAAGCCGCGCAGCTGGACGGATCACCTGCTGTGGCACCACGCCTGCCACACGGTCGATCTCTTCGCCTACCAGGTTGGCCAGTCGGTGTCGAAGTGCTACGCGCTGCAGGGGCCGTCGCATCCGGACCTGAAGATCGCGATGGACATGAGCATCGGCATGCAGGTGCCCTCCGGCGCCATCTGCACGCTGTCGCTGTCGTTCAACAACGACGGCCCGCTCGGCACGTTCTTCCGCTACATCTGCGACAACGGCACCTACATCGCGCGGTACGACGAGCTGCTGGACGGCAAGAACAACCCGATCGACGTGTCGAAGGTGGATGTGTCGATGAACGGCATCGAACTGCAGGACCGCGAGTTCTTCGCGGCCATCCGGGACGGTCGCGAGCCCAATGCCAGCGTCGGCCAGGTGCTGCCGGCGATGCGGACGCTCGGGCGGCTCGAGGAGATGTTGGGGTCGTAGGGCCGCCGGCGCCCTCGATGACGATCTCGATCGTCGTACCCGCCTACAACGAAGCCCGCGGACTGCCGGCTACGCTCGCGAGCATCCAGCGCGCGGCCGCCGCCTTCGACGCGCGCGGCTGGCGGCACGAGCTCATCGTCTGCGACAACAACTCCACCGACGGCACCGGCGACATCGCGCGCGCGGCCGGCGCAACCGTCGTCTTCGAACCGATCAACCAGATCTCGCGCGCGCGCAACGCCGGTGCGGCACGCGCGTCGGGCGACTGGCTCCTCTTCGTGGACGCCGACTCGCATCCATCGCCCGAGCTCTTCGCCGACGCGGCCGACGCCATGGCCGGCGGCCGATGCCTCGCGGGCGGGGCCACCGTCACGATCGACTCGACGGACCGGCTCGGCCGCGCGGTGGTGGGCCTGTGGAACGCAATCAGCCGATCCCTGCGGCTGGCGGCTGGTTCGTTCATCTTCTGCGACGCCAAGGCGTTTCGCGAGGTGGGCGGATTCAGCCTCGAGTTCTACGCCACCGAGGAGCTCGACCTGTTCAAGCGCCTCAAGCGCCTGGCGCGCGACAGAGGGCGAACGATCGTGATCCTGCACGCGCATCCGCTGGTCACGAGCGACCGCAAAGCGCGGCTCTACACAAAGCGCGAGTTGGCCGCCGGGGTCCTCAAGAGCGCGCTGACGCTCGGGCGCGCCGTCAGGAACCGCGACGACTGCTACATGTGGTACGACGGCCGCCGCGAATAGGACGGACCGAGAACCAAGAACCAAGGACCAAGGACGCGGATGAGCCGAAGGCTCATCCGCCTCTTGGCTGCGGTCTTGCTCACCTATGGCGTGAGAGGAGCCTGCTCATGCCCGATGAGATTCCCGTGCCCCCGCCCGCCGATCCGATCCCTCAGCACCACCCGCCATTTCCGCCACCCGTCGTCCCGCCCGACGACCCGAACCGCACGCGCGCGCGCCGCCGTCCAGATATCGATCCGCCGCGGATCAAGCCGCCGGTCGACGACCCCGGTGTCCCCGACGGTGAGAAGCGGCTGATGTTGATGTAGCGGTGCGGCGCGCCGACGCGCGCGGGGATCGAGCGGAACGCGGGGCGCGCTGCGCGGCGGCCAGGCTCTCCTTGAGCCGCGCCATCAGATCGACGACCTTCGTCGGCGGCGTCGGCTTTCCCGACACCGCGGGCAGCTTCTTGCCCGCCGCCTTCGCCTTGATGACCTTCATGAGCGCCGGCACGTAGTCGTCGTGATACGCCTCGGGCGACCACTCGCCGGCAAGTGCGGAGATGAGCTGGTCGGCGAGTTTCAGCTCCTGGGCACTCGCTTTGGCGCGCGCGGTGTGCGGCACTTCAACGAGGTCCTCCTCGAAGCGCATCGTCGAGACCACCAGGCAGCCGCGCACCGGCAGCAGCGCCGCCAGGTGCTCGCGCTGCCGCATCACGTACTTGGCAATGCCGGCGCGGCCGCTCTTCTGGAGCGCCTGCGCGAACAGGTTGTAGGCGTGCTCGGCGCCTTTGCCCGGCAGCGCGTAGTAGGGCGTGTCCCAGTAGCGCACGTCGATGTCGTGCAGCGGCACGAAGGCCTGGATGTCGATGCTGCGGCTGCGCTCGATGGCCGCGGTCTTGAAGTCGTCTTCGGTCAGCGCGATGAACTGCCCCTCCTCTACTTCGTACCCCTTCACCAGATCGTCCCAGGCAACCGCCTTGCCGTCGGTCTGGCAGATGCGCTCGAGGCTGATCGGTGAGAGGTCGGTGCGGTGCAGCAGGCGAAAGCGCGGCGTGTGATCGCGCGCCCCGACAAACAGCTCGACCGGAATATTGACGAGTCCGAAGCTGATCGACCCCTTCCACAGCGGACGTGCCATTCTTTCAACCTCCTCTGAACGATTGGGATCGAGCAAGAACGGGTCCGCACTCGCCCCAACGTGATGCACGGACGCGGCGGGGCACACGCCTTGCTCGTACACATCGCAGCGCGGCGCGTGCCGCAGAGGAGCTTCAAATGAGCGCACCGCAACAGCCGAGCCGACGCGAGAACGAACCCGTGGAAGCCGTCCCGCCGCAGGACCCGCTCGATCCGGTGAGCGGACCCGATGGCGACTCGAGCGATCAGGACATCGACACCGCGGGCACCGAGGCCGACGACGAGTCGACGGCAACGGGCCCGGCAGCACGGAAGCGCGGGCGCGCGACGCCGCCCGACGCGTCGTTCGCCGACGCGCCGGACAACGAACGGCGTCCGATCGGGCCGCACGATCCCGCCAGCATGCATCGGCGCGAGGACGACGCCGAGGCGATGGCTCACAGCCCGGACTTCCACGACGCGCCGGCGGCGGGCCGGCCGGCGATCGATCGACATCGATAGAAGGAGCGCCCATGGCACGCTGTGATACGTGCGGAAACGACTACGACAAGCCGTTCGTGATCATGAGCGGCACCACCAGCTACACCTTCGACAGCTTCGAGTGCGCGATCCAGAAGCTGGCGCCCACCTGTGCCCACTGCAAGTGCCGCATCATCGGGCACGGGGTCGAAGACGACGGGACGTGGTTCTGCTGCGCCAGCTGCGCACGGAAGGCGGGCTCCCGCGCCCTCGTC
>DASYRM010000230.1:0-4728 GCA_036004405.1 Vicinamibacterales bacterium
CCGCGTCGAGCGGCTCGTGCAGCGTAGCGACGACCTGCTCGATGTCGACGCCGGGCTGCGCGGGCGCCGCGGCGTGGAACAGGATCTCGGCTTGCAAGGGCGAAAGCTCATACGCATCGACGACCCGGGTCACGTCAGGCCTGCGACGATCTCAAGTATGACAAAGGAATTCTGCGCAGCAGTACTCCATGACCCGCTGTACGCTGCGCGGGACCGAAGCGATCGCCAGCCGCCGGCGGTGCTGCTGCTGATAGCCCTGCAGCAGCATCACCAGACCGACGAAAGCGCTGTCGATGTGGCTCGCCGCCGTCATGTCGAGCCGCACGTCCTTGCCCGCCTGTACCGCCTGGCTGAAGCACCAGCGCAGCACACCGATGTTGGCGCGCGTCCACGATCCCTGCAGCGTGATGGCGTAGACCTCGTCTTCCTCCCTCGCCTCCAACCGTGTCTCGGCGGGGCGATCGCCCTCGTGCGTCCTCTGATACAAGACATAGGGAAGCACGCGCATCACGAGGAGCTTGGCGAGCGCCAGCGCGTCGTGGAAATACCGCCGCCACAGCGCCGGCTCCTCCTTGATGCGCCAGAGCCATTCGAGGCCCGCGCTCTGCATCCAGGCGGGCGCGCGCGCCACGGTGCCGGCCGTGAAGTGCAGCACCGCGCCAAGATGGCTGATCACCGGGACGTTGAGGCGCGAGCGGTTGCGTTCGATCCAGGCCTGGCCTTTTCTCGCCCCGAGGGCGACCACGAGCAGATCGGCGTTCGACGCGTTGATGCGCCGGATGGTCTCCTCGCTCGAGAGCTCCTCGACCGAGCCGAATCCCGGCGATTCGTAGCCCACGCAGTTCAGGCCCGGGCCTGCGAGGCCGAGCGAGCGCCCGGCGGCCTCGGCCACGCCGTCGGGTCCGCCGAAGAAATAGACCGAGAGCGGCGCCCCGCCGCCGAGGCGCAGCGCGTCGAACAGGTTCGAGCCGGCGACGCGCTCGGAGAGTGGAATGCCGATGAGCTTCGCCAGCCACACGAGCGGCATGCCGTCGGCCACGCTGAGGTCGCTGTGGATCACCGCGTTGCGGAAAGCCTGGTCCGAGCGGCTCGCGATCAGGAAGTTGACGTTCGGGGTCGACATGAAGCACGGCAGCCGCGCCGCCGCCGCCGCGCGGATGCGCTTCTCCGCGCCGGCGAGGTCGACGGCGTCGATCGGCAGGCCGAGCAGGCAGTGCACGTCGCGCTCGAAGTCCGGCGGCGGAGGTTCGAGGCGCAATGCGGGCACGTCGTCAATGCGCATGGTTCGCCATGACGAGCGGCAAAGCGACAACACCGAAGAGCGGGCACCCCCGAGTCACGGCACCAGATATACGCGGACGCCGACGGAGGAAAAAGGACTCTTAGGAGCTAAACGAGGACTCTTAGGGGCCAATTGCGCTCAGTGCGTCCCATGGCGAGGGGCCTCGGAGATGTCGTGGTTCGTGTTGCCGCGCGACAGCGATCGCTATCACACAGGAAATGAACGAGAACGCAAAGCCGCCGCGTTAATCGGGAAGCGGCGGGTTCTCTAGGGCATTTCCGCGGCGCCGATGTCGATCGCGCCCCCCTGCGGGCGGTCGAGGCGGAACAGGTCCGAAAACACCGGCACCGCCGTTCCCGCGTTGACGGCATAGCTGCCGCTCCTCAGACTGAAATCGGCGGGCGCAACGGGCGCGGCGGCGGCGAAGGCCGGCGCGAGCAGGATATCGGCATCGCTCGAGTTGCCGGAAACGGCTGCGGCGCCGCTGACCATGTCGCGGCTGGTGGAAAGCGGCGCGTAGCCGAGGTTGTTCTTCGCCACCATCCCGGCGCCCAGGACGAACTGGATCGGGAAGAAGCCGCCGGCCGAGTTGCTGTAGAAGGTGTTGTTGTAGACGTGCACATTCGCCGGCAGCGGCTCGCCCCCGCGTCGCTCGACCACCATCCCATTGCGCGCCAAGGCGCCGGTGAGGTTGAAGATGTTGTTGCGCACCGTGACGTCCTGCGCCCACACCATCAGGGCCACCTGCTGGCCGGGGGCCGGCGCGAACCAGTTGCGCTCGACGATGACGTCCCTCACCTTCTCGTTTTGGAACTGGTCCTGCGGCCCGAGGGTGACGGTCCAGTCCACCCCGGCGCCGCCGGTGAACTTGTTGTCCGACATCACGACCTGCTCGGTGAAGCCGGTCGGCGACACGCCGAACACCATCGCATGGAGCTTGACCACGTGCTTCGCCCGGGCGGGGTTGCTCATGTCGTTGTGGCTGATCACTGCCTTGACGATGTTCGGCGTGCGCAGGATGTGCTCCGACGCAGTGGTGTCGCTGAGCACGTTGCCCATCAGGGAGAAGCGTTGCGCGCCGAGGTAGACGCCGTAGCCGCCGCCGCCCCCGATGATGGTCCGGATGGTGGAATCCACCACCGCGAACTGGTCCCAGAGCCGATGCTGGCCGCCATAGAAATCAAGGATATCCGGCGACAACATTACGCCCTCGTGCACGTGGTGAATGTTGAGCCGCAAGAGCGTCACCTGGTCCATCCCGCCCTCGGCATGGATGCCCTCGGTCGCGGCGCCGGAGTTGCCGTCGATCTCCAGGTCCATGATGCGCCAGTCCTTGAGGCCGGGCGTGGTCCCGCTCGAGAGCTGAATGGCCCTGTTGTTTCCGGTGACGTTCACCACCGGCGCGGCGCCGCTGCCGAAAGCGCCGATCAGCCCGGGGCCGGTGACGCCGACGTTGGCGTTATCGCTGGAGACAAACGTATCGCCGCGCCGGAACAGGATGCGCTTGCGGCTGGCAATGTTGTTGTTGATCGCAGCGTTGAAGTTGTTGCTCTGCAGGCCCGCGGCGCCCGCCGGGCAGCCGCCCGATCCGGCGAGCGGCTGCGAGTTGCCTACGCAGAGCGTATTGGCCGCAAATACCGTGTCCGGGTCAGTCACGGTGATCTGTACGGTCTTCGTCGCCGCGCCTGCTCCGTCGAGCACCGTCAGGCTCACAGTGTAGGTGCCGGGCGTTTCGAAGACGTGCGCCGCCACCGGGCCGGTCGCGTGGTTGCGGCTCACGTTGGGCATGCCCGGAGTGCTCGCCCACGAGCCGCTCGCCGTGTCGCCGAAGTCCCACCGGTACTCGAGCTCATGGAAGGGCCGGTTCGTCGCGGCGGCGGTCGTGGCCGTGGCATCGAAGAACACCGCGAGCGGCGCGACCCCCGACACGCGGCTTGGGACGAGCGATGACGTGATCGCCCCGGCGGCGACCGTCACCGTCGCGCTTTGCGAGGCGCCGCCCCCCGCCCCGGTGCAGCTCAGGGCATAGCTCGTCGTCGATGCGGGGCTGACGGCCTGGGAGCCCGAGGTCGCCTTCGGGCCCGACCATCCGCCCGACGCGGTACAGGAGCCGGCACCGGTGGACGACCACGTGAGCGTGGACGACTCGCCTGCAGCAATGCTGGCCGGAGACGCGGTAAGAGACAGCGTGGGCACGAGCGCCGTAACGGTGACCAGCAAGCTCGTCGACGCGGCTCCGCCGATGCCCATGCAGGTGAGGATATACGTGGTCGTGGCGGTCGGCGCGACGTCTTGAGACCCCGAGGTGGGGCGGGTGCCGGACCAGCCCTCGGAGGCCGTACAGGAACTGGCGTTGGTCGACGACCATGTCAGGGTGACGGGTTGGCCGGCTGCGATCGTGGCCGGAACGGCGGAAAACGAGATCGTGGGCGGCACAGGCACGGGCGTCGTCACGAGCACCGGAGCGGACTGCGTCGAGGCGTTTCCCGCCGCGTCGAGCGCCGCGACGCTGAAGGCGTACAGCGCGCCGCCGGATAGCCCGGTCACGGAGGCCGACGTGCCGGTAGGCGACGCCACCAGCGTGGCGTCGCGGTACACCCGGTATCCGGTCACACCGACGTCGTCGGTCGAGGCGCTCCAGGACACGGCGACCTCGGAGAAAGAGAGCGCCGTCGCGGTAACGTTCGTCGGAGTGCTCGGCGGCGAGGTGTCGGCCGGCGCGAGGACCGCGATCGCGATGTCGTCCCACCAGGCCGCGTCGTTGAACGCTCCGATGCCGATGCGCCCCGCGCCGAAGGTGGCATCGTTCGCCTGCATGAGCACCGCGCCGTCGGCCTTCACCGTGATGAGCGAGCCCGCGCGCGAGACTTCGATCTGGTGGTACTCGTTGTCGGGGATGGCGTAGTTCCCGTTCGCCAGCGCCGGTTGCCGCACTCCGCCCACCACTTTGAAGAGCTGCGTGTTGGCGGCGTTGCGGTTGAACATGGCGTAGTAGTAGTTGGCCGCGTCCTGCAGGCCGAACACCACGGCGTGGTCGGCGTTGGCGTTCGCCGCGAAGTTCTCGCTGCTGCGCACGCGCGCCGAGAAGGTGAAGTCGGCGTAGGTGCGCCCCTTCACCAGGCTGTACTCGCCCAGCCGCGAGACAGGAAGTTCGGAGTAATCCGCGGTGGTGATGCCGTAGCGCAGGTCGCCGCCGTCCATCGCCACCGACCAGCGCGACGCGTTCAGCGGCTCCCAGTTCGCCGCGTCGCCGAGGTAGGGGTCGAGCGTGGAGAAGCTGGTCGTCGGCGCAGCAATCGCAACGTCGTCCCACCAGGCGGCGTCGTTGAACGCTCCGATGCCGACGCGTCCCGCGCCGAAGGTGGCATCGTTCGCCTGCATGAGCACCGCGCCGTCGGCCTTCACCGTGATGAGCGAGCCCGCGCGCGAGACTTCGATCTGGTGGT
>DASYRM010000231.1:0-13174 GCA_036004405.1 Vicinamibacterales bacterium
GGGCCGCCTTACGGCGCCCCCCCCCCCCCCCGACTGTCTACCCCAGCACCTTCGCGCCCAGTGCCTTGACGTCCTTGACGTCGGCGCGCGGGCCATACTGCGCGATGACCTGCGCCGCCATGGCGCCGCCGAGCCGCCCGCAGGTGGCCAGGTCGAGCCCCTGGGTGTAGGCGTAGAGGAACCCGGCCGCATAGGCGTCGCCGGCCCCGGTCGTGTCCACGACCTTCACGCCCGGCACCGCGTCGATGACGTGCACCTCGTCGCCGCGGAGCACCACTGACCCCTTCTCGCTTCTGGTCAGCGCCGCGATCTCGCAATGGCCGCGCACCTTCTGCAGTGCGTCGTCGAAGCCCTCGACCTCGTAGAGCGACAGGATCTCGTGCTCGTTGGCGAACAGGATGTCGACGTGCTTGTCGACCAGCTCGAGGAACTCGGCGCGGTAGCGCGCGACGCAGAACGAGTCGGACAGGGTGAAGGCCACCTTGACGCCGGCCTTCTGCGCGGCAATGGCGGCGTTGCGCATCGCCTCCTTGGCGCGCGGCTGATCCCAGAGATACCCCTCGAGGTACAGCACCTTCGACGAGGTGATGTACGGCATGTTCACGTCCTCGGGGCCCAGCTGCGTGGTGGCGCCGAGGAACGTCTGCATGGTCCGCTGCGCGTCCGGCGTGACGATGATGAGCGAGCGGGCCGTCGGCAGTCCGCCGACGAGCGGCGTCGTGTCGTAGGTCACGCCGACGGCGCGCAGGTCGTGCGTGAAGACGTCGCCGAGCTGATCCTTCGCCACCTTGCCGATGTACGCCGTGCGTCCGCCAAGCGCCGCGATGCCCGCGATGGTGTTCCCGGCCGAGCCGCCCGAGGCTTCCTTGCCGGGCCCCATGTCGCCATACAGCCGCTCGGCCGTCTCGGTGTCGATGAGGTTCATCGCGCCTTTCGGCAGCTGGTGCTTGTCCAGAAAGGCATCATCGGCCTGGGCGATCACGTCCACGATCGCGTTGCCGATCGCGGTGACATCGAATTGCGCGGTACTCATTCAGTGGTCCTCGAGAATTAGTGGCGATGCTGAGTGGGCAGATAGCGTCCGACGATCGGCGCCAGGTCGACCAGGGTACTGGCCGGCACCGCATCGGGGCGCGTGATGAGTGCGAACTTGAGGGCGTTGGCGCATTCGCAGGTGCGCTCGAAGGGCAGCGCGTCCACGGCAGCGGCAATGATCGCCTGTGCCGTCTTCGCGTTCTGTGTCAGGTTGGCGATGATCATCTCGACCGACACGGAATCGTGGTCCGGATGCCAGCAGTCGTAGTCGGTGACGAGGGCAATCGTCGAGTAGCAGATCTCGGCCTCGCGCGCCAGCTTGGCCTCTTGCAGGTTCGTCATGCCGATGATGTCGGCGCCCCACGAGCGGTAGAGCCGCGACTCGGCGAGCGTGGAGAACTGCGGCCCCTCCATGCACACGTAGGTGCCGCCCTTGTGCACCGTCGCCCCGGCTTTCTGTCCGCTCTCGAAGGCAATGGTGCTCAGCCGCGAGCAGAACGGGTGCGCGAAACCGACGTGCGCCGCCAGCCCCTGCCCGAAGAACGTGCTGATGCGCCCCTTGGTGCGATCGATGAACTGATCGGGGATGACGATGTCGAGCGGACGGAGCTCTTCTTTCAGGCTGCCGACGGCGCTTGCCGAGAGGATGTACTCCACCCCCAGCGTCTTCATGCCGTAGATGTTGGCGCGAAAGTTCAGCTCGGACGGCAGCAGCCGGTGGCCGGCGCCGTGACGGGCGAGAAACGCCACGCGCTTCCCGCGCAGTGTGCCGATGACGTAGGGACCTGACGGGTCGCCGAACGGCGTCGTGAGCGCGACCTCAGTGCGATCCACCACCTCGGCCATGTCGTACAGACCACTCCCGCCGATGATGCCAATGCGAACGTTTTCCATAGATGAGGCTTTAGAAGCTTACAGCACTTGCTCGACCCAGCGCTTGCCGTCGCGTTCCCGGATGATTCCGGCGGCCACGAGCGGGTCGTGCTCGAAGAAAATCAGGTACTCGCGGTCGATCGCCTCGCGGATGAAGCGCTTCTTGACGGCGAGCGTTTCCATCGGGAACAGGTCGTAGCCCATCACCCACGGATCCTGCAGGTGCGCGGTCGTCGGGATGAGATCGGCGGTGAACACGGCCGTCTTGCCGGCCGACTCCAGATAGACAATCTGGTGCTGCCCGGTATGTCCGCCGGTTCGAACCACACGCACGCCGGGCTTCACCGTGACGTCGCCGGAATAGAAATCGATGACGCCCGCCGGCTTCAGCGGCACGAAGTCGTCCTGCAGGTAGCTGGCGCGATTGCGTTCGTGAGGATGGGTCGCGTCCTCCCACTCGGTATCGCGAATCAGGTAGCGCGCCTTCGGGAATCGGGGCACGAGCCCCTGCGCGCCGCGAGCGGTCGCCCCGCCGAAGTGATCGAAATGGAGATGGGTAGCCAGCACGGCATCGATCGACGCCACCTCCAGGCCCCGCTCGGCCAGCGCGTGGTCGAGGTGCACCGTGCGGTCGAGCGCGTAGATGTCGCGCGCCTTCTCGGGCATCTTTTCGCCGACGCCGCAGTCGACCAGCATGCGCCCCCAGGACGCCTCCACCAGCAGCGGCCGCATCGCGAGCTGAATGCGGTTGCGATCGTCGGCGGGGGCGAGCTTCTCCCACAGCGGCTTCGGGACCACGCCGAACATGGCGCCACCATCGAGGCGGAACGGGCCGTCGTGCAGAACGGTCAACGAGAGGTCGCCCCACGCGAGCGCCGCGGTCCCCAGTCGCACGGCCGGCGGCGCCGACTGTTTGAGCTCCACCAGCACGCCGTGTGCGGCCGATGGATGGATGAACGCCACCAGCGAGCCGTGTGCGCCTGTCCGCGGCGCGCTGTCCACGAGACGCACGCCGCGGGCGGCCAGGTGAGCCAGCGCCGCCTGGAGATTCTCGACGCGGAGCGTCACATGGTGGAGCCCGGGACCGCGGCGTCCGATGAAGGTGGCGATCGGCGACGCCGGCGCCGTGGCCTCGAGCAGTTCGAGCGCCGCCGCGCCGGTGTCGACCATGTGCGCGCGAACCTTCTGGGTCGGAACGTCTTCGGGCAGGTCGACGTCCAGCCCGAGCGCGTCGCGATAAAACGCCAGCGCCTCGTCGAGCCGGTCGACGGCAATCCCGACGTGATCCAGCACGGCCTTCATATCGAACCGCCCCGGGTCGCCACCGCCTGCGCGACCAGGGCGTGGGCCGCGGCGTACGGGTCCATCCGCCGCCCGGCGACGTCGGCCGCCGCCTGCGCCAGCGCTCCCGCGGGGAGCGCCTGCTGGAGACGCGCGAAGAGCATGTCGCCGGTCAACGCCGACACGCGGGCGTAGGCGCGGGTGCGCCGCCGCTCGGCGCGCAGCGCCTCGGAGCGATCGCGGAACCGGCACAGCGTCTCCCAGAGTTCGGGCACGCCCTGGCCGGTGGTGGCTTCCGTCTTCAGCACCGGCGGCGTCCAGCCGCCGTCCACCACCGGCTGCAGCGACAACGCCGCCTCGATCGACTGCACCAGCCGATCGATACCCTCGCGGTCCGCCTTGTTGGCCACGAACACGTCGGCAATCTCCATGATGCCGGCCTTCATCGCCTGCACGTCGTCGCCCGTGCCGGGCACCAGCACGACGACTGTCGCGTCGGCGGTCTGGGCCACTTCCACCTCGTCCTGGCCGACGCCGACGGTCTCGATGAGCACCACGTCGAAGCCGGCGGCGTCCAGCACCAGAGCGGCGTCGCCAGTCGTGCCGGCGAGGCCGCCGAGATGCCCGCGGGTGGCCATGCTGCGCACGAACACGTGCGGGTCGCCGGCGTGGCGGATCATCCGCACGCGGTCTCCCAGCACGGCGCCGCCGCTGAAGGGGCTGGTGGGGTCCACCGCCAGCACGCCGACTTTCAGCCCCACCGCGCGGATGGTGGCGATCAGCTGATCGACGAGCGTGCTCTTGCCGCCGCCCGGCACGCCGGTCACCCCGACCAGATACGCGCGCCCGGTGTGGGGAAAGAGCGCGCCCACCAGGGCGGCGCCGCCCGAGCCGGCGTGGTCGCCGTCCTCGATCTGGGAGATGGCGCGGGCAATCGCGCGCGCGTCGCCGGCAAGGACCCGCGCTGCGAGCGTGTCAGGCGGCGCGGCCACCGGTGTCGCGGTCGCCCGCCATGAGATGCCGGGCGATGACCAGGCGCTGAATCTCGCTCGTGCCTTCGCCGATCGTGGTGAGCTTCACGTCGCGAAAGAACTTCTCGGCCGGATAGTCCTTCACGAACCCGTAGCCGCCGTGAATCTGCACGCCGTCCTCGGCGGCGCGCACGGCAATCTCGCTCGAATAGAGCTTGGCCATCGCGGCCTCGATGGTGGTCCGCGCCCCGGCGTCCTTGAGCGCGGCGGCGCGATAGGTGAGGAGCCGCGCCGCCTCGATGCGCGCGGCGGTGTCCACCAGACGAGCGCGGATGCTCTGGAACGTGCCGATCTTCTGGCCGAATTGCACGCGGGTAAACGCGTAGCCACGCGCCGCCTCGAAGGCGCCTTGTGCGAGGCCGACCGCCAGCGCGGCGATGCCGATGCGGCCGGCGTCGAGCACCTGCAGGGCGTTGACGAACCCCTGCCCTTCGGCGCCGAGCAGCTGGCGCTCCGGTACCCGACAGTTCTCGAAGATCACCTCGCTGGTTTCGCTGGCGCGCATCCCGAGCTTGTCTTCCTTCTTGCCGGCGCGAAACCCCGGGGTGCCGCGCTCGACGATGAACGCCGAGATGCCGCGCGACCCCTTGCCGCGCGTGGTCACCACCATCACCACGATGAGGTCGCCGTCGCGGCCGTGGGTGATGAACTGCTTGGTGCCGTTGATCACCCAGTGATCGCCGTCGCGGACGGCGGCGGTGCGCATCGCGGCGGCGTCGCTACCCGACGAGGCTTCGGTCAACCCCCACGCCGCGAGGCGCTCGCCTCGCGCGAGCGGCACGAGATAGCGCTGCTTCTGCTCTTCGGTGCCGAACATGAAGATGTGGGCGGAGCCGAGCCCGTTGTGCGCGGCAATGGACAGGCAGACGGCCGGGTCCACGCGGGCGAGCTCCTCGATGCAGATGCAGTAGTCCACCGAGGACATCGCGGAGCCGCCATAGGCTTCGGGGAACTGGATGCCCATCAGCCCCAGCTCGGCGCATTTCGCGAGCAGCTCTCGCGGGTAGTGCTGGGCCTCGTCCCACTCGCGGACGTGCGGCCGAAGCTCGGCCTCGGCGAACTCGCGCACACTGCGCTTGAGCAGCTCCTGCTCGTCCGTCAGGCGGAAGTCCATGCCGGCGCCCATCGTATCATCGGGGTATGCGTGTCGCCCGCTCGCTCGCCCTCGCCGCCGGCTTCCTGCTGGCGGCCGCCCCCCACGCCTTTGCCGACGTGACGCTCTTCGTCGGCAGCACCACCACGCCCACCGCGCGGCAGGCCCGTGGGGTGGCCATCGGCGGCGGGATTCTCGCGCTCGGATTCGAGTTCGAGTATTCCGACACGCGCGAGGATCCCGCCGACGCGGCGCCCTCGCTGCGCACCGGGATGGGCAACATCCTGCTGCAGACACCGATCGCCATTGCCGGATTCCAGCCGTACTTCACCACCGGGGCGGGCGCGTACCGCGAGTCGCTCAACGGTGAGAGCGAGACGCAGCTCGGGGGCAATGCCGGTGGAGGCGTGAAGGTGCGGCTGGCGGGGCCGCTGCGCGCGCGATTCGACTACCGCGTGTTCCGCCTGCGGGGCGAGCCGCTGCACGACGTGGTGCACCGGCTGTACGTGGGAGCGAATCTCGCCTTCTGAGGCGGAGAAGCCTCTCTCTGCCTTAGGGTTTCTGCGTCGTGGGCGCCGGCGTTGCGGGAGCGGGCTTTTCGCCGGCCGCGGGCTTCTCGCCCGGTGCCGGCTCGGGTGGAGGCTCGGGTATCGGGGACAGATTCAGCAGGCTGCCGCCCGCGGTCACCGAGCTCGTATAAAGCTTCCAGATCTCCTGCAGCGCCGCCGCGTCGGTGGATCCCGCGGACAGCACGCGGCCAAGCCCGTAATCCTCGCCTGGCACCGTGGGATCCATCAGGAACACATACAGCACCGAGTTCCCCGGCCCCGGCTCGGTAGCCTTGTAGAACTGCCAGCCCTTGGCCATGGCCTTGAGCGCGGGGTCGGTGCTCGACTCCAGCGCCTTCCGCACGTTGGACACCAGACGCTCGAAGTCCGCGGCCTTGTCGGGCCGGACGGTGTTGAAGAGCAGGCCAACCGGCGCGGTGAACGTGCGCGCCGCGGTGGCCGAGGGCGCCGGCGGCGCGGGCGTCGGCTTGCCACCCGGCAACGGCTGGCCCGGTACGGGTTGTCCGGGCGCGGCGGGGACCTGTCCGGGAACCGTGGGCTGCTGCTGACCGGCCGCCGGCACCTGCGCCTGAGCGACGGCCACCGTGGCTGTGAGCAGCAGCGCCGCCAGACTGAACCTCATCGTATGCATCTCCCTGAAACGACACGAGCCACGAACGGCGACCCGCTCGTGGCTCGATGAGTGTACCGCCGTGGCGGCGCTACTTGGACAGATCCGCCGCGATCGTACCGCTCGAGATGCCGAGATTGGCGGCAAAGGCTCCGCGATACATATCGTAGAGCTCCTTCTGCTCCGCCGGATCCTTGAAGGTCGCGTAGAGCACCTGCAGGATGTTGTAGTCGGCACCGGCGACAGGGGTGATGACGTGCGTGTAGATGATGTTGCCGTCGGGCATCGGCTTCGACATCTTCATCACCTTCCAGCCGGCCAGCTGCTGCTTGGCCTCCGGGGCCTCCGACTTGCTCAGGGCGTCCTTGATCTTGCCCATGATCTTCTCGAAGTCGCCGGTCTTGTCCGGACGGATGGCCACGCTCCACAGCGCGAGGTCCCCCTCCATCGTCAACTTCTGAGGGGCCTGCGCCTGCACGCCCGCGTTTTGCGAAAACGCCGGCAGCATCAGCATCGCGCCAGCCAGTAGCACTCCGGACAGTCGTCGCATCGTCACCCCTCCTGGGTCAGGACCGCCATCCTAAACCGTTCGTTCACCGATAAAAAGGCTCACGAGGACGGACCTGCCGCCGGCCGGATGAACACGGCCATGATCTCGTGCGCCAGCAGCATGCCGGCCCTGGTGAGCCGCAAACGGCCCTCATCATAGATCAGCCAGCCGAGATCCCGGAACGGTTGCAGCTCGGCCCCGAACTCCGCCCACAGATCAATTCCGTAATGCCGCCGGACCGCATCCACCGACAGCCCCTCGGTCAAGCGTAGACCGGTGAAAAGCGCTTCTTCAATCCGGTCGTGGGGGGACAGGCGCCGCGCCTCGGCCACGAGCGGGCCGCCGGGCACCACCGCATCCACATAGTCCGCCGTGCCGCTGACATTTCGGGTCCGCATCCCGTCGATGGTCGAGTGCGCGCCAGGACCGAATCCGAGCCACTCCCCATCGGTCCAGTACTTCAGATTGTGGCGCGAGCGGCGCCCCGGCTTCGCCACGTTGGAGATCTCGTACTGCTCGTAGCCGGCGGCGTCGAGGCGCGCCATCGACTGCAAGTACATGTCCGCGACGTCGTCGTCGGGCGCCACCGACCACTCCGCGCGCGCCATCTGCTCCCGCAGCGGCGAGTTGGGATAGACCTCCAGCATGTACAACGACGCGTGATCGGGTCCGAGGTCGATCAGCGCGTCCACCGACTCGAGCCACTCGGCCACCGTCTGCTGCGGCAACCACATCATCAGATCGAGCGATACGTTGTCGAACCCGGCCGCGCGCGCTTCGCGGAAGGCGGCGACCGCGCGGCTGGACGAGTGGAGCCGGGTCAGCCGTTGCAGCTCCTCGTCGCGGAACGATTGGACGCCAAAGCTCAGACGCGTGACCCCGGCCTCGCGAAACGCGGCAAGCCGCTCCTCCGTCACGCCCTCGGGGTTGGCCTCGAGCGTCACCTCGGGATCGGCGCTCACGGCGAACGAGTCGCAGCACGCCGCGATGATGGCGGCGATCTCCATCGGCTCGAGCAGCGACGGCGTGCCGCCGCCGAAGAAGATCGTGTCGGCCGGCGTGCCGCGGGCGCGCAGCCGGATCTCGTCGATGACGGCGGCGACGTAGAGGCGCTTCAGCTCCGCATCGAACAGACCGCGGTTGAAGTTGCAGTAGTTGCAGATCGCTGCGCAGAACGGAACGTGGACGTAGAGGCCGAGCACGGCTGAATCAGTTGCCAGCCTTGCCACCCGCCCACTTCAGCTCGCCCTTGCCGTCTTTGCCGCGCGCCACCGACCTGGAGGGCGCGCGTAACTGGCCTCCGGTCTTTTCAGGCAGCAGCGCGAGAGATTCGCCAGCGACACGGCCGGCGGGAGACGACTTTCGCGACGCCTCCTTTCGCGTCTTCCAGAGGCCCAGAAGATCGTCGGCGCCGGCATTGGGGGGCAGGTTTCTGTAGTCCGGCCCGTCATACTCGAGGAATTCGCACATTTCCCGCAGCCGCGAGTGCAGACGAAATCCCACGCGCACGAGCAGCGAGTTCAAGTCGTCGGGAATGTCTTCGTAGTTGGACGTGAAGATCGTCGGGCGGCGCTCGTTATAGCGCGTGTTGACGATCAGGCTCATCGTCTCCTCGACCCAGTCGGTCAGCCTCTCGGCGCCGAGGTCGTCGAGCACCAGCAGCTCTGCCTCCATCACCGGGCGGATCACGTCCATCTCCGCGGTGTGCGTGACCGGGTTGTACGTATTCCGGATGTCTTTGAGCAGCGCGCGCGTGTCGTAATACAAGCCGCTGGCGCCCGTGCGGCGAACGACCTGGCGCAACACGGAGACGGCGATATGGGTCTTGCCGATGCCGGGCGGGCCGATCAGCATCAGCCCTTTCTGCACGACGGGAAAGGCATCGACGAACCGTTTCGCGTAGTCAACCGCACGGAGCAACTTCTCGTTCTGATAGGTCACGAAGTTCTCGAGCGAGCACTTCTGATACCGGGGAGGGATGCGCGTTTCGAGCAGCCGTTGCGCGGTGGCCTTCTCGCGCGTGCAGTCGCAGCGTGTGACACGCTGCACCCCATCAACGTCGATGGTCTTCCACCCGGTGTCGTCGCACAGCGCGCAAGGCACGGCGCGATCGTATCACTAGCGAGGCTCCGCCTCGTGTCTTCGAGCAGGCTCTGCCTCGCTAGGGCAGTGTTTAATTGCCCGCGCTGCGCGCGGGCGGCTGTCGCGCCGACTGCGGCGCGTCTTTCGCCGCCGGATCAGGCTCGGTCTTCGCGGGCGCGCGGCCCACCAGATCCGTCGGGCCGCTCTTGACCATCGCAGTGCTCAGGCGCTGTTCCCAGTCGTCGATGCCGCGCGCCAACTCGCGCTTGACGTAGTCCATGAACTCGTTCACTTCGCCCTGCATGCGTTCGATCTTGCGGCGCATGTTCAGAATGATTTCGACGCCGGCCAGATTGACGCCCAGCTCGCGGGTGAGTGACAGAATCGTCTCGAGCTGTTCGAGGTCCTCTTCCGAGTACAGCCGCGTGTTCCCCTCGGTGCGCGACGGCGTCAGCAGCCCTTCGCGCTCGTAGAGCCGCAGCGTCTGCGGGTGGATGTCGTACTTCTGCGACACCGCGCTGATCATGAAGTAGGCCTTGCCACGCTCGGTCTTCTTTGCCATGGTCAGCTCCCCTACTCCTCAACCCCACCGCGCACAGTCCGCGGACGGATCTGAGCGCCGTTGATCTCTCCGAACTCACGCAGCAGCGCCTTGGAGCGCTCGTCGAGTACGGCGGGCAGCATCAGCCGCGCCTCCACGACCAAGTCGCCCCTGAGTCCGCCCCGCGGCGATACCATGCCCCGCTCGCTGATCCGGAACCGCTGGCCCGACTGCGTGCCGGGCGGAATCCTCACTTTGACTGGACCGTCGAGGCTCGCAATCTCCACCCGCGCGCCCAGGGCCGCTTCGTGCACGCCCACCGCCACGACGGTGTGGAGGTCGTTGCCTTCGCGGCGGAAATCCTCGTCCGCGGCCACGTGCACGGTGACGTAGAGGTCGCCGGCCGGTCCGCCGCGAGGACCGGCATCACCCTTTCCCGCCACCCGCACGCGCTCGCCGTCGGCGATTCCGGCCGGCAGTCGCACCGTGACGCGCTCGGCGCGGACTTCGTGGCCGGCACCCGCACACGTGGGGCACGCCCGCGGCGGCTGCTGCCCGGTGCCGCCGCACGCGTTGCAGCTGCGAGTGAACACCATGTGCCCGCGGACCGAGCGCACGGCCCCCTGCCCCTGACAGACCCCGCACGGACCCGCCGCCGTGCGGGTCACACCGGCGCCGCGACACAGGTGGCACGTCTCGCGCCGCGTGACCGTCAGCGGACGTTCGCAGCCGGCAAAGCTCTCCGCTAACGAAATCGAGGCGTCGTGATGCAGGTCGGCGCCGCGCGCGGTTGCCGGCCGCCTGGCGCCGTGTTCGATCAGCACCTCGGCCATGAGATCGCCGAAGGTGGCCGAGTAGTCCGGACCGCGCGACGAGAAGTCGAAGCCTTCGAACCCGCCGCGACGGGCTTCTGCCGGCGCCGCGATCTCGCCGGCGTCGTACCGCACGCGCCGGTCGCGGTCGATCAGCGTTTCGTAGGCTTCGAGCACCTGCTGAAAGTGCACCGCGGCCGCCTGGTCGCCAGGATTGATGTCGGGATGAAATCTGCGCGCGAGACGGCGGTACGCCCGCTTGATCTCGGACTCGCTGGCGTCCTGTCGCACGCCGAGCACCACGTAGAGGTCCATCGCCGTTGCTCTCCCCGCGCTCTGTCGTCAGCCGCGACGGCTCAGCGCTTCTCGTCCTCGACGACCTCCGCATCGATCACGTCGCCGGCCCCGCCGGGCGCGCCCGTCCCGCCCGCGGCGCCCGACGGGCCGCCGGCACCAGGAGCTGCCCCGCCGGGGGCCGGCCCCGCCTGCTTGTAGAGCGCTTCGGCCGCCTTGTGCTGCGCCTGCGTGAGCTGCTCCATCGCCCGGTTCATCGCGTCCGTGTCGTTGGCTTCGAGCGCGCTCTTCAACGCCGCGATCGCGCTCTCCACCGCGCCCTTCTCGGACCCGAGCTTGTCCCCGGACTCCTGCACGAACTTCTCGGCCGCGTACACCGCCTGGTCGGCGCGGTTGCGCGTCTCGATCTCTTCGCGACGCTTCTTGTCCTCCTCGGCGTGCGCCTCGGCGTCCTTCATCATCCGATCGACCTCGTCCTTGCTGAGGCCGCTCGACGCGGTGATGGTGATCTTCTGCTCCTTGCCGGTGCCCTGATCCTTCGCCGAGACGTTGACGATGCCGTTGGCGTCGAGGTCGAACGTCACTTCAATCTGGGGCACGCCGCGCGGCGCGGGCGGAATGCCCACCAGCTGGAAGCGGCCGAGCGTGCGATTGTCGCGTGCGAGCTGGCGCTCGCCCTGGAGCACGTGGACTTCGACACTGGTCTGGCTGTCGGCGGCGGTGGAGAAGGTTTCGCTCTTGCGCGTCGGGATCGTGGTGTTGCGCTGGATCAGGGCGGTCATCACCCCGCCCAGCGTCTCGATGCCGAGCGACAGCGGCGTCACGTCCAGCAGCAGCAGGTCCTTCACTTCGCCGGCGAGCACGCCGGCCTGAATCGCCGCGCCAATCGCCACGACCTCGTCCGGGTTGACGCCCTTGTGCGGCTCCTTGCCGAAAAGGTCCTTGACGATCTGCTGGACCTTGGGAATCCGCGTCGAGCCGCCGACGAGCACCACCTCGTCGATCTTCGAGGGGTCGACGCCGGCGTCGGCCAGCGCCTGCTTGGTGGGACCGACCGTCTTCTGCAGCAGGTCGTCGACGAGCTGCTCGAACTTCGCCCGCGTGAGCTTCATCTGCAGGTGCTTGGGGCCGGTGGCGTCGGCGCTGATGAACGGCAGGTTGATGTCGGTCTCCATTACGGTGGAGAGCTCCATCTTCGCCTTCTCGGCGGATTCACGCAGACGCTGGAGCGCCATGCGGTCCTTCGACAGATCGATGCCTTCGCTCTTCTTGAACTCCGATACGATCCACTCGATGATGCGGTGATCGAGGTTGTCGCCGCCGAGGTGCGTGTCGCCGTTGGTGGACTTCACCTCCACGACGCCCTCGCCCACTTCGAGGATCGAGATGTCGAAGGTGCCGCCGCCGAAGTCGTAGACGGCAATCGTCTCGTCCTTCTTCTTGTCGAGCCCGTAGGCCAGCGCCGCGGCGGTGGGCTCGTTGACGATGCGCATTACCTCCAGGCCCGCAATCGCGCCCGCCTCCTTGGTGGCCTGCCGCTGCGCGTCGTTGAAGTACGCGGGGACGGTGATGACGGCGCGCGTCACCGTCTGGCCGAGATACTCCTCGGCCGCCTGTTTGAGCTTCTGGAGGACCATCGCCGAGATCTGCGGCGGGGCGTAGTCCTGGTCCACGATCTTCACGCGCACGTCGCCGTTGGGAGCGGCAACGACCGCGTAGGGGACCATCTTCATCTCCTCGCTGACCTCGTTGAACCGGCGGCCCATGAACCGCTTGATGGAGAACACCGTGTTCTCCGGGTTCGTCACGGCCTGCCGCTTGGCGACCTGACCGACCAGCCGCTCACCCGACTTGGTGAAGGCCACGACCGACGGCGTCAGCCGGCCGCCCTCGGGATTGGTGATGACGACGGGCTCTCCGCCTTCGATGACCGCGACAACGGAGTTGGTGGTGCCCAGGTCGATTCCGATGATTTTGCTCATGAACGTCTCGTGGCTCTCTCCGCCCGCCCGGACGGCGGGCAATCAAACGCTGCAGTTGCATTCATTATTAAATCTGAGTGTGTGGCAGTCAATGTCAGGTGTAGATCGAGCCCCGTATACTGGCATTCATGGCCCAAGAAGCGGGCGAGCGGCCCCCCGGCACCAGAATCGTCATCAAGCTGGCCACGCGGGCCATCCTGGCCCTGCTCTTCCTGACCGCCGCCCTTCTGGGAACCGTTGGCGGCGTGCTTTTCGCCTACGGTGACGATCTCCCCGAGATCACCGCCCTCGACAACTACCGGCCCAACACCATCACCCGCATCCTGGCGAGCAACGGCGACGTCATCGGCGAGTTCGCGACCGAGCGGCGAGTGGTGGTCGGCTACGACGACATCGCGCCCGTGCTCCGGCAGGCGATCAT
>DASYRM010000232.1:0-13997 GCA_036004405.1 Vicinamibacterales bacterium
ACGAACCAGCTCTCCTCGTCGAGCGCGCCTTCGATCGTCACGCGCGCGCGGTAGTTGTGGCCGTGGAGGCCTTCGCAACGGTGACCGGCAAACGTGATGAAGTGCGCCGAGGCAAACACCAGGTAGTCCTTGGAAACCGACACGCGGAACTCGCCGCGACGCTGCATCCGATCATTATGCCTTTAGGGCTCGGACGAGAATAGGGTTGCCACCTTGGG
Organism: Vicinamibacterales bacterium; assembly: GCA_036004405.1. Taxonomy (GTDB): domain Bacteria; phylum Acidobacteriota; class Vicinamibacteria; order Vicinamibacterales; family UBA2999; genus DASYRM01. The sequence goes on from DASYRM010000232.1 coordinate 219, forward strand.
CGTCGAGGCGCCCGCCAGGCAAGGCGTGAGGAGCGCGCATACCGGGCGTATGTAAGCGACGAGCAACGCAGCCTGGCGCGGGATGCATCGGCGGCCCAGGTGGCAACCCTATTCTCGTTCGAGCCCTTAGCCTCAGGCCTTTGGCCCCTTGGCTAGAGGCAAAAGGCTAGAGGCTAGAGGCTTGTGGTCCGGCGGCCCAGCCGCCTTCGAGCAGCAGGACGAAGAGAGCGGCCGCGGTGAGGTCCGCGGTCGTGCCGGGGTTGGCGGAGTGGCGGTCGTCGCGGAGCGAGCGGTCGAAGCGGGCCACCGACTGCCGGCCGGCGTCGCTGCGCACGCCGCCGTCGGCCAGCACCGTCACCGCCAGCCGCGACACGCTGGTCGCCCGGTCGAGGCCGGCGCGCCGGGCGATGTGGGTATCCGGCGCCGACGCCAGCAGCGTGAGGAACGTCTCGACGATCGCGTCGTCCCAGCCGAGCCCGTCGGCGCGCGCCTGCCGCAGCGCCGGCACGCCGGTGTCGAAGGTGGCGGTAAAGGCGGTGTCGTACTCGAGCGCGATGCCGTCGCGATCGGCGGCCAGGCGCATCACCTCGCGCAGCGGCAGCGTCGGCGCGCGCGCCACGTCCTGATTCGCCGCGCGACCGAGCCCGCCGGGATTGGCGAGCCGGATCGCCGCGTACACCTCGCGCGCGTCGTCCAGCGTGGTCGTCTCGAGCACGCCAGCCAGGTTGCTTCGAAGATCGTTCGGACCGAGCGCCGCCTTGGCCAGCGGCGCCAGCAGCAGCACGATGCCGAGATTGGTGTTCGAAGGCGCCCACTTCGCCGTCGCCTCGACGGCCTCGCGCACCAGCGCCCCCAGCCCGACGTCGGCGACGCGGCAGAACGGCGCGCCGATGGCGGCGGCGCTGGCGACGAAGTCGCCGTAGCCGACGTCGGCAAAATCGCGCCCCGGCGACACATTGCCCGGCTTGGGCGCGTGCGCTTCGAGCAGGCACGCGAGCTGGGCCGCGGCGGCGATCTCACCCGGCGTCGCCGTAGGCGGCAAGCCGAGGCCGTGGTCGCCGACCGTCATGCCGGCTTCGACGCCGAGCTTGTCCGCCACGTCGGTCCGCGAGCGGACCGACCAGCCAGCGCTGCTTTGGCGGCTCGCGACGCGAGCCGCCTCGGCGAAGGGGGACGGACGCCCAAGACCACGTGGTCCACGATCGCGCCGGCCACGTCGACGCCGGTCGCACGCTGCAGCCCCTCCCACCCGGGGATGCCGTTGACTTCGAGCACGAACACGCGCCCGTCGGGCGCGGGCAGGAGATCCACGCCAGCGTAGTCGGCGCCGATGGCCGCCGCGGCACGGACCGCCATCTGTTGCCACTCTGGTGGCGCGTCGAAAGCCATGGCCCTGGCGCCACGCGCCACGTTGGAGCGCCAGTCGCCGTCGGCGGCGTGGCGCTCGATGGCCGCCAGCACGCGCCCGCCGATCACGAACAGGCGATAGTCGCGGCCGCCGTGATCGATCGCGCGCTGCACATAGAACACGGCGCGCGTGGTCTCGAGCGTCTTGACCACGCGAAAGGCGACGTCGGGATCGCTCACGCGCACGATGCCGTGCCCCATCGATCCGAAGATCGGCTTGATCACCACGTCGCCGAACTCGCGCACGGCGGCCATCGCGTCCGCAGCGCGTTCGCACACCACGGTCTCGACGGTCGGGAGGCCGGCCTCCTGCAGCAGCGCGCTGGTGTAGAACTTGTCCACCGCGCGCTCGATGGCGCGCGGCGAGTTGACCACCGGTATCCCGCGCTCCTCGAGCCAGTGGAGTGCGTCGACGCGGTAGATGATCTGCTCTAGCGAGCCGCTGGGGATGATCCGCGCCAGCACCGCGTCGGCCTCGAACAGCGGTATGCCTTCTGAACGTAGAGGCGAACCTTCAGGTTCGCCTGCAGGCGGGCCTGAAGGCCCGCCTCTACGACCGAGTCGAGCGACGAGCCCTTCATACGGCACGACGACACCGACATGCCCCCGCTCGGACAGCGCGCGAAGCAGTTCGTCGGTGTGCCAGCCCGAACGGACCGACAGAATGGAAACGTTCACGGCGCCTCGTAGAGCGACGCTTTGAGCACTTCGGGATTGAGATCGCCGGCGCGAAACGTGCGGCCGCTCGTCGCGCTCATCAACCAGACCTCGCCGGGGCTGAAGAGCAGCGGATCGATCCTGTAGAAGTCGTTGTCGTAGCGCTTGAAGATGTCGTAGAAGGGCGTGCCGTAGTCCGAGGACGCCGACGCGGGCATGCGCTCCGCGAGCTCGGCCAGCTCGGTGTCGCCCGCGTCCACCACGAAGCGCGCCTGGCCTCCGTAGAGCACGCAGTCGTTGGTGCGGCCGATCGCGCGCAGATCGTTCTTGGCGGTCGGCGGGAGCGGCGCGGTGCCCGACGCGCTCACGACGCGCCTCACATCGAACCCGAGCGTTTCCATCTTGTGCAGGCCGGTCTCGACGACGCGCGCCACCACCTGCACACCGCCCGCGAGGCTGGCCGTCGGCGCCACCGCGAAGGTGAGCCCGGCCGTCTTGACGCCCGCCTTCTGCGCGACCCACGCCGCCACGTCGTCGGTCGGCAGCGTGCGCGTTTCGAGCACGAGGACGCCGTACGACCCATCCTCGGCATAGCCAAGACGTTCGTAGAGCTCCTTCTCGACGCGCGCCTTGGCGCGCAGCGGGCCGGAGCCCATGGCGAAGTAGCCCTCGGGCGTGATGGCCCAGCCGGCATACTGCGACGCCATGCAGCACTCGGCGGGATGATCGGTCCAGACGTGGAGGCCGGGCCAGGATTCTCCGGCAATGGTGAGCGGCGTCAGCTCGGCATGGCCGACGCCGCCCATGCAGATCTCGGCCAGGAGAAGACCGGCGGCGAGGCCGCCGGGAACGGCCACGCCGGCATCGAGCACGCGGGCACCGCAGTTCAGGGTGTGCACGCGCACGCGGAGAAGATCGGCGTGCGCGACGGCGTCGTCGACGAGCGCCCACGCGCGCTCGTTCAGGTTCAGGCTCGGCAAGCCCTCTACTTTACTGTGATCGGCACCGTCGCTACCCGGTGCTCCCACTCCAGACGCAGCTCGCCCTTCCCGGCTCCCTTGTCGGCAATCGAGTACTTCAGCGTCTCGACGAGTGCGGCCGGCTTGCTCATCGTCATCTTCACGCGCCCGAGATCCTGCTTGGGATCGTACGAGAGCCCCCACTGGCCGGTCTGCCTGCTGACGATGAGATCCCACGCATCCGGGTTCTGCACCCACGCGTACAACGTGTAGGTGCCCTTCGGCACCGCGAGCGTGCCCACCAGGACATCCGCGTCGGTGGTGAACATCGTGGCGGCATTGGCGCCGGCTCGCCAGGCGGGATACGTCGGGTCGCGGGAGAGCAGGCCGCCGGCGCCGAAGATCTGCCGTCCGCGCACCGACGGCGCGGAGTAGCGCACCGCGAGCGTCTTGCCGTTGATGACGCCCGTGGCTGTAGCCGACGGGCTCTGCGCCCCGACGAGCGATGCCGTCGCCGCCATCAACGCCAACGCCGCGAGAATCCGTTTCGAGCTCACACCCACCATGACCTGCCTCCCGCCAGTAATACGCGACGCTTGGGCCCGTCTCTTTACCTTCTCCGCCTTCTCCGCCTTCTCCGCCCTCTCCGCCCTCTCTGCCCGCTCTGCTCTATCGAAGGCGCTATGATTCGCGGCGACATGCTCGCGCCCCGCCTCATCCGCGCCTCCGTTATCTGCGCCGCCGTTGTGTGTGCCGTCACCACACCCACAGCGGCCGGCTACACCGCTGTGGCCGAGTGGCTGAAGCTGCCCGCCGGACGGCCGCAGCTGGGCAACATGCACGGCGACATCGCGGTCAGCTCGAAGGGCGAGGTGTTCATCAGCGTGCAGGATCCGGCCGCCGGGCTGCAGGTCTACGCACCCGACGGGACGTTCCTCCGCAACGTCACCGGCGCGCCGAGCGACTTCCACGGCTTCGTCATCAAGCAGCAACCCGACGGCGAGTTCCTCTACGGCGCCACGCTGCGCGGCCAGACGGTCGTGAAGATGAAGCTGGACGGGACGATTCTGATGACGATCGGCTCGTCGGCCATCCCCGACGAGTTCAAGGTGCGCAACGCGCGCAGCAACGAGCTGCAGCTGCTGCTCACCGGCCTCGACGTGACGCCCAACGGCGACATCTACGTGGCCGACGGCTACGCCAGCGACTACATTCACCGCTTCGACAAGACCGGCAAGTACCTCGCCTCCTTCGGCGGCAAGAAGGCGCCGTACAACTTCAACACGCTGCACAAGCTCGCCATCGACACGCGCTTCCAGCCGGCGCGGATCATCGCGGTGGACCGCGCCAACAACCGCGTGGTGCACCTGTCGCTCTCGGGCGAGTTCCTCGGCGTCGTCGCCTCGGATCTGCTGCTGCCGGCGGCAATCACGTTGAGCGGCGACAACGTCGTGGTCGGCGAGCTGCGCGGCCGCGTGACGGTGCTCGACAAGGCCGGCAAAGTCGTGGAGCGGATCGGCGAGAACAGCGGCGAGGGTGTGGGCAGCAACCCGGCCAAGCCCGAGTCGTGGCGTCCCGGCCTGCTGCTCTCGCCGCACGGCATCGCGCTCAACGCGCAGGGCGACCTCTTTGTGTCCGAGTTCAACCTCTACGGACGCGTCCACCGCTTCAACAGCTCGACACGATGACGGACGACGATTCGGCGGCTCGAATCGTCGCCATGGCCGCGCGCGCGGACAGCGGCGACGCCGAGGCGCGCAATGCCCTCTTTGCCGCGCTGTACGACGAGCTGCACCGCCTGGCGCAGGCGCACGTCCGCCGCAGCGCCGGCCCGATCACGCTCAGCGCGACGACGCTGTTGCACGAAGTGTACGTAAACCTCGCGGGGCGAGGCGCCCTGGCGTTTCCCGACCGAAGCCGGTTTCTCGGCTACGCCTCCAGAGCGATGCGGGGCCTGATCGTGGACTACGTCAGGCAGCGGACCGCGCAGAAGCGCGGCGGCGACCTCACCTTCACGACGCTCGACGAAGAGGAGCCGCCGGCACCGACAGTCGATCTCGAGCGGCTGACGGGCGCGCTCGACGATCTCGCCGCGCTCGATCCCGCGCTCGCCGAGCTGGTGGACTTGAAGTTCTTCTGCGGCTTCTCGTTCGGCGAGATCGCGGCCATGCGGCAGGTGTCGGAGCGCACCGTCCAGCGCGACTGGGCCAAGGCCCGTGCGCTGCTCCACCAGTCGCTCGACCAGTCCTGAACGCGCCGACTCACCCGCCAATCGCGGCGAGCCGTGCCACCGCCCGTCTGGCGTCGGGCGCCTCGTCGCCAATCGCGTCGCGCAGGTTGACCACCGCCTCGCGCAGCCACCCGCGCGCGGTGTCAACACGCCCCAGGGCGGCTTCGGCGATGCCGAGCTCGAGGAGCGCGGCGCCCATCTGATACGAGTGTTCGAACTGACCCAGATGGCCGACGGCCATCTGGCGGGCGCGCTCGGCCGTGGTTTTCGCGGTCTCGAACCGGCCCGCGGCGTTCGAAGCCGCCGCGAGAATCGTGACGACAGGGAGCTTCTCGCGGTCCGGACGGCCGGACGTCTCGAGACGCTCGAGCGCCCGGTTCGCGTACTCGACGGCCTCGGCCGCCTGCCCACGACGCAACGCGGCCAGCGCCGCAAACCGGTCCACCGCCGCACGCTCGCGGGCCGGCAGCTCGGCCTGCGACGCGGCCACCGACCGCAGGTCGCGAAGTATCGCGTCGGCCGCGTCGAGCCGGCCCGCTTCCCCGTAGACCCTGGTCGCAATCCCGAGCGCCCAGAACAGGCCCAACGGCGATCCGCCGGTCCGCGCCTTGGCCACGGCTTCATCCACCGCGGCAATGGCCGCGTCATGGAGGCCGACCGTCGACAGAATGCTGCCGTAGGTGCGGAGCTGCGCCGGCGACGACCCGTGCTCGACGTCGAGTTGGCGGACGAGCGCGCGGGCGCGCTGCACCTGCTCCGCTGCGCGCCGCAACTGCCCGCCGGCTTCCAGCGCCACCGCCCAGTTGTTCAGGAGGATCGCCGCGTTGCGGGTGGCGCCGCGGCCCTGCGCGTCGAGGCTTCGCATGAGCGCGGCATACGCGCGGTCGGAATCGGCGTAACGGTCGGCCGTGCCGTAAGCGCCGGCGAGCGCCGCCAGCGCGTCGACGTCGCTGCCCGCGGGGCCACGCCGCGCCCGTTCGAGGCGCAGCGACGCCTCGCCGGCCTCGATCGCGTGCGGAGCGTCGCCCTGCATGTTGGCGGCGATGCTCCGTGCGAGATAGCACGAGGCCTTTTCGGCGACCGCGTCGTCCTCGACGGCGAGAGCCGAGAGCGCGTCCGCGATCAACGTCGCCGCCCGCGCGTACTCGCCCCGCTCCGCCAGCGCGGTGGCCATCCGGCACCCGGCCAGCGAGCGCAGCCGGACGTCGGGCAACGTGCGGGACTGCTCGAAGGCCCGCGCCAGATGGTGGCGCCACTGGTCGTACTGGAAGTTCTCGTAATGACGCTCCGCGAGCACCAGCCTCAGATGCACGCTCAGCAGCGGATCCGTGGCATACCGGCGATCGATGAGGTCTTCTCCGCGCGCCAGGAGGTCGGCATTCGTCAGCGGCTTCTCCGACGGTGTGGCCTCGGACAGGAGGAAGCTGCTGAAGTCGTTGGTGGCCTCGGCCCGCCGCAGCTCCTCGAGCGCGCGGTTGCGTTCTGCGGCTGACACTCGCGCCTGACGCACGGCAATGCCGGCGCCGAGCATCAGGGCGAGCGCCGCCGCCGCTGCAGCCGCCACTTCGAGCCGGTGCCGTGCGGCAAATCTGCGAGTGCGATACCAGACCGAATCCGGCCGTGCCGTGACCGGTTCGCGGCGCAGATGCCGACGGATGTCGTCGGCGAACGCCATCACCGTTTGATACCGCTCCGCCGGCGCTTGTTTGAGCGCCTTGGCCAGGATCGTGTCGAGGTCGCCGCGGCACGCGCGGCGCAGGCGGTCGGGCGTCGTGTCCCGCTCGCGGGCGATCCGCTCCGGATCGGCGGCGCGCCCGGCGGCGTCGCTCAGCCGCACGGCCTCGTGCTCGGCGAGCGCGCGCAGGGCTGTGGCCTGCGTGGCATCCGGCGGCGCGGTGGGATGAGTGCCGCCGAGAAGCTGGAAAAGGAGCACGCCCAGCGCGTACACGTCGGTCGCCGTCGTCACCGTGGCGCCCGTGACCTGCTCCGGCGCCGCGTACTCCGGCGTGAGCGCCGCCAGCGTGGCCGTCGATTGGGCCGGCGAGCCGCTGTCGACGAGCGTGGCAATGCCGAAGTCGAGCAGCTTCACCTGGCCGTGGGTGTCGACGAGCACGTTCGACGGTTTCAGATCGCGGTGGACCACCAGGTTGGCATGCGCGTGCGCCACGGCGTCGGCCACCTGCAGGAACAGCTCGAGGCGCGCCTCCACGCTGAGGCGGCGCTCGGCGGCGTGATGGTCGATGCGCCGCCCTTCGATGTACTCCAGCACCAGAAACGGCTGGCCGCTGGCCGTGACGCCGGCGTCGTGGAGTCGCGCGATGTTCGGATGTGAGAGACGCGCCAGCAGGGTGCCCTCACGCCGGAACCGATCCTGGCCCACCCGATCGAAGACGGCGAGGTTGATGAACTTGATGGCGACGTGGCCTTCGAAGCGGCCGTCGCTCCGCCGGGCGAGCCACACCGTGCCCATGCCCCCGCTGCCGATCGGACTCTCCAGCGTGTAGGCGCCGACGATCTGGCCGGCCAGCGAGGGCGGGGCGGCGGCCGCCGCCGGCAGCGACTCGAGAAAGCTCGACGCCATCACCCGGTCGTGCTCGAGCACGAGCTGCCCCAGCGCGCCGGCCAGCTCCTCGTCCTCGGCTCGGACGGCCGCCAGAAACACCGGGCGAGCGTCCGGTTCCATCTCCAGCGCTCGGTCGACGAGCGGGCTCAGCTTCGACCAGAACGCCTGGGTCCAGTGGCGCATCGGTGCCCCTCAGGAAGTGATCGAAATCCGGCCGACATTCCCGCCAATCGATCGGACGTCGATGTAATCGCGTCCGGCGCGGGGTGTCAATGTCGGCTTCCGGCCGCGGCTTCCGATCACCGTATCAGGAGGACCGCAATGACCTTGAAAGCTCTCGTCCTGATCGCGATGCTCGGCGTGGCCAGTGAGGCCGGCGCGGACGCCATCTACACCTACGCCGGCCACAGCTACACGGACATCGTGGACGTGCCTCTGCCCGGCGGCACCTTCGACACCTCGATGAGCGTCTCGGGAGAGTTCGGACTGGCGAGTGCCCTGCCCCCGGAGATGCCGGCCACCGACATCACGTCACTGATCACGTCGTTTACCTTCTCAAACGGACGTAACACGTTGACGAACCTCGCTCCGCTGCTCAACGTCGCGCTGTTCTCCGTCGCCACCGACGCGTTCGGCGCCATCAGCGCCTGGGCCATCTCGATTCAGCAGCTCGACGCGGTGAACGGCGGCGTCGACGTCATCATTCAGACCGTGAACGATCCCGACATCGGGTTCCCGACGGAGGACCGCGGGCAGCTCGAGGCCTGCGACCCGATGTTTCTGCCGCGAGGCCTCTGCATAACGCTCGCCGACGTCGCGTCGGTGGGACTCGCAGGCGGCTGGGAGCGCACGGAGTCGGGCACGGAAACAGGCACGGTTCCCGAACCGGCCACGCTCGGGTTGTGCGCGCTGGGGTTCTGGGCCATTCGCTGCCGCCGCGCCCGCTGAGCGCCGGGCCGCCCGCCGGAATCAGCGCGCGGCTGAGGTTCGGGCGTACACTGTGCGCACATGCTGCTGCGGTGCGCCGCCGTCGCCTGTCTCTGCTGCCTGCCTGGGCTCGCGGCGGCGCAGGAGCGTCCGCTGCGTATCGGCAACGTCACCGCCCAGTTCGGCGTGCCGCCGCCGAACTTCGCACCGCTTACGGACTACCTCTCGACGTATCTCGACGGACGCCGCTTCGAGGTCGTGCCGCTCAACAGCATCGAGCAGATGCTCGAAGTGGTCGATGCCGGACGGGTCGACTTCGTCATCGCGTCACCGGTGGCGCTCGTCACCCTGACCACGCGGCACCGCGTCCGGCCGATTGCCACCGTGACGCAGATGGCCGGCGACCGTCTGTCTCCGTTCCTTGCGGGCGCGGTGTTCGTCAAGAGTGGGCGCCAGGATCTCCAGCTTCTCGAGGACGCGCGCGGGAAGCGCGTGCTGGCGCTGTCGCGGCTGGCGCTCGGGGGCTGGCTGGCGCCCGTGCGCGAATGGCAAAAGCGCGGGCTCGCCGAGACCGATTTTGGCAGCCTGCAGTTCGACTTCTCCTACCAGGAGGTAGCCGCCAAGGTTTGTACCGGCGCGGCCGACATCGGCGTACTGCCGGCCAACCGGTTCCACGACTTGCGCAACTCGTGCCCGGGAGGCTTTCGAGTACTCGGCAGCCCGCAGGGGCGGGCAGGGAGCTTTCCGATCGCCACCAGCACGCCTCTGTATCCCGAGGCCGGGTTCGCCGCGGTGAGCGACCTCGACGAAGACGTGGTCACGCGGGTCACGGTCGCGCTCCTCGCCATCGACGCCGGCAGCCCGGCGGCGAGAGTCGTTGGCGTCTCGGGCTTCACGGCCCCTCTCAGCTACACACCGGTGCAGCAGTTGATGCAGGAGCTGCGGGTGGGCCCGTACGAGTCGTTCGGCCGCCTTACGTTCACCCAGGCCGTCCGCCAGCACGCCGGCAAGGTGCTGATCGGCATGATCGCGTTCCTGTCGGTGCTGCTGCTGGCGTTCGTGCGCTCACAGCGCCTCAACGTGCAGCTGGCGCGTTCGATCGAACAGCAGCGTCAGGCCGAGCACCAGCGGCTGCAGCTCGAATCGCAGCTGCAGCAGTCGCGCCGCCTCGAGTCGATCGGCCGCGTCGCCGGCGGCGTGGCCCACGATTTCAACAACCTGCTGACGGTCATCAACGGCTACAGCCAGATCCTGCTGATGGGCCCGCTGACGCCGGACTCCCGCGAGGAGATCGAGCAGATCAATAAGGCGGGCCGCCGCGCGGCGGAGCTGACGAACCAGCTGCTCACGTTCAGCCGCCGGCAGATCATCGACGTCGTGCCGCTCGATCTGAACACGGTGATCCACGACGCCGAGCCGCTGCTGCGGCGGCTGGCCGGCGAGGACGTGCAGCTCGTGGTGACACCGGCCCCGCAGCTGGCCCGCACCGACGGCGACGTCAGCCAGACCACCCAGGTGCTGATGAACCTGGTCGTCAACGCCCGCGACGCGATGCCCACCGGCGGCCGCATCGACCTCGCCACCGGCAACATCACCGTGCGCGGAGCGGACGGCCATCCCCCGGAGCTGTCGCCCGGCCAGTACGTCGTGCTGACGGTGAGCGATACCGGCTGCGGCATGAGCGCCGAGACGCGGCAGCACATCTTCGAGCCGTTCTTCTCGACCAAAGGCGAGGCCGGCACCGGCCTCGGCCTCTCCACCGTGTACGGCATCGTCCGCCAGCGCCAGGGCGCTATCGACGTGTGGAGCGAACCGGGCCTGGGCTCGCGCTTCCAGGTCTATCTGCCGCAGGCGGCGCACCGGCCCGACGCCGAGCCTGCGGGCGCGCCCGTCGCCGCACACACAGAGGCTCCCGCGGGCGACCGGCGCATTCTCGTGGTGGAAGACCAGGACGAGGTGCGCGGATTCGCCACCGAGGTCCTGCGCGCCACGGGCTATCAGGTGTTAGAGGCGTCGTCGGGCGACGAGGCCATGCGCTTGTTCGAAGCGCAGAGCGAGCCGATCGACCTGCTGCTCACCGACGTCGTGCTGCACGGCATGAACGGCCGCGAGGTGGCCGAACAGTTCGTGCGCGTGTTTCCGGCGGCCAGCGTGCTCTTCACGTCCGGCTACCCCGACGACGTGACCGCCCAGAAAGGCGTCCCGCGCGGCTCGGTGGCGTTCCTGCCCAAGCCCTACTCTCCCGAAGCGCTCACGTCGCGGGTGGCGGAGCTCTTGAACTCCGCCACGGTTTGACTAGCGTCTGGTGGCAACCAGACGCATGCGATAGGTATCCACACCGGCCGTCGACGACGGCCGATCGGCCTGGCGCTCCGCCGGTCCACCGCCCTCGTCGGCAAGACTCACGTCGAAGCCGGCGCGCTCGAACGGCGACACGATCTCCGACGGCGACTCGATCACGTAGCTGCCCTTCCGAATCGCGTACTGATACGCCACCTCGCGGAGCTCCGACACCGCGGCCCCGAGCGGGCCCGGATACGCAGTGGCGGCCGCCGCCACCCGGTCGGCGAGCGCACGCGCTTCCTCTTCGGAGTACGACGCCCTCCGCGCCCGCTCGCCCGGCCGCACCCGCTGCGTCGTCACCACGACGCCGCCGGGCCGCAGCACGGCGTACCAGCGGTCGACGAGCCGCTGCCGCGATGCGGTATCGAAGCGGCCCACGAAGTTGTGCGTGCACACCAGATCGAACGGCCGTTCGGCGTGCACCGCCAGCGCGTCGCCGCACACCGGCGTCAGGGCGATGCCGTAGCGATCGGCGTACCACTGGTTGAGACGCACGGACGTCGCGCACAGATCGACGATCGTCACGTCGAGGGGGCGGCTCCCGAACGCCTCGCGCAGATGCGCCAGCATGGCGTAGTCGGCGCTGCCGGAGATCAGCACGCGCGGGTGCGCCGGCGCCAGGCGCTCCAGTGTGGCGAGCAGGAACGCGGTGTTGGTGCGAATCGACGTGATGATGTCGAGCAGCCGCAGGTACTGCCAGATCCGGTGATACCAGAGGCAGCTGTCGGGGGACGCGGGATCGCCCGCGCACAGCGCCGGCGCCAGCAACCAGGCCACCGGCGCGCTCTCGGCCAGCGGCTCGTCCGGCTTGGTCAGAGACCCGGCCATCCCCGCACCCATCCCGTCATCACCCCTTCGAAGAGCGGCTGTCCCAGCCCCCGTTCAATGCCGCCCGCAAGCACCACGAACGCCGCAACGCCGCCCACGAGCGCCGTCCGCCACGACTCCCGCAGCCAGAACCGCTGTGCCACGACCACCGCCGTAGTGCCTCCGATGACGAAGCCGCCCGCGACGATCGCCAGCACGAAAGCGATGAACCACGCGAACCCCGCGGCCTGACCCGAGCGCGAACGGCTGCCGGCGTGATCGCCGCCGCGTCCGGCGCGCCACTCCCGCTGCACCTCCCACACCGCGAGCAGCGCGGCGGGAATGCCGATGGTGAGCGGCATCAGGCGCGCCGCCGCGGGATATCCGCTGGCAATCGCCACCATGGCCACGAACACCACGAGCAGCGTCACGGCGACGGCGAGCTCAGGCCGCCGCACCTGCGGCTCCTTTCCGGCGCGCGGCCATCCGGATCGACACCACGACGGTGGCCACCGTGGCGCCCGCCAGCAGGAGCGCCACCGGCCGCAGGACGAACGACGGCCCCCAGATCGTCAGCGCCTGATGCAGCGACAGCTCCATGATGGGGCCGAGCACCAGCCCGATCACGAACGGGGCCCGCGGCCAGCCGTGCCGCTTCATGCCGCACCCGAGGATGCCGAGGGCGATGAGGACGAACAGGTTCTCCCACGCCCCTCCGCCCAGGAAGGAGCCGACGCAGGCGAGCAGGAGGACGAACGGCACCAGCAGGCCGGCGCGCAGGTGCACCACGAGCGCCAGCCAACGGCCGATCGCCAGGAACATGACGGCCGCGAGCACGTTGGCCACGACCAGGGTCCAGATCAGCACCCACACCAGGTCGAGACGCTCGCCCGCCATCTCGGGCCCCGGCTGCACGCCCAGCACGACCAGCGCCCCCAGCATCACCGCCATACCGGAGCTGCCCGGAATGCCGAAGAAGAGCGTCGGCAGCAGCGCGCCGCCTTCTTTCGAGTTGTTGGCGGCCTCGGGTCCGATCACCCCTTCCACCGCGCCCTTCCCGAAACGCTCCGGCGTCTTCGACGACTGGACGGCGTGGCCGTAGCACATCCAGGACGCGACGTCGCCTCCGAGGCCGGGGATGAGACCGATCACCGCGCCAATGAACGACGTGCGCAGCGTCAGCCCCCAGTGCCGTCCGACGTCCTTCACGCCCTCGAGCAGCTCCCCGAACGAGTAGCGCGTGTTCGCCGAGAGCCGGTTCGACTCCGCTCGCTCACCTGCCGCGAGCGCCAGGCACTCCGGAATGGCAAAGATGCCGATGACGGCGGTGATGGTATCCACGCCATCCCAGAGGAACGGCTGATCGAGGCTGAAGCGCTGCACGCCGGTCTGCGCTTCCGAGCCGACGAAGGCCAGCATCAGACCGAGGGCACCGACCAGAATGCCCTTGACCAGGTCATCGCCGCTGACGGCGCCGACGAACGTCAAACCGAGGAGCGCCAGAAAGAAGTACTCGGCTGGACCAAACGCCAGCACGATCGGCCCGACGACCGGGATGAGCGCCGCCAGGAACACGGCGCCGAGCACGCCGCCCACCGCCGACGCCCCCAGGCTGGCGCCGAGCGCGCGGCCCCCTTCGCCGCGCTGCGCCATCGGATACCCGTCGCACACCGTGGCCGCATCAGGGCCGGTGCCGGGGATGCCCAGCAGGATCGACGGGATCGATCCGCCCGTATGCACCACCGAGTGCATGGCGATCAGGAACACGCAGCCGTGCACCGTCTCCATGCCGAACACGAGCGGAATCGAGAGCACGATCCCGAGCTTGCCGCCCAGCCCCGGCACGGCGCCGAACACCATCCCCATCGCCACGGCCGCCAGCATGA
>DASYRM010000233.1:0-36393 GCA_036004405.1 Vicinamibacterales bacterium
GTGCGGATTTCAAACGGCAGGCCGCCGGCGTCGCGGACCGCTTCCTTGACGATTTTCGCGATGCCGTCAAGATGGCTGAAGCAGATCGCGAGCTCGGACGAGCTGTTGACGACGGCAATTTTCGGCTTCAGCATGTCCTCGTCCGACAGGCCAAGCGCTTTCCACTGCGCGCGCCGGACCGCCTCGCGCGGCGAGCCGGGTTCGAAGTTGCTGCGCAGTGCCCTCCGTAGAGTGTCTGTCATGTGCCCATCCTAAGGCCTAAGGCCCAAGGCCCAAGGCCCACAAGGATCGGAAGTAAGCTATCGCGACTGTGCCAACGTCGGTGTCCGCGCCAACGCCCGCCGTCACGCATGCCGGCGAGGGGATTCTTGCCCGGCCCTGGTACTGGAACTACGTCCTGGTCGCGTTGACCATCTGCTACGTCGTCAACGTGATGGACCGGTCGCAGATTCTCGCGGCCTCGATCCAGGCCATCAAGAAGGAGTTCGGCGCCACCGACTTCCAGCTGGGCCTGTTGAGCGGCATCCCGTTCGCGCTGTTCTATTCGTTCCTCGGGATTCCGATCGCGGCGCTGGCGGACCGCTGGAGCCGGATGAACGTGCTGGCGCTCGCCGTCGCGCTCTGGAGCGGCATGACGGCGCTCTGCGGCGCCGCCGTCAACTTCACGATGCTCTTTACGGCGCGCGTCTTCACCGCCATCGGCGAGGCCGGCGGCAGTCCGCCGTCGCATTCGCTCATCTCCGACTATTTTCCCAAGAGCCGTCGCGGCACCGCCTTCTCGGTGTACGCGCTGGCGGTTCCGATCGGCACGTCGCTCGGCGCCGCCATGGGCGGTTGGGGCAATCAGCATCTCGGCTGGCGGAACACGTTCATCGTCGTCGGCCTGCCGGGGCTGCTGCTGGCGCTCCTGGTGCGGCTGACGGTCAAGGAGCCGCCGCGAGGCATGGCCGACGGCACCAGCCGCCAGTCGAACGCGCTGCCGACGCCGGGGCTCGTCCATACGCTGGCGTTCCTGTGGCAGCGGCGTTCGTTCCGTCATCTCAGCCTGGCCGCGGCCCTGCACTCGGTGGTCTGGTATTCGAGCGGCGCCTTCAACAACGCCTTCCTTCAGCGCTCGCATGCCCTGAGCGTGTCCGAGGCCGGCTACTGGATCTCCGTGCTCTCGGCGATTGCCGGTTTCGGCACCTTTCTCGGCGGCTACGCCTGCGACAAGCTGAGCGTCCGCTACAACGACCGCCGCTGGTATCTGTGGGTGCCGGGCGCGGCCACGCTGCTGTGCGTGCCGTTCCAGTTCCTGGCCTACCTGTCGCCCACGCTCTCTACGACGCTGCCGTCGTTCGTCGGGCTGATGTTCATGGCGGCGGTGTTTTTCGGGCCGTCGTTTGCGATGACGCAGGCGTTGGCCACGGTGCGGATGCGGTCGGTGGCCACCTCGCTCCTGCTCTTCATCCAGACGCTCATCGGCAACGGGCTCGGCCCCGCCACGACCGGCTACATCAGCGACTGGCTCGCGCCCTCGCTCCAGCGCGACTCCCTGCGCTACGCTCTGGTCATTATCGGCGTCGTCAACCTGTGGGCGGCCCTGCATTACGCGTGGGCCTCCAAAACGCTGCGGCAGGACCTCGAAGCCACCGAATCGATGTCGGTGCGCTGAGCCCTGAGCCGGCAAGATACGCAGTGATGCTCACGCTGACCGACGACGAGAAGGCGATGCTCGATGGCCGCCGTGGCAAGGCCACGCAGAAGGCCATGGACCTGCTGGTGCGCTATGCCGAGGCGCTCGGGGCCGAGCGCTTCGTGGACACCAAGAACGTGGCGGGTGTGCCCGGCTCGGCCAGTGCATTCCTCCAGCAGTACTTCCAGGACAAGGGCGGCCCCGCGGGCGACGCCATCTTTTCGTTCTTCGATCTCGACGCCGACGAGCTCGTCGAGGCGCCGCAAGCAGCCGTGCATACCTGCCACCTGCAAGGTGGCGCCGACCCGCTGCACTGGCAGACGCTCGGCACGCGCGAAGAGGTGGTACGCGGCCACGAGGCGCGTGAGGCCTTTGCGGTGAGCAAGGGCGTGGAGATTCTGAAGACCTGCACGCCGTACCTGGCCGGCAACGTGCCCGCCTTCGGCGAGCACGTCGCGTGGATGGAGTCGTCGGCGGTCATCTACGCCAACTCGGTGCTGGGCGCGCGCACCAACACCGAGGGGCGCGAGAGCACGAGCGCGGCGATGCTCACCGGCAAGATTCCCGACTGGGGGCTGCACCGCGACGAGCCGCGCCGCGGCACGCACCGCATCGACGTCCGCGTGCCGATCGAGTCGGTGATCGACTGGGGCATGCTCGGGTACTTCACCGGCGACGTCGTGCAGGAGCACATCCCGGTGCTGGTTGGCGGAATGCGCTCGCCGGACATCGTGCGGCTCAAGCACTTTGGCGCCGCCGCGTCGTCGTCGGGCGGGGTGGAGATGTATCACCTCGCCGGCATCACGCCCGAGGCGCCGGACGCGGAGACGGCGTTCGGGGGGGATGTGCCGGTGGAGATCTTCGAGTACGGCGCGGCGGAGCGGCAGCAGGTGTACGACGCGCTCAACGCCCGCGCCAGCGACCCGGCGGTGGACTTCGTGATGCTCGGCTGCCCGCACGCGGCTCTCGAGCAGCTGCGCGAGACGGCGGCGTTGCTCGACGGCCGCAAGATCAGCGGCAACACGCGCCTGTGGATCTTCACGTCGCGCGCCGTGCGTACCGAGGCCGACGCGGCCGGCTATACCAAGGCCATCGCAGCGGCCGGCGGCGTGGTGATGACCGATACCTGCTCGGCGTTTGCGCAGGCGCTGCCGCCGGGGACGAAGGTGGCCGCCCTCGATTCGGCGAAGCAGGCGCACTACCTGCCGGCGATCATGGGCGTGCAGGCGTGGTTCGGCACCACGCGCGACTGCATCGAGGCGGCGATCACCGGCCGCTGGAACGGAGCGTGCCCGTCATGATCGTCCTACGAGGCCGCACGGTCGTTGGGGGACGCGCCGAAGGGGAGGCGCTGGTCACGCGCATGACCGTGCCGGGCTGGGGCGGCGTGAACCCGATCAAAGGGGTCATCACCGAAACGCGCCACGACCTGCGCGGCGTGAGCTTTGCCGGCAAGGTGCTCGTCTTCCGCGGCGCCAAGGGCTCCTCGGGCTGGTCGGCGATGTACCACACGACGCGGCTGGCGGGCACGGCGCCGGTAGCGCTGGTATTCAACGAGATGACGACGAAGGTCGCGCTCGGCGCCGTGGTGATGCGCGTGCCGAGCGTGACCGATTTCGACCGGGATCCGCTCGACGTCATCGAGACGGGCGACTGGGTGGTCGTGGATGGAGACTGCGGGATCGTTCAAGTGAGGAAGAAGGTGCCGGATCTGTGACCCGATGACGCGCTGCTGCACATGACGGCTCGACTCCAAAGCGCCAATTCACGTCACGTCACGTCGTGCCGATTGCCTGCTCATACCTGCCGGGTTCATGAGGGTCCTGGCGTCACGGAGCAGTGCGGATGTCGTTTCAGGTTCGTGGTCCCGGGTGGCTGGTCGTGGTGTGGACCACGCTCGCTGTTGTGTCCGCGCTCGGATTCGAGGTGTCATCCCGGAGCCATGGGGGCAGTCGCGACATCACGCGGCTGAACGGCGCCGAAGTCATCGAGGGCGAGGTCCTGCTCAAGTACCGGGATGACCGCGTCCGCACGAACCACCGCGCGATCGAGACCGCCGCTGACGCCGACAGAGTCGAAGCGGTCGACCGGCGCGGCGTGCAGCGAATGCGCTCGAGGAGCTTGCGGACGTCCGAGCTGCTCGCACTGCTCGCGCAGGATCCCGACGTGGAATACGCCGAGCCGAACTACGTGGTCCGGCTCCTCAGCGTCCCCAACGATCCCTCGTTCACGAGCCTGTGGGGTCTGTTCAACGACGGCCTCAATCCGGTGGGCGGCGGCGGCGTTGCGGGCGCCGACATCGATGCCCCTGCGGCCTGGGACATCACGACGGGAGGACGTGGCAGCGTCATCGGCGTCGTCGATACGGGCATCGACTACACCCACGGAGATCTCGCGGCCAACGTCTGGTCGGCACCGGCGCCGTTTCAAGTGACGGTGGCCGGTGTGACGATCACCTGCGCGGCAGGTACGCACGGCTTCCAACGCCGTTGCGCGGACCTGCGATCCGATGGACGATCACTCGCACGGCACCCACGCGGCGGGAACGATCGGCGCCAGGGGGAACAATGCGTTGGGCGTCACCGGGGTGAACTGGATCGCCTCGATGATGGCCATCAAGGTGCTCGGGGCGTCGGGGACCGGTACGGTCTCGGACCTGGTCGCCGGACTCGAGTTCGCCGTGCAGGCCAAGGCGGCGTTTGCCGCGACGAACACCGCCAACATTCGAGTGCTGTCGAACAGCTGGGCAAGCAGCGCCCCCTCGGCGGCGCTCCAGAACGCCATCAGCGCGGCCAACAGCGCCGACATGCTCTTCGTGACCGCCGCTGGCAACAACGGCTCGAACAACGACGCCGCGCCCGTCTATCCCGCGTCCTACCCGCTCCCGAACGTCGTGACGGTGGCGTCGAGCACCAGCGCCGATCAGCGATCGCCGTTCTCGAACTACGGCCCCACCTCGGTGCACCTGGCGGCGCCGGGGTCGGCCATTCTGTCCACCTTGCCCGGCAACGCCTACGCCGCCTATCAAGGCACGTCGATGGCCACGGCTCAGGTGTCGGGCGCCGCGCTGCTGGCCTTGTCGATGTGCAGCGTGAATACACAGGAGCTCAAGTCGCTGCTGCTCGGCAGCGTCGATCGAGCGCCGGCCTTCTCAGGGATGACGACAACCGGTGGGCGGCTCAACGTCCGGACGATGGTGCAGAACTGCCCCTATCCGAAGGTGACGAGTCTGACGCTGACGCCGGACGTGGCGGCGCCCCGGGGGCTCGGTACGACGGTGAACTGGACCGCGGTGGCCGGCGGCGGCCAAGGCCCGTATCAGTACCGGTTCTACGTGTGGGACGGCGCCGTGTGGTTGCTTACGCAGGACTGGTCCTCGAGGAATACCTTTGCCTGGACGCCCGGCGTCGCCAACCCGTCGTATAAGGTCACGGTCCACGTACGAAGCGCGTGGAATGCGCAGGGATACGAGTTGGGGGTTGCCCAACCGTTCGCGATCGGAACGCCTGCCTCGAGCGTCACGCTGACGTCCAACCTGGTGGCACCGCAGGCTGCTGGCATCCCTGTGACGTGGACGGCATCGGCTGCGGGTGGGCAGGCTCCGTACACCTACCGGTTCATCGTATGGGACGGCGTTGTCTGGACGGACGCGCGCGCGTGGGGCGCGAGCAACGTGTTCACGTGGACGCCGGCCGTTGCCAACCCAGACTACAAGGTCGCGGTGCTGGTGCGCAGCGCGTGGAACACCGGGCCGAACGAGATTTCCGTCACGAAACCGTTTGCTATCAAGCCGTCCGTTACGAGCCTCACGCTGAGTTCGAACCTCGCGTCACCTCAAGCCCCGGGCACGCCGGTGGATTTCATCGCCGCGGCGTCGGGTGGGCAGGCGCCGTACGAGTACCTGTTCGCGGTCCATGACGGCGTCACCTGGACGATCAAGCAGGGGTGGTCGGCGTCTGCCGCGTTCCGATGGACCCCAAGCGTGGCCTACCCGTCCTACCGCGTGCTGGTGAAGGCGCGGAGCGCCTGGAACAAGGGGGCAGCCGAGCGCGAGACCGTCGTCGGCTACGCCATCGACTCCAGCACGGCCATGGTGATCTTCGAGCCGCCGACGCCAAGCGACGCCGTCGACTATTACCGGTTCGAAGTCTTCGCAGCCGGAGCCGATCCCAACTCGGCCACGCCGATTGCCACTCAGAACCTGGGCCGCCCACCTGCAGTGTCCGGCCAGGTGTCGGCGGATGTGCGTTCCACGATTCTTCCGTTGGCTCCGGGGTCCTACAGCGTCACCGTTGCTGCCGTCGGGTTCCAAGGCACGGTCCGCAGCGCGGCGGTCCCCTTCGTCCGCTGAGAGCCGGCGCCTCAGCCTAATCGCGCCGGTCGAGATTGTCGGCGAGGCGAGCCTGGAGCGCCGCCAGATCCACGGCGTGCACCGGCTTCGACCCCGCGAGATCGAGGGCGTGCGCGGCGGCGGCGCCCATGGCGATGCACGGGCCGATCACGCGGATGGCCGACAGCGCGTGCAGGTCGGCGTCCACGCAGCGCCCGGCGGCCACCACGTTCTCGGCCTCGCGCGGCACCATGCAGCCGAGCGGGAGGTAGTAGACGTGATCCGGCACGAACTTCTCCCAGTGCACGAGCGCCGGCGCATCGTGGAGTTCCACCCACCAGGCGCAGCGCGCCACCGCGTCGGGCGGCCGCTCGGCCGACTTGAGCTCGTCCAGCGTGAGCTGGTGCCGGCCGACGATCCAGCGCGTCTGACGGATGCCCGGCATCCCGTAGGCGCGAATCTGCGCGCGCGCGAAGATGGCGGGAAACTCCGCCCGCAGGAACGCCAGCACGCGATCCGCCTGGGCGCGGCCTTCGAGCACCATCTGCCCGGTGGCCATCGGGTCGAGCGGCGTCTCGAAGTGCGTGACGTTTGCCAGCATCTGGTTCTTGCCGGGGAAGTGCATCAGGAAGCCGTCGTGCCGCACCAGGCCGTAGTGGTCGCCTTTCTCGGTCAGCCGCGCGTGCACGTCGGCGATGACCATCTGTGCCGCCGCGTCGGCATCGTAGTTCTCGATGACGAAGTTGAGCGAGCCGAAGACCGGCGCGTCGGGCTCGCGCACCTCGAACCCCGCCTCGTAGCTGAGCGTGGCGTCGCCCGAGGCGTCCACGTAGCCCTGCGCGGCGATCCGCACCGACCCGAACCGCGTCGCCAGCTCGATGTGTTGGATGCGGCCGTTCGCGACGGCGACGTCGGTGAGCACGGCGCCCACGATCGAGCGGATGCCAGCCTCCTGCACCTTGCGCTCGACCCAGCGGCCCAGCCGCACCTCGTCGTAGAGAAACGTGACGGTGCCGGTGGCCGAGTGCCGGCGATGCATCGAGCCTTCGGCGGTGAGGTCTGTGATCAGGTCGTCCGCGATCCCGTGGGTGATCTGATAGGGACGTTCGCCGTGTGTGTAGAGCCCGATGATGGTGCCGATGATCGAGCCGACCGCCTGGCCGCCGAGTGCCGGCGCCGCGTCCACGATCACGACGCGCCGTCCGAGCCGCGCCGCTTCGAGGGCCGCCGACACGCCGGACATGCCGGCGCCGACCACGCAGATGTCCGCTTCGACCGTGGGAGTGGATCGCCGCTCAGAGCGGCGGAGGATGCGAAGCATCCCCCGCATTATGGGTCAGGTCGGCCGGCGGACGGCCGTCAGTGCCTGCGGTCGCGGCGGTCTTCGCGCCGGTCGCGTTTGTCCTCGCGGCGATCGCGGCGGTCCTCGGCGCGGTCGCGGACGTCTTCGCGCGCATCACGCACGTCCTCGCGGGCGTCACGCCGGTCTTCGATGCGATCACGGACGCCGCCGTCGTGCTGGGCGTCGCGCACGTCTTCCCGCGCGTCGCGGCGATCCTCGCGGGCGTCGCGCCGGTCCTCGGTACGATCATGGCGATCCTCCCGATGGTCCCGCCGGTCTTCCCGTCGATCGCGCACGTCCTCCCGCCTGTCGGCGCGCCGGCCGTGCCGGTCGGCGCGGGTCTGGGCCATGAGCGGCGTGGCCGCCACCAGCGTCAACACCAGAGCCTGAAGCAACACTCGTCGTCTCATCGTTTCACTCCTGCGGCGGCGGAGGCGCTTGTGACCGCCACCTGCTTGGACGGCGAGGCAGGCGGCTTGCGTTGCTTCGCTATACTGCACTGACGCCCCGGGCCGCCTGAAGGCGGCCCCTACAGCAATCCTGGGAGGTTCGATGTCAGAGCGTTATGGCCGGACGGCCCTGCTGCGGTTCGAGCCGGTGCCGGCGTCGTCCGCGGCTCCTGCTCCCTCACGATGAGCGCCACCCCCTCGACGATGCTCGAGCTCGGCACGGCGCTGCCGCCGTTCCGGCTGCCGCGGCTGGGCGGCGGAGACGTTTCGTCGTCCGATTTCGACCGTGCCCCCGCGCTGCTCGTGGTCTTCATCTGCCCGCACTGCCCGTTCATGCAGCACATCCGGCGCGAGCTGGGGCGCTTGTCGGCCGATTACGTGCCTCGCGGGCTGGCGATGGTCGGCATCAATGCCAACGACGAAAGCGCGTATCCCGACGACGGGTGGGACGGCATGAAGGCAGAGGCTGCCGATGGCGGCTACGCGTTCGCCTACCTGCGCGACGAGTCGCAGGCGGTGGCCAAGGCGTATCGTGCCGCCTGTACGCCCGACTTCTTTCTCTTCGACCGCTCGCGCCGTCTCGTCTACCGCGGGCAGTTCGATGCGAGCCGCCCCCGCAACAACGTGCCGGTGACCGGCGCCGATCTGCGCGCCGCCTGCGACGCCGTGCTCGCCGGGCAGACGCCGTCGCCCGAGCAGCGCTCGAGCATCGGCTGTAACATCAAGTGGAAGCGGGGCAACGAGCCTGATTACTTCCTTCACCCATGAAACTCGCTGAACGCATGTCCCGGATCGGGACGGAGTCCGCATTCGAAGTCCTCGCACGCGCTCGCGCGCTGGAAGCGCAGGGCAAGAGCATCATCCACCTCGAGATCGGGCAGCCCGACTTCCCGACGCCGCGGCACATCAAAGAGGCCGGCAAGCGCGCCATCGACGAAGGCTGGACCGGCTACGGGCCCACCGGCGGGTTCCCCGAGTTCCGCGACGCCATCGCGGAGTACATCTCGCGCACGCGCGGAATCCGCGTGTCCGGGTCGAACGTCTGCGTCGTGCCGGGCGGCAAACCGATCATGTACTTCCTGATGACCGCCCTCCTCGAGCCAGGCGACGAGGTCATCTATCCCAACCCGGGGTTCCCGATTTACGAGTCGCTGGTGGACTTTCTGGGCGCCACGCGCGTGCCGATGCCGCTCGTGGAAGCGCGCGGGTTCTCGTTTGATCTGGCTACGTTCGAGAAGGCGCTGTCGGCCAAGACGAAGCTCGTCATCCTCAACTCGCCGGGGAATCCCACCGGCGGCGTGATCCCGAAGGACGACCTGCGCCGCATCGCCGATCTGGTGCGCGGCCGCGACCTGATCGTCCTCAGCGACGAGATCTACTCGCGCATCTTCTACGAGGAGGAGCCGGAGTCGATCACGCAGTTCGACGGAATGCTCGAGAAGACAGTCATCCTCGACGGCTTCTCGAAGACCTACTCGATGACCGGCTGGCGTCTGGGCTACGGCGTGTTCCCGCTGTGGCTGGCCACCGCCGTGGAGCGGCTGATGGTGAACTCGAACTCGTGCACGGCCAGCTTCACGCAGCGCGCGGGCCTGGCGGCGCTGCAGGGGCCGCAGGACGACGTCGACGTGATGGTGAAGGAGTTCCGCCGGCGCCGCGACGCCATCGTGGCCGGGCTCAACACCATCCCCGGTTTCCGCTGCACCACACCTGCCGGGGCGTTCTATGCGTTCCCGAACATCACCGGCACCGGGATGTCGAGCAAAGCGCTCGAAGAGCTGCTGATGACCGAAGCCGGCGTGTCGTGCCTGAGCGGCACCGCGTTCGGCGAGTATGGCGACGGCTACCTGCGTTTCAGCTACGCCAACTCGCTGGAGAACATCGAAGAGGCGCTCGCGCGCATCAGGCGAGTCTCGTCGCGCTGGACGAAATAGGGCCGTCCTATCGGAATTCGATCTTCGGAAGGGGATTCACGCAGGGAGACTCTGCGCCAAGGAAGACCATGCCCTTCCCGACGAAGTCGATGCGCTTCAAGGACTGACTCAGGACGATCTCGTCGAACCTGATCGTCGTGTCATCGAACCGGACGGTTGCGCGTCCGGCCGGTCGCAGCGTGTCTCCGGTCAAGGTGACGGTTTCCGTGGATAACTGCACCGGCTGCTGCGCCTTCAGTCGCGCGTGAATCATCAGCTCGAGGCAGGCCTGCCGCGCCGCGGCGTCATCCTGGGCCAGCGATGTGGGTGAGACCACCAGTGTGAGGCCAAGAGCCGCCACGAGCGCCGGTACGCGTGTCATTGTGACCTCCTATCGTGGGATCGATAGACGTTTGCAGTTCGACACCGGTTTGGGAGAAGCGGCGCGCGGAGACCCACATGCCTCCCACTCACGACGTGGCACAGATGCTGGTCGCCCGGGTCTGAAGCCCAGTGCCCACGTACGGACTTCGCTGGTCGGGCGCATCTCAAGATGCGCTTCTACGAGAACGGGCCGGCTAAAGCCGGCCCCCACGAAAGAAACGGGCCGCCTGAAGGCGGCCCCCACGACAGAAGGCGGCGCCCACGAAAGCCCTCAGCGCGTGATCAGTGCGAGCAGCTCGTCCACTTCCTTCGGCAGCCCCGGCGTCAGGATCTCGGCGCCGGTCGGCGTGACGAGGATCGTGTCCTCGATGCGGATGTGGAGCTGCTGCTCGGGCAGGTCGATGATCGGCTCGATGGCCATCACCATGCCGGCCTCGAACGGCGCGTTCCAGTCGCCGACGTCATGAACGGATAGCCCGACGTAATGCCCGACGTAGGCGTTGACCGGATCGAAGCCGTGGCGCTTGTAGATGTCCTGCGCCAGCTTCGACACCACGTCGCGCGTGACGCCCGGCTTGATCGCCGCGATGATCGCCTTCTGCGCCTCGAGCACGCAGTCGTACGCCTTGCGCTGCGCGTCGGTGAACCGTCCTGACACCGGCCAGGTGCGCGTGATGTCGGTGGTCAGCTGGTCGAGCGCGCCGGCGTAGTCCATCACCACGAGCTCGCCGGCCTTCATCAGCCTGCCGCTGTCCTCGTAGTGCCACTGGTTGCCCTTCGGACCCGAGCCGACGATGGCCGGATAAGCGGCCGACTGCATGCCGTGCTTCACGTGCCAGTAGGTGGCTTCGGCCTCGAGCTCGTACTCGTACTTGCCCGCCGCCGTGGCCTGGATGGCGCGCTTCATCGCCTCGGCGCTGACGCGGCCGCTGTAGCGCAGGATCTCGATCTCGCGCGGCGTCTTGATGAGGCGCAGGCGGTCGATGTGGGGCGTGACGTCCCGGAACTCGTAGTAGGGAAACTGCAGCCGCATCGCTGCAATCCGTTGCGCGTCCTGGTTGGGCGCGAACGCGAAGGGATTGACCAGGCGGCGTCCGGCCTCGATGGCGGCGTCGATCCGGCCACCGCCGACGTCGTCGCGTTCCGAGAGTCGCGTCCAGAAGGTCTCCTCGCCCGAGACGCCGCGACGGCGGCCCAGGAACTCGCCGAGCGTGCTGATCGGCTGAATCGAGGTCAACGCGTGCGCCTTGGCGGCGTCGGGTTCGTCGAGCCAGTTGCCGCCTTCGTAGCGGATCTGCACCGCCGTCAGCTTGGGGAGAAAGAGATGGGACGCCTTGGTCGCGGCGTCGATCACGAGCACGCCGTTCAGCGCGTCGTTGCCGCTGAGGTAGAAGAAGTCGTTGTCCTGGCGGAAGCGCAGCCCCGGCGTGGCCTCGGTGGCGCCGAACATGACGATGAGGCCCTTCTGAACGGCCTGCGCGAGCTTCTCGCGGCGCGCGGCAAACTCGCCGGGCGGATAGCCCATGCGCTCGGCGTGTGCGGGGGCTGAACAGAGGAGCGCGAGCACGACGACGAGTGGTCGAAGCATCGGATCTCCAAGCGGGTCTAAAGACCCGCAACTACGACAGACGAGCCGCCTGAAGGCGGCCCCTACGCACGTTTCAGCGTGACGCAGACCCAGTCGTCTTCCTGCTCGCGGCGCTCCACGGCGAAGCCGGCGAACGACGCGACGACGTCGGCCTCCTCGGGCACCTGGAAGCCGCTGAGAATCAGTTTGCCGTGCTTGCCCGCGAGCGTGCCAATCGTCGCGGCGCTCGCCATCAGCAGACCGCCGGTGAGGTTGCCGAAGACGATGTCGGCGGGCTCGAGCTGCGTCGCACGCAGGTCGCCGACGAGCAGCGACACGACGGCCGCGGGGTTGAGCGCCAGGTTGTCCCACGCCGAGTGAATCGCGTCCTCGTCGTCGTCGATGCCGCGCACGTTGACGGCACCCAGAAGGCTGGCGGCGATAGCCAGCACGCCGGATCCGGTGCCGACGTCGATGACGGTGCGCTCCTTGATCTCGAGCGCCTGGAGCGCGGCGAGGCACAGGCGGGTCGTGGCGTGGTGTCCGGTGCCGAATCCCATCGACGGCCGGATCGCCACGACGATCGGCGCATCCCACGGCGGCGCCACGATCAGGTTGCCGACGCGGACCGCTTTCAGGCTGGCCTGCGACCGGGCGGCCCAGTCCTCGTCTGGCACGTCCACCGACGTCAGCGTGAGGTTGCGGAACTCGCGCGCGATGGCCTGTTGGGCGCGGTCGCGTCCGCCACGCGTGCGGAAGAACACGCGCCAGCCGGCGGGCGCGCTCTCGTCGATCGCTTCGACATCAAAGTCGGTGAGCGTGGCTTCGAGCAGGTCCCCCTGCACCGCGTCGTGCGCGTCGGGGGCGTCGGCGGGCGGCAGCCCCGCGACGTCCAGCGCCGGCCAGGTACGGGCATCAGACGACACGGGCCCTCAGCCGAAGATGTCTTTGACCCGGCCGAACAGGCCTTTGTCGTCTTCGCCGTGGGCCACCGGCTGCGGCTCGGCGGGTTCAGGCGGCAGCGACGTGGCCAGATCCTCGAGCAGCTTCCGCTGATCCTTCGTGAGCTTCTTCGGGATCGACACGCGCACGGTCACCTGCAGATCGCCGCGTCCCCGGCCGCCGACGTCGGGCATGCCCTTGCCGCGCAGCCGGAACGTGGTGCCGGTCTGCGTGCCTTCCGGAATGCGCAGCGCCTCGGTGCTCTCGAGCGTCGGCACGGTGATCTCGCCACCGAGCGCCAGCGTCGGGTAGGACACCGGAACCTCGCAGAACAGATCGTTCCCCTCCCGCTGGAAGAACGGATGCTCCTGCACGTGGACGACCACGTAGAGATCGCCCGACGGGCCGCCCGACGGACCGGCCTCGCCTTCGCCGGTGAGCCGCAGCCGCTGGCCCGACGCGATGCCAGGTGGAATGCGCACGGTGAGCTTGCGCTCCTTCTGCACCCGGCCGGCGCCCTTGCACGTCGGGCACGGCTTGGCGATGACGGTGCCCGTGCCCCGGCACTGCCCGCAGGTGCGGGCGACGGTGAAGAAGCCTTGCTGGTAGCGGAGCTGGCCGCGCCCCTGGCACTGCGGGCACGTGCTCGGCTTCGAGCCTTCGGCGGCGCCGTTGCCGCGGCACGTCTCGCACTGCTCGGCGCGCGGAATCTGCAGCGCCATCTCGGCGCCTTTGGCCGATTCGTCGAACGAGATCTCCAGGTCGTAGCGCAGGTCCGAGCCGCGCTGCGGCCCGCGGCGCCGGCCGCCGCCGAAGATGTCGCCGAGCCCGAAGACGTCGCCGAGCCCGCCGAGGATGTCCTCGAAGCCGGTGAACACGCTGGGATCGAAGCCGCCGGTGGCGGCACCGCCAAGCCCGGCGTGGCCAAAGCGATCGTACATGTGCCGCTTGTCGGTGTCCGCCAGCACCGAGTACGCCTCGGCGGCTTCTTTGAAGAGGTCTTCGGCGTGCTTGTCGCCCGGGTTGCGATCGGGATGATGCTTGAGCGCCAGCTTGCGGTACGCGCTCTTGATCTCCTGGTCGGTCGCGGTCTTGGCGACGCCCAGGACCTCGTAGTAGTCGCGCTTGCTCACGATGTGGCGACCTTCACCATGGCCGGCCGCAGCAGGCGCTCGCCGAGCATGTAGCCGCGCTGCATCTCTTCCATCACTTCGCCGTCGCGGTGGGTCTCGCTCGCCTCCTGGCTCACGGCCTGATGGAAGCGCGGGTCGAAGTCGGTGCCGAGCGCCTCGATGGGCGTGACGCCGCGCTTGCGCAGCGTGTCCAGCAGCTGACGAAGAATGAGCTCGACGCCGGCGCGATAGCCCGTGGCCTCGGGGCCCGACGGCGACCGCAGCGCGCGCTCGAGGTTGTCCACCACCGGCAGGATCTCGACGAGCAGACTGGCTGCGGCCGACTCGGACTGCTCCCGGCGTTCGCGATCGATGCGCTTGCGGTAGTTGTCGAACTCGGCGGCGGTGCGCAGGAGGCGGTCCTGGAGCGCATCGCGCTCCGCTTTCAGCGCCTCGACGTCCACCGTCTCGGCGGCCTCGTCCTGGGCGGTGTCCGGGACATTCGGATCCTCGTCCTGCGACTCTTCGAAGGGCTCGTTGTTCATCTCTCGATCACGGGGTTAACTGGCGCTGCGGAGGACGCGCGACACGGCCCGCGTGGTGCCGTCCACCAGCGTGATGGTGCGCGAATAGTCGATACGCGTCGGCCCAATCACACCCACCGTGCGCGTGGCGCCGCCGTCCACCGCGGTGGCCGCGATGAGGCTGAAGGGCCGCAGACCCGGGGCCGTGTGCTCGGCGCCGATGATGACCGTCAGGCCGGGGCCGTCGATGTACTCGTTCAGCAGATCGAGCATCCGCTCCTTCTGGTCCATCATCTCGAGCAGCGCGCGCAACGTGGCCAGCGAGACGCCGTCGGCGCTGCCGCTCTCGATGAGCGCCGAGGCGCCTTCCACCGAGAAGGCCTGCTGGCGCGAGATGTCTTCGAGCGATGCCTGTGCGAGCCGCAGCGCGCGGCGCAGCAGCTCGTCGTACAGCGAGCGGTCCATCTCGAGCCGCGCGGCCACCGCGTCGCGCACGTCGAGCAGCGGCAGCCCGGCAAACTCGGTGTTGAGGTAGTTGGCCGCGCGCACCAGGTCGTCGGCGCGCAGCGGGGCGTCGGACTCGATGGCCTTCTGCGTCACCTTGCCGTCGCTCGCCACGACGACGACCAGCACGCGCTGGGCGCCCAGCGGTACGAACTCGATGCGCTGGAGGATGGCCCCTTCGTTGTCGGAGATGGCGAACGCCACGACGCGGGCGGCGCGCGCCACCAGGTGTGACACGTCCGACAGCAGATCGCCCATCAGCGGCGACCGTTCGGCCTGCTGGCGGAGTCGAATCTCGACCGTGGCCGAAGGCCTGGCCGGCTTGCGCCCTTCGAGCAGCTGATCCACGAACACGCGATAGGCGCGATCCGTCGGCACACGTCCGGCCGAGGTGTGCGGCTGGTAGACGAATCCCGCCTCCTCGAGCTGGGCCAGCAGGTTCCGCACGGTGGCCGACGAGACGCCGAGGCTGCTCTCGCGGGCGAGCACCTGCGACGACACGGCTTCGCCGGTCTCGATGTACTCGCGGACCAGCGTGGCCAGCAGCCGGCGCGACCGATCGGGGAGCTCAAACGAACCCATTGGTTTACAGGGGCTTACGGGCCAAGGCTTTAGTATATCAGTGTCCGCAGCACCTATATTTGCGGATGGAGGTCCCATGGGCGCACCGCTTCCAGAGACGATCGACGGCGTTTTGGCCCGTCTGAACGGGCTCCTCGACGACGCCATCCGCGACGGCCGGCGCATTGGCTATTTCGTGGCGCTCTACGAGCGGGTCACCTCCAATGTGCGCCACGCCCTCATTGCGGGCACCGTCTTCGACGACAACCCGCGCATGGAGCGGCTGGACGTCGTGTTTGCGAACCGGTTCATCGAGGCCTGGGAGCAGCACCTTTCCGGCGGCTCGCCGACCGAGAGCTGGGGAGTGGCGTTCAAGCTACTCGAGGACTCGGGGCCGCTGGTCATCCAGCACCTGATGCTCGGGATGAACGCCCACATCAATCTCGACCTCGGGATTGCCGCGGCCACTGTGGCACCCAGTCCGGCGCAGCTCGAGGCGCTGCACGCCGACTTCAACCGCATCAACGACGTGCTTGCCCGGCTGGTGCGGATTGTCGAGGACCAGCTCTGCACCATCTGCCCGCCGCTGCAGCGGCTCGCCGACCGCATCACCATCGAAGACCACGTGTTCGACTTCGGCTTGAACGCCGCCCGTGACGTGGCGTGGAATCTGGCGCAGGAGCTGGCGGCGGCGCCGCGGGACGGGTGGCCGGCGATTATCGCGCGCCGCGACGCTCTGTCGGCCATTGCCGCGCGTGCGCTCTACCCGCTGCACGGGCTCGCCGCCGCCACCGCCCTGGCCGTGCACGCGCACGAGTGCAAGGACATCAGGTGGAACATACAGGTGGTGGCGGAGTAGGCGGAGACCGCGGAGTAGTACGTAGGGGCCGCCTTCAGGCGGCCCATGGTGTCAGCGTTTCAAGGCGCCTTCCCAGCGCATCGACATGGCCGCCACGTTCGGTTCGGCGATCTTGCCGTGCTTCACGGCAACCAGTTCGGCGACGATGCTGACGGCGATCTCCTGCGGCGTGATCGCGCCGATGTCGAGGCCGATAGGGGCGTGCACCGGGCGCAGCGTCTCGGGCGTCACGCCCTCCTCGCGCAGCATGTCGAAGATGCGCTTCACCTTGGCCTTGCTGCCGATCAGCCCGAGATAGCGGAGCGGCGTTCGCAGCAGCCCGCGCATCGTCTCGAGGTCGTGACGGTGGCCGCGCGTCACCACCACGGTGTAGGCGCTGGCGGCCAGCGAGTGCTGGTCGAGCCACGTGGGGATGTCGTCCACGATCACGTCGATGCCGGGCCCGAAGCGCTCGATGCTGGCAAACTTCTCCCGATCGTCGATGACATGCACGCGAAAGCCCACCTCGTGGGCCATCTTGCCGACGAAGTGACCCACATGGCCGGCACCGAACACGTAGAGCTCGGGCGACGATTCGACCGGTTCGATGAACACGTCCATCTGGCCGCCGCACACCAGCCCGCTCTCCTGGGCGAAGTCGTCGTTGAGCTCGAACGACATGTTGACCGGCTTGCGCGACTTGATGGCTTCGCGCGCCTTCCAGAAGGCCTCGTTCTCGTAGCACCCGCCGCCGATGGTGCCCACCGTGCGGCCGTCCTCGTAGACGAGCATCTTCGCGCCGACCCGCTGTGGCGTGGAGCCCGTCGATCCGGTGATCGTCACGAGCGCCACCGGCTCGCCCTTTTCGAGGGCCTCGGCCAGTGCGGTGAAAACCTCTTGGTTCACAGGTGAATTATAGAGGCGGAGAGGGCAGAGATGGCGGAGATGGCAGAGAAGGGCCGAATGTCAGCGGCCGTTGATCCCCAGCAGATCGCCGAGTTTCTGGAACAGCCCGCTCCCTTCGCCGTTGCCCCCGCCGTGGATCGGGCAGATTTCGGTCGGTTCGGTGCCGACGAGGAACGACTCGTTGATCCTGCGCTCGCAGCCCGGTGCGGCCAGCTTGCCGGTGTCGCGGTCGATCTCCGCGAAGGTGATGCCGCTCGGTACCTGGAACGTCGCGTTGGGCCGTCCCGCCATCGCGGCCTTCATGAACTCGGTCCAGATGGGCAGCGCGGCCTGGGCGCCGCTGAGGCCCAGCTGCTCGTTGTCGTCGTAGCCCACCCACACGACGGTGAGCATCTCGGGCGTGAAGCCCACGAACCACGCGTCGCGCAGGTCGTTGGTCGTGCCGGTCTTGCCGGCGGCGTCGTGCACGAAGCCCGCGCCGCGCACCGCCGCGCCGGTGCCCTCGTTGATCACGCTGCGCATCATGTTGGTCACCAGGTAGGTGACGTCGGGCCGCGTGACCGGCTTCAGCTTGCCCTCGGGCGGCGCGAACGACTTGCCCTGCGCTTCCACCCGCTCGATGCCGTGCAGCGGCCGTACGCTGCCGTCGTTGGTGAAGAGCGTGTACGCCGTGGCCACTTCGAACGGCGTCAGCTCGAAGACGCCGAGCGTGATCGACGGGAACCCGCGCGGCGGCGTGCCGATGGCCAGGCGGCGCCAGAACGAGGCGACGGTGTCGAAGCCGACCGCCTCGCCCACGTGAATGGTGCCGAGGTTGCGCGACATTGCCAGCGCACGCCGCCAGGTGATCTCGCCCTCGTACTCCTCGCCGTAGTTGTGCGGCTCCCACAGCTCGCCGGTGCCGGGGTCGAAGGTGGACGGTTCGTCGAGCGTGATCGATGCGGGCGTGAGATCGGTGCGCCCCTCGCGCGCGGCGTAGTCGAATGCGGACAGGTACACGAACGGCTTGAACACCGACCCCGGCTGCCGCCGGCTCGCCATCACGCGGTTGTACTGCGACATGTTGTACGACCGCCCGCCCACGAGCGCGAGGATCTCGCCCGACTTCGGATCGACGGCGATGAGCGCCGACTGGGTGGTGCGCCCCTTGGAGCGGCGGCGGCCCGCCAGCTGCTTGTCCACCTTGGCGAGCCCGTTGCGGATCGCGTCGAGCGCGGCGCGCTGCAGGCTCAGGTCGAGCGTGGTGTACACGTCCACGCTGGGCGAGTCGGCCAACACCTTCGGGAAGAGCTCGTTGACCTGCCCTGCGATCATGTCCACGAAGTAGGGGGCTTCGTTGTCCACGCCGCGCGCCGCGACAATCAGCGGCTCGCGCATCGACTTGGTGGCCTGCTCCTCGGTGATGTAGCCCTCGTCCTGCATCGCCTTCAGCACGACGTTGCGCCGTTCGGTCGAGCGCTTGGGATTGACGAACGGCGAGCGTCCGCCCGGGCTCTGAATCACGCCGGCGATCACCGCGGCTTCGCTGATGGAGATGTTGGTGACGTCTTTCCCGAAGAAGAGGCGCGCCGCCTCGGCCACGCCGTGGATGGCGAACGAGCCCCGCTGTCCGAGGTAGACGTCGTTGAGATAGAGCTCCAGGATCTCCTTCTTCGACGCCTTGCGCTCGAGGACCAGCGACATCAGCCCCTCGCGGGCCTTGCGCACGTACGAGTCCCAGCTCTTGCCGCGCTCGCCGCTCTGCAGCTCCGCATTGAACTCGTCGGCGAGGAAGAACATGCGTGACAGCTGCTGCGTGACGGTGCTGGTGCCGCCGGTGTTCTCGATCCCCAGCGCCGACTTGGCGCCGACGGCGATCAGGCGCAGCGGGTTCACGCCTGGATGCGAATAGAAGCTGCGGTCCTCGATGGCCAGGACCGCCTGCTGCATGTGCTCCGGAATGTTGGCCAGCGGCGTGCGGCGGCGCTTCTGCCGCGCGCCCGACGTCATGAGCGCCGTCAGAACCGGACGTTCCAGCTCGACGGCGTCGGCGTGTCCGGCGCCCTCCACTTCGATGCTCTGGATGCCGCGGCT
The DNA here is from genome assembly GCA_036004405.1 of Vicinamibacterales bacterium. Taxonomy (GTDB): domain Bacteria; phylum Acidobacteriota; class Vicinamibacteria; order Vicinamibacterales; family UBA2999; genus DASYRM01. The sequence goes on from DASYRM010000233.1 coordinate 19,121, forward strand.
CGGCGTGACGGGGCCCTTCTTTGGAGCCGCTGGGAACAGGACGCGCACGCGCTGGCCCTTGTAGGTGCCAGTGCGCGGCGTGATGGCGACTTCGTTGACGCGGACGGCAAACTCGCCGGGCTGGGCTGAATCGGGTCGCTGGGCGTAGCCGATGTCGTTCAGGCGCGCGACCAGGTCCTGCTGCGTGAACGTCTGCCCCTTGCGGATCTCGACGGGGCGCGCATAAACGCGGGGCAGCGATCGCTCGCGCTCGCCGTACAGGCGGTCGTCGATGAGCCCCGCCAGGCTGAAATAGATCGCGGCCGCGACCACCAGGAACACGGCGCTCCCGATGATGGCGCCGCGAATCGCCAGGAGCCGTATCCGCTGGCGGAACGGCAGCTTGGGTTTAGGAGCCTTCTTCGCCGCCCGCTTTGCAGCCGAACGACCGGGGCCAGGAGGGAGGCCGGAAGCCTGGGGAGACATGCAAGTGATGTACTACGGTGTCAGGACCCAGTGCCCGGGCTGATCGAGCGGCGGCTCCTGACAGAGGCGCTCTACGAGGCCGGGGCCGTACTTGTTCAAGAACCACACGAAACCGACCACCCGCTCCTGCGGCGCCCCGCCCGGAAACGCCTGCGCCTGGGCATTCTTGAATTGGCGGCGCAGCGTCTCGTCCTTCTTCTTGGCGGCCTGTATCACCTTGGCCTGTAGTTTTTTCAGGTCGTCCTGCATCCGCGTCAAGGTGGAGCGCGCCGCGCCTTCGAGCGTCGCGTCCACCGCGGTGACCGCGGACGTCACCGCCGCCAGCCGCTCGTCGAGCGCCTTCATGGCGCTTTCGATCGAGGCTTCGACCGCCGGCGGAAGCGCGGCCTCGAGCAGCTGGTTCAGCACCGACTCGTCCTGTGCCTTGAGCGATTCGAGCGGCACGTCGTGCCGGGTCAGGAACTTGAGGCCGTTGGCGTCGAGCAGCGTCACGGTGGGGCGCGGCGCCACGAGCGGCATCGGCACCCCGTGCGCGGCATAGATCTCTTTCAGCTGCGCGAAATAGGCGGTCTCGCCCGGGCCGCCGACGTAGGCGACGGTGGGGAAGAGCGTGTCCTGCACGAGCGGCCGCAGCAGCACGTTGGGGCTGAACTCCTGCGGCGCCGAGCGCGCGCGGGCCACCAGATCGGCGAGCGGCTGGCGCGTGTCGCCCACGACCGCGATGTCGCCTTCCACGCGGATCGGCTCGCGGCCGTCGTTGAGGCGGAAGAGCGCCAGGCTTCCCTCGGCCGGCGTGACCTGGGCGTGATAGCCCGCCTGCTGGAGCCGGGTCCCCGCCTCGATCGCCCGGTGTGCCGAAGCGCCCGCCATCGCGATCTCGTGCGCGAACAGGTCGGCCACGAGCGGCTTGGTGGCCGGGTCGGAGGACTCGTAGACGACCAGGCCGAGCGGCCCGAGGATCGCTTCGATCCACGCGGCAAACGCCGCCGACATTCCCACCCCCGGGCGATACAGGCGAGCGAGGTCCTCGAGGAGGCGCGGGGTGAATTCGGTAGGGGGCAGCGCGGCTTTCAAATCGTTCAGCGCGGCCTCGACGGTGGTGTCGAGCGTCACGCGGCCGACGGGGCGCGCGCTGGCGGGCGAGGTGGGAAGGGCGATGCTGCGCGGCCCGGCGTCGGCGTCGAGCACCGTACAGGAGCGGACCTCTTCCCAGTCGTGGTCTTCGCCGTCGGCCCAGAAGATGGCGACGGCCGGCACGTGGTGCTGTTCGCGGACGCGGGCGGCCAGACGGATGGCGGTGATGGTCTTCAGCAGCGTGTACAGCGGCCCGCCAAACAGGCCCGCCTGCTGGCCGGTGACGACCGCGACGGTCTGCGGGTCGCGCAGCTGCTCCGCGGCGGCCACCGCACTGGACGCGGCGCCGCGACGGCGCTGTTGCGCCGCGATGACATCCACCACGGCGTCGCGCTGCCGCGGATGGCGCTGCACACGGGCGATGGCGTCGCGCCACGCCGTTGGAGTGGCGGGATTTCCGTTGTAAAAGCCGGCCAGCCGGTCGAAGTCGTGGACGTAGTCGGCCGCCAGGCGGCTCATCCAAGGGAACCGCCGGAGATCCACGGAGAGACCCGTTGCCGCGGCGGGCACAGCGTTGGGGAGCACCGTTTGGTACTGTGATCCACGCCTGCCGGAAGTGTCAAGGAGAGCGAGGCTCCGCCACTTGTCCAAGAACACGCGGCTCCTCCTCGCTCTCGCAGCGTCCAATTGCCCGCACTTCGTGCGGGCGGCATGCTACGATCGTGAGCTAACCACCTGACGTGCGCTGTTGTGGTGACAGCCGCGCGAGTGGCCGGCCGCACGCCTCCATCCTCGGAGATCCGCACAGCACGAATGAACGCAATTCTCGCCCTCGAAGACGGCACCTGGTACCGCGGTGTCGCCGCCGGCGCGACCGGAGAGGCGCACGGCGAGGTGGTTTTCAACACCAGCATGACGGGCTACCAGGAAGTGCTCACGGACCCGTCCTACGCCGGTCAGATCGTCACCATGACCGCGCCCCAGATCGGCAATTACGGCGTGGCCCCCGGCGACGGGGAGTCGCAGACGCCCCAGGTGGCCGGCTTCGTCATGCGGGAAGCGTCGCCGGTGGCGAGCAACTGGCGGGCGGACGGGAGCCTCCGCGACTACCTCATCCGCCACAACATCGTGGCCATTGCCGACATCGATACGCGCGCGCTCACCCGGGTGCTGCGCTCGGCGGGCGTGATGCGCGGCGTGATCGGCACGGGCCCGGTGGATCCGGACGCGTTGGTCGCCAAGGCGCGCGCGATTCCGAAGATGGAAGGCGCGGACCTGGTGAAGGACGTCACGTGCGACCACGCCTTCGCCTGGCGGGACCGCTCGACCGCCAGCCAGGAGGCCGAGCAGAAGGAATTCGGCATCGCCCCCGGCCGGCGCGCGTCGCGCAAGCTCACGGTGGCGGCCTACGACTTCGGCGTGAAGTGGAACATCCTGCGGCGCCTCGATGCCTACGGGTGCGACGTGCATGTCTTTCCGGCCAAGGCGCCGGCCTCGGAGCTGCTGGCATTGAGCCCTGACGGCATCTTCCTCAGCAACGGCCCCGGGGATCCGGCGGTGCTCGACTACGCGATCAGCAACGTGAAGACCCTGCTGGAGGCGGAGCGGCCCATGTTCGGCATCTGCCTCGGTCACCAGATCATGGGGCTCGCCGTCGGCGCCGACACCTTCAAGCTGAAGTTCGGGCACCGCGGCGCCAATCACCCGGTGAAAGAGCTGCAGTCGGGCAAGGTGGAGATCACCTCGCAGAACCACGGCTTCGCGGTGGACCCGCAGTCGCTGCCGGCGCACATCGTGGTGACACACGAGAACCTCTACGACGGCACGGTGGAAGGCTTCCGGCACAAGGACAAACCGATCTTCTCGGTGCAGTACCACCCCGAGGCCTCGCCGGGCCCGCACGACGCCGACTATCTCTTCCAGCAGTTCCTCGACGCGATGGAGAAGCGGTAGCCCGCGCCGATGCCTAGACGAACCGACATCAAGCGAGTGCTCGTCATCGGGTCGGGGCCGATTGTGATCGGCCAGGCCTGCGAGTTCGACTACTCGGGCACGCAGGCGTGCAAGGCGCTGCGCGCCGAGGGGCTGGAGGTGGTGCTGGTCAACAGCAATCCGGCCACCATCATGACGGACCCGGAGCTGGCGGATCAGACCTACGTCGAGCCGCTCACCCCCGAGGTCCTCGAAGCGATCATCGCGAAGGAGAAGCCGGACGCGGTGCTGCCGACCGTCGGCGGCCAGACGGCGCTCAACCTCGCGGTGCAGCTCCACGAGCTCGGCATCCTGCAGAAGTACGGCGTCAAGCTGATTGGCGCGCAGATCGACTCGATCAAGGTGGCCGAAGATCGCCTGCTCTTCCGCAACGCGATGGAGGAGATCGGCGTCGAGGTCCCGAAGAGCGGTGTCGCCAAGACGCTCGACGACGCGCTCGCCATCGTGGACACCGTCGGCTTCCCGGCGATCATCCGCCCCTCGTTCACGCTCGGCGGCGTCGGCGGCGGCATCGCCTACAACATCGACGAGTTCAAGGAGCTGGTGGGGCGCGGGTTGTCGCTGAGCCCGGTGCACGAAATCCTGGTCGAGGAGTCGGTCATCGGCTGGAAGGAGTTCGAGCTCGAGGTGATGCGCGACGTGGCCGACAACTACGTCGTCATCTGCTCGATCGAGAACATCGACCCGATGGGCGTGCACACCGGCGATTCGATCACCGTGGCGCCGGCGCTCACGCTCACCGACAAGGAATACCAGCGGATGCGGGACCTGGGGCGGCGCATCATCCGCCGCGTCGGCGTCGAGACCGGCGGCTCGAACATCCAGTTCGCCGTCAACCCGGAAGACGGCCGCATCGTCGCCATCGAGATGAACCCGCGCGTGTCGCGGTCGTCGGCGCTGGCGTCGAAGGCCACCGGCTTCCCGATTGCAAAGATTGCCGCCAAGCTCGCACTGGGCTACCACCTGGACGAGATCCCGAACGACATCACGCGGCTGACGCCGGCCTCGTTCGAGCCCACCATCGACTACATCGTGGTGAAGTTCCCGCGCTGGAACTTCGAGAAGTTCCCGCAGGCCGACCCCACGCTGACGACGCAGATGAAGTCGGTGGGCGAGGCGATGGCCATCGGCCGCACCTTCAAGGAAGCGTTCTTGAAGGCGGTGCGGTCGCTCGAGCACGGTAAGCGCGGCACGCTCTTCCCGACCACGCCCGAGAACGGCCTCGACCCGGAAGAGGACGACACTGCGCTGCGCAAGCGGCTCGTGGTGCCGACCGACCGCCGGATGTGGGCGCTCTTCCGCGCGCTGCAGCGCGGCTGGACGGTGGAGACCATCCACGACCTGACCAAGATCGATCCGTGGTTCCTCGAGCAGTTCCGCCAGATCGTCGAGCTGAAGCACATGGCCGGCCTGGGTGAGTTCCGCGAGATGTCCACCGACCTGCTGCGCACGCTCAAGCGCGCGGGCTTTGCCGACGCCGACATCGCGCTCATCTACGACGTGGACGAGAGCCTGGTGCGGCAGCGCCGGCTCGACGACGGGCTGGTGCCCGCCTACAAGCGCATCGATACCTGCGCGGCGGAGTTCGAGTCGTTCACGCCCTACATGTACGGCACGTTCGAGCAGGTGTGCGAGGCGGATCCCACCGAGAAGAAGAAGGTCATCATCCTGGGCAGCGGCCCCAATCGCATCGGCCAGGGCATCGAGTTCGACTACTGCTGCTGTCACGCCGTCTTCGGCTTCCGCGAGGAAGGGTTCGAAACGGTGATGGTCAATTGCAATCCCGAGACGGTGTCGACGGACTACGACACGGCCGACCGCCTCTACTTCGAGCCGCTGACCTTCGAGGACGTGATGGCGATCGTCGAGCGGGAGCGCAGCGCCGGCGGTTCGGTGGCGTGCGTGGTGCAGTTTGGCGGCCAGACGCCGCTCAAGCTCGCGCTGGCCTTGCAGGAGGCGGGCGTCGAGATTCTCGGCACCACACCTGATTCGATCGACCTCGCCGAAGACCGGCAGCGCTTCTCGCAGCTGCTGTGGGACCTCGGCGTGCCGCAGCCGTCGAGCGGCACGGCGGTGTCGCGCGACCAGGCGAGGGAAGTGGCCGACCGGGTCGGCTATCCGGTGGTGGTGCGCCCGTCGTACGTGCTGGGCGGCCGCGGCATGGCCATCGTGTTCGACCAGTCCTCGCTCGACCGCTACATGGCCGGCGCCGTGGACGTCTCGCACGACCGTCCGGTGCTGATCGACAGATTCCTCGAGGACGCCTTCGAGCTCGACGTGGATGCGGTGGCGGATTCGACTGGCGCCGTCGTGATCGGCGGCATCATGGAGCACATCGAGGAAGCGGGCATCCACTCGGGCGACAGCTCGTGCGTGGTGCCGGCCTTCATGGTGGCTGAACGTCACCTCCACACCATCCGCGACTACACGCGCCGCATCGCCCGCGCCCTGAAGGTGGTGGGGCTGATGAACATCCAGTACGCGATCAAGGACGACACCGTCTACGTGCTGGAAGTGAACCCGCGCTCGTCGCGTACCGTGCCCTACATCTCCAAGGCGACCGGCACGCCGATGGCCAAGATTGCGGCGCGCGTGGCCGCCGGCCGCACGCTCGCCGAGCTGAGTCTCGTGGACGACCTGACCGCGTGTGGCGTGTTCGTGAAGAGCCCGGTGTTCCCGTTCGTGCGCTTCCCTGGTGTGGACACCATCCTCGGGCCGGAGATGAAGTCCACCGGCGAGGTGATGGGCGGCGCCGACAACTTCGGCTCGGCCTTCAACAAGGCGATGCTGAGCGCCGGGCAGAAGCTGCCCGAGAACGGCTGCGTGTTCATCAGCGTCAACGACAGCGACAAGCCCACCGTGCTGCCGATTGCCAAGGACCTCACCGCGCTCGGGTTCACGCTGTCGGCCACGCGCGGCACCGCGGCCTTCCTGGAGCAGCACGGCCTTGCCGTCGAGATGGTCTACAAGGTGAACGAGGGGCGGCCGAACGTGGCCGACCACCTGGTGAACCGCGACATCGACATGGTGATCAACACGCCGCTCGGCCGCGATTCGTTCTTCGACGACCTCGCGGTGCGGCGCGCGGCCACCATGGCGCAGGTGCCCTGTATCACCACCCTCACGGGCGCGTCGGCCGCGGTGAGCGCCATTCGCGCGCTGCGGACGCACACCCTGTCGGTGCGCTCCCTGCAGGACTACTACAACGGCGCACCCGTTCGTACGTAGCCCGTCGGTACGTAGGGGCCGCCTTTAGGCGGCCCGTCAGCGTAAGATCAAACGCGTGCGGACCGCCTGCGCCCTCTTGCTCGCGTGCGCCCTGGGTGCGGCTGTCTCGGCGCAGAACTTCCGCTCCAACGTCCTCACCGTGCCGGTCACCGTCACCGTGGTCGACGGCAACGGCCGGCTCATCACCGGACTGATGCAGCAGGACTTCGAGATCTTCGAGGACGGCACGCTGCAGACCGTCACCACCTTCACCAACGAGCGCGTCGCCGTGAGTCTGGGCGTGCTGCTCGACGTGAGCGACAGCATGCGCGGCCAGAAGATCTCCGACGCCGGGATGGCGGTGGAGCGCTTCGTCGGGGATCTCCTGCGCGTCGAGGACGAGGCGTTCATCGGGCTCTTCAACCACCGCCCGCGCCTGGCCTCGGCGTGGACGCGTCCGCCTTCGTCGCTCAAGGATCGGCTGAGCGCGGTGCTGCCGAGCGGCGGTACCGCGATTTACGACGCCGTGGCGCAGTCGGCCGAGATGTTCGACCGCCGCACCAAGCCGCGCGCCGCGCTCGTCGTGATCTCGGACGGTGCCGATACGGCCAGCGACCGCTCCCTGCAGCAGGCGCGCGACGCGGTGGTGAAGCGCGATGCCTTTGTGTATGCCATTGCGATCGACTCGCCGGGCGTGGCGGCCAGCACGCGGGTGAACCCGGCGGCGCTGCGCGACCTGACCGGTCCCACCGGCGGCTACACCGAGGTGGTGCACGAGGCGTCGGAGCTCGGGCCGGCGACGCAGCGCATTGCCGAGGAGCTGAACTCGCAATACACCATCGGCTACACGCCCGCCCGCGCGCTGGACGGTTCGTGGCGCACGATCCGCGTCCGCATCAAGGGCCAGCCGTACTTCGTCCGCGCGCGCCAGGGCTACATGGCCGAGCGGGGAAGTTTTCGCTAGGTCACAGCGACAGCTCCCAGGTCTCGGCCACCAGTCCTTTGCGGCCAAAGCTGTCGTGCGGCTGCTTCGAGGCCAGGCGGAACCCGGCCTGCTTGTACAGCCGCCGCGCGGCATCGAGCTCGCTCTGGGTCCACAGCGTGAGCTTGCGGTAACCGGTATGGCGCGCGAAGCGCACGCACTCGTCGATCAGCTTGCCTCCGATGCCGAGACCGCGAGCCACCGGCTCGACGAACAACAGCCGTAGCTGAGCGACCGTGTCGGAGCGCCGGACGAGGAACACCGAGCCCACCACCTCGCCGTCCTTCTCGGCGATCCAGCAGCGCTCCTTTGCCGGCCGCTGATGCCGGACGAAGTTCGCCACAATCTCCGCCACCAGCGCTTCGTACTCCTCGTTGTAGCCCCACTCTTCGGCGTAGGCCGCGCCCTGGCGGTGCACGATCCATCCCAAATCGCCGGCGTGCGGCGGCCGCAGCACATACGGGGCCGGGCGCTCCGGGCGCGCGTCGAGCACCCCTTCGATCGTCTGCATGGCCGCCACCAGGCGCTGGCGGTTCCCTGACGACAGGACACGGAGCCGGCCGGCGACGTCCTGATTGGTGCTCTGGTTCAGGCGCGTGAAGGCCGCGTGGCCGGCACGCGTCAGCGACAGATGCGCGCGTCGGCCGTCGGCGGCGGATTTCATGCGGCGTACGAGGCCCCGGTGCTCGAGCCGCCGGAGCAGACGGCTCATGTAGCCGGCATCGAGGCCGAGCTCCCGGCCGACGTCGGTGGCGGTCGGCTGTTCGTGGTGCGCGATCTCGTAGAGCACGCGGCCTTCGGCGAGCGAGAACGGGCTGCCCTGGAACCCCTGCTGCAGGGCGCCAATCTGCCGGGTATAGAAGCGGTTGAAGTGGCGGACGGCCTCGACGTTGGCATGCAGGGTCATGATTGACATTGTCAAGTACTAAACTTGCCTGCGTCAATTAACTGCGCTGGCACGGGATAGGATGGCAGCGGCATGACCTTCGATCCGGCGCTCGATCGCGTCGCGCACCGCCCCTGGCCGCTTCCGGATCGGCCGTGGGTGATGACGCAGTCGTGGCACGACCTGCTGTTTGCGCACTGGCGCGTGGACGACCGGCTGCTGCGGCCGCACGTGCCGGCGGCGTTCGATCTCGACCGCTTCGACGGCAGTGCGTGGCTGGGCGTGGTGCCGTTCACCATGAGCCGCGTGGCGCCGCGGGGCGTGCCGCCACTGCCGTGGCTGTCGGCGTTTCCCGAGTTGAACCTGCGCACCTACGTCAGCCCGCGCGACGGCAAGCGCGGGGTGTTCTTCTTCAGCCTCGACGCGTCGAGGCTGCCGGCGGTCATCGGCGCCCGCGCGATGTTCCGGCTGCCGTACTTCTGGGCGTCGATGAGCGCCACCCGGCGGGGCAACGCGGTGCACTACACGAGCCGGCGGCGGCGCAGCGCCGCGTCGTTTGTCGGCGCCTACGAGCCCTCGGGGCCCGCGTTCACGCCCGCCCGCGGCTCGCTCGAGTTCTTCCTCACCGAGCGTTACTGCCTGTATCACGTCGACGCGCTGGGGCGGCCGGCCCGGCTCGAGATCCACCACTCGCCGTGGCAACTGCAGCCGGCGCGCGCGGAGATTGCCGAGAACACGATGGCCGACGGGCTCGGCATCCGCCTCGAGGGCGCGCCGCTGCTGCACTTTGCCAAGCGCCAGGACGTGGTGGCGTGGTGGACCAGACCGATCCGTACGTAGCCCGATTCGTACGTAGGGGCCGCCTTCAGGCGTCGTCGAGCCGGGCAAAGCCGGCCCCTACTTCAGCGCGCAGTAACTTCAGCAATGTCTCGCCAGCGGGATCGCAGATCGCGCGCAGCCGTTCCCAATCGCGCGCTCAACAGCGGCACGTGGCGGGAGTCGTCGCTCTTGCGTGCTCCCGTGCGTGCGCGTTATCGGCCTCCTGCCAGCCCTGTCCTTGAGTCTCGGCGTCGCCGTGGGGCTGGTCGCCACGTGGCCGCGTGCGTTCATCTCGACGCTTGCGCTTGCCGTCCTGATTGCGGTCGCTGCCTGGGTGCGGCGCTGGCCCCGCGTGACGACGGCCGCACTCGTCGTCGGCTTCGCATCCGGTGGCGCGGCGATCGCGACCCGCGCGGCGGACGCCGCGCTGCATCCGCCGCTGCGGCAAGTGTTGCACGACGCCTTCGGCGGCTTCGCGATCGACACCCTCGGGCCGCCAGGACGGCACGACCCGTTGCCCACGCGCGCGGTGATTCTGGACGACGCGTCGCCGCGCGACGGCTTCGTCAGCCTCCGCGTCGCGGTTCGCGATGTGCGGGTCGGAACCGACTGGCATCCGGCCGTGGGCACCGTCGTCCTGAGCATCAGTGGCCTGGCACCACCCGATCGGGTGTCCACGTGGACCGCGGGCCGCACCATCGAGGCGCCGGTCACGTTTCGCCGGCCGGCGCGCTATCTCGACGACGGCGTGCCCGACTTCGAACGCGACGTCGCACTGGACGGCATTTCGTTACTCGGCTCGGTGAAGAGCGCGCTGCTTGTGGAGGCGCTGAAACCGGGAGGGAGAGTGGCGGAGGCAGCGGCCCGCGCGCGGGCCGGCGTGCGCCGGGCGATCGAGCGCTGGGTGGGAGCCCGCAACGTGACCTCCGGCGCGATTACGACGGCGGTCCTGATCGGCGATCGCGCGTCGATTCCCGATGAGGTCCGCGAGCGGCTGCAGGCGGCGGGCACCTATCACGTGATCGCGATCTCGGGCGGCAACATTGCGATATTCGTGGCGCTGGTGGCGGCGCTCTGCGCACTCTCCGGGCTGGGCCCACGAGCGTCGTCGCTGGTGACGATCGTGCCGTTGACCCTCTACAGCGCCATCGTGGTGTCGGGGCCGTCGGTGCGGCGCGCCGTGCTGGTGGCCGCGATCTATCTGGTGAGCCGGCTGTTCGATCACCGCACGCGAGCCTGGCAGGCGGTGGCCGTCGCCGCGTCGGCGATGCTCGTGCTGTGGCCACTCGATGTCCGTGACGCGGCATTCGAATTGACGTTTGGAGCCGCGGGTGCGCTGCTGGTGCTGTCGGAGCGGCTCGTCCTGCCTCCGTCCTGGCCACTCGCGGCACGATGGGCGCTCGGTGCCATGGCGGCGTCGCTCGCGGTCGAAATCGCGCTGCTGCCGGTACAGGCGGCGGCGTTCTCACGGGTCACGCTGGCCGGGGTGATCTTGAACCTGATTGCCGTACCGGCGATGACCGTCGTGCAGGTTGCCGGGATGGCGACCGTGGCGCTCGACGTTGCGCATCTGCCGGCGGGAGCCGCCGGGGCGGCGGCAGACTGGGCCGCCCGGCTCATCGTCGGCAGCGCCTCGCAGGTTGACCGCGTTGCCGCGCTGGCGCCACGTGTGCCGCCGCCGCACACCGCCGTCATCGTCGCCTACTATGCGAGCCTCGCCCTGGCGTTGGCCGGGCCGCGGCGGGCGCGGCCGATCGTTGCGGGCGCCACGGCGGCAGCGGCGCTCGTCATGCTGCTGGGCGCGAGGGTCTCGTTTACAGGCGGGCGTGACATGGCGCCAGGCGAAGCGCGGCTCACGATGCTGGATGTCGGCCAAGGGGACGCCCTCGTGATCGAGCCGCCGGGCAAGCCACCGATGCTCGTCGATACGGGCGGCAGCCCCTTCGGCAGCGGACTCGACGTCGGCAGGCGAGTGGTGGCGCCGGCGCTGTGGGCGCGCGGCATCAGATCGCTGTCGACGCTGCTGATCACACACGGCGATCCGGATCACATGGGTGGAGCTCCCGGTGTGCTCGCCAGCCTCGCGGTGGGCGAGGCGTGGTTCGGCATTCGCGTGCCCAGGCACGAGCCCAGCAACGAACTGCTGGTCGACCTTGCCGCACGCCACGTGGGCGCCCGCTATCTGCGCGCGGGTACTACGATGGATCTGGCGGGGATGCGCCTGCGTGTCCTGCATCCGCCGGAGCCGGACTGGGAACGGCAGCGCGTGCGCAACGACGACTCGGTGGTGCTCGAAATCAGGTACGGCGACGTCGCATTCCTGCTGCTGGGCGACGTGAGCGCCGAGATCGAGCGGGCGATCGTGCCGCAGCTCAGGCCGGCGCGAGTGCGCGTACTGAAGGTCGCGCACCACGGCAGCAGGACCTCGACCAGTCAGGAGCTGCTCGACGCCTGGCGTCCGCAGCTGGCGCTCATCAGCGCCGGCCGCGGCAACACGTTTGGTCACCCGGCGCGCGACGTTCTCGAGCGACTCGAAAGCAGCGGCGCGCGAGTGCTGCGGACCGATCGAAACGGCGAGATTACGGTCGAGACCAACGGGCACGCCGTTCGTTGGACGACCTACCGGGACGTCACCCAGATCGCCAGGATCACGATGAGCAGGAGCATCGGCACGATGGCGACCGGCGACCCCACCACGACGATGTCCACGATGGTCGCGCCGACCATGGTGCAGCCCAGGAGCGCGGCGCCCGCCGTGCGCGTGCGACGAAGGAGCATCAGCACGCCGCCGGTCACCTGGACGACGCCGGTGAAGATGCGAAACCACTGGCCGAGCCCGATCTGCTCGAAGAGCTGGAACCACATCCGGCGTGGATTGCCGTCGAATTTCCCGTATCCAATGAAGATGAACAGGACGCCGACGGCGATGGCCGGCAGCGTGCGTGCCACCGACCAGGCAATGGCGCTGGACCGCGACGTGCCGGGGGATGCCGTCGACTCGAACATGGCCGTCGGCTGTCTATAACGCGTCACGCCCGCCAGCGTGACAGGCGATCGTAGAGGCGGGCCTTTAGGCCCGCCTGCGCAGGCGCACCTGCAGGTGCGCCTCTACATACGTGAGCCCTCCTGTTTCGCCTTCTGCCACTCGGCTTCCATCTCGTCGAGCGCCGCCTCGGGCAGCGACACGCCGCGCGCGGCGAGCGCCGCCTCCATCTGCCCGAAGCGCGCGCTGAACTTGTCGCTGGCCCGCCGCAGGGCCGCCTCGGGCTCGACGCCCAGTTTTCGCGACAAGTTAGCGATGGAGAAGAGCAGGTCGCCCATCTCGTCTTCGGCGCGCGACAGGTCGCCGGTGGCGCCCGACTCGACCTCGCGCCGCAGCTCGGCCACCTCTTCGTCGATCTTGTCGAGCACGTCGGCCGCCTTGGCCCAGTCGAACCCGACGGCGGCCGCGCGCGAGCTGAGCTCGTAGGCACGGAGCAGCGCCGGCAACGTCTTCGGCACGCCGCTGAGCGTCGTCTTCGCCTTCTTCTCGGGTGCCTTCTTGCCCGCCAGCGCCCGCTCGCGGGCCTTCAGCGCTTCCCATCGCTCGAGGACCTGGCCGCTGGTGAGCGCCTCCTCGCCATCGCCGCGCTCGAATACGTGGGGATGCCGGCGCACCAGCTTGTCGGCAATCCCGTCCACGACATCGCCGATCGAGAAGTGGCCCGCCTCCTCGTGCATGCGCGCCAGGAAGACCGCTTCGAAGACGAAGTCGCCCAGCTCTTCGCAGAGGTCCTCCGGCGTGCCGTGCTCGATGGCCTCGAGCACCTCGTAGGTCTCCTCGAGCACGAAGGGTCGCAGCGATGCCGGGGTCTGTTCGCGGTCCCACGGGCAGCCGTCGGGCGCGCGCAGGCGCCGCATGATTTCAACGAGTCGTTCGAAGCTCGAGCCGGGCGTGTCGTTCACAGGCGCATGCTACCATCCATCAATTCCCCGCCCTTCGGCGGGGCCGCAGAGCGATCCATGAGTGACGATCCGAACGCCACTGCCACCGCCGGTTCCGGCGAGCCCACGATCAACTTCGCGTCGTTCGTGCTCTCGCTGGTGCACACGGCGGCCGTGCATTTCGGCGACGTCGCGGATCCGTCGACCGGCGAGCGCCACGCGCCCAACCTGCTGCTCGCGCAGCAGATGATCGACATCCTGGCGATGCTCGAAGAGAAGACGCGGGGGAACCTGTCGGCCGAAGAGCGGCAGCTGATCGACCAAGTGCTCTACGAGCTGCGGATGCGCTACGTCGAGGTGTCGCGCGCCGGCGGGGCCGCGGAGTCTCGCATCATCCTCCCTTGATCGTTCCGGCCCGCGTCACGTTTCTCGGCACCGGCACGTCGCACGGGGTGCCGATGATCGCGTGCGAGTGCGCCGTGTGCCGCTCGACCGATCCAAAGGATGCGCGCCTGCGCACGTCGATCTACGTGGACGTGCCCGATCGCCAGCGCGTCCTCGTCGATACGTCGCCCGACCTGCGGCAGCAGGCGATCGCGCATCGCATCATGCGCGTGGACGCGGTGCTCTACACGCACAGCCACGCGGATCACATCCTGGGTCTCGACGAGCTGCGCCGCTTCAACGCGGTGCAGGGTGCGGCGGTGCAGTGCTACGCCACGCAGGCCACCTGGGATCACATCCGCAAGACGTTCCACTATGTCTTCGACACGGCGCCGCGGCTCGGCGGCGGCATCCCGCAGCTGTCGTCGCATCTGATCGAGGGGCCGCTCGTCCTCGGCGGTGTTCGCGTGGTGCCCATTCCGCTCTGGCATGGGCGGATGCCGGTGCTCGGCTTCCGGTTCGGACGCTTCGCGTATCTCACCGACTGTAACCGCCTCGACGACGCCGCGTGGCCGCTGCTCGAGGGCGTGGACACGCTGGTGGTGGACGCGCTGCGCGAGCGTCCGCACCCGACGCACTTCACCGTGGCCGACGCCGTCGGGGTGATCGAGAAGGTGGGGCCGCGCCGGGCGTTCCTCGTCCACATGACCCACGATCTGGGGCACGCCGCTACCAGCGCCAAACTGCCGGCGGGCGTTGAGCTGGCATATGATGGCTTGGTGCTCGACGTTGACGTCGACGTGGAGTGAATGGAGACCATCCACTTCCCCGACGACCCACGGCCGTCCTGGCTCGTCCACCCGGTGATTGCGCTCGGTAACTTCGACGGCCTCCACCGCGGCCACCTCAAGATCATCGAACGCGTGAAGCGCGGCGCCGCCGAGCATGGCGGCACGCCGATGGCGATGACGTTCGATCCGCACCCGCCGCGGATCGTGCGCCCCGACAAGGCGCCGCCGCTGCTCATGACCAAGGCGCAGCGGCTCGAGGCGCTGCACCGCGCCGGCGTGCACTGCGTGGCGGTGGTGCGCTTCACCAAGGAGCTGTCGCAGTGGGACGCCGACACCTTCGTCCGCAAGGTGCTGGTGGACTGGCTGCGGGTGTCGGAGGTGTGGGTGGGCGCCAACTTCCTGTTCGGCCACGACCGCACCGGCACGTTCAGCGTGTTGCGGGGCCTGGGGCAGTCGTACGGGTTCCGCGCCGACAAGATCGACCCGGTGCGCTACAAGGACTTCGTCGTCAGCAGCACGCGCATCCGGCGCCTGGTGAGCGAAGCACGGATGGACGAAGCAGCGGCGCTGCTCGGGCGCGCGTACTATGTGGACGGCACCATCGTCGAAGGGCGGCACCGGGGGCGGGAACTGGGGTTTCCCACCGCCAATCTGGAGACCCAGAACGAACTGGTGCCGCCAAACGGCGTGTACGCCACTATCATGACCATCGACGGCGTGGTGCATGGAGGCGTGACCAACATCGGGATGCGGCCCACATTCGGCGAGACCACGCCGACAATCGAGACCCACGTGCTGGACTACTCGGGAAACCTCTATGGCCACACCGTGCGCCTGGCGTTCGTCCAGCGGCTGCGCGACGAGCGCCGCTTCGAGGACGTGGACGCGCTGCGCGCGCAGATCGACGCCGACAAGCAGCGGGCCGAGCGGCTCTTCACACGGCTAGCTGTTTAATAGCGAACCGCGTTAAACCGGTTTGCCAGATACTGCCGCGTGGCCCGCGTTCTGAGCGGGCTACGCAAAGGGAGCGATGACCGCAACGTTCGATTTCAACATGTCGTGCCCGTGCGACGGGCGGCTGGCGCGGATCATTACCGACATCGTCCGCCAGGCGGCCAGAGACGCGGGGCGCGACGACGCCGCGGCCGCGGCGATGGCGGCCTCGGCCGATGATTTCGTCCGTGCCTGCTTCGCCGACGATTCGCAGCCGCCGATCAAAATGCACGTCAACAACGAGTCCATCAAGCTCGACGCCGCCGGCCGCACGATGTCGCTGGCGCTCTGACCCCAAGACGAATGCTGCGCCTCTACAACACGCTGTCGCGTCAGGAGGAGCCCTTTGCCCCCGAGCGCGACAACACCGTGCGCATGTACGCGTGCGGCCTCACCGTCTACGCGCGCGGCCACATCGGCAACTTCCGCACCTTCGTCTGCGTCGACGTCCTGCGCCGGACGCTGAAATACCTCTGCGGATACCAGGTGAAGGGCGTCCTGAACTACACCGACGTCGACGACAAGACGATTGCCGGCGCGGCGAAGGACGGTGCCTCGCTGCGCGACTACACCGATCCGTGGATCCAGGCGTTCCGCGAGGACGCGGCGTCCCTTGGGCTCGAGCCGGCCGAGGAGACGCCGCGCGCGACCGACGAGGGGAACCTGCGCGCCATGAGCGAGATGGTGCTGGCGCTCGAGCACAACGGGCACACCTACCGCCGCGACGGCTCGATCTATTTCAAGATCACGTCGCTCCCGGGCTACGGGCAGCTGGCGCGCCTCGATACCGAGGGCATGAAATCCGGCGTCAGCGTGGACGTGGACGAATACTCCAAGGACGACGCGCGCGACTTCGTGCTGTGGAAGGCCACCCAGGCGGGCGAGCCGACGTGGGACTACGGCACCGGGCCGGGGCGTCCCGGCTGGCACCTCGAGTGCTCGGCGATGGCGCTGCGGCTGCTTGGGCCTGGCCCCATCGACCTGCACGCGGGTGGCATCGACCTGGTGTTCCCGCACCACGAGAACGAGATCGCGCAGTCCGAGGGCGCCACGAAGCAGAAGTTCGCGCGCTTCTGGTTCCACGTCGAGTTCCTGCTCGTCGAGCACGAGAAGATGTCGAAGTCGCTCGGCAACTTCCATACTGTGCCGGACATCGTGGCGAAGGGGCACCGGCCGTCCGCGCTGCGCTATCTGCTGCTGTCGTCGCACTATCGCAAGCAGTTGAACTTCACGTGGGCGGGGATGGACCAGGCCGAAGAGTCGATCGGCCGGATCATGAACTGCCTGACACGCCTCGAGTCGGTCGCCGGCAGCGGCGAGCATGCACGCGTGGCCGAGGCGATCGCCACCGCGCAGGCCGCGTTTACCTCGGCGCTCGAGAGCGATCTCAACACCGCGGGGGCGCTGGGCGCCGTGTTCGACTTCGTGCGCGACGTCAACGCCGCCATCGACGCGAAGGAGATGTCGGCGGCCGAGGCCGCGCGCGCCCGCGCACTGTTCGAGCTGTTCGACCAGGTGCTGGGGGTGGTGACGCTGCGCCGCGCGGAAGACGCGCAGCCGCCGGTGCCGGTGGAGGAGATCGAGCGGCTGATCGAGGAGCGCAAGGCCGCGCGCGCCCGCCGCGACTTTGCCGCCGCCGACGGCATCCGCGTGTCGCTGGCCGATCGGGGCATCATCCTGGAGGACGGTCCGCAGGGGACCCGGTGGAAACGGAAGTAGGGGCCGCAGTGGTAGGGGCCGCCTTCAGGCGGCCCGT
>DASYRM010000234.1:0-29004 GCA_036004405.1 Vicinamibacterales bacterium
CGACGACGGCGGCTCCCCAGGACACGTTGTACACGGCAGCGGCATAGAACCACCCACGGTACATTCGCAGGCGGTCCGTCATGGGCGGGCAGGACGAACGCTGGCGATCGCGTCACGGACACCGGAGAGCAGCACACCCACTGCGAGCGCCGCCAGCACCCAGGCGGGAAACCCGTGGTAGCTGCTGCCGAACCGCGTAGGCTTGATGCTCCAACGCAGGATCTCGGGAACGAGGAACGCGAGAAACGCCCCGTACACGATCCCCATCACCGCGTGCATGGCGCGCTCACCGGCCGGCAGCCGGCGGACGCGGTCCTCTTCGACGAAGTCCCAGATCGTGATGCCGATCTCCGCCAGCAGCACCGCGCAGAGCACCCAGGCCAGCGAGCCGTTCCACGTCAGAAAGCCGAGGCTGCCGATGATGACCGCGTATGCGAAGTCGCGCGCGGCGTGCAGGCGCAGCTCAGTGCTGGTTCCCTGTCTATGCGGGAGGCGCAGCCGGTACTCGTGGTAGTACAGCGTATCGAAGGCGCCGAGCAGCGCCTGGACGAACAGCAGCCAGATCGCCGTGTTCACGCTGCCTGCAATGGCCGCATTCGTCCCCCGTACGCGCAGACGAGATGGCCGTGCCAATCCACTCTGACGTCGACGTGCCAACCATCCAGCTCGGGCGACACGAGGGCCCGTATGCGCGGAGACAGGGCATGCGGCAGGCGCAGGAACAAGAATCGCGTCGAGGCGTGCTCGTACAGCAGACAACCGTTCGCCGCCCGCAGCGAGAACACTATGCGGCCCTGTCCGTGCTCTTCGACCAGGAAGCCGCGGTGAGCGTGCTGATGCGTCGAGAGAGGCGTCTGCCCGATCCGGCGCTCCCACCGCAGCGTGGGCGGCCCGCCGTTAGTTCGCACCGGATCAACGGTCATGCTGAGCGCGACTGGCACCCGGCTTCCGGCGGCTGGCAACTTCATCAGCGCCACCAGGATCGGTGTGATGCGTTGAGTCCCGTGGACGACATCGAACGTGCCTTCAGCGGTGAGCGGCGCCTCGTGCGCCCGGCGGACGTTCGGGTGCAGTGTGGCCAACGCGTCGCCGAGGATCGCCTGATAGGGAGACATGGGCCAGCGGAACCGGGCCATCTGATCTTGTCAGAAAACCAGCGAGTGAGAGTCCCTTGCGGCGCGCCGCAAGATATGTCATATTTGACATAACGGCGATGGCCAAGGATCCGGACAAGCCGCTCGTCTGGCTCCATGGCGAAAGTCAAGACACCGCCTTTCACTGCTGAGGCCCGTGTCGAAGCAGGGTTTCGGTTGCGACGGCTCCAGCGCAGGGAAGTGCTTGGGCTGCCTTACTCCCGACCGATGCCAACAATTGGCGGCCAGTGCCACGAGTTGCGGATCAACGACCGAACACACACGTGGCGGATCGTCTATTTCGTGGCACCGGACGCCGTCGTGATCCTCGACGTGTTCAGCAAGAAGACGGAGACGATGCCCAAGACGGTCGTTAATACGTGTCGCCAGCGGCTGGCATCGTACCGGCGGGTGGCCGCGGAGAAGAACCGATGAAAACAACAAAGCGGACACGGTTGGAGCGGGCCGGGTGGCAAGTCGGCACCGCCGCAGAGTTTCTCGGGCTGACCCCAGAGGAACAGCTGTTCGTCGAATTGAAGCTTGCCCTGGCGGGCGGGGTCCGGCAGCTTCGCGAGCGTCGGGGTCTGACGCAAGGCGACTTGGCCAAGCGCCTCGGATCGAGTCAGTCGCGGATTGCCAAGATGGAGGCTGCCGACGCATCCGTCAGCCTTGACTTGCTCATGCGTTCGCTCCTCAGCATAGGCGCCACTGCAAACGACATCGTGAAGTTGATAAAAAAGGCGGAGGCTGGACGAGCGGCCTAACGCCTGGCCGCTCAGGCGCGACGGCCACTGTGGTGGCAAGTCAGTTCCACTCTGCCTACCGCTTGTCGAGCAGCAGCGACGGTTAGCTCCCAACTTGGCCGTCGCAGAGGTCTGCTAGTTCGTACTGCCATCCCATGTCGTCTCCACATGACGATGGTCGTCAACCGTCGGATTCAGTAGCTTCCCCGTCGCCGTAACGGTAACGCTCCAAGACGCCTCCAGCACCGTCTGACCGGATGCGACGAGAATATCTCTCGTCTCGGCAAACAATCCCGTGTTTGTGAGCTTCAACACGTAGTCACTCAACGGTCTCGCTTGAATAGACGCCGTCACAAGAGTCGTTGGGCTGCCCAGGCTTGAGATGGATGACGGAAGTGACCATCGTGGCGTTGCGGGCGTGAGGGTGATTGACGAGGGCGCTTGTGCGCTAGAGGGAAGAGAAGCTTCCGGCATCGCCTCCTGGCGATTCGCTTTCGCTTCGACGCGAATGGAAGTGACCCAGTGAACTCGTTGCGCCTTCTTGTGGCTGAAACGACTTGGGCCGATGAACCACGTTCCGTTCTTGCGGGAAGTGGCGCCATCAGGGAGCGCCTGCAACTCTTTCGCGTAGGCAGCCGTGAGACTCGGCTGCAGGCCCGACTCGTAATACAGAGTCGACTGATCGTCCTTTGTGAAGAACAAAGCCGTCGCAGCATCCCGAATCCTATTGATGAACTCTTCAGTGACGTCGCTCACGACAAGGTTGATGAAGTCCTTGAGCTCCTCCAGTGAGCGAAGGACTCGCACGTTCGCGGCCTGCGTGCGCGAACCCACGGCCGAAGCCAGGAGTTCGTCTCCGGTTACTAGCGCGATTCGGCAGGCTCCAGAGCTTCTCGGGGAAGTGTTGACGAGTTGAACAAAGGTCTCTACCACGATCGAATCTCTGAAGCCTTTTTCATGTTTTCCAGGCTCGAATGGTGCGATTCGATTGGCCGAGTCCGCGACCAGTCTGGCCCAATCGACTTGCGCATGATCGACTGTTAAGACGACTAGATTCAGCGATTCTATCTGCTTCGTGATTGCCGCATCGACACGGTCCTGAAGAATCTCCGGGGTGATCGCCAAGCCGTGCCCGAGAAGCCGTTCCAGTTTGACCGTCGCTGGCAACAACTCCTTAGCGGCCTCAATCATTTGATAACGGCGTTCTAGTTTGACGATGTCGGGTAGGTACCAGGCGATTCTCACATCCGCGTGTCTCCGTGAATCGCCGATCAGCTTGGCAAGCTCGTGTTTCAATAGGTCGCTTGCTGATCCGGTGAATAGTTGGTTTGTGTCTAGCACTACCCGGACTTCGAGCGCCTTGCGACGCTTCTGCGCTGCGACTTGCTCCTTCCTCTTGCTCTCACTCATTGTTGGGAAACCTTCTCGATCTAAGCGTTGTCAGCCTAGCGTGTTGACGCTCAGGGGCGAGCGGCGCTCGCGCTCGCTTCGAGCTAACTAATGTCAGCGGTGCCGCTCGTCGGCTGGAGCGGCATATCAGGCCGCTGACCCAGCGTCTCTCGTCTCAAGGACTCCGGCCGCCTTCGCGAACTCAAGACCAAACGTCGTTGCCTGCAGCAGGCCCATTTGGCACGAGACCTTGACCTCTTCTGTCTCGTGGGACTGCCGTAGGCGTTGTAGTTCGGGGCGCGCCTCTACCCATTCGTAGGCATCTTCAGCCGATAGTCGCTTATCGTACTCGGCCAGGACGAGGCCCAACCGAACCCAATTGTCTACGAAGGGCGGGAGCCGAGGATTCTCCGTCGGAATGTCACGCCGATGAAACGGCAAGAGGTGGCCGATACAGAACCCGGAAGCCGCCGCCAGCCACAGCCACGCGCACTTCCGCAGCAGCGATGGTGCCACGCTCCCGCAGAACCGTTCGCAGAAGGGATGCCTCTTCGGCGGTCAGCTGTCGGATAATTTCGACGAACGTTGGATGCACTCCGGCGGCGACGCGCGCGTCCATCGCGGTTGCCAAGAGATTCAAATACAAGTTCTTGAGGTCGGGCTCTTCATGTGAGAACGCGAGACCCTGCAACGCCGGACCAGCAACAGACGCCTTCGGTTCGATCAAATCATCAGCTGGAATTTCTGCCACTTTGGTCGTCAACTCTTTCTCGAAGCGCTCCGAGAAGTAGTTGCGAGCTTTATCGAACGCAACATTGACAGCAGCCAGCGGCAAAAGAGCGTTGTTGATCGCTTTAGTGATAGTCAGTGCCGTCTTGCCAAGCTCACCGCCTGCAGCTCTTACTTCTGGACTTTCACCGGCGAGCTTTATCACCTCTCCTACGACACTGATCGTGCCTTGCGCCGCTTTGATCGGGTCAGTCACAACAGCTCCATCGTCACATCGATGTCGGCCCAACTACTATTCAGCTGCGACTAGCCGACCGGCTATTGTCTCAAACGCCCAGCCACTCTCTCACAAGAACGCTCGTCAATTGCATTTCGGACGAGAGTATGTGCTCCGGAAACGGAAGTCGCGGCAGGAGTCCAACTTTACTGCGCTGAGCCCCGAGCCCCGAGCCTTGAGCCGGCGGTTGCTACGTCTTGCCGTCGGCGCGCACGTACTGCCGCCGGTTCGCTTCCGCCCAGGCGGCGAGGCGCTGGCGAAGACGCGTGCAGCGGGCGCGCTCGGTGGGCGCGACGTTGCGCTGCTCGGTGGGGTCGAGGTCCAGGCGATACAGCTCCTCGGTGCCCTCGCGCAGGTCGTAGATGTACTTCCACGCCCCCTCGCGCACCCCGAGCCGGAAGTGATCCTCGGCGACGTAGAAGTAGGCGCGCGGCGCCCGTGAGGTGTCGAGCAGGCTGCGGCCCAGCCAGTCGGGTGCCGGCGGCAGGCCAGCCACATCCGCAATCGTCGGCGCCAGATCGACGTGGCTGCCGATCACGCCCTGGCGCACCGCGGTCCGGAAGCGCGGCGGGAACCACAGCATCAGCGGCACGTTGACGTCTTCTTCGTAGATGGTCCGGCCCTGGGCGTAGCTGTCGTGCGGGTAGCCGAAGGCCTGCCCGTGGTCCCCGGTGATCACGATCAGCGTGTTGTCGGCCAGCCCGCCCTCGCGCACGGCGGTGAAGAGCCGCGCCAGCTGCGCGTCGGTTTCGTGCAGGACGTTCAGATAGCGATCGACATCGTACTGATAGGGCACCGGCTCGCGCAGCAGGCTCAATTGGGCCGTGCCTGGCGACGGTTCGTACGGATGGTGTGTCTGCTGGCTCCACGCCATCATGAAGAAGGGACGATCGTGCGGCTCGTGAACGAGCTGCACCATGTCGTCCACCATGCAGCGGTCTTCCACGCCCCAGGACGACACCGGCTCACCGCACGTCAGGTCGTGAAAATCGTGGACGCGCTCGAAGCCGCGTGTGGCGATGAAGCTGTCCCATCCAGCCCAGCTCAGGTCGCTCGACGTGACGAACGACGTGCGATAGCCGCGATCGCGGAACGTCGAGGCGAGCGAGGTCCCCGCCAGCTCGGGATACTCCTCGGTCACATCCTGGAAATCGAGCTTGGGATACGTCGAGAGCAGGATGGCGGCGAGCGAGTTCGAGCTGCGTCCGATGTGCGCGTAGAAGTTGTCGTAGACGAGCGCGTGCCCGGCTTCTGCGGTGAGCGTGGGCGTCGTCTGGTAGCGCGCGTTGCCGAGGCTGGTCCATCGCGCCGCGACGGACTCGAGCACGACCAGGATTACGTTCGGCGGCGCCTGCGGCTTCGCGAGACTGCGGCCGGCGCGTGTCAACAGTCGCGCGGGGCGCACGCGATCGGTCGCGGCGCTCAGTACCGGCGGCGCGAAATCACCAAGGTCGCCGTCGGTGAACCCGTCGCCAAGCGTGACCGTCTCGTCGCTGACCGCGGAGCGAAGGACCGACGACGCCAGCACCCAGTGGGCGTTCTCGGCGATGCGCCGATCCTGCCGCGTCGTCCACTCGCGCGCGTAGGCGTATTGGCCGGTGAGGACCCACGCGAGCAGCAGCGCCAGCGAGACCGCGCGGCCGCGGATGGCCGACACGCGCGACGTCACCAGCCCTCGCGATGCCAGCGCCGCGGCCACATAGGCCGTCGGCAGGAGCACGAGCCCCGCGGCGACGCCGGGCGTCAGGTGCAGGGCTACCGACGAGCGCAGCATGCGCACGTCGCCGACCAGGGTCAGCAGCGGGTAGGTGAGGAAGCCGCCGAAGATGCCGAACATCACCACGCTGGCGACGGCATACAGCGCGGCCAGCGCCCCCGTCATCAGGTAGACGGCGACGATGAGTCGCGTGACGCGCGGGTGGCGGGCCACACCGGCCAGCGCCGCCACGCCGGCGGCCCACAGCACCAGCGTGAACAGAACGTCGAGCGACGAGGTGGCGGTCAGCGCGCGCGCGTAGCGTGCCGCCGAGTCCCACGCCGCCGGTGGCCCCAGGTAGTAGGCCTTGACGGCGACCAGCGTGAGCGCGAGCAGCAGCGTGCCCCGGTGCAGGACGCCCATCGCGTCGCCGGTGCGCGGCGCGACGTGTTGCGATGCCACAACCGTATTGTAACGAGTCGCAGCCCCTCCGCCCGGGCGTGGGCTCAGACGTCGAGCGGCGCGTAGGTGGCGATATCGGCGGTGATGCCGAGCCGGCGGAGCAACTCCTGGCGGTCGAAACCGGTCTCCTTGTGGAATTGCGTCACCGCGGCGGTCACCCGGTCCACGACCTCGGGCCCGCTCCACTCGACCAGCGTCACGAAGTTGAAGACCCCTGGCCCCGAGGTCTGCTCCAGCACGAGTCCGCGCACGAACCCCTCCTGTCGTTCGAGAAAGGCCTGGGTTTGCGCCACGCGGCCGAGGAACTCGTCGCGGCCGGCGGCGGGAACCGTGAACTTGTCTACGCGATAGATCGGTCCGTGCGTTTCCGGTGTGCTCATGGGTTCGCTCCTGCCAGCCATCCTACGACCTCAAGTAAACTTGAGGTCAAGCGTCATGCCCCGACTGGCCCCCGACGAGGTCGCCCGGCTGCTCACCGTGGGCGAGGTGTCGGGGCGCAGCGGCGTGGCGGTGTCGGCGCTCCACTTCTACGAAGCGAAGCGCCTCATCGCCAGCATCCGCAGCCCCGGCAATCAGCGCCGGTATCCACGTGCGGTGCTCCGGCGGGTGGCGCTCATCAAAGTGGCGCAGCGCACCGGCATGTCGCTCGAGGAGATCCGCGACGCGCTGGCCACGCTGCCGCTGCACGGCGCGGTATCGGAGGCGGACTGGAAGCGCCTGTCGGCGCGCTGGCGCAGCGATCTCGATGCGCGCATCCGCCGCCTGACCGCGCTGCGCGACCAGCTGGGGGAGTGCATCGGCTGCGGCTGCCTCTCGATGCACTCGTGCCCCCTGCGCAACCCGCTCGATCGCCTGTCGGAAGAAGGGCCGGGCGCGCGCCTGCTCGATCCTGAATGAGCACTACCATGTGTCGGTGACCACCGTTCTGGTCTACTTGTGGGCGCCGTTCGCCAACCTGCTCTGGTACGGCTACACGATCGTGATGGGCACGTTGTCGGCCTTGCTGTGGCCGTTCGACCGTACCGGCGAGCTGCAGCACTGGTGCGAGCGGTGGTGGTGCCGGCTGGTGGCGTGGACGATTTTCGCGCGCATCCACGTTCACGGCGTCGCGCACGTGCAGCGTGGCCGGCCCTATGTCTATATGGCCAATCACGCCAGCCTGATCGACACGCCGGCGCTCTTTGCCTACCTGCCGTATCAGTTCCGGATCATGGCGAAGAAGAGCCTGTTCAACGTGCCGTTCATGGGGTGGCACCTGCGCATGGCCGGCCACTTTCCCATCGATCAGGGCAACCCGCGAAGGACGGCCACGAGCCTGCGGCGGGTGATTGAAGGGGTGAGGGACGGGCGGTCGCTGGCGGTGTTTCCGGAGGGGCGGCGCACCGACGACGGTCAGCTCCAGGTGTTCGAGCCTGGCGCCTTCAAGATAGCGCTCAGAGCCGGCGTGCCGATCGTCCCGGTGACGATTCGCGGCACGTTTGCCATGCTGCCGCGCACTTCGCTTGCGCCGAGGCCTGGCCGTGTGGACGTGCTGATCTCGGAGCCGATCGAGACGACGGACTACAACGAGAAGACGCTGCCCGCGCTGATGGACCGGGTGCGCAGCGCGATATCGGCCAATTTGTAAGGGCAGTCTGAAGACTGCCCTGGCCACCTAGCGGGCCGCCTAAAGGCGGCCCCTACTTGGTTTCGTCGAAGACGATCTGCACGTTCGCCTTCAGGCGCGCCTCGGCCGGCGCAGCATAGCCCTTGTATTTTTCCGGAATCTTGTACGCCGCCGCCACCTGATCGACGGTCATCCCCGCCTTCTTGCCGGCCTGCACGGTGTTCTTGAAGTCGGTGTTGAAGGCAGCGTACTCGCTCAGGTCCGCCATCGTCATCACGGTACTGTGCCCGGTGATGACGCTGTCCACGCCCTTCACGCTCTTGGCCGCCTTGGCGAGCGTGACGCCGATTTCGGCGCCGCTGCCGCCATTGTTGGCGTCGAGCAGCGGGATGTTCTTGCCCGAGAAGATGTCGCCCGCGTGCATGACGCGCAGCGCCGGGAACACCACCCAGGCGTCGCCGTTCGTATGGCCGCGGCCAAAGTAGTAGAGGTCCACTTCGTCGGCGCCCTTGCCGATCTTCATCTTGTCCTTGAAGGTCTTTTTCGGCAGCCCCTTGCCGTTGTTCTGCTTGAAGATGTTCACGGCTCCGCCCGCCGGCGGCGCCACGCCGGTGGCGCCGCGCATCTCCTGCATGTTCTTGGCGGTGTTTTCCTGCGTCACCACTTCCACCGTGGCGGGGAACTCGACGTTGCCGCTCACGTGGTCGCCGTGCGTGTGCGTGTTGATGATCCGCAGGACCGGCTTGTCGGTGACGCTCTTGATCTTGTCGAGCAGCGGTTGGCCCCAGCCGGGGTTCTTCGTGTCGACGACCGTGACGCCGTCCGACATGATGAACACGGCGCTGTTTCCGCCGCCGCCCTTCATCATGTAGAGGTTGTCCTTGAGCTTCTCGACCTCGACCACCCTCGGGGGCGCCGCCGGCGCCGGCTGCTGCCACGCCGCGACACTCATCGACACCGCGCCCATCGCGATCAGAACACCAAGCACAAGCTGTCTCTTCATGACCCCTCCCGCGGCGCTCATCATAGATCGACCTTAGCGCTCGACCAGCGTGAACGTCAGAGCGGCGCCGCCCGGTACGGTGGTGGGCGCCATGGTCACCTTCTTCGCGCCGTGGCCGATGGTGACCGTGCGGCCCGCCGCCGTGCCGACGGCCGCGCCGAAGACGACGTCGCTGAGGAAGTGCCGGCCGAGCTGCACACGGCCCGCGCCGACCCAGGCGCCAACCGCTGACGCGGGCAGGCCCGCCTTCCAACCGAAGTGGCGCCACGTCACTGCGGCAGTCGCAAACGCGCTCGACGTGTGGCCGGACGGAAACGAATACGAACCTCCGGGATTTCCGGGCCGCTCGCGCCTGACGGCGAACTTCGTCCCCTGAGTGATGACGGCGTTGATGGCCTGCGCGCTGACGAGGTCCGCCCCGAAATGCGCCATCGCCCGATGATGTGCGATCACGCCCGTCGTGTAGGTGCCGACCGCAAAGCCGATTTGCGACCAGCCAGAGCCAACGGCGCTGCCAGCTATATACGGCTGGCGCCGGCCGCCCGCCGTGGCGCGCTCGTTCACCGTGTCGTCAGCGGGATGCACGGCGAGCGCGAGTGCGCCGCCGATGCCGAGCGTGACCGCCGTTTCCACCGTCGGCATCCGCTTCGCATCGCGTACGAGGTTGTGGAAGACATAGATGATCGGATTGCGATCGGGCGGGGGCGTCGAGGGTGGAGGTTCCGGTGCCTGCGTGAAGACCGTCGTTGAGGTCGCGGAGACGAGGACCAGGATCGCCACGAGTGGCGCGCGCTGCGTCATGCGGGAGACATCATACAATCGGGGGCTGATGTCGTTCTGGCGCCGCGTCACGTGCAGCGCGCTGGTCGTGCTAGTGGCGTGTGCGGTGAATGCCGCGGCGCAGGCCGGCCTGGCCACGCTCTCTATCTCAGTCACCCTTCCCGATGGTGCCGCCGCCACCGGCGCGCGGGTGGAAGTGGCCCCGCCCGGTGCCGGCGCGATCCGGACGGCCGTCGTCGACGCCGCACATCCCATCGCGATGCTCCCGGTGGCGTCGGGCCCACACCGCATTCGTGTGGAGCTGGCGGGATACCGCGCGGCCGAAGAGACCCAGAACCTTGACCCCGGGAGCGAGCGCCGGCTCGCGGTGCGTCTGGCCCCGGAAGGCGGCATGGGCCGATCGACCATCTCGATCGTGAGCCGTTCGGAGCCGACCTACCAGACGAATCTCGGCGCCGAGTGGCTCTCCGATCTCCCGAGCGGACGCACGGCGTGGTCGCTGCTCGACACCGCGCATCCGTTCGTCATCACCGACCGCATGGACAACGGCGGACTGTGGAGCGCCCGAGCCGCGAAGCTGGGTGGCTCGGGGCCCTCGTGGAACCAGACGCAGTTTCGCCTCGACGGGCTGGACGTTACCGACACGCGCGACGGCGGTGCGCCCGCCATCTATCCCGATCTCGGGTTGTTCGACGCCGTGCAGGTGGAGACCGCCCGCCTCGGTGTGGACACCGCGGGTCCAGGCCTGGCCATCTCGCTGATTCCCAAACACCCAGGAGAGGTGTGGAGCGGCAGTGGCGAGGCGTTCGTGACGCCGGGCAGCTGGCAGCCGGATCCCGAGCCGGGCATCGCACCGCCGCTCGGGCGTTACGACCATTGGACCGACGCGTCGCTCTCGGCCAGCGGACCGATGACTGGCCGCACCGGCCTGTTTGCGTCGATTCGGGGCACCAATGGCAGCCGTTTCGAGCGCGGCGATCCGCTCGAGCTCTCCAACAACATCGCGTCGCTGTACGGACACCTGGTCGGCACGGCGGGCACCGATCGCGAGCTGCGCGTGACCACGGCGCTCAGCCGCGCGACACGGCCGTTCGAAGGTCGGGCGCGCTACGCGAATCGCGACATCGACGAGCGCGGCCGGACCGTGCTGGGGCAGGCGGCGGTGGAGCAGGTGCGCGGCGGCCAGCTGCTGGCGGTCTCGGGCGGCTTCCACCGCGTGTCGAACGAGCCGCAGGTCACCGCCAACTCGCAGGGCGCCAACATCGAGCGCCTTCTCGACGGCCCGCCGCGGTCGCTGGGCGACGCCGCCGACACCATCAGTCAGCGGTGGACGCTCGCGGCCTCGCTGGCGCCCGCGCCGGGCAGGTGGCTGCGCGAGTCGCACCAGCTGCGGGTCGGCGCCACGGTCAGCGGCGCGCGCGTCACGAACAAGGCGCTCTTCCAGCCGGTGTTTGGCGAGCTCGTGGACGGCGTGCCCGCACGCGTGTGGGACATCCGCTACAAGGGCGTGCGGTCGAAGTGGGCGTCGACGGCCGTGAACGCCTTTGCAAGCGACCGCTGGGAGCTGACGCCCCGCTTCACCGTGAACGCGGGCGTGCGCTTCGATCACGACTCGGGTTCGGCGGAAGGTGCCGCCAACGGCATCGGCTGGACGACGGCGCTGCCGCGATTCACGCTGCGCTGGGCGCCGCGGGAGAACAGTCCGCTGACGGTGACCGCCGGCTACTCGTGGTACCGCGACCGGCTCCCGCTCAACTACCTGAGCGTGGGCGATCCGAACGGACCTACCGGCACGGTGTCGCGATGGGATGACCGCAACGGCGACTTCTTCTTTGCGCCGTCCGAGGTGACGCCGATCGCCTACATCGGATCGTGCTGTGCGAATAACGTCGCGAGCGTCATCGCTGCGGATCTGAAAGCGCCCTACGCCGCCGAGTTCTTCATCGGCGCCGAGCACCGGATGGGCGCGTGGCGGATGCGGATGACCGGGGTGGACCGGCGCGAGCACCGGCTCACCGCGCTGGTGAACACGGGCATCCCGCTGAGCGACTACGTCGCGCTCGACGTCGGCGACAGCGGCATCGACGTGGACGGCAACACTACCGCCCAGACGCTGCGGCTGTACGGGCGCACGCCGGGGATGCTGGGGCGCGATCGCTACACGCTCACCGATCTCGACGGCCTCACGGCGGTCTATCAGGGCGTGGACATTACCGTCGATCGGGAGCTCTTCCGTCGCTGGTTCTTCCGTTTTGGAGGGTCCGCGTACCGGATCGAAAGCACGGGTGCGAGCCGCGGCTTCCAGTCGGGTGAGAACGATCAGGGATTACTGGGCGAGGCATTCCTCTGGCCCAACGCCTTCACATCGGCCGAGGGGCGGTCGTTCTTCGACCGCGCGTTCGTGATCAAGCTCTCGGGCGCATACCGCGCGCCCGGCGACGTGCGCGTCGGCCTCGTGGCGCGCTATCAGGACGGCCTGCCGTTCTCGCGCATGGTCGTCGCCGACGGGTTCACCCAGGGGCGCGATCTGGTGATGGCGATTCCGCGCGGCGACCAGCGCTTCACCTACATGTTCACGCTCGACGCAAAGGTGGAGAAGGACGTCACGTTCGGCCGGCGGCAGGTGGGGATCATTTTCGAGGCCTACAACCTCACCGACGCCACCATCGAGGCCGAGGAATACGTGGTGACGGGACACGCGTTCCGGACCGTGTCTGCAGTGCAGCCGCCACTCGCCGTGCGCGTCGGCCTGCGCGTGGGATTCTGACAGGCAGGTTCCGATGGCCCAGACCGTCTACGACTTCGACGTGACCACGCTCGATGGCCAGCCGCGGCGGATGGCCGACTACCGCGGCAAGACGCTCCTCATCGTCAACGTGGCGAGCGCCTGCGGCTTCACGCCGCAGTACACCGGCCTCGAGGCGCTGTACCGCAAGTATCACGACAGGGGCTTCGAGGTGCTCGGGTTCCCCTGCAATCAGTTCGGCGGCCAGGAGCCGGGATCCGCCGACGAGATCGCCGCCTTCTGCAGCACGACGTACGACGTCACCTTTCCGCTGTTCGCGAAGATCGACGTCAACGGCGCCCACGCCCATCCGCTTTATGAGCACCTCAAGGCCGAGGCCCCGGGCGCTCTGGGGACCAAGGCGATCAAGTGGAACTTCACCAAGTTCCTCGTCAACGCGCGCGGCGAGGTGGTGGAGCGCTACGGCTCGTCCACGACGCCAGCCCAGATCGACGCCGACGTTGCGCGGGCGCTGGACAGCACCCCCTCGGGTACGTAGACGTGGCCGAAGAGCCGAAGCGCTTCCACCTGCGAGAGATCCCGATGGCGTATCCGGCGCCGGAGCCGGAGCAGGTGACCGTCTCTTCGGGGATCGAGTTCGCACGCGCCGAATCCGGCCCGTTGACGCTGGACGTGTACGCGCCGGCCCGGCGAACGCCGTCGGTGGCGCTGCCGGCGATCGTCCTCGTCGCCGGCTATCCCGATGCGGGCTACGAGAAGCTCCTGGGGTGCCGGTTCAAGGACATGGCGGCGTCCACCTCGTGGGCGCGGCTCGTGGCGTCGTTCGGCATGGTGGCGGTGATCTACGGCAACTCCCGCCCGCAGGAAGATCTCGAAGCGCTGCTGCGGTATCTGCGCGAGCACGCGGCGGAGCTCGGCATCGACGCCGAGCGGCTGGCGCTCTGGGCGCTCTCCGGTAACGGCGCCCTTGCGCTTGCCACTCTGGCGAGCTCGCCTGCGGGCAGCTTTCGCTGCGCCGTGTTCAGCTGCGCGTATCTCGCGGACCTCGAGGGCGCCACTCACGTGGCCGACGCCTCGCGGCAGTGGAGGTTCACCTATCCGGACGGTTTCCGCGTGGAGAACCTGCCCGTGGATCTGCCGGTGTTCGTCGCCCGGGCCGGGCGGGAGCAGGACCCGGGGCTGAACCACGCGCTGGATCGGCTGGTGGCGGCGATGCTGGCCTCGAACCGTCCGGTCACGTGCGTGAACTTCGCCGCCGCGCCGCACGGGTTCGAGCTCTTTCACGACACGCTCGAAACGCGCGAAGTGATCCGTCAGATGATGCGCTTCGCGCGCTTCCACCTGGCCGGAACCGCCGCCGACGGCGTGAACGTGTAGCGCTACTCCGCGAAAATATCGGAGAGTTTCAGCTCGAGCCCCGGTAGGAGCGGCGTGGTCAATACGTCGCCAAGGTCGAGCGACAGTTCATCGGCGCCCAGATACTTCCGGCTCTGCAGTGGATAGACGCGCACGACGTCGACATCCGGATCGACGACCCAGTATTCGGCGACGCTGAACCGTTCATACAGTTGGTGCTTGAGTTTCTCGTCGCGCCGCCGCGTACTCGGCGAACCGACTTCAACCACCAGATCCGGCGCGCCTTGGACGTTCTTGGCGGTCAACACCGCGCGCCTGGCCTCGCTGACGAACAACAAGTCCGGTTCGACGACGTCGAGATGGCTGAACACCACGTCGAGCGGCGCTGAATAGACCTTGCCGATTTGGCGCTCCTGCAGATAGTTCCAGATTCGGCCGTGCAGGTTTCCGCACACGGCCTGGTGCTTCAGGTTCGGTGACGGCGTCACGTAATGCTCCCCGTCGATGAGCTCCTGCCGCTTCCCGTCGTCTGGGAAGAGCACGAAGTCGTCGTAGGTGAGCTTCACGCCCGTCATGTCACGAATTGTACGACCCTAGGCGCCGGTCTTTGGCGGGTTCCAGAAACCGGTCACCGACTCGATGCGGCCGTGGTGGCCGAGCGCAAAGACGTTGGTGCCGCGGCCGCGCTCGCTGCCGTCGGCCGCGCGTGCCACCCAGTCGGCCAGCACCGTGCCCTGGCAGTGCCGGACGTCGCCCTCCCGTTCGAGCCGCATGCCTGGCATGAACTTGTGCACCGCGGCCAGATGCGGGCGCAGGTCGGAGATGCCGTCGATCAGGCTGAAACGATCCCGGAATCGCACGTCTTCGGTGGCGAGGCGATTGAGCAGCGCCTCGCGCTTGACGGTGTCTGGCTCGGACCACGCGGCGAACCATCCATCCACCGCGGTGCTCGCGCCGGCGTGCACGTCGTTGGCCACCAGGTTGCCGAACAGGGAGAGCTGGAAGCGCCAGCCCTGCACCATCTCGTCGCGCACCTTCTCGTCGGCGAACACGTGTGAGAGGTCGAGGCGCGTACCCTGCTGATCGTCTTCGAGCCGGATGGTCACCACCGACGCGCCCACCGGCATGGGCGTGCCGCTCACGTAGCCGTAGGTGAAGACCAGCCGCGCCGGCGGGTCGATCTCGAGGATCTCGCCGGCCACCTGCACCCCGCCGGGATGGACGATCTGCACCGCTCCGCCCGCGCGGGGGTCGATGGTCGAGCCCTGGCCCCACCAGCGCGCCCAGCGCGTGCTGTCGGTGAAGTAGTTGAAGACGGTGTCGCGCGCCGCGTGGATGAGGATGCTGCGGTCGAGACGATGGGGCATCGCAAGCGTGGTCGTCATGTCAGTTCATCTCCTGCGCGTCCCGCTCGTCGCGGGCCGCGCGCAGTGTCTGGCAAACCGGCTTAACGCCGGTTCGCGATTAATGGCGCGGCTTCGGCCCGCGGCGGGTGCTTTCGAACTCGGCCTGGATCTTGAGGCGCCACAGCGCGTCGGCCCACATCTGCTCGAGCAGCTCGCCCACGGGCCCGAGCCGTTCCCGATGGACGCGGTAGTAGCGGTGGCGCCCCGCCGGCCGCACGCTCACCAGCCCCGCCTTCGCCAGCGCCCGGAGCTGCAACGACACGGCGCCGAACGTCACGTCGGGGAAGGCCGCGTTGATGGCGCCGGCCGTGAGCTCCTCGTTCCAGAGCAGCCGGAGGATTTCCCGGCGCCGCGGCGAGGCGATTGCGGAAAGGAGGGCCGGATCCAGCGGCACGCACGATACTTTATATCAAACTAAAATGTTGTCAAGCGGTCCCCACCTGACCCACCTGACCCCTTTGGGGCGTTGACCATTCAGAATCGCCCAACGTACAAAGGTGGGTCGTGCCAGCCACGGAATCCCTCACCTCATTTCAAATGTTCATCGACGGGCAGTGGACCGATGCCGCCCGCCGGGACGTGTTCGAATCCGACGACCCTTACCTGGGCAAGCCGTGGGCGCTCATCGCCCGCGGAACCGCCGACGACGCTGATCGCGCCGTCCGGGCGGCGCACCGGGCGCTTACGACGGGGGAGTGGCCGAAGCTGACGGCGTCGAAGCGGGGCGCGCTGCTGCGGCGGCTCGGCGACCTCGTCGCGGAGCACGCGGCGCTCCTGGCTGGCCTCGAGGTGCGCGACAACGGCAAGCTCTTCGCCGAGATGAGCGCGCAGTGCGCCTACATTCCGCAGTGGTACCACTACTACGGCGGCCTGGCCGACAAGGTCGAAGGGGCGGTGCTCCCCA
The DNA here is from genome assembly GCA_036004405.1 of Vicinamibacterales bacterium. Taxonomy (GTDB): domain Bacteria; phylum Acidobacteriota; class Vicinamibacteria; order Vicinamibacterales; family UBA2999; genus DASYRM01. Next base: position 16,231 of record DASYRM010000234.1, read on the forward strand.
CCGACAAGCCCGACACGTTCAACTTCACGCGCTACGAGCCGCTCGGCGTGGTGGTGGCGATCGTTCCCTGGAACTCGCCGCTGATGCTCATGACCTGGAAGCTGGCGCCCGCGCTCGCCGCCGGCAACACGGTCGTGATCAAGCCGTCGGAATTCACCTCGGCGTCCACGCTCCAGTTCATGAAGCTGGTGCAGGAGGCAGGATTCCCGCCCGGCGTCGTCAACGTCGTCACGGGGTTCGGGCCGGATCTCGGCTCGGCACTCGTCGAGCACCCGCTGGTGGCCAAAGTGGCCTTCACGGGATCGGACGCCACCGGCCAGCGCGTCTACGAAGCTGCCGCGCGCGGGATGAAGCACGTATCGATGGAGCTTGGCGGCAAGTCGCCGAATATCGTGTTCGCGGATGCCGACCTCGACAACGCCATCAAGGGCGTCATCTCCGGGATCTTCGCCGCGACGGGGCAGACCTGCATCGCCGGCTCGCGGCTGCTGGTGCAGGAGAGCATCCACGACCAGTTCCTCGAGAAGCTGGTGGCGTTCGCCAAGACGGCCCGGATGGGCAATCCGATGGACCCGGGGACCCAGATCGGCCCGGTCACCAACCTGCCGCAGCTCGAGAAGATCCTCAAGTACATCGACATCGCCAAGCACGAGGGCGCGCGCACCGAGCTGGGCGGCGCCCGCGCGTCGCGGCCCGAGTGCGGCAACGGCTGGTTCGTGGAGCCGACGATCTTCTCCGGTGTCCGGAACTCCATGCGGATCGCGCAGGAGGAAGTGTTCGGGCCGGTGCTCTCGGTGATCCCGTTCAAGGACGACGACGAGGCGATTGCCATCGGCAACGACGTGGTCTATGGCCTGGCGGCGGGCGTCTGGACCCAGAACCTCCGCCGCGCGCTGGTGATGTCCGAGAAGCTGCAGGCGGGCACCGTGTGGGTGAACACCTATCGCGCGGTGAGCTATCTGTCGCCGTTCGGCGGCTACAAGCGTTCGGGCCTGGGGCGCGAGAGCGGCCAGGAGATGATCAAGGAATACATGCAGGTGAAGAGCGTCTGGATTTCGACCGCGACCGACGTTCCCAATCCGTTCATTCAGAGATAACAGTGGCAGAGAAGGCAGAGAAGGCAGAGATGGCAGAGATGGGAAAACACGAGTTCTCCCTTCTCCGCTTTCTCTGCCCTCTCCGCTTTCTCCGCCCCACTCTTCAACAGGAGTCTTCGTGGCACTTCTAGGTTTCGTGGGCGTCGGCCGCATGGGCGGTCCGATGGCGTCGCGGCTGCTCGATGCGGGGCACTCGCTGGTGATCTTCGACACGAACGCGGCGGTGATGAAGCCGCTGGCGGATCGCGGCGCGACGATTGCGTCGTCGCCCGCCGAGGTCGCGTCGAAGGCGGAGGTGGTGTTCCTGAGCCTGCCGACGCCGCCGGTACTGCAGGCGGTGGCCATCGACGGCGTGCTCCAGGGCACGGCGGTCAAGACGATGATCGACCTCTCGACCACCGGGCCAAGCGTCGCCAAGGTCGTGGCCAAAGCCGCCGGCGACAAGGGGGTGGCCTGGGTGGACTCGCCGGTGAGTGGTGGCATCACTGGCGCCACCAAGGGCACGCTGGCGGTGATGGTGTCGTGCCCGAAGGCCGTGTTCGAGCAGGTCGATCCGCTGCTCAAGATCTTCGGCACGACGTTCCACGTGGGCGAGAAGCCGGGTCTGGCGCAGATTGCCAAGCTCGCGAACAACCTGCTGGCGGCCTCGGCCATCGTGCTGACGTCGGAGGCCGTGGTGATGGGCGTGAAGGCGGGCCTCGACGCCAAGGTGCTGATCGACATCATCAACGCCGGCAGCGGCCGCAACAGCGCGTCGCAGGACAAGTTCCCGCGGGCCATCCTGCCGCGCACGTTCGATTTCGGGTTTGCCACCGGCCTCTCGTACAAGGACGTGCGGCTGTGCCTCGAGGAGTCCGAGGCGCTCGGCGTGCCGATGGTGGCGGGCGCGGCGGTGCGGCAGATGCTGGCCATCACCAACGCGAAGTTCGGGCCCGATTCCGACTTCACCTCGATCGCGAAGGTCGTGGAGGAGTGGGCGGGCGTGGAAATCAAGGGCTGATACGTACGTAGGGGCCACCTTCAGGTGGCCCGTGAGGAGAATTCGGAATCATGGACAAGGCAACGTTCGAGTTGGGGCGTGAGATTCGGAGCTCGGTGCTGGGCAAGGAGTTCGTGGACGCGGCGTTCAAGGCGGCCGACGACTTCAACATGCCGATGCAGGAGCTCGTCACCGAGTACTGCTGGGGCGCGGTATGGGGCCGCCCGGGTCTCGACAAGAAGCAGCGGAGCATGCTGAATCTGGCGATGATCAGCTGCCTGAACCGTCCGCACGAGCTGCGGCTGCACATCGCCGGCGCTCTCAAGAACGGCGTCAGCCGCGACGAGATCCGCGAGGTCTTCATGCAGGTGGCGATCTATGCCGGCGTCCCCGCTGGCGTAGACTCCTTCCGCGCGGCCAAGGAAGTGTTCGAGAAGATCGACGGGAAGTAGGGGGACGGACGGGAGATGGCTCCATGAAGAGCACGATCCGCATCACGGCGGTAGCGGCGGCGTCATTTCTCGTCGGCGCCCTGGCCAGCACGGTCACGATCGGGCAGGACAAGTGGTATCCGTCGCGCTGGGGCGCCGCCGATCAGCGCGGCGCCGCCAACCGCATCACGCCGGCCAAGGTGCTCGATGCGAAGGCGATGATCACCAAGGGCACCATCTATCAGCTGGGCCGCACGTACGAGGCCGGGATGCCGCTCTATGGCACCCGGCACTACAGCCTGAAGATCCCGTACGCCTTCCAGATGCCCGGGAAGAACCAGGCGAACTACCACGACGACATCATCAGCGGCGAGCTGGCGCAGATTGGCACCCAGTTCGACGGGCTGGGCCATCTGGGGATCGGCGAGCTGTTCTACAACGGCAACAAGAAGTCTGATTTCGTCACCCCCGACGGGTTCAAGAAGCTCGGCGTGGAAAACGTCGGTGCCATCGTGACGCGCGGCGTGCTCATCGACGTGGCGAAGTACAAGGGCGTGCCGCGGCTGCAAAGCCCGTACGAAATCACCGTTGCGGACCTCACCGGGGCGCTGCAGCGCGAAAAGATGGAGATCAAGCCGGGCGACGTGGTGCTGATCCACACCGGCTGGGGCTCGCTGTGGATGAAGGACAACGCGAAGTTCAACGCCAGCTCGCCGGGCATCGGCGTCCCGGCTGGCCAGTGGCTCGCGAGCAAGGAGATCGTCGTCGTCGGCTCCGACAACTGGGGCGTCGAGGCGTTTCCCAATCCCGATCCCAATCTCACGGCGCCGGTGCACCAGTTGATGCTCGCCAAGAACGGCATCTACCTGCACGAGAACCTGGCCACCGAGGAGCTGGCGCGCGACGGCGTCTACGAGTTCGCCTACATCTTCGCGCCGCTCAAGCTCAAAGGCGCGACGGGATCGCCCGGCAATCCGATCGCCATTCGGTGACGTCATGAAGCGAGCCGGCATCGTCATCGCGCTGTTGGTCGTGGCTGGAGCCGGTGTGTGGGCGCAGCGTGGCGTTCCCATTGGCGTCCCGCGTGCTCCGATCGGCGAGGGCCCGTGGGTGCTCGACACCGCCGAGCAGCACAAGATCAAGGTCTCGATCGTGGCGGGTGGTCTGGTCAACCCGTGGAGCATGGCGTGGCTGCCCGACGGAGGCATCCTCATTACCGAGCGCCCCGGCCGCTTGCGGCTGCTGCACAAGGACGGTGTGCTCGACGCCACGCCCATCAGCGGCGTGCCGATGGTGAAGGCGCAGCGGCTGTCGGGTCTGATGGACGTGGTCCTGCACCCGCGCTTTGCCGAGAACCATCTCGTCTACCTCACCTACAACCGGGGGCGCGCCTCGGACGGTCTGATGACCACCGCACTGGCGCGCGGACGCCTCGAGGGCATGGCGTTGACGGACGTGAAAGAGCTGTTCGTTGCCGAGCCGTGGTGGGACGGGGCTGGCGGATCGGCCTCGCGCCTCGCGTTCGGGCGCGACGGCATGCTCTACATGACCACCGGCTCGGGTGGCGGCGCGAACTTCGCCCAGGGGCAGGAGAAGAGCATTCACAAAGGCAAGATCCTGCGTCTCCGCGATGACGGCACGGTGCCCAAGGACAATCCGTTCGTCAACGACTCGTCGTTCAAGCCGGAGATCTACTCCTGGGGCCACCGCAACTCACTCGCCCTCATCGTCCACCCCGTTACCGGCGAGTTGTGGAACAGCGAGAACGGCCCCAACGGCGGTGACGAGGTCAACGTCGTCAAAGCGGGGAAGAACTACGGGTGGCCGGTGGTGAGCATGGGCCGCTCGTATGAAGGCCCATGGCAAGGCCGGTTCGAGAAGGACGGCATGGAAGGGCCGCTCGTGTACTGGATGCCCGCGATGGCGGTGGCAGGCATGGCGGTGTATACGGGAGACAAGTTCCCGGCGTGGAAGAACAATCTGCTCATCGGCGCGATGCGCGTCGGCGAGATTCCCAACACCGGCCACCTCGAGCGCGTGGTCTTCAACGACAAGACCGAGGAGATCCGCCGCGAGAGCCTGCTCTGGGAGTTGCGGCAGCGCATCCGCGACGTGCGTCAGGGCCCCGACGGGCTCTTGTATCTCCTGACCGACGAGAATCCCGGGGCGCTCCTCAAAATCGAGCCCGCTCCATAGGTACGTAGAGGCGCACCTTTCCGCCTTCGCTAAAGCTACGGCGGACCCACCGTAGCCTAGGCGGAGGTGGGCAGGTCCGCCTGGAGTGTCACATGATGCAGTCACGACGTGATTTCCTGGCGGCTTCGATGGCCGTTGCCCTGTCGGCACGTCGCGCGGCGGCCGCCGAGCCGGTGCTGGGCCTGATCTTTCCGCCGAAAGACTACCCGGTGCCGCCCGAGGCCACGCGCCTCTATCCGACCGGCGTGAAGTTCCTGTCGCGCGGGATTGGACTCGAGCGCCTGACGCCCGAGGGCTACGACGCGGCGATTCCCAAAGTGATCCCGGCCGCCGAATCGCTCGTGCGCGAGGGGGCAACCGCCATCTCGGTGATGGGCACGTCGCTGACCTTCTACAAGGGGCGGGCGTTCAACGAGAACCTGACCGCGCAGGTCAGGAAGGCAGCCGGCGTTCCCGTCACGACGATGAGCACCGGCATCGTGGAGGGGCTGCGTGCGGCCGAGGCGAAGCGCATCGTGGTGGCCACCGCGTACAACGTCGAGGTCACGGATCGCCTCAAGACGTTTCTCGAGGAGTACGGCTTCCAGGTGCTGGCGGCCAAAGGCCTCGGCTACGAGCAGATCCCCGCGGGCGGCGACATCATCGACAACCGGTTGAGCGAGTTCTGCGCCGAAACGTTCGAAGGCGCCCGCGGCGCCGACACGCTGCTGATTTCATGCGGCGGCCTGAAGACGCTCGATCTCATCGTGCCGCTCGAAACGCGCTGCAAGGTGCCGGTCGTGTCGAGCACGCCGCACGCGCTGATGGCGAGCGTGCGTCTCGTCGGCCTTACGGGCCGCGCGCGAGGATTCGGCCGCGTGCTCGAGCGCGTCTGACTGAGCCATCGAATCGACCACCACCTGGTGAAGCCGCTCGACGTGGACAGGCTGTGGGAGATCGTCGTCGGCGCGACGTCGACCGTGCGGAGTTAAGCCGGCTTGCCGAAGACCTGTACGTAGTAGGAGCGGCCGCGGTTGTCCACCGCGTAGCCGGTGCCGATCTCCGTGTACGACCCGTTGAGCATGTTGGCGCGATGGCCCGCCGAGCCCATCCAGCTCTCGGTCACGTCTTCGGGACCGCGCTGTCCGTAGGCGATGTTCTCGGCGAACGCGCGCCACTTGTAGCCTGCCGCCGCGAGCCGATCCTGCGGCGCCGGATACGGAGTGTCGCTCAGCACGTGATCCATCCGCCCCAGCGACGCCATCTGCTCGGCCTGCATCTGCGCCGCCTTCATCAGCCGCCCCTCGACGCGCAGCGGTGAGACGCCGGCGCGCGAGCGCTCGACGTTGGTCAGGTCCGCGATGCTGCCGGTGATGCCCGCGGCGCCGCCTCCACCTCCGGCGGCCCCGACACCTGCCGCGGCAGCGGAGTCGGGCGCGACCGGGGACGTACATCCCCACAGGACGAGCACGATGGCGAGCGGGAGCCGCGTAGTACGCGCAACCATGCCCCCGAAAGGGGCAAGCCATGTACCGCGCGTTTTCCCGAATAAATCAGCGGCCTACGCGTTCCTGCACGTGCCAGATTTGATCAGCGGTTGCAGTTCTGGTGGGCCTATGCAGAAGGTGGGCCAGACGCGGTCGTCTGGCCCTGGAAAGACTGAAGGTGGAGTGGGGTGCCGGTCGATAGATCTGACATGCGCGAGGGTTTCAGGTGTGCCACGGTGCTGGTGGGGCTGGGCATCGCCGCGGGGGGGGCCGCCTGCAGCGGCGGCAGTCCATCGCAACCGTCGGCTCCGACCGCCACGACCTCTTCTTCGTCCGTGGCGCCGTTCGTCATCGACCTGCCGATCGCGCCCGGCGACGGGGCGACCATGGCTTACGGCATCTGGCCGTACGGCGTGCACGGGGGCGGCCACGCCGTGGACGGACACGGAGGCTTCGACATCGAGTACCGCACCGGCGCGTCGGTGCTGGCAGCGGCCGACGGCGTCGTCGAAACCATCACGGCCGACGCCCACGATCCGTTACGGCGCGTCGTGCGCTTGAAGCACGCGCGCGATCGCGGGACGTATCTCACCGACTACAGCAATCTGATCGCGGTGCCCGAGCGGCTGGTCCCAGGTGCGACAGTGGCGCGAGGCGAGGCGCTCGGCGTGGCCGGGGCGTTCGTCGACGGCCGCTCGGCGATGACTCACTTCCAGGTGGGCGACCCCACGCACCTCGAGAACGGTCAGATCATCGCGAGCCCGGCCGATTACGTGTCAGCCTCGGCCCGCGCTCTGCTCGACGACTTGTGGCGTACGTCGGCCTATCGTGCCGAGATCTGCGAACCGTTCCTCACCAATTCGCGCGCGCACGGATTTCCCTTCAGCCGCACGTGGACCCGGCAGTCGGGTGCGGGGCCCGCCACCATCGACATCACGTGCGCGTCGGACGGCGGCGACGTGACGTATGTGATGTCGAGCGGAGACGGGCAGGTCGAGAGCGGCACCATCGTGGTCGGCTGGAGCACGAGGCCGACGACGGCCGATTTCCGGCCGTCATCGGCTGCTTCACGGCTCGCCATCTACGACATCGTCAGCGAGACGATGCGCCTGGCGCTCGGTAGCCCCGGCGCGCCGAGGCCCGCATCGCTCGATGCCGCGGCGGTGTACGTCACACGCTAGAGTCCGAGCTGCGCGGCGAAGGCCATCGAGTCGAACACCAGCCAGTCTTCCTCGATCTTGCCCGCCTCGATCTTCGTGATCTCGAGGAAACGCACCTTGGCCGTCTTGCCGGTGGGCTTCTTGATGCCCATCATCGGCACCGCACCCTTGTTCGTGCCGCTGAACGTGCCCTCGGTCACGACGTAGTCGCCGGCGCCCCACATCGAAGCGGCCTCGAGCATCGCGTCGGGAAACCCCTTGAACAGCTGGACGAGGCCGGTGATGTTGTCCGCGCTGGTCATGTCCTTCGCCTGTGTGTAGTCGTGGAACACGCCGTCGGCCGCGTTCATGGCCGCCAGCGTCTTTTGATCGTGGGCGTTGAAGGCGGCCATGTTGGCGCGGAACGTGTCCACGGCGGCCCGCTCGGTGTCCGAGCCGGTGGAGATCACAACCGTGGGTGCCGGGGCCCCGCCCGTCATCAGCGGCCGCGTGGGCGCCTTGATGACGCCGATTTGCGCCAGCATCGTCGTGTTGTCGGCGTACTGCCGTTCCTTCACGACGGCGCCGTCGGCGAGGTCCACGACCAGGCCCATCATGTAGCCGACTTTCTTGTTCGTGGCTGCGATCGGCTTTCCGTCCGGGCCGGGGAGCGGGCCGCCGTGAGTGCCGCTGACCACCGCCAGTCCGGCGACCGAGTCCTTCGACGCCAGCACCAGCTGCACACTGCCCGTCACGTCGGGAAACGCGGCCACGAAGTCCTGTGCGTCCTTGACGGCCGCATCGAGGCCGCTCACGACCGGACGGCCGGAATCCACCGCTTCCACCGTGATTGCGGGGCCGTAGCAGCTCCGGAACGCAGTCCAGTCCTTGCGATTGAACTGATCCCAGCAGTCCTTGTACTTCTGGGCCGACTGATCGCCGGTCCATGCTGGCTTGGGCGGCTCCGCCGGCTTCTCGGCAGGGGCTGGCTGCTGCAGGCGACAGCGATCAGGGTGCCGGCCAGGCGATGGCCGTGAGAGAGCTTCGTGCGTGCATCGTTTCACCTCCGCGGGCGCGATCATAGCGCCGCGTGATCTTACGGTTGCGCGCGAAAAGTGGATGTGCGGGGACGAAAGCTAGTCGTCGTCTTCCGGCACCGGCACGAGCTGTACCCGCACCCTGTCGCCGTCGCCCTTGGCGCCGCGGATCGCCTTGGGCACCGCCAGGACGCTGCCATCGCCATCCTTCGCCCTCCACACGCTGGTGGTCCAGGTGTGGCCATCGACCGTGGCCACGACCGGTGTGCGGCCCCACGGGTGAGTCGGCTTCGGCGCGTAGCGTTTCGGAATCGCCGCGAAGTACCACGCCGCCTTGCCTTTGTACCGGAAGAGCCGAGCGGTGAAGGCTCGATGCGACGGCATATGGCCGGTCACCACAATGAGCGCACGTGAGAGTAGCGGCGAATCCGCTCGTCCCGGGTGACCACGACCGCACCGTGGAGCCGGGCCGTAGCAACGACGATCTGATCCGCTGGATCGCCGTGAAAAGGCTGCGGCAAGCCGCAACTCTCCACCAGAACAGGGCGGGTCATCTCCCAGACGCCCAACCCGGGCGACGACACTGCCTCGTCGAGCCATCGGTCGAGCGGCCGGTCGAGTGACAGCTGTCCCTTCTCGACCTTCTTGGCCACTTCCCAAACCGAAATGAGGGAGATCCACAGGTCTTCGTGGGTGGCCGCGCGACGGATGGTCGACGCGGCTCGCGATGACAGGCGCTTGTCGTGCGTCGCCCACCAGACCCAGGCGTGTGTATCAAGAAGGGTCGCCATCGGCTTCCCACTGCTCGCCTGTGCCATAGGGATCGCCGACCTCCTTCACCACACTGCCTGCCAGGCTGCTCGACGGCGCTCGCTGCACATAGGGCACGAGCTTCGCTACCGGTCGGCCGCGCTTCGTGATGACGATCGAGGTTCGCGTCGCGGCGACTTCATCCAGCGTCTTCAGGCAGACATCCTTGAATCTGCCTGCGGCAATCGACTTCATATGGCTATATGGCCATAGCCATATGGCCATGTCAAGCCGGCGTACCATGCATGGGCTCGTAGTGAGGCGGCTATTCGATTCCCGCAGCGCGATTCTGTTCGCGGGCCAGGACGGCCTGATCGCGGTCCGCGTCGCCGTGCGCGACGGCGCCGAGCAGGCGGTCGAGATAGACGTTGTGACTCGGCATCGGCACGCGAGCCAGCGCCGCCGCGGCCGCGATGAGCGCGGCGTCCTTGAGGCCGACGGTGATCGGCGATCCGACCTGGTCGTAGCTCTCGTCCACCATCTTCTGGCCGTACACCTTGTAGGCGGGCGCCGAGAACAGCCCTTCCGTCATCACGTCCTGGAACACCTGCGGATCGACGTCGTAGCGGCGGACGAGCGAGAACCCCTCCGCCATCGCGATCATCGCGCAGCCCAGCACGGCGTTGTTGGCGAGTTTGATGGCGGTTGCCGATTCCGGCTTGGGTCCGGCCTCGAAGAGACGGCGGCCCATCGCGTCGAGCAGCGGACGCACGCGCGTTGCGGCTTCGAGCGGTCCGCCCACCACGATGCCGAGCTGTCCTGCCGCAGCCAGGTCCGGGCGGCCAAGGACCGGCGCCGCCACCAGCACCTGGCCCGCTTCGGCATGCTTGGCTTCGAGGGTGCGGATGGTGGCGACGCCGTGTGTCCCCATCACCAGGTGGACGGCGCCGGGAGTGAGCGAATCCACCAGCCCCTCGGGGCCGGTGGCGACGCTGAGGATGGTCGCGTCCTCGACGAGCATCGAGACCACGACGTCGCGCTCCTGACAGAGATCGGCGACGCTGGTGGCGACACGGGCGCCCGCCGCGGCCAGCGTCGCCGACTGCGTGGCAATCGCGTCGAAGACCGTGAGCGCATAGCCGGCGCCTTGAATGCGGCCGGCCATGCCCTGGCCCATGCGCCCGAGACCGATGAAGCCCACCTTCATGCAGGACCTACCTGACTTACCTGACCTACCTGACTACACCAATTGTCCTTTGACCCACTCCAGCTCGCGCGTGACGTACTCGACGATGTCCCCGGTCTTCAGGTGATCGGGCAGCACGTCCCACGTGTAGGTTTCGATCTCGAGGTGGGTCGACAGCGGCGTCTTCTTGTGGACCGCCAGCGCCTGTTCCAGACCGAACCGCGTCGTGCCGAAGCCGTGGCCCAGCTCGGTCAAGAACACCGGCACGTGGAAGTGCGTCCGCCACTCCCGCGGGCCCGGGTTCTTGTACCAATCCTCGAAGGCGTCCTCCAGGTTCAGGAACCAGGTTGTCTGCCCGTCCTTCCTCTGACACGTCTGCGACAGGTAGATCGTCTTGGCGAAGGCCTGCAGCGCGTCCACCTTCTGCTGCGTGACGTCGGGGATGTGCATCGACGCCGCTTCCTGCAGCTTCACGATCGGCACGCCCGCGGCCACCAGCTTGTGCAACGACGCCGGAATGTCTTCGTAGCCCACCGACTGGTGCCCGATGTCGAACACCACGCCCATGAACTTCTTCATCGCCGCGGCGGCATCGGCCGCGTTGATCCCCGCCTTCTTCGCCAGCTGCTCGGCCGTCTGCGGCGCGAACAGGTAGTCCTGGAAGTAGGTGATCGTTTCGTCGGTGGTCTCGAGATAACAGCGCGGCTCCGGCTCCAGGCCCAGCGTCACGATCTTGCCGGTGTCCTTCTCCAGCTTCACCAGGTGAGCCACGACGTCGACGACGTTGTCCGTATACGCCTTGGCGATCTCGGGCCCGGTGCCCTTCGGCTTGAAGCCGAGCGGCGCGCTCTGAATCGACGGGTTCACACCCTCGGGCGCCAGCTCCGCGAGCAGGTTCGCCACCTGCTTGGTGTACTCGCGGCGTTCGGGCGTCTGCCAATCCGGCTCGTAGACGTCTTCCTTGATGACCTGCTTCTTGAACACGCCGTAGACGAAGGCGTTGGCCGTGTAGAGGTAGAGGTCCTGGTCCTTGAAGAACTGCTTCAGGTCCGCCACCTTCGTCGGGTCCTGCGACAGCATCTCCGCCGACGGCGCCGAGGTGCGGAGGCAGACGCCGAACTTCTGCGACGGCGCGAAGCGCGCCTTGACGGCCGGCAGATACGTGTTGACGCTCTTCCAGAGCTGCTCGAAGTTGTCCGTCTGATGGACGAGTGTGGAGTACGTGAGGTGGCCGAGCCCGTTGCCGAGATCCATTCGAGATGTCCTTCTACGCGATTTTTTCGACGGCGCCGGAGGCCGCCGACTTGACGACCGCTTCGGTGACCGACGCACCGTGAATCATTTCGTCCGTGGGGATGAGGAACGGCGTGCCGCCGGAGGCGGCGGTGCCGAAGGCTTCGAGGCACGCACGGGTCACGTCGTGCCGGGCGGCTTCCCACACCTCCGCCGGCCCCTTGATCGGCTGGAACTTGATCGTCGAGAAGAGCCGCGTGCGGCGTTCTTCCGACGAGGCACCGGCCACGTGCGTCATGCCTTCCATCCGGACCCATCCCTTGGAGCCGAACACCTGGAAGCTGAAGCCGGGGCCGGTGGCGGTCATCGTGCCCAGATAGCCCGACGCGCCGCTCTTCAAGCGGAACAGCATCGACGTCGTGTCGTCGCTGTCTACCGCGACAACACGGCGGAAGCTCTGACAGAAGACGCTGTCGATTTCGCCGCCGAGATCGATGATGCCGTCGATGGCGTGGACGCCCATCGGCGTGAGGCCGCCGCACGGCGTCTCCTCGCGGTCCGCGCGCCACGCGTCGGCCTTGAGCGCCAACGCGTTCGGGAAGGTCATCGTCGCTTCGAAGTGCTCGACGACGCCGAGCTCGCCCGCGTCGATCTTCTGCCGCAGCGCCGTCATCTCGGGATGAAAGCGCCGGTTGTAGCCGAGGCCAAGGGTGACGCCGGCCTTCTTCGTGGCGGCCACCGCGGCATCGGCGTCGGCCTTGTGCAAAGCGAACGGCTTCTCGCAGAACACGTGCTTGCCTGCCTGCGCGGCCGCAATCACCTGCGCCGAGTGCAGCGAGTGCGGCGTGGCCAGGACGATGGCGTCGATCGACGTGTCACCCAGCAGGGCATCGAAGCTATCGGCCAGCTTCAGCTTCTGTGCCTCGGCGAACGCCGTCACTTCCGGAGATTTCGTGCGTGTCGCCCCCGCGACGAACCGGATGATGCTGCTGTCGCTCTGCACCGACTCGACGATCGTGCGGCCCCACCACCCGAGGCCCACCATGGCTGCGTTGATCATTTCTGTGCCTACGGGTTCATGCGGATCAGGGAGAGCTTGGCGTCGGCGCCGAGCGACTCGGTCTCCGGCAGCCCCAGCTCCTTCTTGACGATGTTGGTGCCCTGCACCAGCGACACCATCTTGTAAAAGGCGTGCCGGCGGCTCATTCCCTCGCGCCCCATGCCGCAGTCCGACGACAGAATCAGCCGCTCCGGCGGAAT
>DASYRM010000235.1:0-19874 GCA_036004405.1 Vicinamibacterales bacterium
GGAGCAGCGCGCGCTCGCGGCGCAGTGCCGCGCCTTCATGGACGGCCCTGTCGGCGGCTATACGCCGACGGTGCGCGGTGGCGGCACGATGCGAGTGCGTATGACCTGTCTGGGCCGCCACTGGAACGCGCGCACCTACACCTACGAAGCCACGCGCGGCGATCACGACGGACAGCCGGTGGAGCCGCTGCCCGAGGATTTCGCGGCGCTGGCCGCCCGGCTGGCCGCCGACGCGGGGTTCTCGCTGCGCGCCGACATCTGCCTGATCAACTGGTACGGCGCAGACGGGCGCATGGGCCTGCACCAGGACAAGGATGAGAGCCCGGAGTCGATCGCGTCCGGGACGCCGGTTGTCTCGGTGTCGTTGGGCGACTCGGCGCGATTCCTGTTCGGGGGCACGCGCCGCCGCGATCCCGTGGAGACGCTGTGGCTCGAGTCGGGCGACGTGTTCGTGTTCGGCGGGCCGGCCCGCTTGCGCTACCACGGCGTCACCCGCATCTTGCCCGGGTCCTCACCGTCTGTGCTGGGCCTCGAGGGGCGCCTCAACGTAACCTTCCGCCAGTACTAGGGCGGGTAGGGCGGGTAGGGCGGGGTAGGGCGTAGGGCGGGCAGGGCGGGTGAGGTGGTAGTTGCGGGTCTTTAGACCCGCCTCAGGAAGGGATGATGTCCAAGCTGATATCGATGATGCTCGTGCTCGTGTTCGCCGGTGCGTCCGCCTTTGCGCAGGCGCCGGCCTCGACCGTGGCCGGCCGGCTCGACGCGCTCGAGGCGCGTGAAGCGATCCGCGCGCTCTGGGCCGAGTACGGCCGGACGCTGGACGCGCGCGATTTCGTGGCGTTCTCCAGGCTGTTCGCGCGCAATGCCGAGTTCGGAAGCGGGCCGGGCGCCGCGAAGGGACCGGCGGCCATCGGCGCGTTTCTCGAGAAGGCGATCGGCACCAACTACCCCGACTCGAAGGGGAAGAACTTCCATCTCTACTTCAACGAGTCGATCGACGTGCGCGGCGACCACGCCACGGCGGTGAGCAAGGGGGGCTACGTGATGGCGACGCCCGACAACAGCAAAGCCGACGTCCTGCTGCTGGCCGAATACCGCGACGAGCTGGTCAAAGAGGACGGCCAGTGGAAGTTCCTCAAGCGCGTGATCGTCGGCGAGATTCCCGTGCCGAGGCGGGCGACCCAGTAGCCGCCGCGCCGAAGCGCGAAGCGCGAAGGCGGGTGACCTGGGCTGTCACCCCCCTGACGCATCCTGATGGGGGAGCTGCCATGCCCGCCACCATCCTGCCGTTCGTTCGTCGCCACGCCGCCGACCCCGGGCCGGACCATCGTCCCGCTGCCGAGCGGGAGCCGGCGCGGCTTCCGGTCGTCGGTCCGCACGCCCCGCCCACGTCGCGTCCCACGTCCAGACAGATCGCCCACCGCTGGGCGATGTTGTCGCACCTGACGAGGCACTATCCGCCTCCGCTACGATGAGGTGATGGATTCGCTTCCGCGCGCGCTCAAGCGCGCGCTGGCCGCGCCGCTGCCGGGGCTCGACGCCCAGCTCCGCATGGCGCCGCGGTTCCGCGACGGCGAGGAGCCGCGCGCGCAGCGGGACGGGCTGCGTCACGCGGCGGCGCTGCTGCTGCTGTATCCACATGCGGAGCAGTGGCACGTGCCGCTCACGCTGCGCGGCTCCACGCTCCGTCACCACACGGGCCAGGTGTCGCTGCCGGGAGGCCGGATCGACGACGGCGAGTCGGTGGAGGCGGCCGCGCTGCGCGAGGCGTACGAGGAGATCGGCGTGGTACCGGCGGATGTGGAGGTGCTGGGGCACCTCACGCCGCTGCCGATTGCGGTCAGCGGCCATCTGCTGCACCCGATCGTCGGTGCCGCCGTGGCGCGGCCGTCGTTTGCGCTTCACGAGCACGAAGTAGAGGCGCTCATCGAGGTGCCGCTCGCGGACCTGCGCCGCGTCGAGGCCGTGCAGTGGGAGGTTCGTCAGCGCGCGCGGGCGCCGTTCGGCGAGATGGAGGTGCCGTGCTTCCACGTCGGCGGCGCGCGCGTGTGGGGCGCCACCGCCATGGTGCTGGCCGAGTTTCTCGCCGTGCTCGAGACCGTCCGCCCGCAGGGCGCACAAGCTGACACTGGCCAGCCATAGCGCTCTCGTCGTCGTGGGAGCCGAGCTGGTATTTGACCGACCTGGGGCGGTCGCTTATTCTGCGGCCACATGACGCGCCATCTGACGCTCGCAGCCTGCGTGCTGCCGGTCCTGCTGTCGTCTGCCTGTCAAACCGGAACACGGGTTGCCGAGGCGCCGGGGGTGTCGACGCCGCCGGCGGGCTCGATTGCGCAACGCACCAAGGAACAGAACGCCGCGCTCGGCCGGGAGCACAAGACCGCCTGGGACCTGTATCAGGCGCTCAAGGCCGAGGCCAAGGGCGGCCAGACGCTCACGGCCTCGGTGGTGCCGGACTGGACCGGCGTGTACTCGCGGCCGGCCGACAAGGGCTTTACGTTCGACCCGGACACGCCGGCAGGCGTGGCGACCACCGCCAAGCTGACGCCGGAGTTCCAGGCCAGGTTGGACAAGCGCATCGCCGACGTGAAGCGCGGCATCGAGTGGGACCCCATCTCCACCTGCGCGCCGCCCGGCCATCCGCGGTGGCTCACCGAGCCCTTCCTGCGCGAGTTCGTCCCGACGCCCAACCAGACGTGGCTGATCAACGAGATGGTCAACGACATCCGGCGCGTCTACACCGACGGCCGCGATCACGTCCCGGCCGAGGATCGGTATCCGCTCTACAACGGCGACTCGATCGGGTTCTGGGATGGCGGCAAGCTGGTCGTGCACACCAATCAGCTGCAGGGCGGCATCTATCAGCGTCAGAACCCCGACTACACCGATCAGGTCGAGACGGTGGAGATCTGGCAGCGCGCCGACGCCGCGACCGTTACCGCCGACGTGTGGGTGTACGACCCGCCGTCGCTCGCCGAGCCGTGGTACGTGAAGCAGGCGTACGTGCGGCTCGATCCGAAACAGGACCTGCGAATCCGCTACTGGAACTGCGCCGAGAACCAGAACAACGCGGTGCACCAGACGCAGGACGGCACCACGCAGTTCAACGGCTTCTCGTTCGACCCGGCTCGGGAAAGAAATGGCGCTGGGAAGAAGTGAGCGCAGTGGAGATTTCATGAGCAGACGGCTGCTGCAGGCGATGACGGTACTCGGCATGCTTGGCGTGGTGGGATCGACGCGCGCGCTCGCGCACCACTCCGCGGCGATGTTCGACGAGAAGAAGACGATCACGGTGGAGGGCGAGGTGAAGGAGTTCCAGCTCACCAACCCGCACTCGTGGCTGCTCGTGGACGTGAAGGACAAGACTGGCAAGGTGACCACCTGGGGCTTCGAAGCCGAGGGGCCGAGCACGCTCTCGCGCGCCGGCATCAAGCCGAGCGACCTGCGTCCGGGGACGAAGCTGACCATCACCGGCAACCCGATGAAGGACGGCTCGCACGCGGCCATCTGGGTGAACGCGGTGCGCGCCGACGGCAAGGCGTTCAGCCCCCGCGCCGGCTTCGCCGTGCGATAATCAACCTGAAGTCGTCGCGCCCTGACGCCGATTTCCCTCATAGGTCCGGTCGTGCCACGATGCACGCACGGGCAATGGCGGGCTGTCGCGTGGAGGGCGTATGGAGCCACTGCGGGAACTACTGGCCGTTGACGAACGAAGAACCCTCGAATTCTTCGTGACCGGATTGCAGGACGTGTGCGATGGCGGCGTGGACCGCCAGGAACTGCTCTACAACGCCAGCGTCCTCGCGCACTACGCGCTCGTCTCCACCCAGTGCACCACCGACGTGCCGGCGCCGGCCACGCTGCTGGCCGTGTTCGACCAGTTCGTGCTCGACGACACGGTGTCGGGCGACGGGCCGCTGCTCGAGACGGCGGGCGCGCAGTGCCTGCTGCTGGCGGGGTTTTTCGAGGACCAGGCACGCCGCCGCCACAACATCCAGTGGTACGCGTCGCTCGGGGCGTCGTTCTTCAGCCGCGCCGCCGCGCGCGAGCGTTCCGCCCGCAAGGCTTCGCTGCTCGATACGCTGTCGCGCCACTTCGAGCCGTGGCGCCGCCGCCACGCGCGCCTCGGGCGCGAGCTCCGCGACACACCCTATCTGCTGGATCTCGGATAGACGTGGGGGCCGCCTTCAGGCGGCCCGTAGGTGGGGGCCGGCTGAAGCCGGCCCCCACCTACGACTAGTAGCTGAAATACACCACGAGATCGATGCCGCCGCGCTCCACGCGGCGCGTGAGCGAGCGGTTCGCCGATGTCTGCCCTTCCGCGATCGACCCCTGCAGGCGCAGGAAGTCGGTGAGCTGATATTCGAGCTGGAACTCGCTCACGTCGCGCGTGCCGAACAGCTGGCGGAACTTCACGAACAGCCGCTCGCCGACCTGCTGGCCGATAGTGACGGTGGGTCCCTCCCCTTCGTCGCCCGACGGATCGAGCTCGAAGATGTCCACGTTGAGCGCGCGCCCCAGGGTGTCGGCAATCGGCGACGCCACGAAGCCGCCGGCGATCTGCGCCGCGCGCTCGCCGAGATTGGTGGCCTGCCCCTGGCCAAGGCGGTTGGCGGGCTGGTTGAACACGATGAGCGACAGGATGTCGGTCTGATCGAGCGGCGGTTGGCTCGACAAGGTCACGGTCGGATCGCGCATGGTGCCGCCCACGGTCACGTGCGCCACGATGCCGGAGATTACCCGCTCGGCGGTGACGTTGAGCGCGGGGTCCACCGGCGTATCGCCGCGGAAGGTGATGCTGCCGTCGCGCAGCACCTGGAAGCGGCGCCCCTGGAAGTCGTAGGTGCCGCGCACCGTGGTGATGGTGCCGATGAGCACCGGCGGCTCGCTGCCTTCGCGCCTCAGCGTGAAGTCGCCCCCCGCCGTCAGGTTCACGTCGCCGAGCGCGGCGGCGCTCGCGTTGGTGCGGATGTCGCGGCCGCGCAGAATCAGGTTGTCGGGCACCTGAATCGAGAGGTTGAGCCCGAGCGGCAGCGACGTCTCTTCCTTGGCAGCCGGCTTGGCGGCCGCCCCGTTCGGCCGCGTCTCGGGTTCATAGGGTGACGAGCCGAACCGCTCCGCAATCTGATCGACTTCGAGCCGCGCCGAGTGCAGCCGCACCAGCCCGGCCACTTTGGGCGCGCTGATCGTTCCGTACAGGTTCAGGCTGGCGTCCACCGCGACCTTGCCGAGCTCGTTGTCGAGCACGGTGAAGTCGTTGCCGGTGACGACGAACTCGATGTCGCGCAGCGCCCGGTTCTCGAGCTGCAGACGTCCCGTGCCCTGCAACGCGTCGCCCTCGGCGTCGTGGACCAGGAGCTTGGTGATCTGCAGCGCCTGCCCCTCGAGCGTGGCGTCCACCGAGACATTGGAATAGTGCACGCCGGTCGAGGCCACCGTGAAATCGCCCTGCTGCACCCGTACCAACCCGCTCGCCTGCGGGTTCTCGCCGGTCCCCTTCACGTGCGCGTCGATCACCAGCAGGCCGGCCGCATTGACGAGGCCGGTGTTGGCGGCCTCGAGCACGGCCAGGTCGATGCCGGCGCTGGTGACGTCGACGGTCATCGGCTGATCGGTGAGGACGCCCTTGGTCAACGAGAAGGGGATGCTCCCCGTGGCGTCGAGCCTCGACGTCGGCGACTGGATGAGGATGGCGGCCACCTCGGCTCGCCCGTTGCGGTAGTTCACCAGCGTGTCGAGCGACTGGAACGCGTAGCCGTCCACGATGCCGGCGAGCAGTTTGATGTTGCCGACGATGTTGCGCGTGGCGGGGTCGCCGCTGATGCGTGCGTCGCCGGTGATCGTGCCGGCGAGCTGGCGCGGCGACAGCAGCAGCGCGCCGAGCTCGGTGAGGTTGACGCCCGACACGGTCACGTCCAGCTGGCCGGTCACGTCATCGGTCATCGCGAAGGTGCCCTGGGCCGACAGCTCCTGGCCGTTGTTCACGAAGGTGACCGCCTCCGGCAGGGTGATGAGCCCGTTCTGGTAGCGGACACGGACGGGGGCCGTCTCCGGCAGCGTCCACGTAGCAGGACCGGTGACGAGCGAGGCGCGGTTGATGGTGACCTCGCGTCCGCCTTCGAGAAGCACCAGATCGCCGGACGCCGTGATGGTCCGGCCGGACTCGTTGGCGGTGGCTTCGAAACGGTAGCGGTCGTCGGCGTACTTGACGGTGGCCTGGAGCTGCGGAATCTCCCGGCCAGCCACCCTTACCAGCGTGCCATCTGCTTTCACGTCCGCGCGGAGGGCGCGGACGTCCAGACCGGGCAGGTGGGCCTCGATCGAGGCGTTGAGCGTGAGGGCGTCGAATGAGTCGTCGACCGCGAGGCCCGAGAAGGCGGCCGTTCCGGTGGAGACCAGGTCGGCGCGGTTGCCGGTGACGGAGCCATCGACGAGCACGCGCCCGTCGAGCATCCGGCCGACGAGCGGACCGATGTCGGAAAGCCGGGTCATCGACGCGTTGTATTTCAGGTTCGACTGTCCGCTGTCGCCGAGGGCCAGGCGGCCGCTGGCCATGGCGCTGAGTCGTGGTCCCATCGCCTCGAAGGCGGTGATGTCGGCCACCCGGTTGGCGAGGCTGCCCTCGAGACGCGCCGCGTCCAGCGCCAGCGGGCCGATGGTGGAGGGATCCAGCGACACGGTGCCGCGTGCCGAGAGACGCCCGAGATCGAACGGCTCGCCGAGGCCCGCGAGCGTGGTCTGGACGTCCACCATGCCGGACACGGTGCCAGCGAGGTCCGACCGTCCGGTGGCGCGGGCGACGTCGAAGCCGCCAGCCGTGCCCTTGTAGGTGGCGTTGAGGGTCTTGTTCGCGATGTGCGCCGTCACGTCGGCCGGACCGAACGTCGCGGCAAACGCCGTGGACGGCTCGAGCTGCGCCGAGGCGTCGAGTACGAGCGCGTCGAGCGACGAGCCCGATCCGTCCGCCATGAGCCGACCGGTGAAGCTCGAGGCGTAGTCGTCGGCCTGGATGGCCTGCACGTCGAGGGCGCGGCCCCAGCGCTGCACGTCGGCCTTGTCCACGTGGCCGCTGAAGCCGTAGCGGAGCACGTTGTCGAGATTGGAGAACCGCCCGGTGCTGCCGGCGCCAACCCCCGTGCCCTCGACGGTGGAGGCGTCGAAGATGGCCGACGCATCGAGCCGCGAACCGGCGCCCGACACGGCGTAGGTGCCCGAGATGCGGCTCTCGAGACGGGGCAGATTCAGCTGCGGCGGCAGTCGGCGCACGTCCACGCCGTCCAGGCGACCGGCCAGCGCGTAGCGCACCGGTTTCGCCGTCGGCTCGATGGTGCCCTTGGCCGTGGCACGTGCGGCGTAGCCCTGGACCGCGCCGTCGATGGTGAGCGTGCGGCGCGCGATGCGGACGTTGCCGCGCACCGCGTCCCAGCGGTAGCCCCAGATTGTCGAGCCCGACGATTGCAGGCCGACGGTGCCGGCCAGCGTGTCGAACGACCACGCCCCGTTGAACGTGAGATCGATGCGGTCGGTGGACGTCAGCCGGCTGGCCAGGGCGCGGTCCTTCAGGATCGGCGCCAGATCGAGGCGGGTGGTCGTGACCTGCCCCGTAATGCGCTTCGCCGTGTCGGTGAGACGCAGCGACACGTCCGCGTCGATGCCGCCCGCCTGCGGATCGGCGACGCGCGCCTTCACGGCCAGCGCGTCGAGCGGCCCGCTGGCGTCCACCGTTCCCGACAGCACCAGAGGGCGACCCTCGAGCGCCGGCACCAGCTCGGCGAATTCGGCGAAGTCCAACGGCGCCGGTACGGCGTGAACGACGATGGCGGCCGGCTGCCCGGCGGCGGCCGGCTGGTACGAGACGGTCGTGTCGAGCGTGCTGGTGGCGGTGCGCAGGTGCAGCTTCTCAATCGTGTGCCGGCCGTTCTGTGCCGTCCAGTGACCCGAGAGCTCTGCGACGCGAAGAGCGGGCTGCGCGGCCTCGAAGGTGGCGCGGCGGATCACGAGGTCGGTGAGACCGCGAGCGAGCGTGACACCGAAATCGCCGTCGAGGCCGCCGATGCGTGCCGGCCAGCGCGGGCCGCCAGCCGTCGCCGCGGCATCCTCGATGAGGACGGAGCCCTGTTCGACGGTGAGCGACGGCAGCTCCACCGGCTGCGCCTGTGCCGAGTCGGTGCGCCGCGGCCGCAGCAGGTTGGCGATGTGCCATCCGGCCGCGTCGTGGATCAACACGATCGACGGGCGTGTCAGCGTGATCTCCGGGAACCGCCAGTGACGCGAGAGCAGCTGCCGGACGCTGTAGGTCACGCGCACGCGCTCGACGCGGACCACCTCGCGGCCGTCCTGCGTGATGCGGACGTTGGTCAGCGTGGCGCCCGACCAGAGGTTTCCGTCGAGACGGCCGATGTTCAGTTGCCCGTTGAGCAGGCGGGCCGCCTGGCGTTCGCCGAAGCCGCGGGCCCAGTTGCGGAACCACGAGGTTTGCGTGGCGACGAGGGCGCTCGCGACGAGGAGCACCAGCACCACGAGGGTGCCCCCCACGATCTTCACGGTGCGCCGCGCCCAGCGTTGCATCAGAACGCCTGTCCCAGGCTGAAGTGCACGCGCCACCGGCGGGCCTCGGGCGTGCCATCCACTAGCAGCCCCTCAATTGGATTGAGCTGGTAGCCGAAATCCACCCGAATCGGTCCGATCGGGGTGATGTAGCGCAGACCGGGTCCGACGTCGTAGCGCATCGCCTTGAAGGCGATGTCCCATGGGCGGATTTCCACGCTGCCCGCGTCGAGAAAGAGCACACCCGCAATCTTGCCGAACAGCGGCGCGCGTACCTCGGTCGACATCTCGAGCATGCTGTGGCCGCCGATCGGGAGGCCGGTTCCGCTCAGCTCCGAGACCTCAAAGCGACCCCAGCCGCGCAAGCTGTTCGAGCCGCCGAGGAAGTAGCGTTTGAAGAACGGCACCGGGCAGTGAGGGACCGTAGTGGACATGGTGGACGGGGGGGACGTCGTTGCGGGAATCAGGGTGTCGAAGCAGACTGTGTCGTCACCGCCGCCGTCGATGGTGCCAATACGCGCGCGGCTGGCCAGGACGCCGAGCCGTCCGAGCGTCTGGTAGTGCCGCGCCTCGAGCGTGTACTCCACGTATTCGAAGTCTCCGGGTAGCCCGCCACCGGCCCGCTCGGTGTGTGCGTTGAGGATATAGCCGCGCCGCGCGTCGAGCACGTTGGTCGTTGTGCTGCGTCGATAGTCGAGTGCGATGGCACCCAGCAGACCGCGACCTTCCCCCCTGGGATTGAGCCCCAGTGCAATCAGCTGCGAACGGACAGTCAGATTGTCGAGAAACTCCGGGGTAATGGTGTAGTCCTCTCGCTCGCCAATGAACGCCACCGAAATCGTGGACTCGCCGCCGCGCCCCGAGACGGGATTCCGCTGCGTCAGCTCGTAAGTGACGGTGGCCCGGCCGCCGCTGGTATTCAGCTGGAAGGCGGGCTCGTCGGCAAACCATCCCTGGGCCGAGAAGGTGAGCGACACCTTCGGGCTGAACAGGTACGGCTGCGTGAACGAGGTACGGACGCCGCGATCGAGCGACGACCATTTGCTCTCGACGTTGAACGTGCGCGCGCCGCCAAGGAAGTTCACGTGCTTCCACTGCGCCTCGCCGCGCACCTTCTCCTCGGATCCGTAGCCGGCTCCGAGACGAATCTGGCGATGCTTGGCTTCGGCGACCGTCACGTTCACCGGCACGACGCCGTCCACCACCTGCTCGGTCTCGGGCTTCACCGTGGCGAGCTGGAAGAGGCCGAGGTCGTAGAGCCGCCGCTGGCTCAATTGAATCGTCGCCAGGCTGAAGCGGTTGCCCGGCTTTACCGCGAGCGTGCGCGTGATGACGTCGTCGCCGACGCTCATGTTGCCCGCGACCGTCACCGTCCCGTAGCGAGCCATGGCGCCGGTGGACGCCCGCAGCGTCAGGCTGACACGCTTGTCGGCCTCGCGCGTCTCCTCCGTGGACACCAGCGCCAGCGGGTAGCCGCGGTCCTGCAGCGCCCGCGTCGCCATCGTCTGCGTCGCCGTGATCTGCGCGCGGTCGGCAATGGCACCGGGCTGCAGCGGCAGCTGCCGCCGCAGGATTCGCATCTCGCGCGGCGGCACGACGTCGAAGCCCTCGAGCGCCACGCGATCGACGCGCTGCGGCTGCCCTTCGTTGACGGTGATGGAAATCCGGATCGCGTCCTGCGTCTTGTTCAGGGTGGCGTCGAACGCCGTCACCTTGGCGTCGGGGTAGCCGCGGTCGACGTAGTACGCCTCGATGCGGCCGATGTCGGCGTTGAAAACCGCGCGGTCGAAGTAGCGCTTGCGACCCCAGGGCAGCCAGCTGCTGGCGTGCGTGCCGAGCACCGAGGCCACGCGCCCGGAGCCGAGTTGATCGGCGCCGTGGATCTTCAGGCTGGTGACCTTGATGCGCGGCGGTATCGGACGCGCCACGCTCTTCGGGTCGGGGCGTGGCGGCAGCGGCGTGGCCGGCTGGGCCTGCGCTCCTGCCGGGGCCTGGGCCTGCGCGGCGGCGGGTCCCGCTCCGAGCGTCCAGAAGAGGAGCGCGGCGGCGACGAGCCGGGCAGAAGGGCTGGTGAGGCGGGCGCGGCGCATGGACGATCCGGTCGCGGCGAAATCAGGGCTGTGCGATTGCGAGCTCGGAGCGGACATCGCTGACCCCGGAGGTCTGGCGCGCCAGCGCGACGGCGCGGTCGCGTTCGGCCGCGGTGCGGACCTGTCCGGAAAGCGTGGCGACACCGTTGGCGGCCGAGACGTTGATGTTGCCGGCCGCCACCTGCGGATCGTTGAGCAGCGCCGTGCGAACCCGTGTGGAGATGCCGCCGTCGTCGGTCGCGGGCCGGATGGTCTTGCCGGCACAGGCCGTCGACAGGATGGCAACGAGCACGAGTGTTGGGATAAGGCTGAGCGTGCGCATGAGGGCCTCCAGCAGCGTTCGCGGCTCCAGGTCACCGGTGCTGGAGCAACCCGTATGCCACGCGTATTGTTGCCCGATCGGTGGCTTGGCGGCGGTTTATGCGGATCCCCTGTCCGTTGTCCGTGCCCGAATCCGACGGTTGTTTCGTATTTACAAACTCAACCGCAGTCTTTCAAACGGACGCGATATGCTCTCCGCCGTCCTCGGGGACCGTCCTCGAGCGCGTACGGGTCAGGAGACGACGATGGACAGATGGGTTGGACACTGCATGACAGCGGGGGCGTTGGTGGCCATGCTAGCCGCTCCGGGCGCGGCTCAAAGCGCGATGAACGCCAAGGAGACGGCCAACCTCGACTTCGCGCTGAACTGGTGGCGCGAGGCGATTCAGTCGCGGCACATGGAGCTGACGCCGAAGTATCAGGCCGAGACCTACATTCAGCACAACATCAACATCCAGACCGGCCGTGAAGGCTTCGTGAAGTTCTTCGGGTCGCTCGGTCCGCCGCAGCCGATTCAGACGACGCTGGCCAACCCGCCGGCCGTCGCGTTTGCCAAAGGCGACTACGTCGTCATCATCTGGGAGCGCGAGGGGAAGGACCCGGCCGATCCGTCCAAGACCTACAAGTACAACACCTACGATCTGGTCCGGCTTGGCAACGGCAAGGTGCAGGAGCACTGGGACTGGGCGCTCAAGCAACCGAAGATTCCCTACGGCGGGGCCCCCGACGGCGTGGACTACGACAAGGTGAAGTTCGACCTCTCGGCGCAGGAGAAGAAGAACCTCGAGATCGCGACCGTCGAGTTCAAGGACATCCTGCAGTACGGCCACGTGGAGCTGGCCGAGAAGGTGATGGCGACCACCTACATCCAGCACAACCCGAACGTGCCGACCGGCCGCGCCGCGTTCGTCGAGTTCTTCAGCAAGATCCGCAAGCCCGAGCCGATCAAGGCCGAGTGGAAGGACAAGCCGGAGATCACCATCGTCAGCGGCTCGTACGTGTTCATGATGTTCAAGCGCGAGCTGATGGATCCGGACGATCCGAAGAAGACCTATCCGGCGTACTGGTTCGACATGGTGCGCGTGGACAACGGCATGGTGCAGGAGCACTGGGATTCGGCCGTGAAGAACCCCCCGGCCGCGAAGTAGGGCGGGCAGGGCGGGTAAGGCGGGTAAGGCGGGTAGGGCGCGTAAGAAGGAAGTCGTTTACCCGCCTCACCGCGCACGTGGTGCGCGGCCCTACCCGTCTCACCCCCCTACAACGATCCTCTCAGTCCGAGCGCGTCGGCCTCGACGCGCAGGAACTGAATCACGTTGGCGACATGGACGTCGAGGGGCAGCCCCAGCTCCTCGGCGCCGTGCCGCAGGTCGTCGCGCGACACGGCGCGGGCAAACGCCTTGTCCTTCATCCGCTTGATCACGGACGGCGCCTCGAGGTCGAGCACGCTCTTGGATGGCCGCACCAGCGCGGCGGCGGTGACGAATCCCGCCATCTCGTCGCAGGCAAAGAGCGTCTTTTCGAGCGCGCTCTCGCGCGGCACCCCCGAGTAGTTTGCGTGCGACAGGATGGCGCGCGTCACCCACTCCGGGTAGCCGCGCCGCTGCAGCTCCTCGACGCCGCGAAACGGGTGATCGTCGAGCGACGGAAAGCGCTCGTAGTCCATGTCGTGGAGCAGCGCCACGATGCCCCAGGCCACCTCGTCCTCGCCGGCCGAGCGGGCGTAGCCGCGCACCGCGGCTTCGACGGCAAGCGCGTGCTTGCGCAGGCTCTCGCTCTGCGTCCACTCGGTGAGGAGCGCCCATGCGGCGTCGCGCGACAGTGACGTCGTCACAGCGGGTCATCGTAGCGCACCTCCGCCGGGCGGGTCTGACCTGTCCGCCGAAGCGCGAAGGGCGAAGGCGGAAGACCCGCAACTACGAGGTACCATGGCGGTTTGTGACGCGCCGCATCGTCATCACGTGTCTGGGATCGTACGGCGACGTGTTCCCGTACATCGGCGTGGCCAAAGCGCTCCGCGATCGAGGGCATCAGCCCGTCGTTGCGACCTCCGCGTCCTACCGGCCCGCCGTCGAACAAGAAGGGATCGCCTTTGCGCCGCTCGGCCCCGACGTGGACCTGCGCAACGAGGCGGCGCTGGCGCGAGTAATGGACGCGCGGCGCGGCGGGGAAGTGGTGGTGAAGGAGTTCGTGCTGCCCGCCCTCGACCAGATGTACGAGGAAACGCAGCGCCTGGCGGAGCGCGCCGACGTGCTGGTCAGCCACCCGTTGACCTTCTGCACGCCGGCGGTGGCGGCCGCGCGATCCATGCCGTGGCTCGGCACCATCCTCGCGCCGCTGTCGCTCTTTTCCGATGGCGACTTTCCGGTGCTGCCGGCGCTGCCGGGCCTGGCGCCGGCGATGCGGGCGTGGCCATGGCTGCGGCGGACCGTGATGGGCCTCGTCCGCCGCGAGACGGCGAAATGGACCGCGCCGCTCGACGCGCTGCGGGCGCGCCACGCCCTGCCGCCGGCGGGCAACCCGCTCATCGAGGGACAGTACTCGCCCCACGCGAACCTGGCCCTCTTCTCGCGCGTCATGGCGGAACCGCAGGCCGACTGGCCGCCGCGGACGTGTGTGACCGGCTTCGTGTTCTACAACGGTCCGGGGGCGCTGCCGGCGGGGCTCGAGTCGTTTCTCGCCGCAGGCGCGCCGCCGGTCGTCTTCACGCTGGGGTCGTCGGCGGTCGGCGCGGCCGGGCGCTTCTATCACGAGAGCGCCGAGGCCGCGGCCCGACTCGGCGTGCGAGCGGTGCTGCTGACCGGCGGGTTTGCGGCCAATCGCCCCGCGCGCATCCCCGAGGGCGTGCTGCTCGTGGACCGCGCGCCGCACCAGCTGCTCTTTCCCCGCGCGCGCGCCGTCGTGCACCAGGGCGGCGCCGGCACCACCGCGCAGGCGCTGCGCGGCGGGTGTCCGATGCTCGTCGTGCCCCATAGCCACGATCAGCCCGACAACGCCTTTCGCGTGGCGCGCCTCGGCGTGGCGCGGACGCTCTACCCGAAACGCTACACCGCGGCCCGCGCGTCGCAGGAGCTGCGACGGCTGCTCGAGGATCCCTCGTATGCGGAGCGTGCCCGTCAGACCGCCCGCATCGTGGCTGCCGAAGGCGGCGCCGACGCGGCGGCCGACGCCATCGCCTCGGTCACCATTGCCGCCGTCGCCTGACGAGAGCCAGGAGTTCACTCATGCCACTCGATCACTACGTCACCCTTGGGCGCTCCGGCCTGCGCGTGAGCCCGTTCTGCCTCGGTGCGATGACCTTCGGCGAAGACTGGGGCTTCGGATCGCCGGTGCCGGAGTCCGAGGCGATCATGGCCCGCTACTTCGAGCGCGGCGGCAACTTCCTCGACACCGCCAACGGCTACACCGGCGGCCACTCCGAGCGGATCATCGGCAACTTCATCGCGCACGACCGGGCGCGCCGCGACGAGATCGTCATCGCCACCAAGTTCTTCAGCAACCTGTCGCGCCGGAATCCCAACGGCGGCGGGGCCAGCCGCAAGGCGGTGGTGGCCGCCTGCGAACAGTCGCTGCGGCGCCTGCGGACCGACTACATCGACCTCTACTGGATGCACGTCTGGGATCGCTTCACGCCGATCGAGGAGACGATGCGGGCGCTGGACGATCTGGTCCGCGCCGGCAAGGTCCGCTACATCGGCTTTTCCGACACCCCGGCGTGGAAGGTGACCCAGGCGCAGACCACGGCGCTCTTCCGCGGCTGGACGCCGCTGGTGGCGCTCCAGATTGAGTACTCGCTCCTCGAGCGCACGGTGGAAGGCGAGCTGGTGCCGATGGCGCAGGAGCTGGGGCTCGGCATCACGCCGTGGTCGCCGATTGCCGGCGGCGTGCTGAGCGACAAGTTCAGGCGCGAGGACGCGGCGACGGCCACTTCCGATCGCGGCGCGCGGTCGCTGTCGCGGCTCACCGAGCGTACCTTCGCGATCCTCGACGAGGTCAGGCGGGTCGCTGCCGCGCTGAACACGACGCCGGCGGCGGTGGCGCTTGCGTGGGTGCAGGCGCGCCCCGGTGTGGCCTCCACCATCATCGGCGCCCGCCGTCTCGATCAGCTCGACGCCAACCTCGCCGCGCTCGACCTGAGGCTGGCCCCCGAGCAGGTGCAGGCCCTCGACGCGGTGTCGGCGCCGGTGCTCAACTTCCCGTCGGCGTTCCTCAACGGGGCGATCAGCTTCATGCACAACGGACTGACCGTCAACGGCGTGCCCTCGGAGGCGCTGCCGCTTCTGCAGCCGTCGCCGCATTCGCTCGATTGACGCCCGCGCGGAGCGCGGGCCAAAAGATACTGGCAGCGCGAAGTGGAGCCGGATCGTGAGGAAATGGCGGAACTTCGCGCTAGAATGCCGCGCATGCGGATCCCTGCAACCGTTTTCATCACCCTCCTTGCGGTCGCCGTCAGCACCCGCCCGGCCGCGGCGCAGAACGTCACGCGCGATGCCGCGGCCTGTGCCGCGCTGTCGTCGCTGCAGATTCCCGGCGTGCCGTTGTCCATTACCAAGGCGGAGTGGTTTGCTGCCGGCTCGCGTCCGCCGGCGCCGCCCAACGCACCGCCGAACGCCGCGCCTCCGGTCACGCTGCCGGCGTACTGCCGCCTCGACGGTGTCCTCGACAAGCGGACGGGCGCCGACGGCAAGAGCTACGGCATCGGCTTCGCGCTCGCACTGCCGGGCGACTGGAACGGGCGCTTCCTGTTTCAGGGCGGCGGCGGCTTGAACGGAAACGTCGGCTTCCCGATGGGCGCGCAGGCCTCGGGCGGCACCTCGGCGCTCGTTCGCGGCTTTGCCGTGGTGAGTACCGATACCGGCCATCAGGCCGGCGGCTTCGACGCCAGCTTCATGGCCGAGCAGCAGGCGAGCCTCGACTTCGCCTACCAGGCCGTCGGCCGGGTGGCGGAGCTGGCCAAGCAGATCATCGCGCGTCACTACGCGAAGGCGCCCGACCGATCGTACTTTGCCGGCTGCTCGACCGGCGGCCGTGAAGGCATGCTGATGACGCAGCGCTACCCGCGGTTCTTCGACGGCGTCATCTCGGGCGCCCCGGCGATGCGCACGAACTTTTCGGGCATCGGCGACGCGTGGGTGGCGACGATGCTGAACACCGTGGCGCCGAAGGACGCGCAGGGCGTGCCGCAGGTGCGCCAGGCGCTGTCGGACGCGGACAAGAAGCTGGTCATCGATGGCGTGCTGAACGCGTGCGACGCCAACGACGGCGTCAAGGACGGGATGGTCTTCGACCAGCTGTCGTGCAGGTTCGATCCCAAAGTGCTCGCGTGCAAGGGCGCCAAGACCGACAGCTGCATCACGATGGAGCAGGCGGTCGCCATCGAGAAGGGCTTTGCCGGGCCGAAGGACTCGAAGGGCCGGCAGGTGTATCCCGGGTTCTTCTACGACACGGGGCTCGCGTCCACCCAGGGGATCGCCGGTCTGCTGCACGGGGGCCAGAACCCTGTGGGCCCGCCGTTCACGGCCACGACGATGGATGTGGACGCGCGCGCGCTCGCGGCGGCGAGCGATCCCGCCGAAGCGCTCACGGCCACGTCGCGCTGGACCAACCTGAGCACCTTCTCGAACCACGGCGGGAAGCTGATCTTCTTCCACGGCGTCAGCGACCCGTGGTTCTCGGCGCTCGACACCATCGACTATTACGAGCGGATGACGAAGGCCAACGGCGGCGCGCCGCAGGTGATGAACTGGAGCCGCCTGTTCCTGGTGCCGGGGATGGGCCACTGCGGCGGCGGCCCCGCCACGCTCGACCAGTTCGATCTGCTCACGGCGGTCGTAGACTGGGTGGAGAAGGGGACGGCGCCGAACGCGGTGCCGGCGACGGGGCGCGGACTCCCGGGCCGCAGCCGCCCGCTGTGCGCGTACCCCCAGCACGCGCACTACAAGGGCACGGGCGACTCGCAGGACGCGCGCAACTTCGAATGTAGACAGTAGGGCAGTGCCGTCGTGGGGGCCGCCTTCAGGCGGCCCGTGCGCTACGGCGTGAAGCGCACCAGACCCTCGGGCGCCGGTGAGGCGCGGATCGAGATCGTCTTCTGCTCACCGTCGCCGACTTTCAAGCGCGTCGCGATCGACTGCAGGCGGCGGAGCGTCGGTTCCGGATCTCCGAGCATCAGAAACGGAATTGCCTCCGTGGCGACGGCGAGGTAGTCCCCCGGCGGCAGCAGCGGTAGCTCGAAGCGTCCGTTCTGGCTCGACCGCGTCTGTCGAATGAGCGGCGACGCGAAGTACCAGCGCGCCTCGTCATGCGGGAACAGCACCACGTCGAAACCGCCGAGCGGCGTGCCTCGCCGATCCACCACCAGGCCGCTGGCCGAACCCAGACGATCGGTGACGACGATTTCGATCTCGTGGGCGCCGGGGGTGATCTCGAGCGGATAGCCGAACACGTCGACGCTATCGAGCCGAATGGCACGCGTGGCCCAGCCTTGCGGGCCCATCACCATCAGCGTGAGCGCTCCGGTCGGCACGTCGTTGTGGAACGAGCCGTCCTCGTCCAGGTTGAAGGTGCTCATACTGGATCCTGCGCTCCCAATCCTGTCCACGAACGACACCACGGTCTGGGCGAGGTTCAGGCGGCCGCTACTGCGTGGATCTTTGACGACCCATCCGGTGATTGACGCGGCGCCAACGGCACGGATCTCCAGCCCCGTGACGTCCTCTGTAATCTCGAGCGGTTCGCGCGCGATCTTCCAGCGCGCCGGCCGGCGCTGGTCGATCACGTTCACCTGGTACGTTCCCGTCACGACGTCCCGCGCGTCGAATTCGCCGCGACTATTCAGTGGGAGGTCGACGGACTTCTCTCCCGAACCGGCTCGAACCCGCAAGGACACCTGCACGCCTTCGAGGTCGGTGCCTGTCGGGTCGATGACCACTCCGGATACGCGTACCGTCCGGCCCGAAAGCAGTGCGAAGTCCACGTCGTACTGTTCGGCTGCCGCGTCGAGGCGGATGACCTGAGCCTCGTCCTGCGAGTGGACGCCAGGAAAGAACGTTCCGACATACGCCAGGGCGGCATCTCGAGAGGGGCGCACCTGCGTGTCGACGTAGGCGCGGACAAAATAGTCGCCGGGCGCCGCTGTCACTCGATAGCTGCCATCGCTCTCCGATCGCGCGTACGCCACGCGCCGGAGCGTGCCGGCGGCGGTTGTTCGCGTGGCGACGAGCTGGATGTACGCGCCGCCCAGCCCGCGGCCGCGATCGTCGAGGATGCGCCCGCTCAACTGGCCTGTCGCTTGCATCGAGAGGTCGATGTCCGTCAGGCGTGAGCCTGGTTGGACGTCGATCGTGATTGCCCTGCGGATTTCGACGTTGCCTGCCAGCGTGATTCGTTGAGCGCCGGCCGGACCGGAGATTGATACCGAGTCGGAAACCAGCGACGACTGCCCGGACATGGAACCAGCGCGCCCCTCGTAAAAGGCAGGTGCGTGATCGGTCGCGGTGGCCGTGATCGAATAGGCGCCCGGCTGGAGAGCCGGAGTTTCGTAACGGCCGGACTGGTCGGTGGTGACGTACACCTGGCCGGATGATCCACGTACGTCGACCTTGGCGCCTGCGATCGGTCGCCCGGTGCCGGCCTCCACGACCTGGCCTTCAATGATGCCGCGGTCGCCCGGAATCGTCCGGCCCATGCCGGGCACGCGGACCTGCTCGGGCGCCTGCTGCGCCCTGGTCACGACCACGCCGCCGATCGCAATCACAACGACCGCCAGCGGGAGCGCAAGCGCCGCCCACGCCGGCGAGCCGCTGGGCTCCGGCGGCGTGACCAGCCGCCGCACGCGGCGGAGCAGTGGGCCGTCGGTCGCCGCCAGGGCCAACGCCGGCGGCTGCCGCAGCGTCTCGAGATCGGCGAGCGCTGCGGCGTAGGCCAGTCGATCGCCGCAGATCGCCACCGCCACGTCGTCGCAGCAGTGTTCGCGCTCCAACCGGATGCGCCGCGACAGCCACCAGCAGGCCGGGTGATAGAAGAGCAGCACGTCGGCTGCGGTCTGCAACGCGTTGACCGCGAAGTCGTGGCGCCGGATGTGCGCGAGCTCGTGCGCGAGCACGGCGTCGAGCTGCGCCGGCGACAGGCCGCTGAGGGCGCTCGCCGGGAGCAGGATGATCGGACGCAGCCAACCCACGACGGACGGGACGCGGACGGCGGTGGAATGTGCCACACGCACCAGACAGGAGACGCGCACGCGCCGCGCGAGCTCCGTGACGCGCGTGTGCAGATCGGCGGCCGCGGGCGTCAGCCGTGTCCGGCGCGGCCGTCCGAGCGCGAGCCACCCGACCGACACGCGGATCGTCAGCAGCACCACGCCGGCGAACCAGAGCGGCACCGCGACGATGGACCATCGTTCGAGACGCGCAGGCCATGAGGGCCGCGTGTCGTTCGCCGTCAGATCCGACGGCCGAAGCTCGCGGATGGCGGATGAGAAGTCCAGTGGTCCGGGGCCCAGCACGGGTGCCAGGACGGTCTGAAGACCGCCCTCTACATTGGTGTGAAGACCGCCCTCTACAACAGCGCTGCGAGCCGCCGTGATCGCAAACGCGACGACCATCGCGGCGAGCCCCGCGCACGCGACGATGTAGCGGGCCTGCGCGCTGGCACCGCGCAGCGTCCGCAGCGCAGCCGCCGTCACCGCGGCAGCCACGGCGCCCTGCCAGACCGAATGAAGCAGGGCGGAGGCGATCGCGCGTGCGGTCACGTCGAGCGTGAGGCCGGCCATCATCATCTCCTCCTAGTGTCCTGTCCGTGAAGATTGTGAAATAACTGGCGCGGCCCCGTCGTACTCGTCTACAAGGAGGCGAGCATGGCATTGGGACGCCCCAAGGTTGCGCTGATTCTGACAAACGAGGAACGCATCCGACTCGAGTCGTT
>DASYRM010000236.1:0-13440 GCA_036004405.1 Vicinamibacterales bacterium
GACGACGACGTATCCCAACGGCCAGACCACGACCTACAGCTACTACGGCAACACGGGGGACCGCCGGTTGCAGACGCTGCATCACAAGCTGTCCGGCGGGGCGACGCTGTCGAAGTTCGACTACACCTACGACCGGGTCGGAAACATCCTCTCGTGGCAGCAGCAGGTGGATACCGCTGCACCGACCCAGTGGACGTATACGTACGACCTGGCCGATCAATTGGCGTCCGCGTTCAAGAAGACGACAGATCCCACGCCGACGCTTCTGGCCAGATTTCAGTACAGCTACGACCAAGCCGCCAATCGCACCAGCGAGCAGATCGGTGACAGCCTCTCCGGTGTGACCGTCAATGCCCTGAACCGCCTGGTCAGTCAGCAGCCCTCCGGCCAGTTGCACGTGAGCGGGAGCTTGAGCGAACCAGGCACGGTCACGGTCAACGGTCAAGGCGCGGTGGTTGACGCCTCTAACGGCTTCGCAGCACGCGTGCCGGTTCAATCCGCCGCGAATGCCCTCACCGTGGTAGCGACCGACAGCAGTGGCAACAGCCGAACCCAGATCTACGATGTCGACTCCACCGGCGCAACCAAGTCCTTCAGCTACGACGCGAACGGCAACATGACGTCAGACGGCAGCCGCACGTTTGAGTGGGATGCGGAGAACCGACTCGTGGCGGTCATCATCGGGACGCACCGTAGCGAGTTCACCTACGACGGGCAGAGCCGTCGCGTCCGGATCGTTGAAAAAGACTCCGGTGTGACGATTCGTGATGCAAGCATGTTCTGGACAAATCGCGAGTTGATTGAGGAGCGCCTCACGACTGGCGAGATTAATCGTTTCCTGCCAGATGGCGAGCAGCGCAACGGGACTGCTCACTACCGCACGAAGGACCTGCTGGGAAACATCCGCGAAGTTACTTCTTCGACCGGCTCGGTCGTTGAACGAAACGATTACGATCCATACGGAAGAATCGTCGGGGTTGGAACAGCATCCAGTCGTTTCGGACTGACCGGGCACGACTTCCATCAGCCAAGTGGGCTATATCTGACTTTGCATCGCGCCTACGATCCAGAATTGGCACGATGGTTGTCGGAAGATCCGACTCGGTTCTCCGATGGCCTCAACCTTTACAACTACGTCCGCAATCAACCAACCACGATGTGGGATCCCTTTGGGCTGGCACAGGCGCCCCCGGGCCCCCCTCCGATCCCTCTGCCTCCCGGCAGGAACGGCGAACCCAACAGGTGGGTTCCAGGGTCCGGCTCACCCGACCGGCCCGTGCGGTGGAAGCCGGAGTTTCCCGTTGATAATCCGAAAGGATCGCAGCCAAACGCCAGCTGGGACCCGAAAAATGATCACTGGGATCGTCACGATGGACGGGGCAATACCGATCGTTTCGATCGGACAGGGAAACCGGTCGATCACTGGAACAGGCCGCTCGACAAGACAACCAATCCTCGGGGCGACAGGCCGAACTCGCCAGGGCCTGGTGGAACCAGACCGATGGATCCGATTCCGCCGGTGCCAGACATTCCGACCAGTTGGCCGGGACCGTTCCCGCTTATCGTTAACCCTTGTCTTTACATGCCTTGGTTGGCAGCTTGTAATCCAGCGCGCTCATGCAAAACTTAGGCACTAAGGGATGGCGAGCTAGGGAGCTATAGCGCGACAATGCGATTCCTATCATCACAAGATTGTGTCAGGTGGGTAGCTGAGACAGGGCTGACGGGCGATTTGGGGAGGGAGCTCCGAATCTCGGCAACAGCTTATCGAGGCATACGTGTCGCGGCTCCGCGAGAGGTAGGTCAGTTCCTCTCTTTTGTAAGGGCGCTGTGGCTGACAGTGGCTGAAGATGGCGACGTGATGCAGTGGGTCGTCTCGTCCAGTATCGTCGAGGGAATCGAACACCCGCCCCTGATGGTAGCGGCCAGAAGGGGGCTTGGGGCCCTCGCTCCTTTGTCTGATCAGCCCGGTGCCGTGACCAGCACCAACGAGAGCGACGACGGGCTATCGCTATTCATGCTTTCATGTCTATTCGGCTGGGATTGCTGGCTAGTTCCTAAACATCGTGACGGTGCGATTGTCTTCTTCTCGCATGACGCTTATGCTGAGGTCTACGCTCCGGTGTCGTCGTCAATCGACCTTCAACACGATTTTTCATTCTGGAATACCGAGATCGAAGTACTCCAGCTGGAACTATGACATTGTCATGCGGTGGTGTGTGTCAGCTCAGGTGTGTTCGAGGGGGCTCGCGAAGGTAGGAGCATCGAACCACGGCTCTGGCCGATCTAGCTCCTCGTCCTCGGTGAGCTACGCGTACTGAATCGCACCGGGTTTATCGGCGGCCGAGAGAGGATGGAGCCGATGCCCAGAGCCAGCAAATACTCACCCGAGCTGCGTGAGCGCGCCGTTCGGATGGTCGTCAAACACACACCCGAATATCCGTCGCAGTGGGTCGCGATGCGATCCGTCACCGAGAAGCTGGGATGCACGGTGGAAGCGAGCTTACGGTCGGGCTGTTCCCCGGTGCGCTCGTCATGGTGCCAGCCGGCTCACTCGCGCCGTCGGGCGGCTATCAGTTCGTCGGCTCGTTCAAGTTGAGTCCGAAGACCGGCAGCACGACGCTCAACGTCGACCGGTACCGCAAGCTGTAGCCGGCGCTACACGATCTGATATTCCGGCGTGCTCATCACGAGGTGCGCCGTCATGCGCAACGCGTCCTCCATATAGGTCTTGGCACGGTCGACCCTGTCTGTACCAAGCTCCTTGGTCAGGAACGACACGAGCGCGTCGCGCATCTCCTTCGCGGCGGGTACCCTGAGCAGGCGCCACGTCAGATAATCCACCGCCTCGCCGGTGGTCGTGGCGCCGCTCTCGACCACCATCTTCGTGAGATCGAACCCGGCCGCCTGGCGAGGCGTGGGAATCAGCTTGCGTGCGGCCTGCTCCCAGCCGATGTAGCCCGAGATCCGCGTGTTGAAGCGTTCGTCGCGCTCGAGGGCCACCCGATCGAACGCGCTCATGTTCGACGGGTCGTTCACCGCGGTGGCGGCGCCCACCTCGTAGCCGTCGCGCAGCCGGCGGCCGAGGATGTCGTCGCTCCCGGCCGAGAAGTTCCAGTCGCGGAAGCCGGTCATGTCCGGAATCAGCACGTCGCGCGCGATGTTGCCGCGCGCAATCAGCAAGCCTGGCGTGATCCACGCCTTGCCGCCCGCCCAGCCCGCCACCGACGGGGGGTTCAGCAGATGCTGGCCCATGGCGAGGGTCGATTGATTGAAGTCGGGGACGCCGGGGATGCTGTCGACGCCCAGGTGCTTCATCATCGCGACCAGATGCTCGACCGGCCCTTTGATGTGGCCGCCGTAGCTCGCCTGGGAGTAGAAGTCCTTTGACGCGAAGATGACCGCCAGGAGCGGCTTGACGTCGTAGTCGTGCGACCGGAGCACGGCGCCGAGCTTCGTGCGCAGCTCCGGTGACAGCTCGTCACGCACCAGGAAGCGATAGATCTTGCCGGCCAGGTAATCGGCCGTGACCGGCTGTTCGAAGATGATCTTCAGCACGTCGACGCCGTCGAAGGGGCCCGTGCGCCCGAGGAACGTCTTCGGGGCGGCGTCGTGCTTGGCCGGATCGACCTTGAACGCGAGGTTGTCGAAGTACCAGCCGGTGAAGGCGCGGGCGCACTCGCGCACGTCCTTCTCGCTGTAGTTGCCCACCCCCATGGTGAACAGCTCCATCACCTCGCGGGCGAAGTTCTCGTTGGGTGCGCCCTTGACGTTGTACTGCGCGTCGAGGAAATACAGCATCGCCGGGTTCTGCGCCACCTTGATCGTCAGGTCGCGCAGGTTGCCGGTGGCGCCCCGCTCGAACAGATCGATCTGCTGCAGCATCTTCCGGTAGTCGCGCACCTTGTTCTCGTGCGTGGCGAAGTGGCCGTGCCACAGCAGCGCCATCTTCTGCTCCACCGGGTGCGTGGTCTGCAGCATCCGGTTCGCCCACCAGTAGCCGAGCCGCCGCGTTTCGAGCATCGTCGCGCGGAGCCAGTAGAAGAAGCGGTCGGACGCCGGCTGCACCGGCCGGTTGCCGGCCGGCTTGTTCTCGACGCCCATCGAGCGGCCCTGCTTTTCCGCGCGATCGGTGGCTTCGGGCCGGCTCTCGGGAAAGCCGTTCAACGACGGATCCCAGAGGCCCGACTCGACGAACGGCTGCATCTTCGGGTTGGGGATGGTCTCGTAGTAGACGAGCGATCGCACCGCCCGTTCGAGCCCGGCGTCGGCCAGCTTCTGGATCTCGGCGGGCGTGCCGCCGAACCCCGCGTGCGTCAGCAGGTGCGCCGCGCGGTCGGAGTTCCAATCGCCGGCGCTCAGCGGCGTGAGGTCGTCTTTCCAGGCCGACGGTCCGGGAGACCAGGGCGTGCGAGTGGCCATTCGGTCCTCCCGTTCCTACGTGCGAAACAGGCCCATCGCCGGGAACGAGTGCCCGAGCACCGTCGATGCGTCAGCCCCCATCCACTCCTGGATGAGCGACGCATACACCTGGCGGAAGTCCGTCGTGCTCTCGAGGTTGTCGCCCAGCACCAGATTCGTGAGGCTCGGCGGCCGGCCGTAGAGCCCGCCCTTCACCGCGTTGCCGATCACGAAGTTCACCTGCGCCGTGCCGTGATCGGTGCCAAGGCTGGTGTTCTCGGGCACGCGGCGCCCGAACTCGCTGTGGACATACATCACCACGTCGTCGGCGCGGCCGATGCGCTTCATCTCCTGGAAGAACCCGGCGATCGCATCGGAGCAGTAGAGGAGCTGCCGGTCGTGCGGCGACGCCTGATTCACGTGCGTGTCGAACAGGCTTCCGCGCAGCGGCACGTAATAGAGGCGGGTGGGGAAGTCGGCCTCGATGAGCGCCGCGACCTTGTCGAGATCGAGCAGCCGCAGATCCGGGTTGTCCTTGCCCTTGTACTTGCTCCACGCGGCGCGCACGACTTCCGAGGCCTGCGCGGCGCTCCGCGTGACCTCCTGCACGTATTTGTGGGCGTCGCCCACCGGGGTGTGGGCCGCGTTGAGCGCGTCGAGCAGCGGCTTTTCCTGCGCGAACACGCCACGCTGGAACCGCGTCGGGTCGATGAACACGAGCGGCACGTGCTTCTCGGCCTTGACCGCCAGCGTCTGGCTGTCGGAGACGTTCACGATCAGGTTCTGGCGCGTGCCGGCGGCATCGAGCGCCGACGCCGTGCGCCCAATCCAGCCGTACTCGTTGCCGCTGTTCGGGGCGCCGGTGTGCCAGAACGAGATCGACGTGAAGTGCGAGAACGAGGGCTGGTCGTAGCCGACGCCCTGGATGATGGCCACCTTGCCGTCATCGTAGAGCTGCTTCATCCCGCTCATCGACCGGTGCCAGCCGATGTGGGCGTCGATCTTGAGAAGGTCCTTTTCCTTGATGCCGATGGTCGGCCGATGCTTGTAGTACATCGGATCGCCGTACGGCACGATGGTGTTCAGGCCGTCGTTGCCGCCGAACCACTCGAAGACGACGAGAATGCGGCCCGACTGGTTCGACGCGGCAGCCAGGCTGGCCTGGTTCAGGACGTACGGCACCGGGCCGAGACCCCCGAAGAGTCCGAACCCGATGCCGCCGGCGCCGAGCCGCATCATGTCGCGGCGCGAGACGCCGGAGGAGTCGCTGAGTCCATTCCTGGTTGTCACGGGCGGCCCACCTTCGCCGCCAAGGATACCGTCAAACCGCCGCATCCAGATGAGTTCGGCGGAGCGTCCCCCTCAGGGCTCAGCCATCGACCTCCCGCAAGGTGTGCAAGAGGCGGGTTTGTCTACCTGAGGCGTCTATGCGCCATGAGCGCAATGCGTTCCGCGGTGTATCGCGCGGCTGGCCCGGGTTGGTCCGGTGCTTGCTCCATCAGACAGCAGAGAGGAGGACAACGTGAAGAGACTCATCTCGACGCTCTGTCTGACCACCCTGCTGCTGACCGGCGGCGTGGCTTCGGCAGCGCAGGTGTCTTTCGACGTCCGCATCGGATCTCCGCCGCCACCGCGGGTGGTGCGAGTGGTGCCTCGCCGTCCAGGCCCGCAGTACGTCTGGGTGGATGGCTACTGGTATCCGGAGCGGGGGCGGTATGTCTGGTATGACGGCTACTGGACGCTGCCGCCGTATCGAAGCGCTTACTGGGTGCAGCCGCGGTGGGATCGCGGCCGGTACTACGAAGGCTACTGGAACGGCGAACGCGGCCGCTGGGACCGCAACCACCGTCGATTCGATCGTGACGGCGATCGTGACCGCTTCCGTGGCGATCGCGACAATCGGTATCGCGATCGTGACCGCCACCGCCGCTACTAGCGCCTAGAAGCACGTGGCGGTGCGCCGGGTTCGCCCGGCGCACCGCTCTTCTATTTCGCGCCGGCCGCGTGCGGCAGGTGGAGCGACATCAGCACCACCGTGCCGTCGATGGCGCTGAACCAGTGCGGCTGGCCTTCGGGCACCATCACAAAATCGCCCTTGGCAACTTTGCGCGACATGCCGCCCTGGATGCCCTTGCCGGTGAGATTGGCGCCGTTGCGCGTGGAGTCGGTGAGCGTGCCACCGGTGACCAGCGTGGCCGATCCATCGACGACGTAGAAGAGCTCGGCTTCGGTCTCGTGCACTGCGGCGTTGCCGACCGATGCGCGGTATTCGAGACTCACGTTGTACGGCGCGAGCTGGATCATCGACTGCGCGATGATCGGCTGATCCTTCCGTTCGGCCTTGGCCTTGGCGATCATCGCCGCGACGTCGCTTGCCGACACCATGGTGCGTGTTGCCGCGGGCGCCGTCGGCGCCTGCGCAGACGCGACCGTTCCCGACACGAGCAGTACCAGACCGGCGAGAAGTGAGCTTCGCATGTGAGCCTCCAGGCAGGCGATTCTAGTCCGGCTCGCGGGCATCCTGTAGACTGGCCGGCGATGCCGAACAGGCTCAGCTCGGCCTTGATCGTGTCGCTCGTCGTGGCCATGGCCCAGGCGTCGGCGCAGCGCGGCCCCGCGCCCGACCCGCTGGTTCGCGAAGGTGTCACCGTCATGCTCGGCCCGCACACCTACGCCATCCCCGACGGCAACGTGCCGCTGGTCCCCAACATCGGAATCGTGGTCGGCTCCCGAGCCACGCTCGTCATCGACACCGGCCTCGGCCGCCGCAACGGTGAAACGGTGCTGCGCGAAGTGGCGAAGGTCAGCCGCAACACCGCGCTCTACATCGTCACCACGCACTTTCACGTCGAGCACACCGTGGGCTACGTGGCGTTCCCGCCGTCGGCGCAGTACGTGAACTCGACGATCCAGGAGGCCGAATTCGCCGAGGCCGGCCTGCGCCAGGTGGAGACGTTTGGCTCCCGGTCGCCGCTCTCGGCCGAATTGTTGAAGGACGCCGCGCGGCGGACCGCCGACATCACCTTCGATCGCGACCACGTCCTGGATCTGGGTGGGGTGCGTGTGCGGCTGCTGGTCGTGGGTCCGACCCACACCAAGGGCGACACCGTGGTGTTCGTCGAAGGCGACGGCGTGCTGTTTGCCGGCGACGTCGTGATGAACCGGTCGTTCGTGGCCGCCAATCAGGGCTCGAGCATCAAAGCCTGGCTGGCGGCCTTCGATCGGATCGCGGCGATGAAGCCGGGCACCATCGTGCCGGCGCACGGCGACATCGGGCCTGGCACCATCCTGGGCCCGCTGCAGACCGCCGTCCAACGCATTCAGACGCGCGCGCGGGAATTGAAGGCGCAGGGACGGTCGGCCGACGAGACGGCGTCGATCGTCCAGATGGAGTTCCAGGCGCAGCAGCCCACCTGGGCGCGTCCCAACGGTGTGGCCGCGCTGGCGCGCTCGGCCTACGCCGAAGCGCCTTGATTCGTGGGGGCCACCTTTAGGTGGCCCGTTGACGGGCCGCCTCAAGGCGGCCCCTACGAATCAGATCGTCAGCGGCTCGGTGCTGTCGCCGATGCGGTCCACCGGCGCGCCCATCTTGTGGAGCATCGCCAGCAGCAGGTTCGACATCGGGGTGTGCGGCGCGTGGCGCAGGTGGCGCCCGCCGGTCAGCCGGCCCGAGGCGCCGCCGGCGAGCAGCACGGGCAGCGGATCGAAGTTGTGCTCGTTGCCGTCGCTCAGGCTGCTGCC
Organism: Vicinamibacterales bacterium; assembly: GCA_036004405.1. GTDB lineage: Bacteria > Acidobacteriota > Vicinamibacteria > Vicinamibacterales > UBA2999 > DASYRM01. Next base: position 8,143 of record DASYRM010000236.1, read on the forward strand.
ATAGAGAATCATCGAGTGGTCGAGCAGGGTGCCGTCGCCGTCGGGCGTCGCCTTCAGCCGCTCGAGGAAGTAGCCGAGCATCTTCACGTGGTAGCGGTTGATCACGGCGAACTGATCCATGTTCTTCCGCTCGTTCGAGTGGTGCGAGGCGTTGTGGAAGCCGTCGCGCACGCCGGTGGCGGCGTAGACGGCGTTGCTGTTCTCGCGGGCGAACATCAGCGTCGAGATGCGCGTCACCTCTGACTTGTAGGCCAGCACCTGCAGGTCGAACATCAGCTTCAAGTGGGCTTCGAAGTCGGCGGGAATGCCCACTGGCGCATCGGGCAGATCGAGATTCCGCGACAGCGTGGCGTCCACCTGCTTGACGCGGCGTTCGATCTCGCGCACTTCGTCGAGGTAGTCACGCAGCCGCTGGCGATCGCCGGCGGGCAGGTCCTTCTCGAGCGACGGCACCTGGCCGCGAATGGAATCGAGCAGGCTCTTGGCCTGGTTGCGCCGTTCCTGCCGCTGGGCGTCGGTGCTGCCGTCGCCGAACAGCCGCTGAAAGACGATCTGCGGGTTGTTCTCCATCGGCAGCGGCAGCGAGGCGTTCTTCCACGAGAGCGTGTTGCGATACGCGCAGGTGAAGCCGGCGTCGCCGCAGGTCAGGTTCACCGGCTCCATCGACAGCTCGATCGACGGCAGCGGCGTGTCCTGCCCGACGTGCTGGGCGGCCAGCTGGTCGACGGTCACACCTACGTGCGCTTCGTTCTTCTTCACCGGGTGCGCGCCGCTCAGGAACACGGCGGCCGCGCGCACGTGGTTTTCGGCGCCGCCGGTGTCCTCGCCGGTGGCCGGCGCCACCGGGGCGTGGGCCAGGTCGCTCACGACCACGAGCCGATCGCGGAACGCTTCGAGCGGCTGCAGGATCTCGGAGAACTGGAACGCGGTGCCCTCGCCGGCCGGCGTCCACTTGTCCATCGTGGCGCCGTGCGGGATGTAGATGCAGCCGAGGCGCGTCTTCGGCGCCGCCGCGGTCTGCGCCAGGAGCGTCCCGGCCGGGATCATCGAGTCGAGCAGCGGCAGCGCCAGCGAGACGCCGGTGCCGCGCAGGAACGTCCGCCGCGAGAGGTGCTTCTTCGTGATAAAACTCACGGCTCCGACCCTCCCTCGTACCGGCGCAACTGAAACGGCGTGCTCTTCACGATGCCCGTCACGAGCGCCGAAAACCGGTTGCCATCCTTCGCCGCGTCGCGCGCGATGGCGCGGACGGCCGGCATGTCCCAGTACTCGACCCGCCGCCCCAGCGCGTAGGTTAGCAGCTTCTCGGCGGCCGCCGCGACGAAGGCGTCGTGCCGGTCGAGCAGCGCCTTCCGCAGGCTCGACGGGCCATCGAGGGGCGTGCCGTCCACGAGCTTACCCGCGGCATTGACCGGCACACCCTCGTCGGTGTCGCGCAGTTTCCCAACCAAGTCGAACGGCTCGAGCGAGAAGCCGATCGGGTCCATCACGGCGTGGCACGCCGCGCAGCTCGGGTTGGCGCGGTGCTGCTCGAGCCGTTGCCGGACAGAGGTGGGCGTGGCGCCGTGGGCCACCGACTTCTCCAGGTTGGTCTCCACGCCCGGCGGCGGCGACGGCACCGGGGCGCCGAGCAGGTTCTCGAGAATCCACTTACCCCGCTTCACGGGCGAGGTGCGGTTGCCGGCCGAGGTCACCGTGAGGAAACTGCCCTGGCCGAGCAGACCGCGCCGCGGTCCGTCGCTCAGCTCGATGCGGCGGAACCGGCTACCGCGGACGTTCGGGATCCCGTAGTGGCGCGCCAGCCGCTCGTCCACGAACGTGTAGTCGGCGTCGATGAGGTCCAGGATGCTGCGATCGTCGTGGACGATCGTCTCGAACAGGAGCTCGGTCTCGCGCTTGAACGAGTAGCGCAGGTTGCCGTCGAGCTCCTTGGTGCCCACCGAGACGTCGTCGAGCTGACGCAGCTGCAGCCACTGCCCGGACAGGTTGTCCACCAGGGCATCGGCGCGCGGGTCCGTCAACATGCGCCGCGTCTGCTGCGCGAGCACCGTGGCGTCCGAGAGGCGCCCCTTGGCCGCGAGGCCGAGAAGCTCGTCGTCGGGGATGCTGCTCCAGAGGAAGAAGGAGAGCCGCGACGCCAGCTCGAAGTCGCTGATCCGATAGACCCGCTCTGACAGGGGCTTGCCCGCCGTAGCCTCGGCGAAGGCGGGCTGCTTTTCGAAGCGGTAGACGAACTGTGGATCCACCAGGATCCGCGCCAGCGCGTACTGGATGCCGGCCTCGAACCCGCGCAGCTCGTGCCCCGACCTGTAGAACCCGAGCAGCAGGTCGATGCTGGGATCCTTCTCGCTCACCGGCCGCCGCATCGCCCGCGTGGCCAGCGAGGCGAGGATGCGTCGCGCACATGGGAGCTCTTCGGGAGCCGCCTTGGGAGTGCACAGGAAGATGCGCCGGCGGCTTGGCGTGTCGCCAGGGCCGGTGGCGTTGATCGGTCCGTTGATGCCGAGGCTGTTGACGCCCGCCGTGCTCGCCAGCTCGGAGAAGAGATCGTCCACGCCGCGCGGGTTCGACTTGCGGACGACGGCGACGCCGATCGCGTGCGGTCCGGCGGGCACCTTCAGCTTGATGCCGCCGCGCGGCGGCGTACGGCCCACCATCTGCACGCGCTGGCCGTCGAGCGTGATCTCCACGTCGTCGTCGCCGCCGACGGCCGGCAGGCCGAAGAACCCGCCGCCGGCCCGTCCCACGCGGAACTCGTACTCCGCGTCGAGCGGGAAGACGTGCGTTACGAGCAGCCCGCCGCGCGTGCCGAGCGGCAGCCCTTCGCGCTGCGTCGCCTGCGACATGCCGCGCGGCGCCTGGTAGGTGGTGAGGTCGGTGCTGATGGTCGGATCGCCCACCGCCAGGCGGGAGATCCGGGCGGCGGCCGAGACGTACGCCTGCATCAGCGCCGGCGACACCCCGAGCGCGCTGGCGATGTTGTCGAAGCCTTCGCTGGAGTCGTCGCCCGGCAGGAGCGCCGTGGCATCGACCGGCAGTTCGAGCAGATCACGAATGGCGTTGGCGTATTCGGCGCGGTTCAGCCGGTGCAGCGGTGGGGCGCCGGGATTGGGCGCCGCGGCTGCCGCGCGATCGATGGCCGCCTCCACCGTGGCGGCGAGGCCGTCCAGCGCCGCGCGCTCCGGTCGTGGCGCGTTGGCCGGCGGCATCATGCCGGTGCGCACCTTGCGCACCACCTTTTCCCAGATCTGCGGCTGCTGACCGGACTGCGCCACGGCCAGCCCCTCGAGCACGAGCCCGCCGGTTTTCAGGCGGGCGCTGTGACAGGTGACGCAGTAGCGGTTCACGACGGCCTGCCCGCTTTCGCCCTCCAGGCTTCGGCGCGACGAGCTTGTTTGTGCCTGGACGCTCGAGATTCCGCAGAGAAGCAGCAGGGCAGCTGCGGCAGTCCTCACGGTTTTGCGCCCAGCTTCTCGAGCAGCGCGATCGTGGCGGGCTTCTTCTCCGCGCCCACCGCGGCCAGGAACACGCCCTCGGCCCAGCGCAGCGCCGTGCGCCCTTCCTTGTCCTTCACGTCCAGCCGCGCCCCGCGCTTCACGAGCAGATCGATGATGTCGTTCGAGCCGCGGTTCACGGCGCCGAGCAGGGCGGTCAGCCCCATGGAGTTGCTGGCGTTGACGTCGGCGCCCAGCTCGAGGCACAGCGCCACCGCGTCGTAGCGCGCCTGCAGCGACTCGGTGTAGGTCTGCGCCACCACCCAGTTGACGCCGGCGGCCGCCATGAGCGGTGTGGTGCCCGCGAGCGTCGGCAGGTTGGGGTCGGCGCCGCGGGAGACGAGCAGCTTCATCGTCGTGGTGTCGCCCGACAGCGCCGCGCGCAGGAACGGCGTCTGGCCCGTGAAGTCCACCCACGACACGTCGTTCAGCGAATAGAGCCAGCGGCGCGGCGGCGGCAGCTCGCGGGTGCGCGCGTTGACGTTGGCGCCCTTGTCGATGAGCAGCCGGATCAGGTCCAGGAACGGCGGCCGGTCCACGCCGTTGTCGGTCGGCGAGTCCTGGTCGTTGTTGTTCATGTCCAGATTGCGGTACTCGACCGCGGCCCAGAGCGGTGTGCGCCCCCAGAAGTCGTCGGCGTTGACGTTGGCGCCGCGTTCGATCAACAGACGGGCGACCGCGATCTGACCGTTGAGCGCGGCCATCAGCAGCGGCCGGATGGCGTTGGCGTCGCCGAGCTCGAGGTCGGCACCAGCGGCCACGAGGAGCCGGGCGGGCTCGAGCTTGCCGTCGCGCGCCGCGTAGAGCAGCGGCGTCATGCCGCCTTTGATTTCGGCGCGCCGGCCGCGATCCGGCAGGCCGCCGCGGTTGATCCCCACGCCCTCGGACCCGCAGCCGGTGCCTTTGCAGGGCGGCACGAATTTCGGGGTCGGGCCCTTGCGCGTCTGCACGTTCACCGAGGCGCCGGCTTTCAGCAGGACCTCCACCGCCGCCGCGTGATCCTCGCGCACGGCGATCATCAAGGCGGTCTGCTGGAATTCGGGCTCGCGCGCATCCACCGTCGCGCCGCGCTCGATGAGCAGCCGCATCGCCGGCACTGCGCCGGTGCGGGTGGCGGTCATGAGCGCCGTTTCGCCCCCCGGGTCCGTGGCGTTGGGATCGGCGCCGGCGTCGAGGAGCCGCTGGATCAGCGGAGCGCTGCCATTGAGGCTGGCCAGGTAGATCGGCGTGATGCCGTAGCGGTCCTTCGCTGACGCGCTGGCGCCCGCCTTCAGCAGGGCGTCGGCGACGTCGAGCCGGTCGGCGTTCACGGCGGCGTGGAGCGCCGTCAGGCCGTCCTCGCGCGCCGCGTTGAGGTCGGCCTTCTGTCCGATCAGCGTCCGCACCGCCGCCAGGTCACCTCGTTCGGCGGCATCCACGAGCGGCACACGTCCGGCGGCCTCGGCTGGGCCGGCCGCGAGCAACACCGCGATCAGAACGCGCGCGAACATGCGCGAATTCTAACGTAGGGGCCGCCTTCCGCCTTCGCCAAGGCTATGGCGGACCACCGTAGCTTTAGCGGAGGTGGTCAGGCGGCCCGTCCCGGTTAGAGGAGCGAGCTCAGCCGCGCGTACCCGGCCCGGCTCACCGGCAGGCGCCGGCCGTCGGTGAGCACCGCCACCCGATTCTCCCGCTCATCCTGGTCGACCCGTGCCAGCCGCGACAGGTTGAGCAGGTAGGAGCGGTGGATCCGCACGAACACCGCCGGGTCGAGCGCGGCTTCCGTTTCGGCCAGCGTCTGCTCCTTCAGGAAGTCCTTGCCTTC